>JAIOXZ010000049.1 GCA_021741355.1 Caulobacter sp.
CGCCGTCGCAACACCCGCCTCCTGCTCCCGCAGGATCGCGATGATCTGCTCTTCCGTGAACCTTGATCGTTTCATTCGTCCGTCCCTTCGTTGGGCCGGACTCTAATTATATCTGGAGGAGTTTCAGGGGGTCACGTCAAGGATGATGAGTGGCTCGATCGCCTTATCGCGAAGTTCGGAGATAAATTTCCAAAGACGAATGCCTTTTCCGAGTTTGCGCGGAAGGCCGTTCGCAACGCGGATATCGTCGCCGATCCTGATGCGGCGCTACTGTTGTGGCTTGAATTGGAAGAGCGGCTCTTCCGAACCTTCGAGAAGCATTTGGTTTCGGAGAGATTGGGTAGCGGCTTCGTCAACGGCGGAAATATCGACGTAGACGGATTCATGCAGTTTTCGCTCAGCGTTCAAAATCGGCGAAAATCCCGCGCGGGTTACTCACTGGAAAATCATCTGGGCTACTTGTTTGAACAACGCGCCCTGTTGTTTCAGCGAGGCGGCAACACCGAAGGACGAAAGAAGCCCGATTTTCTCTTTCCAGGCAGCGAGGCCTATCACGACCCCGGGTTTCCCCGAGAGCTGTTGACCCTGCTCGGTTCCAAGTCGACCTGCAAGGACCGATGGCGCCAAGTCCTCTCCGAGGGACGAGAAGTTCCGCTAAAACACTTGATCACATTGGAGCCGGGCATTTCCGCGCCCCAAACCGCTGAAATGAAAGCTGAAAGTCTTCAGCTCGTCCTGCCCGCAAATCTGCATGGCTCCTACCTGCTGCAACAGCGCGACTGGCTGATGTCCGTGGCTGATTTCATCGAACTAGTCGAAGCACGACAGGTTCAGATGCAGAAATGGGTTGGCTAGCCACCCTCCCCCTGACGCCTTGAAGGCCAGCTTGCTCCGGCAGACGGCCTGGTCAAGGACGGGCCCGGCGGGCCCGCCGCTGCGCGGCCGCCGGAGGCGGTCCTTGACGAGGCCGGCTGTCCGGAGCGGATCATTCCATCAAGGGCTTTAAGGGCGACATCTGTCCGGAGGTCAGCTGATGAACACCCAACGCCGGTGCCAGCCCAGATACCCCGCCTGCGCCGGCGTGAAGCCGCCCACGCACCGGCCGGCCAGCCCCTCCAGTCCCATGGCCGCCAGGTCCGCCCCGGCCAGCGCGGGCGAGACCAGCACATCGCCGTTGTCCCCAAAGCTGATCAGGCCGCGGTCGAACAGGCGGTCGACGTCGGGGGTCAGCATCAGGCCGTTGGCGCCGTCGAGGCGCTGGGCCGCTGTTTCGCAGCTGCGCCAGGGGCGGATGTGGCTGGCGATCAGCAGCCAGGGGTTGGTCACGCCGGTGACGCGGCAGCGGGGTTCCAGCGCCAGCACGCGTTCGCGGAAGACGCCCTGGCCGCGGCGGGCGGTGACCAGCTGCTGTTTCTGCGTCGCGGTGAGGTCCGGCTGGGCCAGCACGGCGGCGGCGATGGCGTCGTCGATCGCCTCGCGCTGGTCGGCGAGGGTCAGTCCCTGGGTGTCGGCGGCCGTGAGGGCCGCGAGGTCGATGCGCGCGTCCCGCAGCACGCGGCGGAAGGCGGGCTCGCCGATCTCGCTGAGGTAGGCCTTCTGCTCGCCGCGCCCGAGCCGGTTCAGCGGCGAATGGCGGGCCGGCAGCAGCGGGGCGAGGTCGGCGAACAGCGGCGCGACAGCGACCGGCGGATCGACCGGCGTCCAGAGCACCGGCAGGCGCCAGCCGTCTTCGCCGAACGGAGCGTCGGCCTGGCCGAGGCCGGCGGGCCGGGGCGCGGTGAAGGCGTGGTCGGCGACCTTGCCCACCGCGCCGATGACGCCGCCCGCATAGGAGAGGATCAGGTCGCCCGGCGCGGCGATCCGCAGCGTCTCACGCGTGGCGTTGCGCGGCCGGCCTTCGCCGCGCGCGGCCCAGAGGAACCGCCCGGCGATCTCCTCGCGCGCGGTGCGGCGATGACTGACCCACCAGTAGCGCATGAGGGGGCTCCGGGTGCATTTCATTATACCTCCGGTTGTTGACCGGCCCAATCCCTCTTTCCTTCGTCATCGTCGGACTTGTTCCGACGACCCAAGCACATCGCCGATGGGGAGCGCGCGGCGAGAGCGCCGCTTCACCTCTACCCAGCAAGACCTTGGGTCGTCGGAACAAGTCCGACGATGACGGGGATTGTGGGCGAGCGTGGCGAGGGGAGGATTTCGGAGGCCGCCCGTTACCCACTGGTATGGCTCCCCGCCGCCGCCTATCCTCGCGGCAAAACACTGCAGGGAAACGCGCCATGACCACCGGACCCGTCATCGGGCGGACGATCGCCGACTCCACGCCGTTCTGGCCGGAGCGGGCGAAGGCGCCGAAGGGCTCGCCGAACATCCTGGTGGTGCTGTTCGACGATGTCGGCTTCAGCGATTTCGGCTGCTACGGCTCGCCGATCGAGACGCCGACCATCGACGCTCTGGCG
The DNA here is from genome assembly GCA_021741355.1 of Caulobacter sp. GTDB lineage: Bacteria > Pseudomonadota > Alphaproteobacteria > Caulobacterales > Caulobacteraceae > Caulobacter. Next base: position 2,457 of record JAIOXZ010000049.1, read on the forward strand.
GCGCAGGGGCTGCGTTACACGAGCTTCCACACCACGGCGATGTGCTCGACCACGCGGGCGGCGCTGATGACCGGGCGCAACCACCACAGCGTCGGGATGGGCTGTCTGGCCAACTTCGACAGCGGCTTTCCCGGCTATCGCGGCAAGATCGCCCGCGAGGCCGGCATGCTGCCCGAGATGCTCAAGGGCCACGGCTATCGCAGCTACATGGTCGGCAAGTGGCATGTGACGCCGCTGACCGAGAGCGGGGCGACCGGGCCGTTCGACGGCTGGCCGCTGGGGCGCGGGTTCGACCGGTTCTACGGCTTCCTCGACGCCGAAACCGACCAGTATTCGCCCGAACTGGTGCGCGACAACACGCCGGTCGCCGCGCCGGGCACGTTCGAGACCGGCTATCACCTGACCGAAGATCTCGTGGACCAGGCGATCCGCTACATCGCCGACCACACCGCCGACGCGCCGGAGACGCCGTGGCTGACCTGGCTGGCGCTGGGCGCCTGTCACGCGCCGCACCAGGTGTCGAAGGACATCATTGAAAAGTACGACGCGGTCTTTTCGGACGGCTGGGACGTCGAGCGCGAGCGGCGGCTGGCGCGGCAGAAGGCGCTGGGCATCGTGCCGGCCGACACGGCGATGCCGCCGCGCAACGACCATGTGAAGGCCTGGGACGAGCATACGCCCGACGAGCAGCGGCTGTTCACCCGGCTGCAGGCGGCGTTCGCCGGGATGCTCGACCATGCCGACCAGCATCTGGCGCGGCTGGTGGGCTTCCTCGAGGACGCCGGCCTGCGCGAGGACACGCTGATCCTGGTGCTGTCCGACAACGGGGCCAGCCAGGAGGGCGGGCCGCTGGGCATGATCAACGCCATGGGCCCCTACAACGGCAAGCCCGAGCCGATGGACGAAAAGATCGCCCGGATCGACGACATCGGCGGGCCGGACACGCACAGCAACTTCCCGCTCGGCTGGGCGATGGCGTCGAACACGCCGCTGCGGCGCTACAAGCAGAACACCCACGGCGGCGGGATCCGCGATCCGCTGGTGATCAGCTGGCCGGCGGGGATCCCGGCGCGGGGCGAGCTGCGCGGGCAGTTCACCCACGCCAGCGACGTGACGCCGACGCTGCTGGAGCTGCTGGGCCTGACGCCGCCGGCCGTGATCGCCGGCGTGGCGCAGACGCCGCTGGAGGGGACCAGCTTCAGGGCCTCGCTGTTCGACAGCGCCGCGCCGGCCAAGGCCGGGCCGCAGCATTTCGAGATGTTCGGCCACCGCGGGATCTGGAAGGACGGCTGGAAGGCGGTCGCATTCCACCCGCCGGGCCGGCCGTTCGACGCCGACCAGTGGGAGCTCTATCACCTGGACAAGGACTTCTCCGAAACGCGCGATCTGGCGACCGAGCAGCCGGCGAAGCTGGAGGAGATGGTCGCCCTGTGGTGGACCCAGGCGGAGAAGCACCAGGTGCTGCCGCTGGACGACCGGTTCGGCGAGCGGTTCGCCCTGAACGCCCAACGGTTCCACGGCGCGCGCAAGCGGTTCGTGTTCCATCGGGGCATGGGCCATGTGCCGACCGACGTGGCGCCCGACATCCGCAGCCGCAGCTACTTCATCGAGGCCGAAGCGCGGCTGGCGGCGGGCGACGAGGGTGTGCTGATCGCGCATGGCGACATCACCAGCGGCTACAGCCTGTTCGTGCGGGACGGCCGGCTGGTGCACGACATGAACATCGGCGGCAAGCATGTGTCCCTGACCAGCGATCGGCCGGTCGAGCCGGGGCACCGGCGGCTGGGCGTGGCGGTGCGGCCGGGCCCCGGTGGGCGGCGGGTCGTGCTGATGATCGACGGCGCGCCGGCGGGCGAGCTGACCACGCCGATGGGCTTCTACACCCTGATCAGCTGGTCGGGCCTCGACATCGGCCTCGACCGCGGCAGCCCCGTCGCCGACTACGCCGCGCCGTTCAGCTTCACCGGTCTCCTGAAAAAGGTCACCGTGACCATGGACGACGACCAGAACCTCGACGGCCAGGGCGTCGGCGATGCGGAGATGGCGCGGCAATGATCCCGGGGACATGTACCGCAGGTACGTGTCCCCTAAACCCGGCCGCTCGATTGGGGGACACGTACCTGCGGTACATGTCCCCTACTGGACGGAACCGGCGCGGTGCGCGACGGTTCACTCATGATGCACCGCGCCCTCCTCCTCACCGCCGCCGCCCTGGCCCTCGCCGCCTGTTCGCAGGAGCCGGCGCAGGAGACGTCAGGGCCGGCCGTCACGCCGCCGCCGGTGGTGGCGCCCGTGGAGGCGCCGGCGCCGGCGCCCGATGCCGGCGAACAGGGCGGAACAGACCTGTGGCGCACCGTCGCCAACGCAGACGACCAGAGCCGCGTCGACCGGCTGGCCGAGGCCTGGTCCGCCGCCCTGCGCGAGGCCGACGCCCAGCATGGCGCGGTGATCGACGCCCTGGGCATGCTGGCCGTGCCGTCCGCCGGCCTGGCCGGCAACCTGCAGCCGGGTCCCGGAAAGTACCGCTGCCGCACGATCAAGATCGGCGCCCTGGGCGAGGGCAATCTGACCTACGTCGCCTACGGCTGGTTCGCCTGCAGCGTCGAGCTGACGCCCGGCGGCGACCTGATCCTGACCAAGACCACCGGCAGCCAGCGCACGCGCGGCCTGCTCTATCCGGACAGCGACAAACGGCTGGTGTTCGTCGGCGCCCAGGCCTGGGGCGCGGACGAGACCGAGTATCCCGCGTACGGCCAGCGCGCCGAGCGTGACCAGGTCGGGGTGTTCGAACGTATCGGAACCGACCGCTGGCGGCTGGTGCTGCCCTGGCCGAAGCAGGAGTCGAAGCTCGAGCTTATGGAGCTGAAGAAGTAGCGCGGGTTGCGTCCTTCGAGACGCGATCCTGAGGGATCGCTCCTCAGGATGACGAGCGTTGGTGCGCATTGCCGCTATTCGTCATGGTGAGGAGCGAGGCGTCAGCCGAGCGTCTCGAACCACGCACACCCCTTGTGTGTCCCCGGAGCCACACCTACATCGGGGTGGTCCGGTTGTGCTTGATCAAGGCGACCGGTCGCAATCCGCCGTAACGGGGACAGCATGAACATCGATCTCTATTCCGACCGCGCCAAACAGGCGATCCAGTCCGCGCAATCGCTGGCGCTCGCGCGCCGCCACCAGCACCTGACGCCCGAACACATTCTCAAGGTCCTGCTCGAGGAGCGGGACGGCCTCAGCCGCGCCCTGATCCAGAGCGGCGGCGGACGGCCCGACGCCGTCGACACGGCCGTCGAGGCGCTGCTCGCCAAGATGCCCAAGGTCGAGGGCGGCTCCGGTCAGCTCTACCTGAAGCCCGAGTCCGCCCGGGTGTTCGCCCGCGCCGAGGAAGACGCCAAGAAGGCGGGCGACGCGTTCGTCACTACCGAACGCCTGCTCATCGCCCTGGCCGCCGAGGGCGGCGAGGCCGGCAAGGCGCTGAAGGACGCCGGCGCGTCCGAGAAGTCGCTGGAGGCCGCCGCCGCCGATGTCCGCAAGGGCCGCACCGCCGACAGCGCCAGCGCCGAGGAGGGCTATGACGCCCTCAAGCGCTACGCCCGCGACCTGACCCAGGCCGCCCGCGACGACAAGCTGGACCCGGTGATCGGCCGCGACGAGGAGATCCGCCGCACGATCCAGGTGCTGAGCCGCCGGACCAAGAACAACCCCGTGCTGATCGGCGAGCCCGGTGTCGGCAAGACCGCCATCGTCGAGGGCCTGGCGCTGCGCATCGTCAACGGCGACGTGCCCGAGAGCCTGAAGGACAAGAAGCTGCTGTCGCTCGACATGGGCAGCCTGATCGCCGGCGCGAAGTATCGCGGCGAGTTCGAGGAGCGGCTGAAGGCCGTGCTCGGCGAGGTCACCGCCGCCGAGGGTTCGATCATCCTGTTCATCGACGAGATGCACACCCTCGTCGGCGCCGGGAAGGGCGACGGGGCGATGGACGCCTCCAACCTGCTCAAGCCCGCCCTCGCCCGCGGCGAACTGCACTGTGTCGGCGCGACCACGCTGGATGAGTACCGTAAGCATGTGGAGAAGGACGCCGCCCTGGCCCGTCGCTTCCAGCCCGTGTTCGTGGGCGAGCCGACGGTCGAGGACACCGTCTCGATCCTGCGCGGCCTGAAGGAGAAGTACGAGCTGCACCACGGCGTGCGGATCAGCGACAGCGCCATCGTCGCGGCGGCCACCCTGAGCAACCGCTACATCGCCGACCGGTTCCTGCCCGACAAGGCCATCGACCTGATGGACGAGGCCGCCAGCCGCGTGCGGATGGCCGTCGATTCCAAGCCCGAGGAGCTGGACGAGATCGACCGCCGGCTGGTCATGCTGAAGATCGAGCGCGAGGCCCTGAAGAAGGAAACCGACGCCGCCAGCAAGCAGCGGCTGGAGGCCATCGAGGACGAGATCGACGAACTGCAGGTCGAGTCCGACGAGATGACCGCCCGCTGGAAGGCCGAGAAGGACAAGGTCGGCAGCGCCGCCCAGGTCCGTGAGGCGCTCGAGCGGCTGCGCGCCGAACTGGCCGCCGCCCAGCGTCGCGGCGACCTGCAGCGCGCGTCGGAGATCGCCTATGGCGAAATCCCGCAGATCGAGAAGCGCCTCGCCGAGGAAGACGGCAAGGCCGCCGAGAACCCGCTGAGCCCCGAGGTCGTCGACGCCGAGCAGATCGCCGCCGTCGTCAGCCGCTGGACCGGCGTGCCCGTCGACAAGATGCTCGAGGGCGAGCGCGAGAAGCTGCTGAAGATGGAGGACGCCCTGCGCGGCCGCGTGGTCGGTCAGGAAGAGGCGCTGGTCGCCGTGTCCGACGCCGTCCGCCGCGCCCGCGCCGGCCTGCAGGACCCCGGCAAGCCGATCGGTAGCTTCCTGTTCCTCGGCCCGACGGGCGTGGGCAAGACCGAGCTGACCAAGGCGCTGGCCGAGTTCATGTTCGACGACGAGAGCGCGATCACCCGCCTCGACATGAGCGAGTACATGGAGAAGCACAGCGTCAGCCGGATGATCGGCGCGCCGCCGGGCTACGTCGGCTATGACGAGGGCGGCGCCCTGACCGAAGCCGTGCGCCGCCGGCCCTATCAGGTGGTGCTGTTCGACGAGGTCGAGAAGGCCCACCCTGACGTGTTCAACATCCTGCTGCAGGTGCTCGACGACGGGCGTCTGACCGATGGTCAGGGCCGGACCGTCGACTTCCGCAATACGATGATCATCCTGACGTCCAACATGGGCAGCGAGTTCCTCGCCGCCCTGGACGACGGCGACGATGTCGAGGCGGTGCGCCCGCAGGTGATGGACGTCGTCCGTCGCAGCTTCCGCCCCGAGTTCCTCAACCGCCTGGACGAGATCATCCTGTTCAAGCGTCTGGGCCGCGGCGAGATGGGCTCGATCGTCAAGATCCAGCTGGCGCGGGTCGAAAAGCTGCTGGCCGACCGCCGGATGAGCATCGCCCTCGACGCCGGCGCCCTGCACTGGCTGGGCGAGCGCGGCTACGACCCCGTCTACGGGGCCCGGCCGCTCAAGCGCGTGATCCAGAAGGAACTGATGGACCCGATCGCGCGGAAACTGCTGGCCGGGGATATGGCGGACGGCTCGGTGATCGAGGTGTCAGCGGATGCGGACGGCCTGGTGATCGGGAAGGCGCGGGTGCATTGATCCTGAGTTGCGGAATCTGATTTGCTATCTATAATTGTATATCAGATTCCGCTCATCCCGGCGAAGGCCGGGACCCAGGCTTTTTCGCCATGGCCTTCTACGTCTACATCCTGGCCAGCAAGCGAAACGGTACGCTGTACATTGGGTCGACAGACAGCCTGACGCGGCGGATCTGGGAACATCGGGAAGGCCTGCGGCCGGGGTTTACCAAGGACCACGGCGTGAAGATGCTGGTCTGGTACCAGGCCTTCGACACGCGGGACGGCGCGTTCCGCCGTGAGCGTCAGATGAAGGAATGGCAGCGGCTGTGGAAGCTGCGCCTCATTGAACGCACCAACCCCGGCTGGCGCGATCTCTATGAGGACCTTCTGTAAAAAAGCCTGGGTCCCGGCCTTCGCCGGGATGAGCGGAGTTTATTCGGCTTTCCCCGCAGGCCCATTCTACGCATCCTCGAACGGCGGCGGCAGTCTGCCCGCCTTGAAGAGGATCGTCGGGGTTTCGTCGAAGTCGCCCATTTCCATGTCGCCGGTGGCGCTGAAGGCCACCACGCCCAGGCGCAGGGGGGCGAGGCGTTCGGCGCGGCGGACGGCTTCCTCGGCGGTCTTGCAGACCACGGCCTGTTCCGACTTCAGGGCCTTGCCGCGGCCGGCGATGAAGGCCTGGACGAGGTGAATGGTCTGGACGGCCATGGGAGAGCTCCGGCGCGCGGACGCCCGGTGCGGCTGCGGCCTGCGGGCTACCACAGGCGGCCGAGTCGCCCCTCATCACGTCGGCGGGTCTTGACCCGGATATAGTGGCACATAGAGTGCCATTATATTCCCGGAGCCGCGCGGACCCCATGACAGAGTTGATGACCACCGCCGGGGGCGTCGCCTTCCTGCGCACGCCCGACGTGGCCTTCGCCGGCCTGGAGGGGTACGACTTCACGCCCCGCTACCTGACGGTCGACGGCCTGCGCCTGCACTATGTCGATGAAGGCCCGCGCGACGGGCCCGTGGCGCTGCTGATGCACGGCATGCCCACCTGGAGCTATCTGAACCGGCACATCATCAAGGCGCTGACCGCCGCAGGCTGGCGCTGCATCGCCGCCGACCACATCGGCTTCGGCCGTTCGGACAAGCCGGTCGACGACGGCTGGTATTCCATCGACCGGCATACGGCGGCGCACCGGTTGCTGGTCGAGACGCTGGACCTGCGCGGCGTGACCCTGTTCGCCCAGGACTGGGGCGGCCCGATCGGCCTGGCCCAGGCGGCGCACATGCCCGAGCGGTTCAGCCGGCTGGTGATCATGAACACCTGGCTGCACCACGCGGCCTATGACTACACCCCGGCCCTGCACCGCTGGAACGCAGCCTGGCAGCCGGACGGGCTGTTCGGGGCCAACGTGCCCGAGCGACTGACCATCGGCCGGTTCATGATGGTTCCGCTGGGCGCCATGGGCGCGCGGGATCTCTACGCCATTTCGCAGGGCGGGCCCGCGCCGGCCCTCACCGCCGCACAGGAGGCCGTGCGGCGAGGTTACGACGCGCCGTTCGAGGGCCTGGGCCGCGCCGGCCATGCCGGGCCACGGCGCTTTCCGCTCAGCCTGCCGTTCGACAATCCCGGGGGCGGCAACGCGGAGGCCCAGGCGAGGGACTTCGCGGCGCTGCTGGGCTGGGACAGGCCGGTGAACTTCATCTGGGGCGGTCTGGACGACGTGTTCACCGAGACCTGGGGTCGCGCCTGGGCGGCCCGCTATCCGCAGGCGACGTTCGACCTGCTGCCCGACGCCGGCCACTTCCCGCAGGAGACCCACGGCGCGGAGATCGCCCGGCTCGTGCTCGGCCACCTGGACGGCCAGGACGGTTCAGCCGGCAGCTGACGCCCGGTGCGGCTGCGGCCTGTCCGGTAGCGTGCTTCGCTGCCTCTCTGTCCCGAATTCAGCGTCATCCAGAGGCCGAACCCGTGCCGTCATACCGGCGAGTGCGGGTGTCCCGATACAACTCCGGTATTGGCGCCTGGCGGACAGATGGCTAGCCTTTCCTCGTCGGCCCGGAGGATTTCATGAAGCGGATCTATGCACTCCTTGCGGCGATCCTGCTGGTCGTCCACATGCTCAGCAGAAACGCGATGAACCAGCTGCTGACGACCTACGCTCCGGGCGTCGGTGCGGTCGAATTGTTCCTGGACGCCCCGTTTCTGATCAAGCTGATGATGATGGTCTGCAACCTGCTGCTGGTCGTCGGTGCGCTGGGCGGTTTGGTCAGCCTGTTCCTGGCGGCGGTCAGCGCATCCGGGGCGGCCAAGGTGGTCGAGAGGCTGGTGGCCGCCACCGGGCTGATAGCCGCGCTGTTCGGCGGTCTCGCCGGGGGTTACGGCGGGATGATCACGCGCCGGGTCATAGCCGACACCAACACCACGGACATCGCCATCCTGGCTCCCTCGCACGCCGAGGCGTTGCTGGCTGTGGCAATCGGCAGCATGGCGGGCCTGTCGCTGATCGTCGTGGCTCTGCTGATCGCCTTCCTGCGTGAGGCGCGCAGCCTGAAACCCGCCTAGATGCCCTTGCCCATCCGCAGCAGCGGCACCGGGGCGCCGCCGCGGTCGTCGGTGAGGCGTTCGATGACCGTGTAGCCGCAGGCCTCGTAGAGCGGCTGGCCCGCCAGGGTGCCGGCCAGTTCGACACGGGCGAACCCGGCCTCCCGCGCGGCCGCCTCGCACAGGGACAGGATCAGCCGGCCGACGCCGCGCCGGGCGAAGTCCGGACGGGTGTACATCGCCCGCACCCTCGCCGCGTCCGTCGCCGGGTTCAGGCCGTGGGCGTCACGACCGGGGCTGTGGTCGCCGCCGTAGAGGGTGGCCCGGGCGCTCCAGCCGCCGCAGCCGGCGATCACGCCCTCCTCCTCGATCACGAAATAGGTCCCGTCGGCGATCAGCTGGCTGTCCAGGCCCATCAGCTTGCGCGAGGCGGCGATCTGCTCCGGCGTCAGGAACGGCTGCTGCAGCGCGCCGATGGCGTCGTCCATCAGGGCGGTCAGGGCCGGCATGTCCGCCGGTGTGGCGAGGCGGTGGGTCAGGGTCATCTGCTTGCACTCTCCCTCCCCTCTATGGGACCGTTGCGTAATTCGCTGATCGTGATTCTCTGTCTGTTGAGGCGGAGGGTCGTTGATGTCGGTGAAGGGCACGGGTCAGCTTGGCTTTGGCGAGGTCGGTGCTGGTCGGCGGGGCGGAAGCGCGGCGCTGGAGCG
>JAIOXZ010000022.1 GCA_021741355.1 Caulobacter sp.
GTCGAACGCATGTGGTGCAGGCTCAAAGACTTCCGGCGCGTCGCAACCCGATACGACAAGCTCGCCCGGAACTACCTCTCCGGAGCCCTCCTCGCCGCCACATGCGCCTACTGGCTCAATTGAGTCCGGACCCTAGGGGGTTCGGCCCGCCGCTGGGCATTGCAGAGCCCGGCGCAATGGCGTTTTCTTGGCCCCAGGAAACGAGCCGCCATCCAACGCGCGGCCGATCCAGGGACCGGGAGGAGACGCGCCATGGCTGACGGGGGCATGCGGCTGAAGGACGACGCGCGGGCCAGGGCCTGGGCGACGCCGCTGGAAGACCTGCATCCTGGCGATCCGGAGCTGTTCCTGACCGATACCCACTGGCCGTACTTCGAGCGTCTGCGCGCGGAGGCGCCGGTGCACTGGTGCAAGGACAGCGAGTTCGGCCCCTACTGGTCGGTGACCCGCTACAAGGACATCATGGACGTCGACACCAATCATCAGGTGTTCTCGTCGGACGCGGCCCTGGGCGGCATCACCATCCGTGACGCCCGGCCGGACCTGCGCCGGCCCAGCTTCATCGCCATGGACCCGCCCCGCCACGACGTGCAGCGCAAGACCGTCAGCCCGATCGTCTCGCCGGCCAATCTGCAGACCATGGTGCCGATCATCCGCGAGCGGATCGCCAGGATTTTCGACGAGCTACCGATCGGCGAGACCTTCGACTGGGTCGACAGGGTGTCGATCGAGCTGACCACCCAGATGCTGGCGACCCTGTTCGACTTTCCGTTCGAGGACCGGCGCATGCTGACCCGCTGGTCGGACGTTGCGACCACGATGCCGATGCCCGGCGCCATCGTCGAAACCGAAGAGGCGCGGCAGGCCGAGCTGATGGAGTGCCTGGCCTACTTCACCCGCCTCTGGAACGAGCGGGTCAATGCGGCGCCGCGCGGTGATCTGGTCTCGATGATGGCCCATGGCGAGGCGACGCGGGACATGTCGCCGGACGAGTACCTGGGCAACATCATCCTGCTGATCGTCGGCGGCAACGACACCACGCGGAACTCGATCACCGGCGGGGTTCTGGCGCTGAACCAGAACCCGGCGGAGTACGCCAAGCTGCGCGCCGATCCCGGCCTGATCACCAGCATGATCCCCGAAATCATCCGCTGGCAGACGCCGCTGGCCCACATGCGACGCACGGCGTTGCAGGATGTTGAGCTGGCCGGCCAGACCATCCGCAAGGGCGACAAGGTCGTCATGTGGTACGTCTCGGGCAACCGCGACGCCGAGGCGATCGAGACCCCCGACGCCTTCATCATCGACCGGGAACGGCCCCGCCAGCACCTGTCCTTCGGTTTCGGCATCCATCGTTGCGTCGGCAACCGTCTGGCGGAACTGCAGCTGCGGATCGTCTGGGAAGAGATCATGAAGCGCTGGTCGTTCATCGAGGTGATGGGCGAGCCCAAGCGGGTCCGCTCCAGCTTCGTGAAGGGCTACGAGACCTTGCCGGTGCGGATTACCGCCTGAAGACCACCTGAAAGGGCAGCGACGGCTGACCCAGGGGAAGGCCGAAATCGTAAGCCAGCAAGGCGGAATCGGCTCGGCGGTCATTGCCATGCGCCCCCCGCCGGTTAGGCTTCAGCGGAAGAACAGCGCGCGCCGGGGACCAGCTTTTGTCGACGATTGAAGACCCGGTCGGACCGGCCGCGACCCCGCTCGAGCACAAGCCCTCGGCCCTGGTGAAACTGTCCTACAGCCTCGGCCAGGCGGCCCAGAGCGGCGGCTTCGACGCGGCGATCGCCTTCATCTTCTTCTACTATTCCGCCGTGCTCGGCCTTTCGGGCGCGCTGGTCGGCGCGGCCCTGGCGGTCAGCCTCGCCTTCGACGCGGTGGTCGATCCTGTCGTCGGCTCCTGGTCGGACAACATCAAGTCACGCCTCGGCCGCCGCCTGCCGCTGATGATCGTCGCCGCGCCGCTGATAGCCATCTCGGTCGGGCTGCTGTTCTCGCCGCCGCCGGATCTGGGCCAGATGGCCCTGTTCGGCTGGCTGGCGGTCATGTCGGTCGCCGCCCGCAGCTTCATCTCGCTGTTCAATGTGCCCTACATCGCGCTGGGGGCGGAGATGGCCAGCGACTACGCGGGCCGCACCAGCGTGGTGGTCTACCGGGCGTTGGCGGGAATCTGCGCCGGCGTGGCGATCAACGCCGTCGGCTATTCGATTTTCTTCGCCGATGGGGCCCTGCAGCGGCCGGAAGGCTATCCGGGCTTCGGCTGGTTCGTCGCCGCCCTGCTGATGGTCTGCATGACGCTCTGCTGTCTGGGCGTGCGCCGCTACGCCGCCGCCCTGCCGCAGCCCGATCAGGTGCCCCACGCCATGTGGAAGCGCCTGCCCGGAGAGGTGGCGGAGATCTTCGCCAACCGGTCCTTCCGCGTGCTGTTCATCTCGGCGGTGGTCGTGTTCATCGCCATCGGTCTGAACGCCAGCCTCAACAACCACGCCTTCATCTTCGTCTGGCGGCTGAAGAGCGAGCAGTTGCAGTTCATCGGCTACGCCTACCTGTTCGGGATCCTGCTTGGCGTCATGGGCGCGCCGATGCTGCAGAAGGCGATGGAGAAGAAGAACATCGTCCTGATCGGCTTCGTGATGCTCATCGGCAACTGGGTGGTGCTGCAGACGCTGATGCTGATGGGCGTCTATATTCCCGTCGGCGATGCGGCCCTGCTGCCGATGGAGATCAACTCGTTCACCGCCGGGATCGGGGTTGGGCTGGTCTCGGTCGCCTATCCCTCGATGATGGGCGACGCCGCCGACGAGCATGAGCATCTGTTCGGCCGTCGCCGCGAAGGTCTCTACTTCTCCGGGCTGGGCTTCGCCGGCAAGGCGGCGACGGGCCTGGGCGTCATGGTCGCGGGCGTCGCGCTCGACCTGATCCGCTTTCCGGAGGACGTCGGCCGCGTGGTGGGGGCAGACCTGCCGGCCGACGTGCAGTTCCGTCTGGTCCTGATCTGGGGTCCGGTCGCGGCGATCATCTCGCTCGTCGCGATGGCGATCTTCGCCGCCTACCGCATCACCCGCGCCCGCCACGACGAGATCACCCGGGCGCTGCGGTCCCGGCCGGCGCGCGGATAAGCTCACGCCTTGCGCCGGTCGTGCGGCCGGACAAAGCTCGCAACGTCCGCCGCCAGGAGTCGCCCCGATGATCCGCCTTCGCACCGGGGCATCCGTGGTCCTCGCCGTGGTCCTGGCGATCGGTTTGACGGGAGCGAAATCGGCGATGTGGCGTGATCTCGACCACGACTATGTCGCGTTCATCCATCTGCAGGACCCCATCCGCGCCGGCGCCCGCGGCGACCGCGACGCCCTGACACGGTGGCCCGACAATTCGCCCGCTGGCATCGCCGGCCAGGCCGCCGCGTTGAGGGCCTTCCGGGCTCGCCTGTCGTCGGTCCCGGCGGGCGCTCCCGGCGATGACGAAACGCTGAGCCGCGCCATCATGGCGCGCCAGATCGATGTCGCGCTCGAAGGGATCGCCCTCGACGAACAGCGCATGGCCTTCCGCAACGGCGAGGGCTTCTACACCACGCCCGACGGCACGGCGCAGGTCACGCGGCTGGGCGACGAGGCGGACGCCCGCGCCTGGCTGGCCAGGATGGCGGCGATTCCCGCCTACTTCGAGCGTGAGACGATCAATCTCCAGCGCGGGATCGACACCGGCTTCACCCAGCCGGCCCTGGTGACCCGGCGGGCGATCGAGGTGGTGGACAAGGCGGCCGAACTGCCTGCGGACGAGAGCCCCCTGATGCTGCCATTCGCGACCTTGCCGACAACGATCAGCGAGTCCGCGCGGGCGGCCCTGCGCGCCGAGGGGCTCCGGATCGTCGAGGCCGAGGTGAAGCCGGCGCAGCGCCGCCTGACGGCCTTCCTCCGCGACCGCTACCTGCCGGCCTCGCGGCCGGCGCTCGGCGCTGCGACGCTGCCCGGCGGCGAGGCCTACTACGCGTTCGTCGTGCGGAAGGAGACCACGACCGACATGACGCCGGCCGCGATCCACCAACTGGGCCTGACCGAGGTGGCGCGCATCCGTGCCGCGATGCAGGCGGTGATGGATGAGGCCGGCTTTGTCGGCGGTCCGCGCGCCTTTTCAGACCATCTGCGCGCCGATCCGGCGTCCTACGCGCCGACGGCGGAAATCTACGCCGAGAAGGCCGGCGAGATCGCCAAGCGGATCGACTATCTGCTGCCGCGTTACGTCGGCCTGCTGCCGCGGCTGACCTATGGCGTCCGGGCCAAGCCGGCGGCGCTGGAGAGCACCTCGGACGGCTATCTGGCGGGCAGTCCCGAAAGCGGCCAGGCCGGGATTGTCGTCTACAGCGCCACCGCCGCGCCTCACGAGCCGCTCTACAACCTCCCGGCCTGGCTGCTCCACGAGGGTGTGCCGGGCCATCACCTGCAGATCGCCCTGGCGCAGGAAAACACCAGCTTGCCGGAGTATCGCCGCAACGACGACATCACCGCCTACGTCGAGGGCTGGGCGCTCTATGCCGAACGCCTCGGCGAGGAGATGGGCGTCTACCGCACGCCCCAGGAGCAGTTCGGCCGCCTGTCGATGGAGATGTGGCGCGCCTGCCGTCTGGTCATGGACACCGGCCTGCACGCCATGGGCTGGACCCGGGACCAGGCCGCCGCCTGCCTGACGGACAACACGGCGATGACGCAGGAGGCGATCTACGGCGAGGTCGATCGTTACATCGGCTGGCCCGGCCAGGCGCTCGGCTACAAAATCGGCGAACTGCGCATCCGGGCCATGCGGAGCCAGGCCGAGGCGGCGCTGGGCGCGCGGTTCGATCTGCGCGCCTTCCACGATCTCGTGCTCGGCGCGGGCGCGCTGCCGATGGATCTGCTGCAGGGCAGGGTGGACGGCTGGATCGCCGCCCGTCGGTAGCCCCTGCAGCACCCAGCCGCGCTCAAAATGAGGCCGCGTCGCGTCCGGCCAGCCCGCCGGTCTGCCGAAGCCCCTCGAACAGGCCGATGCCGGCGCTGACCGACAGGTTCAGCGACCGGGCGTCCGGCTGCAGGGGAATGACCACTCGTGCGTCTGCCGCGTCATGCACCGCCTGCGGTGCGCCGGCGGTCTCGCTGCCGAACAGCAGCACGTCATCCGGACGGAAGGCAAAGGCGTCGAGCGGCGTCGCGCCCTTCGTCGTGAACAGCACCAGCCGGCCCGGCGACCGGTCGCGCTGGAAGGCGTCCCAGTCCGCATGACGGGTCATGTGGCCGAGTGGACCGTAGTCCAGCGCCGCGCGCTTGAGGGCGCTGTCGTCGAAGCGGAAGCCGACCGGCTCGATCACGTGCAGCTCGATGCCGAAACAGGCCGACAGGCGGATGCAGGCGCCGACATTCTGCGGAATGACCGGCTGGAACAGGGCCAGGCGCATCGGGCGGGGCGTCATTCAGGCGGGACCTGACGGCGCCGTCCGCGCGGCCTTCGGCGGCGGCGTCACGCCGATATGACCCTGACCCCGGGCGGCGGCCAACGCGACCTGGCGCTGCCGCTCGAGGTAGCCGGCCCGCTGGCTGTCATCGCGCCGGTCATGGCAGGCGGGACAGCTGATCCCTTCGACATAGAGCGCTGACGTCCGGTCCTCCGGGCTCACCGGCATGCGGCAGCCGTGGCAGAGGACATGGTCGCCCTGCGTCAGCCCGTGGCCGACGGCGACCCTCTGGTCGAAGACGAAGCACTCGCCCCGCCACAGGCTGGCCGGCTCGGGCACGGTCTCCAGGTATTTCAGAATGCCGCCGTCGAGGTGGTAGACCGCGTCCAGCCCTTCGGACTTGAGGAACGCCGTGGCCTTCTCGCAGCGGATGCCGCCGGTGCAGAACATGGCGATCTTCGCGGCGGGACGTCCGGCCAGCAGGCGCTCGCGGTTCGCGCGGAACCAGTCGGGGAACTCGCGGAAACTGGCCGTGCCCGGGTCCACGGCGCCCGCGAAGGTGCCGACCCGCACCTCGTAGGCGTTTCGCGTGTCGATCAGGAGGGTGTCCGGATCGCTGATCAGCGCGTTCCAGTCCTCGGCGGCGACGTAGCAGCCGACGTCCTTCAGCGGATCGATGTCCGGCTGGCCCATGGTGACGATCTCGCGCTTGATCCGCACCTTCATCCGGTAGAACGGCATCGTCTCCGCGCCCAACAGCTTGACCGAGAGCGCGTCGCAGCCGGGCAGGGCGCGAAGGTGGGCGAGGACCCTGTCGACGCCCTCCGCCGTCCCGGCGATGGTCCCGTTGACGCCCTCCGGCGCCAGCAGCAGCGTGCCCTTCACCCCCGCATCGGCGCAGATGGCCTCAAGGCCGGCGCGCAGGCCTGCGCAGTCGCTGAACGGCGCAAAGCGATAGAGGGCCGCGACCCGGATCGGCTGGTTGTCATCAGTCATGCCGGAGGGTGATGGCGCCACCCCCGTCGCCGGATCAACTAAATTCCGGCCGGACCGGGCGGCCGCCCGTCATGGCCCGTTCGAGGCTGTCGACGTCGTCGATGTCTTCCAGGGTGCGCAGGCGGGCGACCGGTCGTCCGTCGAGATTGGCCAGGGTGTCGGCGAGGGCGTGGGATGTCGACCAGCGCACGCCCTCGAAGGGATCGCGGCGTCGCGGCGCCCGCTTCAGCCCGATCAGCCAGTAGCCGCCGTCGCGCGCCGGGCCGAACACCGCGTCGGAAGCGCCGAGCGCATGGAAGGCCCGCGCGATGTCGGCCGGCGTGACGCCCGGCGTGTCCGATCCGATGACGACCACCGGTCCCGGCGGCAGGGTCTTCAGCAGCCGCCGCAGCCGCGATCCCAGATCGCCGCCGCCCTGGGGCAGGACGTCGGGGCGGCCCAGGGCGTCGCGGTCGGGCGTCAGCGCCTGCCAGGTGCGCCAGCGCCGGTCCCGGCCCAGCCTGCGCCGCAGGTCGGCGAGCATGAAGCGCTGGAAGCGCAGCGTCGCCAGTTCACCGGCGCCAGCCGCCAGCCGACGCTTGCCGACGCCGAACGCCGGGGTCCGGGCGAAGATCACCAGATGCCGGCGCTCAGCGTCCATAGAGCCGCGCGATCAGGGGAGCCGGCGTCCCCAGCCGGAACAGGGTCAGGCAGAGCAGGTTGCGCGCGCTGCGTCCGAGCCAGCCGTCCTTGCGCCAGCGCCGCGCCGAGGTGACTGCGTCGACGTCCAGGCCGGTCAGTCGCGGTCTGCCCAGCCGCCAGACCAGATCGACGTCCTCCATCAGGGGGAGGGGGCGATAGCCGCCGACCTCTCGGTAGAGGTTGCGATGGATGAGCAGCCCCTGGTCGCCGTAGGGCAGGCTGAACAGCCGCACGCGTGCGGCGACGAGCCGCTCCAGCCGGCGGGCCTGCCGTGAGGGATCGTCCAGCCTGAACCGGAAGAAGGCGGCCTTGCCGGCTCCGTCGGCTGCCTGGACATGGCCGTCGACGGCCTCGCGCCAGCCGGGGGCCGGGACGGTGTCGGCATGGAGGAATAGCAGCCACTCCGCCGTCGCCGCAGCCGCACCGTTCGCCATCTGGACGCCGCGTCCCGGTGGCGACTCCAGAACCCTCACGCCGAGCGAATGCGCCAGCGCCGGGCCGCCGTCGGTCGATCCGCCGTCAACGACGATCACCTCGTCCGCCGGGTCGAGCACGTGCAGGAGCGCCGGCAGATCTCCGGCCGCATTCAGCGTCGGGATGATGACGGACAGTCGCGGCAGGCTGCTCATCGCCCGCTGCAGCTGGCTCCGCCCAGCACGCAGAACCGCGCGCAGTGCGGATGGTTCAGCTGAACGGTCCCCGCCGCCTCCGCCAGGGTCTCTCCGAGCTCGAACTGCGGGTCGTAGGGCGTCAGCGTGCAGGCCACGACCACCGGCCGCGGGGCGCCCTTGCGCTTCACCACCATGCGGCTGGAGGCGCACATCATCGTCTCGGGAGCCACATTCAGAATGCCCCAGCAGGCCTCGGTGATCTCCGGCGCGTCGCGCGTGGCGTCCATCTCCGGAAACAGGATCATCCGCGAAGGGTCGTCGACGTCCAGAGTGATCCCCAGGCCCGCGAGCAGCTCTGCGTAACCGGCGCGGGCGGCCTCTTCGGATTCATCGCCCAGCCGACGGCCGGCGATGGCCAGCGAAAAGCCGTTCTGCGCCAGCCAGACCAGCCCGGCGATCGCCGGCGCCCAGGTGTCGGCGCCGCGTTCGGCCTCGTGCACCGCCCGGCTGTAGTGATCCAGACTGACCCGCATCGTCAGGGCGTCGCCATAGCGGCCGCGCAGGTCGACCAGCTGGCGTTCGAACCGCCGCATCGGCCGCATCGCGTTGGTCAGGACCAGGGTCTGGCGGCCGGACGCCAGCGCCGCCTCGAGCATCGGAATGATCTGGGCGTTCATGAACGGCTCGCCGCCGGTGAAGCCGATCTCCCGCGTGGCCAGTCCCGTCGTCTCGATCTCGGCCAGGTAGTCGGCGACCTCACGGGCGGACAGGTAGACCAGCGCATCGTTGCGCGGCGAGCTCTCGATGTAGCAGGTCAGGCAGGCGATGTTGCACAGGGTGCCGGTGTTGAACCACAGCGTCTCGAGCGACGTCAGCGCCACGCCGGCCCGGCGTGACCCGTCGAGGGTGACGAAGGGGTCGCGGAACTTCAGCGGGTCCATGCGCGGCGCCAGCGGGGAGACGAACGGCGACACGACCAGGGTGTCTTGGGACCCGTCCGGGCGTTCTTCGGTTCGCTGATCCAAGCTCGTCGTCCCGCCCGCAGTGTGTCGTTGCAACCGTGGCATGGCGCCCCCGGGGCCGCCAAGAGCTTGACTTGGGAGACGCGCGACCAATTTTCAGGGCAGATAGGGCGCCGGGCGATTTCGTCCAGCGGGGGGACGAGGCTGATGCTCAAACGATATGGACCGCTGCTGCTGCTGGTGGCGGCGGTTGTGGCGGTGTTCGCCAGCGGGGCGGGCCGCTATCTCAGCCTGGACTCGCTCAAGGCCAACGAGGCCCTTCTGCGGGGATTCGTCTCCGGCAACCTTGCCCTGAGCCTGCTGGTCTTCGTCGCCGTCTATGCCGCAGCGACGGCGGTGAGCATTCCGGGCGCGCTGTTCCTGACCCTGGCGGGCGGCTTCCTGTTCGGAACCTGGCTGGGCGGCTCGGCGACGGTCGTCGGCGCGACGATCGGCGCGATCCTGGTCTTCGCCATCGTCCGCACTTCGCTGGGCGCATCCCTGCGGGAGCGGGCCGAGGCGTCGGGCGGGCGGCTCAAGGCGGTGATGGACGGCGTCCGGGAGGGCGCGTTCGGCTACATCCTGACCCTGCGGCTGATCCCGCTGGCGCCGTTCTGGCTGGTCAATGTCGCCTCGGCGCTGGCCAATGCGCCCCTGCGCGCTTACGCCCTGGCGACGTTGATCGGGATCATGCCGGCGACCTTCATCTATTCCAGCGTCGGCGCCGGCATCGGCCAGGTGCTGGCGCGGGGTGGCGAGCCCAACCTGAAGATCATCTTCGAGCCCTATGTCATCGGCCCGCTGGTCGCTCTGGGCCTGCTGTCGCTCGGCACGACTCTGTTCCAGCGGCTGCGCGCGCGGAAGGGGACCGGATCGTGAAACAGGAACGCATCCGCGCCGATCTGGCGATCATCGGCGCGGGTTCGGGCGGCCTGTCCGTCGCCGCCGGCGCCGCGCAGCTCGGCCTCAAGGTCGTGCTGTTCGAGAAGGGCGAGATGGGCGGCGACTGCCTGAACTACGGCTGCGTGCCGTCCAAGGCCCTGATCGCCGCCGCCAACGCCGCCCATGCGGCCGGCCATGGCGCCGCGCTGGGCGTCAGCGCCCAGACGGTCAGCGTCGACTTCGCCGCCGTCATGGCCCGCGTCCATCATGTCATCGCCGAGATCGCGCCGATCGACAGCCAGGAGCGTTTCGAGGGCCTCGGCGTCCGCGTCGTGCGCGAGGCCGCGCGGTTCCGCGACCGGCGGGTGGTGGAGAGCGACAGCGTCCGTGTCACGGCGCGCAAGGTCGTCATCGCGACCGGGTCGAGCGCCGCCGTGCCGCCCATACCCGGCCTCGACGCTGTCCCGTTTCTGACCAACGAGCGCATCTTCGAGCTCAAGGCCTGCCCGGAGCACCTGATCGTTCTCGGCGGCGGCCCGATCGGCGTCGAGCTCGGCCAGGCGTTCCGACGCCTGGGCGCGCAGGTCACGATCATCGAGGCCGAGGCGATCCTCGGCCGCGAGGATCCCGCCGCCGCCACGGTGGTCACCGACCAGCTGACCGCCGACGGCGTCACCCTGCTGCCGGGGCACAAGGCCGTGCGGCTTGAGCCGGGGCCGGTGGTCGTTGTCGCCGGGCCAGTGGGCGAAAAGCGGATTCAGGGCTCGCACCTGCTGATCGCCGTGGGGCGCAAGCCGAGCCTCGATGGTCTGAACCTGGAAGCGGCCGGGGTCGCCGTCGAGCGCGCCGGCGTGAAGACCGACAAGAGCCTGCGCACCAGCAACCGGCGGGTTTTCGCCATCGGCGACGCGGCCGGACGGGGCCAGTTCACGCACCTCGCCGGCGCCCACGCGGGCCTGTTCGTTCGCAAGGCGCTGTTCGCCGCGCCGATCAACGCCGACGCCCTGGTCGTGCCGCGGGTCACCTATTCGAGCCCGGAACTGGCGGCGGTCGGTCTGACCGAGGCCCAGGCGCGGGCGGCGCACGGCGATGACGTCCGGGTGCTGGTCCAGCCCTTCGCCGACAACGACCGCGCCCAGGCCGAGGGCGACGTCCGCGGATTCGCCAAGCTGGTCGCCACCAGGAAGGGCAAGATCCTCGGGGTCACGCTGGTGGGCGCCCATGCCGGCGACCACCTGCCGCTGTGGGTGCTGACGATGACCACCGGCCTCAAGCTCAGCCAGCTGACCGGCATGATCGCGCCCTATCCGACGCGCGGCGAGATCAACAAGCGGCTGGCCGGGCAGTGGTACACGGGCGCACTGTTCTCGCCGACCACGCGCCGGCTGGTCTCGGTGCTCAAGCGGATCGGCTAGGATCAAGCGGGCTGGCGAAGACGCCTCTGTCAGGCGCATGCTGGCCGGAAAGACGAATGGGGGAAACACATGTCGAAGCTTCGTGACGGCTGGGTGAAGACGGTCTGGGTGCTGGCGCTGCTGCTGCCGGTCTGGTTTCTGGTCGCCGCCTTGGGGACCAAGTTCGGACTGCTGGACTGGCGCATCGGCTTCGGCCTGATGGTGTTCAAGCTCGGCGGGCTTCTGCTGCTCGGCGTCCTGATCCTGGCGGTGATCGGCCTGCTGATGGCGCTGCTGGTCAAGCCGCGACGGGGATGGGGCAGGGCCCTGGTCGCTGTGTTGGTTCCGGCGCTGGCGCTCGGCTTCGCGGCCAGCGTGATGGGCAAGGCGAAGACCGTTCCGCCGATCCACGACATCGCGACCAATATCCAGGACCCGCCGCAATACTCGCCCGCAGTGATCGCCGCCCGCGCCGCGGTCGTCGGCGGCAATCCCCTCACACCGATGACCGAGCCGGTGGCGATGCTCAAGGGCAAGTCGGTCGGCGAAGTCGGCCAGGCCGCCAATCCGGACATCCAGCCGCTGACACTGGTCATGCCCGTCGCTGCCGCGACGCAACTGGCGGCGGACGTCGCGGCCGCGGAAGGTCTGAAGGTGACGAAAGTCGACGCCGCCGGCGGCGCGGTTGAGGCGGTCGCCGAGTCCTTCTGGTTCGGCTTCAAGGATGACGTCGCGATCCGGGTCCGGCCCGGCGCGGCGGGCGCTTCGGTCGTCGATGTTCGCTCCACCTCCCGCGTCGGCCTCAGCGACCTGGGCGCCAACGCCAAACGTGTTCGCGCGCTGCTGGCGGCGATCAAGGCCAAGGCTCCGGCGGGCGGCTGATCGCATCCATGGGCGAACGAGCGGACATCTCGCGCCTCCCGGATCCGCGCCTGACAGTCGCCGGACGCTATGATCGGGTGGTCGCCGCCGGCGTCGGGCGGGTCTGGGAGAATGTTCTCGACTGGGAGCACCTCCCGGCCCTGCATCACGGCCAGTTCCACAGCATCGACCTGCTGGACAGCGGCCCATGGGGCTGGCGCGCGTCTGTCGTGAACCAGCCCGGAGACGTCGCCCGGGCCCAGGTCATCGAGGTGCGGATCGACCGGGACGCCGGTCGCTACTGCTCCGCCACGGTCGAGGGACCCGGCGCCGGAAGCGAGATCTGGACAACCCTGACGCCCCTGTCGGCGGACAGGACTGCTGTTGCGGTCACCTTCCACGTCGCCGAGGATCGCCCGGAGCGTCTCGCCAGGATCGGCGAGCGCTATGTCGCGATCTACGCCGGCCTGTGGGACGAGGACGAGGCCATGATGGTCCACCGCGAACGGGCGCTGGCCAATCGCCGGCGATCCTCCGCGGCGTCTGTCGAGCCGTTGAACCTTGGTCCGCTGTCGAGCCTGCTGACGACCCTTCCACGCCTGGTCGAGTTCGGCGGGGAGCGGTTCCGTTTGCTGGCCCTGGAGGGCGAGCTGATCGCCCACGCCGCGACCTGTCCGCACTGGCTTGGACCGCTGGACGACGCGACGGTCGAGGACGGCTGCATCCGCTGTCCCTGGCACGACTACCGGTTCGATATCCGCACGGGCGCCAGCGCGGATGGGCGGGGGCTGGTCCTCGCCCGCGCCCCGCGGGTCAGCGTCGAGACGGGTGACGTGATCCTCTCGGCGGCGCCGGCGTTCCCATAGTGCGGGTTCTGCTGATCGGCGCCGGGCACGCGCATCTGGGCGTCGTGCGTCAGGCGGCTCGCCTGCGCGCCGCGGGGATCGAGCTTCACCTGATCAGTCCGCCCGTGTTTCGCTACTCAGGCCTGGCGACCGGCGTGCTGTCCGGCGCGCTCGAGCCGGCAGCGGGCGAGATCGATGTGGCGGGCCTGGCCGAGGCCTTCGGCGTCGCATTCCACCCGTCCGAGGTGACCGCCATCGATCGCGACAGCCGGCAGGTCACGCTGCCGGACGGCGCGACCCTGACCTATGACGCCCTGTCGCTGAACATCGGTAGCCGGACGGCCGATCCGTCGGACCTTGCGGCGCAGGCCGACGTCTGGCCGGTGAAACCGCTGTCGCGCCTTCTGGACCTGCGGGCGCGTCTCGAAGCGGACATCACCCGGACCGGCGTCTGCCCGAACCTCGTCATCGCCGGGACCGGACAGGCGGGGCTCGAAGCCGCCGCCGCCCTGGCCGGGCTCTGCGAGCGTCGGCGCGTGACGCCGCGGATCACGCTGGTCGGCCCCGCGTCAGGCGCGCGGGAGTCGTCGACCGCGGACCGCGCGTTGCGCCAGACCCTCGAGCGGCGTGGCGTCGTGTTCATGGACGGCGCCGTCGCAGGACGCGGTCCGGACGTCTGCCGACTGGCCTCGGGCCAGGATCTGGCCTGTAGAATGCTGGTTCTTGCCACGGGCCTGATGGCGCCGGACCTGGTCGGGCGGCTCGGCCTGGCGACAGATCGGGACGGTCGCTTGCTGACCCGCGACACCCTGCAGACCGCCGGCGATGACCGGGTCTTCGCGACGGGCGACTGTGCGGTCATCGCCTCCGCCCCGCGCCCCTGCGTCGGCGTGTTCGGCGTCAGGGCGACGCCGGTGCTGGTTCACAATCTCGCGGCGATGGCGCGCGGGCGCCGGATGACGTGCTTCCGACCCCAGACGAGCTGGCTGTCGATCATGGATCTGGGTGACGGGACCGGGCTTGCGCAGCGCGGTCGCTGGTGGTGGCTCGGGCGCGCCTCGCTTCACCTCAAGCGCAGGATCGACCTGGACTTCATCCGGCGGATGGGCGCCCGGCCGCCTGTCGGTGATAAATCAACCCGGTAGGGATTCGCGGCGGCCAGGGCGGCCGGCGGCGATGGGATCGCTGAAAGGACAGCTTATGCGCGACGTCACCGGCAAGACGGCCTTCATCACCGGCGGGGCCAGCGGCATCGGCTTGGCCATGGCGCAGGCGTTCGGCGCAGCGGGCATGTCCGTCATGCTCGCCGACATCGAGGAGGCGGCGCTGGCCGAGGCGGTCCGTGGCCTGGAAGAGCGCCAGATCCGCGCCGCCGGCGTGCTCTGCGACGTCGCCCACCGCGCGGCCCTGCAGGCGGCCGCGGAGAAGACGATCGAGACCTTCGGCAAGGTTCATGTGGTCTGCAACAACGCCGGCGTCGGCGCCGGCGGCCCCGTCGGCGAGGTTGCGGCGGCCGACTGGGACTGGGTGATGGAGGTCAACCTGATGGGCGTTGTCTACGGCATGGAGACCTTCCTGCCGCACCTGCGCGCCCACGGCGAAGGCGGCTATGTGGTCAACACCGCCTCGATGGCGGGACTGATCTCGCCGCCGGGCATGGAGCCCTACTGCGCCAGCAAATACGCCGTGGTCGCCCTGTCGGAAGGCTGGGGCGCGCAGCTGGCCCCGGAGAACATCGGCGTGGGCGTCCTCTGCCCGGGCTTCGTGAAGACCAGGATCGACCAGTCGCGCCGCAACCGGCCTGACCGTTTCGGCGGTCCGGACGCGCCGGAGAATCTGGTGTCGTCCGAGTTCGTCCAGGGCGGCATCGACCCGGCCCGCGTCGGCGGCCGGGTGCTGGAAGCGATCCGCAACGACGAGCGCTACATCTTCACCCATCCGGGGATGCGGGCAGCCGTCCAGGACCGCTTCGCCCGCATCATGACCGGCTTCGACCAGGCCGACGCAAGCCCCGCGCTGCAGGGCCTTGAGGAACCGGTGTTTCCGGTCGGTGGGATGGCGCCGGCAAAGGGGACATGATCTCAATCCGCCCGCGCGGCGCCGGCGACAGAATCAACGCCGTCGCGGATTGAGTTCGTGTCCCCGACAGGCGCGGGCTTGGGGACACGAACTCAATTCGTCTTCCACCTCGCGCGCCGATGAACCGGGCGCGAATTGAGATCATGTCCCCTGGCGGCTCAGTGCCGGGTCAGTTCCGCGCGGCCGACGACCATGTGGTGCACCTCGTCCGGGCCGTCGGCGAAGCGCAGGTGGCGGACGTCGGTGTAGAGCTCGGCCAGCGGGGTCCATTCCGACAGGCCGGTGGCGCCATGGATCTGGATCGCCTGGTCGATGATCTCGCAGACCTTCTCCGGCACCATGGCCTTGACCATGCTGACCCAGATACGCGCCTCGCGGTTGCCCAGCACGTCCATGGCCTTGGCGGCCTTCAGCACCATCAGGCGCATGGCCTCGATCTCAATGCGGGCGCGGCTGACCAGCTCCAGGTTCTTGCCCAGCTGGATCAGCGGCTTGCCGAAGGCGACGCGAGTGCTCGCCCGCTTGACCATCAGGTCCAGGGCCCGCTCGGCCTTGCCGATCGAGCGCATGCAGTGATGGATGCGGCCCGGGCCGAGGCGCACCTGGCTGATCTCGAAGCCGCGCCCTTCGCCCAGCAGGATGTTCTCCTTCGGCACCCGGACGTTGTTCAGCTTCAGGTGCATGTGCCCGCGCGGGGCGTGATCGTGCCCGAACACATGCATCGGTCCGATGATCTCGACCCCCGGCGTGTCCATCGGGATCAGGATCTGTGACTGCTGGTACTGCGAGGCGGCGTCAGGGCTCGTCTTGACCATGCAGATCATGATCTTGCAGCGCGGATCGCCGGCGCCGGAGATGTAGTATTTCTCGCCGTTGATCAGCCACTCGTCGCCGACCAGTTCGGCGCGGGTGGAGATGTTCTTGGCGTCCGACGAGGCGACGCCCGGCTCGGTCATGGCGTAGCAGGAGCGGATGTCGCCGTTCAGCAGCGGCTTGAGCCAGCGCTCCTTCTGCTCCGGCGTGCCGACCCGCTCCAGCACTTCCATGTTGCCCGTGTCGGGCGCCGAACAGTTGAGGCTCTCGGACGCCAGCGGGCTCTTGCCCAGCTCCACGGCGATATAGGCGTAGTCGAGGTTGGTCAGGCCGCGGCCGATCTCGCTCTCGGGCAGGAAGAAGTTCCACAGGCCCGAGGCCTTGGCCTTGTCCTTGGCGGTCTGCAGCAGTTCCAGCTGGCCGGGCGCCCAGCTCCAGCGGTCCGTCCGCGCCTCGCCGAGCCGGAAGAATTCCTCGGTGATCGGCTCGACGTTCTCGGCGATGTGGCGCTTGACCGCTTCCATGAGCGGCTTGGCCGACTCCGACATGGCCAGGTTGTTGAGCTCGGCCTCGGCGTCGGCGGGACGGATATCGACGATCTTGTTCATGGCGGTCTCCCCGGATCGGTCGGAGAACACCGCGATTGCGGCGCGCCCGACTCTGCGTCAAACAGTTGTTTGACCGACACCCTAGGAGCGGGCGCCCTCGGGTCAATGCAAATCTCGCGGTGGCCCGCCTCCGGCCCCTGATCTAGGCTGGCGATCGATCCAGACGCCCGCGCCTCCGAACAAGGACGACGACGCCATGACCGACCAGCTGATCGAGACCTTCGAGGACGGGGTAGCCACCCTGACGATGAACCGTCCGCAGGCGCGCAACGCCCTGACCGGCGAATTGCTGGCGGCCCTGTCCGCCGCGGCGCCGCGACTGGCGATGGACCCGAAGGTCCGGGTGGTGGTCATCACCGGCGCGGGCGGCGCCTTCTGCGCCGGCGGCGATGTGAAGGGCTTCGTTGCCGACAAGGGCCCGGCCGGCGAGGGGCCGACCTTCGACCAGCGGGTTCACAGCCTGCGCAACGGCATGGACTTCAGTCGCTGGCTGCATGAGATGCCCAAGCCGACTCTGGCCGTGATCCCCGGCGCCGCGGCGGGCGCGGGCCTGTCGATCGCCCTGGCCTGCGACTTCCGCATCGCCTCCGAGGACGCCAAGATGACCACGGCCTTCTCGAAGATCGGCGCCTCGGGCGACTACGGCGGCAGCTACTTCCTGTCCAAGCTGGTCGGTCCGGCCAAGGCGCGGGAGCTCTACTTCACCGCCGACGTGATCACCGGCGCCGAGGCCGCCCGCCTGGGCATCGTCAACCGCGCCGTACCCGCCGCCGATCTGGCCGCCGAGGCTGCCGCCCTGGCGCGCCGTCTCGCCGACCTGCCGACTGTGGCGATCGGCTACATGAAGAAAAACCTCGCCGTCGCCGAGCACGGCACGCTGTCCGAGACGATGGACTCCGAGGCGATCCACATGGTCCGCACCATGCAGACCGAGGATCACAAGGCCGCCTCGCTGGCCTTCGTCGAGAAGCGCCCGCCGGTGTTCCGCGGCCGCTAACGGCCATCGACGCCCTTCAACAGATCAAACCCGAACGGGGAGCGCCTGCGCCATGGACCTCAAGGACCGCATCATCGTCATCACCGGCGCCGCCAGCGGCATCGGCCGGGCCATGGCCCAGCGCTTCGCCGCCGAGGGCCCGAAGCTGGTCGTCTGTGTCGACCGTGACGAGCCGGGCGCGAAGGCGACGGCCGAGAGCATCGGCGGCGTCGCCTTCAAGGTCGACGTCAGCCGCGAGGCCGAGATCCAGAGTCTGATCGAGACGGTCGAGCGTGACCACGGCCCGATCGACCTGTTCTGCTCCAACGCCGGCATCGGCGTCGGTGGCGGGGCCGAGGCGCCGAACGAGGACTGGCAGCGCATCTGGGACATCAACGTCATGGCCCACGTCTGGGCCGCCCGTCATCTCGTGCCGCTGATGGCCGCGCGCGGCGGCGGCTACCTGCTCAACACCGCCTCGGCGGCCGGCCTGCTCACCCAGATCGGCTCGGCGCCCTACGCCGTGACCAAGCACGCGGCCGTCGGCCTCGCCGAATGGCTGGCGATCACCCACGGCGACCAGGGCATCAAGGTCTCGGTCCTCTGCCCGCAGGCAGTGCGCACGGCGATGACCGCCGGCAACCCCGACGGCGTGGCCAGCGTCGACGGCATGATGGAGCCAGAGCCTCTCGCCGAGATGGTCGTCCAGTCGATTGCGGCGGAGGAATTCCTGATCCTGCCGCACCCCCAGGTGCTCGACTACATGCGCAACAAGACCGCCGACTACGGCCGCTGGATCGGCGGCATGCGCAAGCTGAACCGCCGCTACGAAGGCTGAACCCCTGGGCGCCCGGCCCCGCGGCCAGGCTCCCGATCAGGCCGGGCGGTTTAGTCGAAGCCGACGAACACCGCGGCCTCATCGACCGACTTGCGTTCGGACACGACGGCGTTGGCCGGGAAGGTCTCGTCCGGCCAGCCCAGCGCGATGCTCTTCATGATCACCTGGTCATCGGCGATCCCGGCATGCTCACGCACCACGGGGGACTGCATGATGCCCTGGCTGTTGATCACCGCGCCCAGTCCACGGGACCAGGCGGCATTCACGAGGGCGGTCGCCACGGCGCCGCAATCGAACGGCGTGTCGTCGCTGCCGTCCAGCACCCGGTCATAGGTCACGATCACGCAGACCGGCGCGTCGAACTGGCGAAAGCCCCGCAGCACCCAGTCCTGGCGCATCTCCGCATCGTCGCGGGCGATGCCCATGGCGGAGAACAGCTGCTTGGCGACACCGACCTGCCGGTCACGGTGCTGGCCGGCGAAGGCCTGACCGGTGCGGAATTCGCGCGACTGCGGGACGCCGGCCAGGGTGCGTTCGGTGTTGCCGGCGCGGATCCGGTTCAACGGCTCGCCGGTGACGACGTAGAAGTTCCACGGCTGGGTGTTCATCGACGACGGCGCGCGCATCGCCAGGGCGAGGATCTCCTCGATGAGCGCCCTGGGAACCGGATCGGGCTTGTAGCCGCGGATGCTGCGGCGGCCGCGGACAACGTCGTCGAACTGCATGGGTGATCCTAGAATAGCGCGATGGAATGTGGATGCTTGAGGCTTGTGACGCGCCGTCAGTCCAGCGGAAAATGGCGGTGGGAGAAGCCCGGTCCGCCTTTTGTGGCCGTCAGGCTGAGGGTCCGGCGTGGAGCGCCGGCGCCGGTCCGGGGCGGGCTCCCGCATCCCGGGTCCCGAACCAGGCGAAGGCGATGAACACCGCCTGCAGCGGGATGCGGATCCACAGATACCAGGGCGAATTGACGTAGCTCGGCACGTTTGTCGCGATGGTCCAGCCATAGATGTTGAACGGCAGGATCAGGACCAGCCAGACGATGATCGCCCAGCCGGTGATCCGCGCCCAGCGCGTCCAGATCAGGATCGCGAACGCCAGCTCCAGCACGCCGCTGGCGTAGCTGGACTCCAGCCGCAGCGGAAAGAACGCGGGAATGAGGTCCACCACCGACTGGGGCTGCAGGATGTGGCCGTAGAGGCCGAAAAAGCCGAACAGCAGGGTCAGGTAGACCCTGAAGACATTGGCCCACCGGAACCGCACCGAGCGCCGGACCAGACTGACCAGCGCCACAATCGCGACCGGCCCCAGGATGATCGCGGCCGGCGCCAGTAGTTCAGTCATGTCGTTCCCCCGAAGTTGAGGCGACCATACATCGCTCCGGGCGGCAGGAGGAACTGAACCTGTCGCCCGTTGGTCGGGAAGCCGTCACGGTTCTTCAGGGGCGACGAGCGGGCTACGAATGGGGGCTCTCGCGGGTCCGCCGACAGCGCTTTCGGTCTTTTCATTCATTTAGCGATAAATTAATGAAATGGGACATTGCAGTTGCGGCGCCCCGTTCCAGCCGTGACGCGAACACGGCGGAGGGGCTTTCGGAAGGTCGATCGGTATGTCGAACAGTGTCGCCCTGGGCTCGATCCTGGCTCATCACGCGCGTCAGAACCCCGGACGCGTCGCGATTGTCGCGGACGGTCTCGCGGTCCGGTACGACGACCTGGACGCCCGCGCGAACCGCCGGGCCCGCGTGCTGGCGAGCCAGGGCGTGGGGCAGGGCGACTTCGTCACCGTCGCGCTTCCGAACGGCCTGGACTTCTACGAAACGGTCTTCGCGCTGTGGAAACTGGGCGCGACGCCCAACATCGTCGCGGCCAGGCTCGCCCGGCCGGAGATGGAGGCGATTCTCGACATTGTCAGGCCCCGCCTGTTCATCGGCGAGCAGCCCTGGCCAGGCATTCCATCATTCTCGGCGGAGGAGGGGGCGCTGGCGCAGGCCTCGGCGGAAGCCTTGCCCGAGGTCGTCGCGCCGCACTGGAAGGCGATGACGAGCGGCGGCTCGACCGGCCGTCCCAAGGTGATCGTCGACGCGATGCCGTCGCGCTGGGATCCACAGGAGGGCTTTCTGGGGCAACGCCCCGGGGACGTGATCCTCAATCCGGGGCCGCTCTATCACAACGCCCCGTTCCACTGCATCACCATGGGCCTGTTCGTCGGCGCCACGATCGTCGAGATGGGGCGGTTCGACGCCCTGCGCGCGCTCGAGCTGATCGAGGCGCACGGCGTGACCTGGGTGACGATGGTGCCGACCATGATGCACCGCATCTGGCAGCTGGGCCCTGAGGTCCACGCCCGTCACGCCCTGCCCAGCCTGCGGATGATGCTGCACATGGCCGCGCCCTGTCCCGCCTGGCTCAAGGAGGCCTGGATCGGCTGGCTCGGCGGCGAGCGGGTCTGGGAATACTACGGCACGACCGAGGGGATCGGTTCGACGATGATATCGGGCTCGGACTGGCTGGCCCATCGCGGCTCTGTCGGCCGCGTTCGCGAGGGCTACGAGCTGAAGATCCTCGACGACGCCGGACAGGAGCGGCCGGTGGGCGAGGTCGGCGAGGTCTACTTCCGCCCGCGCGGCGGACCCGGCTCCACCTACCACTACCTCGGCAGCGCCGCGAAGCGCATCGACGAGTGGGAGACCCCCGGCGATCTCGGCAGCGTGGACGCCGACGGCTATCTCTATCTGTCCGACCGGCGCAACGACCTGATCATCTCGGGCGGGGCCAATATCTATCCCGCCGAGGTCGAGGCGGCGATCGAGGCCCATCCCGGCGTGCGGACCAGCGCCGTGATCGGGCTGCCGGACGAGGAATGGGGCGCCCGCGTCCACGCCATCGTCCAGCCGCTCGAGGGCGTCGCGCTCGACGAAGCGGAGCTGCGCGCCTTCGTGGACGGCCGGCTGACGCGCTACAAGCAGCCGCGGTCCATCGAGTTCACCGTCGAGCCGCTGCGTGACGAGGCGGGCAAGGTCCGGCGCGCGGCGCTTCGCGACGCGCGGCTGAAGGACCGTGCGCCGGCCGCGAAAACCTAGGCCTGCGCGGCCTTGTTGCGCTTGTAGAGGGCCTCGAAGCCGGCGGCCATGAAGGTGACGAACCGGTCGCGGACCGCCTCGAAATCGTCGGACACGCACAGGTTTCCCGACAACCGGTCGATGCGCCCGGTACGGGACAGGATCAGGGAATAGGCGCCCGAGGTGAACTGGAAGCTCCAGAACAGGTCCTCCGGCTTCGCGTCCGGCAGCGCCTTCTGCAACAGCCCGATGAGCCGCAGCACCAGGGGGTCGAAGTAGGTGTCCATCTTCTCCGCGCCGTATCCGGGCGCGTTGTTCACCTGGGCGAAGATGCGGCCGAAATTGCGCCAGCCTTCATCGTCGTTGACGTAGACGTCGAACGCCCCGTCGTAATAGGCGCGGAGCGCGCCCTCGAGCGTCGGGTGGTCGCCCACCTCGGCTTCATAGGCGTCGAGACCGGCCGTCCGGGCCACCACGGCGTATTCCACGCGCCGCTCGAAGACGGCGTCGAACAGGGCCTTCTTGCCGTCGAAGTAGTAGTGGATCAGCGCCGGGTGAATGCCCATCCGGTCGGCGACATCCTTGATGGTCACCCCGAAATAGCCGAGCTGCGCAAAGAGGTCCTCGCTTGTGTCGAGGATGAGCTTCACGGTCGCGGCCCGTTGCTCGGCGCGCTTGTTGCCACCCGCCTGTTTCGGCCTTGCCGCCATTGCCGCCAGCTTCCCTGATCGGACGCGTCGGAGGTGAGCGCGGTCCTGTGATTTGCCGGCGACGATGAGGCGACGCCCCCATCGGGTCAAGCAACGGCGCCACGCTTCACAAATTTGACTTAGCGCTAAATGAATGAAATTGACGAACCCTGTCTCTTCGGGTTAGCCCTGCGGAAGGCAAACAAAAAACGGGGAGGTTTTGATGTTCAGGGTTGGAAGAAGCACAAGGCAGGTCGGGCTTTCGGGCACGGCGCTCATGGCGGCGATGTTCCTGACCGCTGGATCCGGATGGGCCCAGAGTTCGCCGTCGGCGCCGCAGGACGCCGAAGACACGACGCTCGACGAGTTCGTCGTCACCGGCACCAGTATCCGGGGCGTCCCGCCCACAGGCTCGAACCTCATCAGCGTTTCCCGCGCCGACATCGTGACGCAGGGCGGCGCCAACACCCCGGATCTGAGCGCGAGCATCCCGCAGCTCAGCAGCTTCAACACCGCGCCGCAAACGAGCGCCGGCACGGGTCCTGGCCTGGGCTCATTTGCACCCGCCCTCCGCGGGCTTCCGGCGACCGCGACGCTGCCGTTGATGAACGGCCGCAGGCTCGTGGGCGCGGGCGTGCAGGTGACCAATCCCGACTATCCCCTCATCCCCAACCTGGCCATGGAACGGATCGAGGTCGTGGCCGACGGCGCCTCATCGATCTACGGTTCGGATGCTGTCGCCGGCGTGGTGAACTTCATCACCCGAAAGCGCGCCGATGGCGTCGAACTCTCCGCGAGCTACGGTGTGGCCGACGGCTACTATGCCGGAAACATCGGCGCCCTGTTCGGCAAGGATTGGGGAACCGGGTCCTTTGTCGCCGCCTACCAGTTCTCTGAAAACGACAACATCACCGGGGGAGAGCGGGACTATCGGGTTCTGGATTACACCCCCTGGGGTGGTGTGGATGCGCGCTCAACCGCCTGCGCCGAGCCGAATGTCTATCCCTTCCCCTCCTATGCCACGCCTTATGCGTACCAGTCCGCGACCGACACGTTTGGCGCAGCGGGCACGCTGAATCGCTGTGACACCGGCGCGGGAGCCGACCTCTTTCCGGCCTCGACGATTCACGCCGGGTTCCTGTCAGCGCGCCAGGACTTGAACGAGCGGGCCACGGTCTGGGGCGAGGTCCTGTATTCGGATCGTCATGATGACATCCAGGTAGCGCCGCAGAACGTATTTGTATACATGTACTGCCCCGGGTTTACTACGAATGTGAATGCCAGATGCCCGGCCGGGGGAATACACGAGTTTGTCTACTTTAACAGTGGCCAGCTCCTGGGAACCGACAACTTCACGAACACCAACGACAAGATGGTCGGAAATTCATCGTTCGGCGCTGATTTCAAATTGCCGCGCGATCTAAACCTGAGCGTCTACGGCACAGTGGATTGGGCGTGAAACGACAGTTACGTATTCGCGATCAGTCAGACGGCGCTTCAGGCCTACGCGGACGTCGATCTGGATCCGTTTGGCACGAATACGTCTCAAGCCACGATCGACGCGATTCTGGCCTACAACTACTATGTCGATGTCACCGAAAGGCATGATGTCCGCGCCGCCGGCATCAAGCTCGACGGACCGCTCTTCGATCTGCCGGGCGGACAGCTGAGATTCGCGGTCGGCGCCGAGGCCCGGCACGAAGCCTTCGAGCAGCGGGGCTACTACCTGTCCTCGGCCTTCAATGTCGACGAGAACATGGAGCGCGATATCAGCGCCGTTTACGGCGAGCTGTTTGTGCCGATCGTCGGGGATGGCAACCAGGCGCCCCTGATGCGTGGCCTGGCCCTGTCGATCTCCGGCCGCTATGACAACTACAGCGACTTCGGATCGACGACGAACCCGAAGATCGGCGTCAGCTGGACGCTGATGGAGGGCCTGGCGTTCCGGGGATCCTACGGAACCTCCTTCAGAGCGCCCGGGCTGCGCCAGCTCGGCGCAACGATCGGCTCATTCTATACCGCCGCCGCCGGGGCCGTTGCTCTGCATCCGTCTCTGGCCGGCGTCCAGACCATCTATCTGTCGGGCGGCAATCCGGACCTCGGGCCGGAAGAGGCGACCACCTATTCGTTCGGGTTCGACGTCAATCCGGCGTCCCTACCCGGCCTCCGGGCGAGCGTTACCTACTACAATGTCGACTACACCGGGGTCATCGCCTCGCCGACGATTTCGCAGGTCTTCGCGGACCCGACGCTGACAGGCTCACTGGTCTTCTATGACTCCGCCTATGCCGCCGGTAGTGACCCGGACATTGATGCTCTGCTGGGCATCGCGATTCCGAGTGGCGGCTCTCCGATCACCGGCAACCCGATCTTCGTGGTGGACCGGCGGAACCAGAACCTGAGCAGCCTCACGACCGACGGTCTGGACTTCGATGTCAACTATCGTTGGACGACAGACATCGGTTCGGTGTTCGCCGGTCTGGCCGGCAACTATGTGCTCAACTATCACACGCGGTTTTCGCCTACGGCCGCCGAAGCCGACTTCCTGAACCTCGGCCTGCCTCGGTGGACCGCCAGGGCGTCACTGGCCGTCGACGCCGGATCCGTATCGGCGGCGGCCTTCATGAACTACCGCGCCGGCATCACAAACAACTACAGCCGGGCCGCCGGAGGGCTGGCCGCGTTCGAGGCCGATCCCTACGTCACCGTCGACCTGCGCTTCAGCTGGATACTGCCAGCCGAGGGCCCGGCCAGGGGAACGGTGCTGGCCCTTCAGATCAACGATGTCCTCGACGAGCAGCCGCCGTTCTTCCCGGGCACGGACGGCATCGGCGGGGCCTACAATCCGATCGGCCGGTTCGTGGCGCTGAACTTGCGGAAGACGTTCTGAGCGGTCGCGGGCAGGTAGCGGAAGCGTCGCGTTCATGACCAGACCTGTGTGTTCCCCGGTTCACGGCCTTGATCCCGTGACGCTCGCCGCGATCGCGCCTGCGCTCCAGGCGTTTGTGGATAGCGGCGAGCTGCCGGGGATCGTGACCCTGGCCTCCCGGGGCGGCGAGATCGTTCAGGACCTGTCGATTGGCTGGAGCGATCTCGAGACCCGCACGCCGATGCGGCCGGACAGTCTGTTCCGCATCGCCTCGATGACCAAGCCGATCACCTCGGTGGCGGCCTTGATGCTCGTCGAGGAGGGCAGGATCGCCCTGACAGATCCCGTCTCCCGCTGGATCCCGGAACTGGCCGACCCCCGGGTCCTGCGGGATCCGGCGGGGCCGCTCGCGGACACGGAGCCGGTCCGGCGCGCGATCACCGTCGAGGATCTGCTGACGCATCGTTCGGGCATCGCCTATGCGCCGTTCTCGGAAGGTCCGCTTCAGCAGGCCTACCAGGATGCGCTCGGGGATCCGGGGATGAACCACCTGAGCGTCGACGCCTGGCTGGCGGCGCTCGGAACCTTGCCGCTGGCCTGCCAGCCCGGGGAGCGGTTCCACTACGGCCATTCCACGGACGTGCTCGGGTTCCTCATCGGCCGGGTTGAGGGCAACCCGTTCCGCCAGGTCCTGCGGGACCGGATCTTCGAGCCGCTCGGCATGGCGGACACGGACTTCTGGCTGCCGCCCGAAAAGCGCGGACGCCTCGCCAGTCTCTATCGCTACGACGAGGCCACGACCCGCCTCGGGAAGGTCGAGCTGGACATGTACGACGCCCCGCCGGCCTACACGCCCGGGGGCGGGGGACTGATATCGTCGGCGCCGGATTATCACCGCTTCGCCCGGATGATCCTCGAGGGCGGCGCCCTTGACGGGCGGCGGCTGCTGCGGCCCGAAACCGTTCGTCTGATGCATACCAACCGGCTGACCGACGCCCAGCGCCAGTTCCCGTTCGCGGGCATGCCGCTCTGGCGCAAGTCGGGCTTCGGCCTCGGGTTGTCGATCGCGGAAGACCTGGTCGACAATCCCTATGCCGTGGGCGCCCGGGGCTCGATGACCTGGCCGGGGATCTTCGGCACATGGTGGCAGGCGGACCCGGTCAACGACCTGATCCTGATCTACATGATCCAGCACCAGGTGCCGGTGTCCGCGAACGCCGGATCGACGATCGCGACGGGCCGCGGCGCCGCCGGTCGGGCCGCGCTGCCGGTGTTCCAGCGCGGCATCTATGACGCCCTGCAACTCGCGCCGGATGTGGCGAAGCGGACCTCCGCGGCCTGAATCGCCGTCGCGCGGACCGAACCCGGGACGCGCGGATCAAATCTCAAAGGAGGACTCCGTGGCCGCAGACCAGAGCGCCATTTCCGATGCGGGGGCCAACGCCGTCCCGGTCCGCAGCGCCCCGCTCTCGCGGCGCTTCAAGGCGGCCTATGGCGCCGGCGCGATCGCTGACGGCCTCGTCGCCGCCGGGTTCGGCTTCTTCCTGCTGTTCTACCTGACGGCGGTATGCGGCATGTCGGGAACCATGGCCGGCATGGCCAAGCTGATCGCGTTGCTGATCGACGGGGTCGCGGATCCGGCGATCGGCCTGGCCAGTGACCGCCTGCGGTCGCGGTATGGCCGACGGCTGCCGTTCATGGTCGGCGGCCTCCTGCCGTTCGCCGGGGCGTTCGGCCTGCTGTTCTCTATGCCCGCGTCACTGGAGGGCGGGTCCCAGTTTGTCTACGTCACGGCCTGCCTCGTCGTCCTGCGCCTGTCGCTGTCGTTCTTCGTGCTGCCGTTCACGGCGGTCGGCGCGGAGGTGACCGATGACTATCGCGAGCGCGCCAGCATCGTGGCGTTTCGCCTCTCGTTCCAGAATGTCGGCATCCTGCTGGGCGTCGTGCTGGGTCTGGGGGTCTTCATGGCCGGTCCGGACGGGCTGCTCTCGCGCGACCACTACACGCCCTTCGCCTGGACCTGCGCGGCGGTGATGCTGCTGGCCGGGATGGTCGCCATTCGCGCGGTGCGCAGCGCGCTGCCCCGCCTGCATGGCCCTGAGGACGGGGGTCAGCATTTCCTCTCGGGCTTCGCGCGCGAGATGGTCGCCCTCTCGCGCAACCGCTCGTTCCTCATCCTGTTCGGAACGGTGCTGACCTATTTCCTCGCCTATTCCGCCCATGTCTCGCTGGCGCTTCACTCCAGCCGCTACTTCTGGAAGCTCGACACCACCCAGATTCAATTCATCCTGCTGAGCACCACGCTCGGCCCGCTCCTCGGCGCTCCGATCAGCGCCTTCGCCCTGCGCCACATCGAGAAGCGAACCCTGTCGATCGCCGCCTTCCTGTCGATCGCTCTCTTCCTGGTCTGGCCGCCGCTGCTGCAACTGTACGGGCCGTTCTCCCTGACGCCCGGCGCGGCAGCGGTCCTGCTGTTCATCAACGGCCTCCTGGTCGGCACGGCGATCATGGTCGGCGGGATCGGCTTCCAGTCGATGCTGGCCGATACCGCCGACGAGCATGAGTGGCTGTTCGGCGTGCGGCGGGAGGGTCTTTTCTTCTCCGGGCTGACGCTGGCCTACAAGGCCGCGTCGGGTCTCGGCGGCCTGATCGCGGGCCTGGCGCTCGATGCGATCCGGTTCCCGACCGACCTGGCCTCCCGCGGTCCGGGCTTCGTCATCCCCGAGGACGTCCTGCACCGGCTGGCGCTGATTTCCGGACCCCTGCCGGCCGCCTTCGCGGCCCTCGCACCGCTGTTTCTGATCGGCTACCAGCTGACCAGGCAGCGACACGCAGAGATCATCGCCGCGCTCGACCAGCGCAAGGTCGAGGGCGCCGGGCGGTGACACGAGGCAGGAGCATGGCGATGCGGGCAACCCCGGCCGACGTATCGAAGACCGCCGGCCGTCCCTTCGCGGCGATCCTGCTGGCCGTTGCGGCGCTCTGTCTGGCGGCGCCGGCTTCCGCCGCTGCCCCTCCGGTGATCGAGGCGCCCGCCGGCCTGGTCCGCGGGTCCGTCGAGGCTGACGTCCGCGTCTTCCGCGGGATACCCTATGCGCGCGCTCCGGTGGGTGACCTGCGCTGGCGTCCGCCGGCCGACCTGCCGCCCTGGCCGGGTGTGCGCGACGCCACGCGGTTCGGCGCCGCCTGCATGCAGCCCCGGACACCGTTCGTCGACTACGCGGCGATCAGCGAGGACTGCCTGTTTCTCAACATCTGGACCTCGGTCGAGGCGCGGAACGCGCCGGTGCTGGTATGGATTCACGGCGGCTCGCTTGTCAGCGGCGCGGGCAGCGAGGCGATCTATGACGGCGCGCGGTTCGCGGCGCAGGGTGTGATCGTCGTCTCGATCAACTACCGGCTGGGCGCCCTCGGCTGGCTGGCGCATCCCGCGCTCAGCGCCGAGTCCCCGGACGGGGTCTCCGGCAACTACGGGCTGCTGGACCAGATCCAGGCCCTGCGCTGGGTCCGTCGCAACATCGCGGCGTTCGGCGGCGATCCGGAGCGCGTGACGATCGCCGGCGAGTCCGCGGGCGCGCTCAGCGTCACCTACCTGATGGCCGCGCCGCCCGCGCGGGGCCTGTTCCAGCGCGCGATCGCCCAGAGCCCCTACCTGATCACCACGCCCGCGTTGCGCGATGGCGCCTTTGCCGACTGGCCTGACGCCGAAACCGTCGGCGTGGCGGTGGCCGGCCAGATCGGCGCCGCGGACCTGCCGGCCCTGCGCCGCATGGACGCCGAAGCGCTGATCACGGCCGTTGGACGAACGCGGTATTTTCCCCTGGGGGTGATCGACGGGCAGACGCTTGAACGCCAGCTGGTCGAGGTCTTCGATCGTGGAGAACAGGCGCCGGTCCCGATCCTCGCCGGCTACAACGAGGGCGAGATCCGCTCTCTCCGGTTCCTGCTGCCGCCGCCGCCCGCCGACGCGGCGGCCTACGTCCGCGAGATTCGCGCCCGCTACGGCGACCTCGCCGACGCCTTCCTCCAGCGCTATCCGGCCGGGACGATGGCGGAAAGCATGCTGGCGACGACGCGCGACGCCCTCTACGGCTGGTCCGCCGAGCGCTTGGCCGCCTCGCAGACCGCCGTCGGCGCGCCGTCCTGGCTCTACTACTTCGACCATGGCTATCCGGCGGCCGACGGCGCCGACCTCCGCGCCTTCCATGCCTCGGAGATTCCGTTCGTGTTCGGAACCATCGGGACGACGCCGTCCTGGTGGCCGCGCATTCCGCGGGATGTCCGCGAGCAGGGCCTGTCTGACGCCATGCTGGCCTACTGGGCCTCGTTCGCGCGCGACGGCGTCCCCCGCGCGCCCGGCGCGCCGGCCTGGCCTGCCTATGACCAGGCCCGCGCCTACATGGCGTTCGAGGACGCGCCCCGTCCCCGCGCGGGTCCGCCCAACGGCTACTCGCTCCATGAGGCCGTGGTGTGCAGGCGGCGCGCCCGGGGCGATGTCGCGTGGCACTGGAACGTCGGCGTCATCGCGCCGCCGCTGCCGCCAAGTACGCCGGGCTGCGATCATCACAATCAACTGGAGGAGCCGTTCTGAGGGCCGCTCCGGGCTGGGACGCGCCAGGTTCGCCTCGTCAGGGTCTTCGAAAGCCGGATTGCGGAATCCCGTCCGAATAGACCAGACTTGAGGCGAGGTCGCCGTAGCGCCTTGCGGAGGCGTGGATGGATTTCGCCGACATTGACCCTGAACGGGTCCAACGCCTGGACGAGGCCGCGCAGCGGGGCATGACGCTCGCGGTGTGGGCCGACCTGCAGCCTGACCGGATCGCGGTCTACGACCCCGACGGAACGGCGCACAGCTTCGGCAAGACCAACGCTCGGGCCAACCGGCTGGTGCGGCTGTTCCGGGACCGGGGGCTGGTCCCGGGCGACGCCGTGGCCCTCGTCTGCTCCAATCGGGTTGAGTTCGTCGAGGTGCTGGCGGCCACCCTGCGCTGCGGCCTGCGGCTGACGCCGGTGAACTGGCACCTGTCGGCGGACGAGATCGCGTACATCATCCGCGACTGCGAGGCGAAGGCCCTGATCGGCGAGGCGCGGGTGGCGACCCTTCCGCAGGCCGCCTCGGCCTGTGAGGGCCCACTGCTGAAACTGGCGATCGGCGGGCCGATCGAGGGGTTCGAACCCTACGAGTCGGCCATCGCCCCGTTCGACGGAACGGACATCACTGATCCGCTGCTCGGCAACGGCATGATGTACACCTCCGGCACCACCGGCCGGCCCAAGGGGGTGCACCGGCCCGTGCCGGCCGTGACGCCCTACGCCACCTATCTGATGCGCGGCTATGACCCGGCCACCTCGGTGCAGATGTGCGCCGGCCCGGCCTATCACGCTGCGCCGCTGGCCTTCGATGTGCGGGCGGCCATGGCCGGCGGTGTGCCGCTGGTGTTCATCGACCGCTGGGACTCCGAAGGGGTGCTGCGGACAATCGCCGAGCGAAGGATTACCCACTTCCATCTCGTCCCGATCATGTTCCAGCGTCTGCTGGCCCTGCCGGACGCGGTGAAGGCGAAATACCCGGTCGACCATGTGACCTTCATCATCCACGGCGCCGCGCCCTGCCCGCCGGAGATCAAGCGGGCGATGATCGACTGGTTCGGACCTGTGTTGACCGAATACTACGCCGGCTCCGAAGGCGGGGCGGGGTTCCTGATCGACTCCCACGAATGGCTGAGCAAGCCGGGCAGCGTCGGCAAACGACCCGCCCTGTTGCAGGTCCGGATCCTCGACGAGGCGGGCAATGACCTGCCCAACGGCCAGGCCGGCGGCATCTACCAGCAGATGCCGCCCGGCGGCGGGTTCACCTACTACAAGGACGAAACCAAGACCCAGGCGTCGCGGGTCGGCGACTTCTTCACCATGGGCGACGTCGGCTATTTCGACGAGGACGACTACCTGTTCCTCACCGGTCGCAACGCCGAGACGATCATCTCCGGCGGCGTGAACATCTATCCGCAGGAGATCGACAACGAACTGGTCAAGCACGCCGCCGTGGCGGACTCGGCGACCATCGGGGCGCCGCACGACGAGTGGGGCGAACAGGTCAAGGCGGTCATCCTGCTGAACCCCGGGCATGAGCCCAGCCCCGCGCTGGCCGAGGAAATCCTCGCCTTCGCCAGGGCGAATCTGGCCAGCTTCAAGGTGCCCAAAAGCCTCGACTTCGTCACCGAACTGCCAAGGTCCGAAGCCGGCAAGATTCAACGCAACAAGGTGCGCGCCCCCTACTGGGAAGGCCGCGCCCGACAGATTTGATCGGCGTCAACGCCGCCCGACGACCTACGACGAACAACGCGACCCACAAGAACAAGACGACGACCAGGAGGAACGACATGGCCGATTTTGGCGCCGCCGATACGGAGGCCTTCCGCGCTGCGGCGCGAGCGTGGCTGGCCGCGAACTTCCCCCCCGCGCTGGCGGGCGTGGACGTGGCCATGGCCAACGCCACCGGTCCGGTCGAGGGCGACGCCCTCGTCTGGAAGCAGCGCATGGGCGAGAAGGGCTGGGGCACGCCCACCTGGCCGAAGGAATACGGCGGCGGCGGCCTGTCGTCGGCCGAGGCCCGCGTGCTGCAGCAGGAGATGAACCGCATCGGCGCCCGCAACCCGATCGGCGGCATGGGCATCATGATGTTCGGCCCGACCCTGCTGGAGTACGGCAGCGAGGAACAGAAGCAGCGGCACATCCCGTCCATCTGCAGGGGCGAGATCCGCTGGTGCCAGGGCTATTCCGAGCCGGGCGCCGGCTCGGACCTGGCCGCTCTGCAGACTCGCGCGGAAGACAAGGGCGACCACTTCCTGGTCAACGGCCAGAAGGTCTGGACGTCCGGCGCCCAGTACGCCGACTGGTGCTTCTGCCTGGTGCGGACCGATCCGAACCACAAACACGAAGGCATCTCCTTCGTGCTGTTCGATATGAAGACACCCGGCGTCGAGGTGCGGCCGATCAAGCTGATCAGCGGCAATTCGCCCTTCTGCGAGACCTTCCTGACCGACGTGAAGGTGCCCAAGGAGAACCTTGTCGGGCCGCTGAACGGCGGCTGGACCATCGGCAAGCGCCTGCTCATGCACGAGCGCAACAGCCTGTCGGGCGGCGGAGGATCGGCCGGTCGGTTCGCGGCCGGAACGCCGCTGGACAAGCTGGCCAAGGACTACATCGGCGTGGACGAAACCGGCCGGATCGCCGATCCCGACCTCCGCGCCCGGCTGATCCGGCACCAGATGGAGGCCCGGGCCTTCATGCTGACCCTGATGCGCGCCCAGGCCGAGAGCAAGGGTGGCGGCGGACCGTCGGCGGCCACGTCGATCATGAAGAACGTCGGCTCCAAGGTCGGCCAGGAGCGCGCCGAACTGGCCATCGAGATCATGGGTTCCCAGGGTCTCGGCTGGGAGGGCGAGGGCTTCACCGACAAGGAGCTGGAGCAGACCCGCAACTGGCTGGGCGGCAAGGCGACCACGATCTACGGCGGCTCCGCCGAGATTCAGAACAACATCATCGCCAAGCGTATCCTTGGCCTTCTTGATCACCAGTAGGGAGCGCGCGACATGGCCGTTCTGACCGAAGAACAATCGATGCTGCGCGACGCCGCCAGGGCCTGGGTGCAGGAAAAGGCTCCCGT
The DNA here is from genome assembly GCA_021741355.1 of Caulobacter sp. GTDB lineage: Bacteria > Pseudomonadota > Alphaproteobacteria > Caulobacterales > Caulobacteraceae > Caulobacter. Next base: position 32,287 of record JAIOXZ010000022.1, read on the forward strand.
GGCGGCGCTGCGCAGGGCCCGCGACAGCGGCAACCTGCTGGGCTATGCGCCCGAGGCCTTCGCCGAAATGGCCGGGATGGGCTGGGCCGGCGTGGTTGTCCCCGAAGCCCATGGCGGGTCCGAGTTCGGCTACCTGAGTCTCGGCCTGGTGCTCGAGGAGTTGGGCCGGACCCTGGCGGCGTCGCCGCTGGGCGTGTCGTCCATGGCCGCGACCAGCGCCCTGATCCGCGCCGGAACCGAAGCTCAGAAGGCGGCCTGGCTGCCGAAGATCGCCTCGGGCGAGACGGTCGGCGCCCTGGCGGTGGACGAAGGCCCGCGCCATGACCCTGTCCGCACGGCCCTGAAGGCCGAGGCCGTCGGCGGTGGCTATCGCCTGTCCGGGACCAAGACCTTCGTCGCCGAAGGTATGGCCGCGTCGCTCTACCTCCTGTCGGCCCGCACCGAGGGCGCGCCTGGCGATGAAGCGGGGATCACCCTGTTCCTCGTGCCCGCTGATGCCGAGGGTTTGGCCAGGAGCGCCCGTCATACCGCGGACAGCCGGGACCATGCGGCCCTGACCCTGGACGGCGTCCAAGTCGGCGCCGACGCGGTGCTGGGTGAGGTCGGTGGCGGTTACGCCCTGCTGGAGCGCACGCTCGATGTCGCCCGCATCGCCGTCTCGGCGGAGATGCTCGGCATGTCGGCCCAGGCCTTCGACACCACGCTCGAGTACCTCAAGACCCGGGTGCAGTTCGGCCAGACCATCGGCAGCTTCCAGGCCCTGCAGCACCGGGCGGCGAAGATGTTCAGCGAGCTGGAGCTGGCCCGGTCCTGCGTCGAGGCGGCCCTCTCGGCCATCGACCAGGACGCCGATGATCTGCCGCAGCAGGCCGCCCTGGCCAAGGCCGTGGCCGGTGACACCCTGAACCTGATCTCACGCGAGATGGTCCAGATGCACGGCGGCATCGGCATGACCGACGTCCATGACGCCGGCCTCTATCTCAAGCGCGCGCGGGCCGTGGAGGCCCTGTTCGGAACCACCGCCTGGCACCGCGACCGCTGGGGCAGGATGCAGGGGTATTGACCAACGAGACGGATGATCCCGTTGCAGCGGCTCTAGAGTCCGAAGTTCCCGCGGCCGTGTCGGAGGACATGGCCGTGCGGGAGGCCGCGTTCCAGACGTTCATCTGGGACAATCTGCGGCGCAACTACATCGGCAACTTCGTGCACGGCATGCTCGGCATGACGGGCTTTCGGCTGATCAACGCGCCGACCTTCATGCCGGCCTACCTGCACCTGATTTCCGGCTCGAACACCATCGTCGGCCTTGGGCTGGCGTTGCAGCAGGTGGGGTCGATCATCTCGCCGCTGGTCGCCGGGGCGAAGATGGAACACAGGCTGAAGATCATGCCGGCGGCCATCGTCCTGGGCAGCCTGGGGCGACTGGCGATCCTTGGCATGGCCCTGTCCGGCTGGTTCCTGAAGGACCGGGCGCAGGTCGTCACCCTGCTGATGTTCCTGTTCCTGTTCGGGGTGTTCATGGGCGCCCAGCGGGTGGCCTTCACCCTGCTGATGTCCAAGGTCATTCCGGTCAGTCTGCGCGGTCGCCTGCAGGCGTGGCGCAACGCCATAGGGGGGCTGATCGCCGCTGTTCTGGCCTATGTCTCGGGCAAATACCTGATCGAGGCCAATGTCCTGGGCAACGGCTATTCGACCACCTTCATCCTGGCCTTTTTCCTGACCAGCGCCGGGCTGTGGTTCCTGCAATATCAGATCCGCGAACCGGTTCCGCCGACGATCCGCGAGCCCGCCCGGATGCGGGACCGGATGCGCGATATTCCAGGGCTGATCGCCGCCGACCCGGCCTATCGCTGGTTCCTGGTGGTCCAGATGCTGGCCACCTCGGCCCGCATCGCCACGCCGTTCTTCATTCTGCATGTGGGCGCGACGATGCATCTGGACGGGGCCACCCTGGGCCTGCTGTCGCTGGCCTACCTCGGCGCCGACACCGTTTCCAACATCGCCTGGGGCTACCTCGGCGACCGGTCCGGCTTTCGGATCGTACTCCTGCTGGCGATCACCGGCTGGATCGCCGCGACGGTGGTGCTGATGACCCTGAGCGCTCCGGTGGCCATCTTCTTCGCCTTCTGCATCCTCGGCGCCGCGCAGGCGGGCTACGGCATGGCGTCAAACACCATGATCCTGGAGTTCGGCCACCGCGACGACCTGCCGATGCGGATCGGCATCTCGGCGACCGCTGAAGGGGTCACGGCCACGCTCGGTCCGCTGATCGGCGGGACGGTGGCCGACCTGCTCGGCTATAATGTCGTCTTCGGGGCCTCGCTGGGCCTGCTGGCGGCGGCCCTGCTGACCCTTGTCGTCGCCGTGCCCGATCCACGCCGAAAGCGGGCCTGAGCCTGACCCGACCGACGGATTTCCGTTCGCGACGAGTCTGCCCCTTCGAATTGGCCTGGCGCGACGGCTGGCGCTCGCCCTTCGCTCGCGCTAGCAGACCGCCCCATGATCCGCCTCGACAACATCTCCAAGCAGAACGGCCACCAGCTCCTGTTCATCGAAGCCTCGATGGGCGTGCAGAAGGGCGAAAAGGTCGGCCTCGTCGGCCCGAACGGCGCCGGCAAGACGACGCTCTTCCGCATGATCACCGGCCAGGAGCAGCCCGACGACGGGCTGGTGGTGATCGATCCCGGCATGACGATCGGCTACTTCAGCCAGGACGTCGGCGAGATGTCGGGCCAGAGCGCGGTCGCGGCGGTGATGGACGGCGTTGGCCCTGTCAGCGCGCTCGCCGCCGAGATGTCGAGCCTTGAGGCGGCGATGGTCGATCCGGGCCCGGACGTCGACATGGACGCCGTCATGGAGCGCTACGGCGAGGTGCTGGAGCGGTTCCAGGAGCTTGACGGCTATGCGCTGGAAGCCCGGGCGCGCGAGGTGCTCGCTGGCCTCAGCTTCAGCCAGGAGCGCATGGACGGCGATGTCGGCCTGCTGTCCGGCGGCTGGAAGATGCGCGTGGCGCTGGCCCGCATCCTGTTGATGCGGCCGGACGGCATGCTGCTGGATGAGCCCAGCAACCACCTCGACCTGGAAAGCCTGATCTGGCTCGAGGCCTTCCTGAAAAACTACGACGGCGCGCTGCTGATGACCTCGCACGACCGCGCCTTCATGAACCGCATCATCGGCAAGGTGGTCGAGATCGACGCCGGCTCGCTGATCACCTATTCGGGCGATCTCGACTTCTACGACCAGCAGCGCGCGCTCAGCGAAACGCAACGCCAGGCCCAGTTCGAGCGCCAGCAGGCGATGCTGGCCAAGGAAATCAGGTTCATCGAGAAGTTCAAGGCGCGGGCCTCGCACGCCGCCCAGGTCCAGAGCCGGGTCAAGAAGCTCGACAAGATCGACCGCGTCGAGGCGCCGCGCCGTCGCCAGTCGGTCCAGTTCGAGTTCCGCAGCCCGCCGCGGTCGGGTGACGACGTGGTCAACCTGCGGGGCGTCCACAAGGGCTACGGCGACCAGCCGATCTACGAGGGCTTCGACTTCCTCGTGCGCCGCAAGGAACGCTGGTGTGTCCTGGGCGCCAACGGCGCGGGCAAGTCGACGCTGCTGAAGCTGGTCGCCGGCGCCATCACGCCCGACCAGGGCGTGGTCAACATCGGCGCCAGCGTCCGGATGGGCTACTTCGCCCAGCACTCCATGGATCTGCTCGACGGCGAGGAGACGATCTTCGAGTCCCTCGAGAGTTCGTTCCCGCAGGCGGGACAGGGCGCGCTGCGCACCCTGGCGGGTTGCTTCGGCTTCTCCGGCGATGATGTCGAAAAGCCCTGCCGCGTCCTGTCCGGCGGCGAGAAGGCGCGCCTGGTCATGGCCGGCATGCTGTTCGATCCGCCGAACCTGCTGGTGCTCGACGAGCCGACCAACCACCTGGACATGGCCACCAAGGAGATGCTGGTCGCGGCCCTGGCGGATTTCGAGGGCACGATGCTGTTCGTCTCCCACGACCGCCACTTCCTCGGGGCCCTGTCGAACCGCGTGCTGGAACTGACCCCCGAGGGGCCCCACCAGTACGGCGGCGGCTACACCGAGTATGTCGCCCGCACCGGCCAGGAAGCGCCCGGGCTGCACCCGGGCGGCTAGCGCCTTAGGCGCCCAGGCCGCCTGGCCCCGGCGCACGGTCCCGTCCACGAAATGCCGGGTGTGCCGGGGAGGGCCGGGAGGCAGCCGTACGATAGCACGGGGCGATGTCTCGCTGGCGGTCCAGGAGGGACTCGAACCCCCGACCTTCGCTTTAGGAAAGCGCTGCTCTATCCTGCTGAGCTACTGGACCGCGTGAGCGCGGTCATAGCGCGCGGGGCCGGGGAACGGAACCCCGGCACAGGCTTGCCCGGGGAGCGCATGCGGTATCTGAAGTTGCTCTATGTCCAGGTGCTGATCGCGATCGTCCTGGGCGTCGCGGTCGGTGCGATCTGGCCGGCGGTCGGGGTGGCGATGAAGCCGCTGGCCGACGGCTTCATCAAGCTGATCAAGCTGGTCATCGCCCCGGTGATCTTCGTCACGGTGGCCGGCGGCATCGCCCGGATGAGCGACCTGAAGGCCTTCGGCCGGGTCGGCGCCAAGACCCTGATCTATTTCGAGGTGGTCTCGACCCTGGCGCTGCTGATCGGTCTGGCGGTCGGGCTGGTGATCCGCCCAGGCGCCGGCTTCAACGTCGATCCGGCGACCCTCGATCCGTCCGTCGCCGCCGAGTATGCGGCGAAGGCGGCGGACGACAAGGGGCTGGTCGCCTGGCTGCTGGGTCTGATCCCGGAGACCTTCTTCAGCGCGCTCGCCACCGGCAACCTGTTGCAGGTTCTGCTGATCGCGATCCTGACCGGGTTCGCCTGCGCGCGGCTGGGCGACTTCGGCGACAGGGTGGCCGACACGCTCGACCAGATCGGCAGGGTGTTCTTCGGCGTCATCCACATCGTCGTGCGGTTCGCCCCGCTGGGCGCCTTCGGGGCGATGGGCTTCACCATCGGCAAGTACGGGGTCGAGGCGCTGGGCAGCCTGGCCGTCCTGATCGGCGTCTTCTACCTGACCAGCCTGCTGTTCGTGATCGTCGTGCTCGGCTTGATCGCGCGGATGGCCGGCTTCTCGATCTTCAAATTCATCGCCTACATCCGCGAGGAACTGCTGATCGTGCTGGGGACCAGCTCCTCGGAATCGGTGCTGCCGCAGATGATGCTGAAGCTCCAGCGTCTCGGCGCCTCGAGGTCCGTGACCGGCCTGGTCATTCCCACCGGCTACAGCTTCAATCTCGACGGCACCAACATCTACATGACCCTGGCCACCCTGTTCCTGGCCCAGGCGACCAACACCCACCTGGATGTCTGGCAGCTGGCGACGATCCTGGGCGTGGCCATGCTGACCTCCAAGGGCGCCAGCGGCGTCACCGGCGCGGGGTTCATCACCCTGGCGGCGACCCTGGCGGTCGTGCCCGACATCCCGATCGCCGCCCTGGCCCTGATCGTCGGCATCGACCGGTTCATGAGCGAATGTCGCGCCCTGACCAACCTGGTCGGCAACGGCGTGGCGACGCTGGTGATCGCGCGTTGGGAAGGTGAGCTGGATCGCGACCAGCTGGCGCTGGAGCTCGCGCGCGGGCCGGTGGCTGCGGAGACCCATCCCCTCGCCGAAGGGCTGGCGACGGACGCCGAGGCGGACTGAGGCGCACGTCGTTACCCACTGGTAACTCATCTGCGACCTGCTATCATCTCCGCTCCACGGGGGGCGTGGCGGTCGACGGGCGAGGCGGTGATGAGCGGCGTAATCCGGGTCAACATCGTCTCGCACCGCGCCCTGCGGGCCGTCGGCCTGGCGCTGCTGGGCCTGCTGGCGCTGGCGTTCGGGCCCAGCGCCGCGGCGCCGGTACCGTCCCGGGCGCCCAATATCGTGATCATCCTCGTCGATGACGCCGGCTACACCGACTTCGGCGCCTATGGCGGCGAGATCGCCACCCCGACCATCGACGCCCTGGCCGCGCGCGGGACCCGGTTCGCCAACTTCCACGCCACGCCGATGTGCGCGCCCTCGCGGGCGATGCTGCTGACCGGCGTCGACAGCCACACGGCGGGCGTCGCCAACCTGCCGGAATCGACCCCGCCCGAGCACCGCGACGACCCGGCCTACCAGGGCCGGCTGGCGGCCAATGTGGTGACCCTGGCCAGCCGGCTGCAGGCGGGCGGCTACCACACCTGGATGGCCGGCAAGTGGCACCTGGGGCACGAACCCGGCGATCTGCCGAGCGCCCGCGGATTTGACCGGTCGTTCGCGCTCGACGCCACCGGCGCGGACAACTGGGAACAGCGGCCCTACTTCCCGATCTATCGCCAGGCTGACTGGTTCGAGGACGGCAAGCGGGCAACCCTGCCGGGCGACTACTATTCGTCGAAATTCCTCGTCGACCGGATGATCGGCTACATCAAGGCAAAGCCCGACGATGGTCGGCCGTTCTTCGCCTATCTGCCGTTCCTGGCGATCCACATCCCGATCCAGGCGCCGGCCGAGTATGTCGCGAAGTACGAGGGCCGCTACGCCGACGGCTGGCAGGCCCAGCGCCAGCGCCGCTATGCGGGCGCGGTGCGCGCCGGCCTGATCCCGGCGGGCACGCCGATGGGGCCGATGCCGACCAATGTGAAGGACTGGAACCGGCTCTCGGCGGCCGAGCAGCAGCTGGCTGCGAAGCGCATGGCGGTCAACGCCGGCATGCTGGAGGCGATGGACCATCACCTCGGCCGGCTGGTCGCCCATCTGAAGGCCACGGGCCAGTACGACAACACCCTGTTCGTGGTGCTGTCCGACAACGGTCCGGAGGCCGGCGACCCGACCGTCGAGCCGGTGTTCAAGCTGTGGATGAAGAGCGTCGGCTACCGCTGGGGCGCGCAGGGGCTGGGCGGCAAGGGGACCTACGCCGCGATCGGGCCGGGCTGGGCCAGCGCCGCCGCCGCGCCGGGCGCCCTGTTCAAGTTCTACGCCTCGGAGGGCGGCACGCGGGTGCCGCTGATCGTGGCGGGACCCGGCGTGCGCCCGGGTGCGACCAACCGCGCCTTCTCGATCATCAGCGACATCACGCCGACCGTGCTCGACTTCGCCGGCGTCGCGCCGGCCCCTGCGCCGGCCGCGCCGCTGTCGGGGCGCAGTCTCAGGCCGGTCCTGACCGGCGCGGCTGAGGCCGCCTATGACGCCGGGACGCCGGTGGGCCTCGAAGCGGCGGGCGATGCTGCGCTGTTCAAGGGCGACCTGAAGCTGACGCGCAACGCCGGCGGCCTCGGCAGCCCGACCTGGCGGCTCTACGACATCGCCAACGATCCGGGTGAGACGAAGGACCTCAGCGCGGCCATGCCCGGCAAGGCCGCCGAACTGCTGGCCGACTACCGCGCCTGGGCTGCGCGGGTCGGTGTGGCCGAGGTTCCGCCGGGCTACGCGCCCGACAGGGAGGTCGCGAAGAACATCTTCCTTCGCATCGCCGAGGCGTTCGCGCTGCCGCTGACGGCCGGCCTGATCCTGCTGGCCGGCGCCCTTTCATACGCCGTCTACCGGGTCCTCCGGTGGCGTCGGGACAAGACCAACGGGGAAGAGACCATGGGACGCACCTTCATGCGGGGCCTGCTCGGCCTCGTCGGCCTGCTGGCGCTGCTGATCGCCAGCCGCTTCTGGATTACGCCGGACAAGATCGGTGCGACCATGGGCCTGTTGCCGGACGGCGCGGCGGGGCTCGGCACGCTGCGGGCCGACATGGCCGGCTTCTTCGGCGCGGCGGGCGTGCTGTCGCTGACCGCGGCGGTGCGCAACGAACGCCGGTGGCTGGTTCCGGTGCTGCTGCTGCTGGCGATCGCCCTGACGGGCCGGGTGATCAACCTGCTGGTCACCGGTGGTGGCGCGGTGCTGGTTCCGCCGATGGTCATCGAGGCGGTGCTGATCGTGATCGTCGGACTCGGGCTGCGGGTGATGGGAGACAGGGCGAAGTGAGCCCGCCCGTGCATCCTGACCTGGCCGCCCTGGCCGGGATGCGGGTTCACGGGCTGGATCTGTCCTACTTCACCGGCAAACTGCAGGCCTATCTGCGCTACTGCGAGCTGCCGTTCGACTTTGCAGACATGGACACGGCTGGCCTGCGCCGCGCGGCCCGGGCGACCGGCATGGCCCAGATGCCGGCCATCGAACTGTCCGACGGCCGCTGGATGACCGACACCACGGCGATCATCGGCTGGATCGAGGCCCGCCGGGCGGGCCCCGACGTTACACCCCGGGATGCGGCGCTACGCTTTTTCAGCCTGCTGCTGGAAGACTACGCCGACGAATGGCTGTGGCGGCCGGCGCTTCACTACCGCTGGAGCTTCCAGCCGGACACCGCGCTGATGGGCCGCCGCATCGCCGCGGAAATGCTGCGTGACGTTCCCGTGCCGCTCGCCTTGCGGACGGCGGCGATCATTGCCCGGCAACAGCGCAAATATGTCCGCGGCGACGGGATCACACCGGCCACACGCGGTGCGGTCGAGGCGCTCTATCACCGGAGCCTGGCCGCGCTCGAGGCGATCCTCGTCAAGCGGCCCTTCCTGCTGGGCGATCGCCCCAGCCTCGCCGACTTCGGCTTCATGGGCTCGATGTTCCGCCATTTCAGTCTCGACCCGACGCCGGCGCGGATCATGCGCGACACGGCCCCGGCGGTGTTTGAATGGGTGGCGCGGATGTGGAACGCCAGGGCCTCGGCCTTTGCGGACGGCACGCTGCTGGACGCGGTCCCGGACGACTGGGATCCCTTCCTGGCGGAGGCGGCGACCGGCTATCTGCCTTATCTGGCCGCCAACGCCGGGGCGGCGGCGGCAGGACAGGCCACGTTCGCGGTCACCCTGCAGGGCGTCGACTGGCGGCTGCCGGTCAATCTCAACCGGGTCCAGTGTCTGAAGGCGCTGCAGACAGCGTTCGCGACGCTGCCGGCCGATGCGGCGGCGGCGGTCCGGGCAAGGCTGGAAGCGGCGGGGGCGTGGGCGCCGTTGTGGCGTGTCACGCCGCCCGACATCGGCTTCGACCCGGAAGGCCGTCTACCGTTCCTGACGCCGGAGACCGCCTGGGCGCCGGCACTTACGCCCGGGCGGCGGCGGCAGGTCCACGACGGCGCCGCGCGCTAGCCGACCAGACCGGCCGCGACCGGATCGCCGACCTCGCGCTCGATACTGGCGCGCATCTTGGCCAGCGCGGCCTGCTCGATCTGCCGGACGCGCTCTTTTGATACGCCCATCTGGACGCCCAGCGCCTCGAGCGTCACCGGGTCATCGACCAGTCGCCGCGCCTCGATCACGGAGCGTTCGCGGGGCGTGAGCTTGGCCATCGAGCGGCCGATCAGGCCATGGCGCCGCTCGCCGTCGAGGGTCGCCTCGACCACCTGGTCCGGCCGGTCGCGCTCGTCGGGCAGCAGACCGAGGAAGTCCTCCTCGCCGTCGCCGGTGATGGGTGCGTCGAGTGAGCGGTCGGGCCCGCCCATGCGCGCGGCCATGGCCTCGACCTCGCCCTCCTCGACGCCCAGCTCGGCGGCGATCTTCGTCCGCGCCTCGCCGGTCAGCCGGCCTTCGAGGTCGCCCAGCCGCGCGCGCAGTCCGCGCAGCTTGAAGAACAGGCTCTTGCCCGAGGCCGTCGTGCCGGTGCGCACGATCGACCAGTTGCGCAGCACGAAGTCCTGCATCGCCGCCCGCACCCACCAGCCGGCGTAGGTCGAGAACCGCACCCCGCGGTCCGGGTCGAACCGGTCGGCCGCCTGCATCAGGCCGACGGCGCCTTCCTGGACCAGATCGGCCATCGGCAGGCCGTAGCGGCGGAACTTCGCGGCCATGGCGATCACCAGCCGCATGTAGGCGCCGGTCAGCTCCTGCAGCGCCTCGTCGTCGGCGTCGTCGCGCCAGCGGCGGGCCAGGGACTGCTCGCGCTCGAGATTCAGCAGCGGCGCCCGCATGGCTTCACGCATGAAGCGTCGTTCAACAGGTCCGGCCTCGGATGCAGTCGCCATGGAGCGTCTCCCTTTGAAGGCAATACGCGGGCGATCTGAACATGGATCACATAGGCGTTGGGGGACATGCACTTCAGTGCGTGTCCCCGGGCAGTTGATCCCGTCGCCCCGCTCCGGCAGGCTCCGTCCATGAAACAGATCCGCACCGAAGCTGTCATTTCCGCGACCCCGGCGAAGGTCTGGGCCGTGCTGACCGACTTTGCCCGCTATCACGAGTGGAACCCGCTCAACATCGCCGCCGAGGGCGAGGCCCGGGCCGGCGGCAAGATCCGCACGACCTTCCTGAACCCCGCCGGTCGCCCCGGCGCCACCGTGACCCAGACGGTCAGGCTGACGCGGTTCGAGCCCTACAGCGCCCTGGCCTGGTCAGGGGTCGTGCCGCTGCTGTTCCGCGGCACGCACCACTTCACGCTGGAGCCTGTCGCCGAGGGCACGCGGCTCCTGCACGGCGAGGACATGGGCGGCCTGATCGCGATGACCTTCACGGCCGAAAAGCTGGAGCGCGACTTCCGGCCCCACTACGTGGCGGTCAACGAGGCGCTGGCGAAGCGCGTGGCGGAGATGGGGTAGGGTGGGGGACAGGTACCAAAGGTACGTGTCCCCTAAGGCGCAATGACCATCAACTGCTCCAGCGCCGCCCGCAGTTCGGGAACGATGGCCCCCGCTCCGGCCGCCGACGCCTGGACCAGCACGGTGCTGCAGACACCGACGCAGCGGTCGTTCTGGTACATGGTCTGGCCGATCTCCCAGGACGAGTTGCCGATCCGCAGGATGCCGGAGGCGACCTCGACGTCGCCGGGATGGAACACCTCGCCCATGTAGCTGACCCGCACGTCGGCGGTGACGATCCGGACCCCGGTCAGCCCCTTGGTCAGCTCGAAGGTCCGCCGCATCAGCTGTGACCGCGCCTCGTCGTAGTAGGCCGCGACGGCGATGTTGTTGACGTGCCCGAGCCGGTCCTCGTCGTGATAGCGGGTCTGCACCCGGACGCTGTGCGGATACAGGGCGCGGTCCTGGCGCCAGGCGGGCGGTTTCATGCGTGGGTTCCGGTCTGTTGATAGACCCTTCGTCTAGACAGGCGCCCTGAGGACAATCCACCTAAATTTCCGCTCATCCCGGCCTTCGCCGGGATGAGCGGAATTGGGTTGGGGCTACCGCCGGAACAGCAGGCAGAGATTGTTGGCCGGCATGGCGACCCGCTCGGCGAGGGTCAGGCCATGGCCGGCGGCCAGCGTCTGAACATCAGCCAGATGGCGCAATCCCCATGCCGGATCGCGGCGTCTGAGATCGGCGTCGAACGCCAGGTTGCTCGGCGCGGTTTCGAGGCCGGCCTCGATGTAGGGACCGTAGAGGATCAGCGGCGCGCCGGCGGGCAACAGGCGCGCCGCCCCGGCCATCAGCCCCTTCGTTGCCGCCCAAGGCGAGATATGGATCATGTTGATGCAGACGATCGCGTCAGCGTGGTCGACGGGCCAGCCGTCCGGTTCGGCGGCGTTCAGCACGAGGGGCGGGGCGAGGTTTGCCAGACCGACTGCCTCGCGCCTCGCCGTCAGGATATCCAGCGCCTCCTCCGACCGGTCAGTCGGTTGCCAGGCAATTCCCGGCAGCGCCTCGGCGAACCAGGCGGCATGCTCACCCAGCCCGCTGGCGATCTCCAGCACCGTCCCCGACACCGGCAGCCAGTGTTGCAGGACGGCGAGGAGCGGTTCGCGGTTGCGGGCAGACGATGGAGAGGCGGGCAGGGTCATCGGGGCCTCCAGTGCTCTCCCTCCCCTTTATGGGGAGGGTGGACGGGCGAAGCCCGGACGGGTGGGGGAGTGTACCGCGACTCCGAAGGATCGGGGGCGGCATTCGGCTTCCCCACCCTGGCCGCTGCGCGGCCTCTCCCTCCCCATGAAGGGGAGGGAGGCAACGAAAAACCCCCGGCCTTGCGACCGGGGGTTCGTCTCTTCGCAGTCGCTGAAAAAGCCTAGGCGGCCTTCTGCAGGGACTTGGTCAGGATGCCGACGGCGGCGTCGCGGTCGATCTTCTCGATCGCGGCGACTTCCCGGGCCATGCGGTCGAGCGCCGATTCATAGAGCTGGCGCTCCGAATAGGACTGTTCCGGCTGGTTCTCGGCGCGGTGCAGGTCGCGCACCACTTCGGCGATGGAGATCAGGTCGCCGGAGTTGATCTTGGCTTCGTACTCCTGGGCGCGGCGCGACCACATGGTGCGCTTGACCCGGGCGCGGCCCTTGAGGGTCGTCAGGGCCTTGGTCACGACCAGGCCTTCGGCCAGCGGACGCAGGCCGGACGTGACCGCCTTCTTGGTCGGAACGCGCAGCGTCATCTTCTCATGGTCGAAGGTGATGACATAGACCTCAAGCGACATGCCGGCGACTTCCTGGGTCTCGACAGCACGGATCGTGCCCACGCCATGAGCGGGGTAGACCACATGGTCGTTGACCGAAAACGCCAGACCAGACTTGCTCATATGTTCGTCCTTCTCTTGCACCCTGTCCGCGGGGTTCTGCCCCGCGAGCCGTTGTTCCAGGCCTTCTGACAACAGCGAAAACGACCCCGCCCGCGGTGAGGTCGCGGAGTGCGTCGTGTCAGATTGAGTAGACCTTTAGGACACCCTGGCCTTCGCCATGCGCGCCGTTCGGATGCGGCTGTTCTTGAAACCAAGGCGCGACGGCGGACCCGTCACGTCAAACAGGACCCTATCACAAAAATGAGTGCAAAGAAAGGGTTGCGAAACCACGCTCACCCGGTCGGGATTCCGTACCCGTGGGTCACGAACCCTTGCCGGGCTTGTCGCTGAAGTATTTCTCGAACTTGCCCGTCTCGCGCTCGAAGTCGGCGGCGTCCGCCGGCGGTTCACCCTTCAGGGTGATGTTCGGCCAGATCTTGGCGAACTCGGAGTTGATCTTCAGCCACTTTCCGTCGGGCTCGTCCTCGGTGTCGGGCTTGATCGCGTCGACCGGGCACTCGGGCTCGCACACGCCGCAGTCGATGCACTCGTCGGGACTGATGGCCAGGAAATTCTCGCCTTCGTAGAAGCAGTCCACGGGACAGACTTCGACGCAGTCCATGAACTTACATTTGATGCAGGCGTCAGTGACGATGTAGGTCATCGGGGAACTTGATGGTCCAGGCGGTTGTGTGCGCGCGCCTTTTCAAAGGCAGGGGCCGGCTTGTCAATGCGGCGAGGTCTCTCAGTGGTCACAGTAAATCTCAAGGTCCCGGCCCGTCTTTGATCCAGGTCGGATTCCGCGGTACGGCCGTCATTCCTGCGCCTCCAGGGCGGTGTAGAGACCGCGCGCCTCGGCGGGCGGTCCGCGGCGCGCCCCGAAGGCGGCGATGCGGACAGCGACCACCCGACCGCCGAGGGCGAAGACGAGGTCGTCTCCCAGCTTCAGAATCCGCGACGGCTTGTCGAGCCGCCCTTCCGCGCCGGCCCGGGTGATCCGCACCCGGCCCTCCTCGACGTAGCGGGCCGCCATCGACCGGGTCTTGAAGAACCGGGCGCGCCACAGCCAGACATCCGCGCGACAGGACTCCTCGCTCATAGGGCGGCGGGCTTGCGGCGGCGCGGTCGCTTGCGCCGCGGCGGCGCGGCCTTGAAGCCGGCGAGCGCCGCAAAGGGTGAGTTCGGTGGGGGCGGGGCGGCGGCGACCTCCGCCTTGTCGTTGCGTCGCCGCCAGGCGATCGGAGCCGACCGGCTCGCCGGGGTGAAGCCCAGGCCCCGCAGGATGGTGGCCGTCTCGACTTCGTTCCAGCCGAGCGTCTCACGCGCCGCGTCGGACAGGATCACGCCGACGCCCGGCTTGAACCCGGCGCGGAGCAGCTCATCCAGACGTTCCAGTTGCTCGACCGGCGCCGCGAGCGACCCCACGGCGCGCAGACCCCGCGCCGCCATTGCGCGCGCCGCCGGCGGCGGAGCGGGCAGCTGGGACAGCGCGTCCACGGGCGGCCGCCACGTCCCGCCGGCCATGGCCTGGGCGAAGGCCAGGCCTTCGGGCGTGAGCAGGCCCGGCATGTAGAGGCTGAAGGCGCCGATCCGCACGCCCAGCATCCGCAGGCTGCGCCGTTCCGCCTGGCTGAGCGCCTTCAGGTCGGCCTCGACCAGCCGCCGGTCCAGCACCCCGCCGGCCTCGACCAGCCGGTGACCGATGCCGCGCGGCAGGCCCTTCACCTGGCCCCTGGCCATCGCCTGCTCAAGCTTGACCAGCGGTTCGAGCCGCCGCTCGCGCTCGGCGGCGAGGAAGGCCTGCAGCCGCTGGCGCGCGCGTTCCCGCGCCGTCTCTGGGCCGAGCTCGCCGAGCAGCCGCACCTTGCCGCCGTCGGTCATCTGGCCGGCCGCCTCGCCGCGCCACAGGACCGCACCATCGGGCGTGACGCTGAAAACCTCGTCGTCTTCCGCAGCCAGCCGGCCCAGCCGCCGCGTGACTTCCGGCCCGACCGCCCGCTGGGCCGCGCCGCGCAGGGCCTTCTCCTCCAGCGAGGAGGCGGCCTTGGGCGCTTCAAAGGACAGGCCCTGCAGCCGCCCGACCACATGGCCCTCTACGGTCACCGTGCCGTCATCGGCCACGCCCGCCAGCATCTCGCTCCGATCGCCCAGCTGACGCATCAGCACGCTGGTCCGACGGTCGATGAACCGCGCCATCAGCTTCTCGTGCAGGGCGTCGGACAGGCGCTCCTCCAGTCCGCGCGTCACGCCCTGCCAATGCGCCGGATCGACCAGCCAGTCCGGCCGGTTGGCGATGTAGGCCAGGGTCCGCACCCCGGCGAGCCGCGAGGCCAGGGTGTCGATCTCGCCGTCCGTGCGGTCCAGCCCCTTGAACTGGCCGACCATCCAGTCTTCCGGCAGCCGCCGCCGTCCGGTGGTCAGGTTGTCGAACAGCGCGCGGATAAGCCGCAGATGCTCGTCGGGGGTCTGCTTGCGGAAGTCAGGCGTCTGGCAAACCTCCCACAGCCGCTCCAGCGCGACCCGGTCGCGCACCCGGTGGACGACGTCCTCGTCCTCGGCCATCCGCTTCAGCGCGGTCTCGTCGATCGCCTGGGCTGACAGCATCAGCCCCTCGCGCGGCGGCGTGGCCTCCAGCGACCGGATCAGCGAGGGCAGGGCGCTGAAGTCGAGCCGGTGGTTGCGCCACTCGGCCGAGGGCACGGGCTGGAAGGCATGCTCCTCGACGGCGGCGACGAGGTCCTCGTCCATCTCCTCGGCCTCGCCGGTGACGCCGAAGGTCCCGTCCCGAACGTGCCGCCCGGCTCGCCCGGCGATCTGGCCGATCTCCTGCGGGTGCAGGAACCGCGTCTTCTTGCCGTCGAACTTGCGCAGCCCGGCGAAGGCGACGTGGTCGACGTCCATGTTCAGGCCCATGCCGATGGCGTCGGTGGCCACCAGGAAATCGACCTCGCCGGACTGGTAGAGCGCGACCTGGGCGTTACGGGTGCGGGGGCTGAGCGAGCCCATCACCACGGCCGCTCCGCCGCGCTGGCGGCGGATCAGCTCGGCGATGGCGTAGACATTGTCGGCGCTGAACGCGACCACGGCGCTGCGCCGGGGCAGGCGGGTCAGCTTCTTGGGGCCGGTGTAACGCAGCTGCGAGAACCGCTCCCGCTCGACGATCTCGACGCCCGGCAGCAGCCGCCGGACCAGCGGCGCCATGGTTCCGGCGCCCAGCAGCATGGTCTCCTGCTTGCCGCGCGCATGCAGCAGCCGGTGGGTGAACACATGACCGCGCTCGGGATCGGCGCAGAGCTGGATCTCGTCGATGGCCAGGAAGTCGACCTCGCGGCCCAGCGGCATGGCCTCGACGGTGCAGACGAAATACTGTGGCCGGGGCGGGACGATCTTCTCCTCGCCGGTGATCAGCGCCACCTCGCGCGGCCCCTTCAGCCGCACCACGCGATCGTAAATCTCGCGCGCCAGCAGCCGCAGGGGCAGGCCGATCATGCCGCTGTGGTGACCCAGCATCCGCTCGACGGCGAGATGGGTCTTGCCGGTGTTGGTGGGGCCAAGCACCGCCACGAGCCTGTGCGCAGCCTGGCCTGTGGAGCGGTCACTCATGAGGGAAAGGTGGGGGAGTCGTGAGGACGCGGCAAGGGCTACAGCTCAATCCTCCCGGCGTAGCGGGGAGGGGGACCATCCGAAGGATGGTGGAGGGGAGTCGGTGCACGGCCACACCCCTCCACCGCTCTGCGAGCGGTCCCCCTCCCCAGCAAGCTGGGGAGGATCCGCTGCGGGGCTACCCCTTGAACGTCGGCTGCCTCGGGTGGACGTGATCCTTGAAGACGTCGAAGCCCTTCCAGGCAGGCTCGACCGGATCCACGCCCGGCTCCGGTGTGTAGGGCGACATCTCGCCCAGCTCCAGCGTCGGAATGTAGCGCGGACAGTTGGGGAAGATGGCCTTCGCCTCAACGCGCACGATCATCTGGGCGCCGACCGTGCTGGCCAGCAGCGGGTCGTCCCGGTCGATCCGCGCCACGCCGTTCACCCGCAGCCGTTTGGGCGCCCCGTGCAGGGCGATGAACAGCAGGCCGACACTCGGATTGACCACGACGTTGCCCAGGCTCTTGAACATGCCGTTGCCGTCAAGGTCCGGGAACGCCAGCTCCGAGGCGCCGGTGACCCGCACAAAGCCGGCCGGTCCCCCCTTGAACGAGCAGTCCGGCGCGCCGGCGGCGTCCGCGGTGGCCAGGAAGAAATAGACCGCGCCCTCGATGAACGCTCGGTCGTCATCCGTGAATTCGGTCCGCCGGACGACATCGAGGCGGTCCGCCATGCGTCGGCTGTCGAACTGGTCCTGCAGGGCGCGGGCGCCGTCGTTGTAGAAGCTGTCTCCAGTCATCGGGTTGCTCCTCTGCGGGCTACCGCCCGTCGTGAACGATCCGGCCGCCGACCACGGTCAGGACCGGCGTCACCGTCAGGATGTCCGGCTGCGGAATGGTCATGATGTCCTGCGAGAAGACGGTGATGTCGGCCGGGCAGGACTGCACCAGCACGCCACAGTCGCCGCCGCCGACCTGATTGGGTGTCAGGGTGAAGGCGCTGAGCGCCGACGGACGGTCGATGGCCAGTTCCGGATGCCAGTCGGGCCCCGAATTGCCCTTCAGGTCCTTGCGCGCGACAGCGGCGTAGAACTCGATCCGCGGATCGCCGACCTCGACGGGTGCGTCGGTGCCGAACACGATGGTGGCGACCCGGTCCAGCAGGGTCTTCCAGGCGTAGGCCCCCTCCAGCCGGTTGGGACCCAGCCGCGACGGCGCGAAATACAGATCCCCGATCGCGTGCGACGGCTGCATCGAGGCGACGATGCCCAGCTTTGCGAAACGGGCGATGTCCTTCAGGTCGAGGATCTGCGCGTGCTCGATGCGCCAGTTCAGGGCGCGGGCGGCGTTGCGGTCGTCACCCAGCACCGCCTCGAACCAGTCGAGCACCAGCCGGTTGCCCTTGTCGCCGATGGCGTGGAAGGCGACCTGCGCCTTCACGGCCTTCGCCCGCTCCAGGATGGCGATGGTCGCATCAGGGTCGGCGATCTGCAGGCCGGAGGTTTCAGGCCGGTCGGTGTAGGGCTTGAGCAACAGCGCGCCGCGCGAACCCAGGGCGCCGTCGGCATAGAGCTTCACCCCGCGCACCCGCACCCGTCCGGTGGCGTCCTCGTAGGGGCCGCGTTCCAGCACCTCGTCGGAGTCCTCGGGCGTCATGAACACGTCGACGCGGATCGGCAGCTTGTCCTCGGCGGCCAGGGCCATCAGCACCTTCACGTCGTCGGCGCTGGTGCTCATGTTGACGGCGGTGGTCCAGCCGCGGGCCGCGTACAGCGCGACGGCCCGCTGCAGCGCCTCGCGCCGGGTGGCCATCGACATCGGCGGCAGCCGCGCCTCGATCAGACCGGCGGCGGTGTCGATCAGCATCCCGGTCGCCTCGCCCTCTGGCGTCCGCTCGATCTTACCGCCGGCGGGATCGGGGGTGCTTCCGTCGATCCCCGCCAGCTTCAGCGCGGCGGTGTTCAGCACCACGGCATGCCCGTCGGCCCGCTCCAGAATCACCGGCCGGTCCGGCGCGACGGCGTCGAGGTCTGCCCGGTTGGGAAACCGCCCCTCCGGCCAGTGGGTCTCGATCCAGCCGCGCCCGACGATCGGCGCATCGCCCGGATGAGCGGCGGCGTAGGCTTTCACCGCCTCGACCAGCCCGGCGATCGAGGTCACCTGGTCGAGATTGAGGGTCATCTCCCGCAGGCCGACGCCGGTCAGGTGCACATGGGAATCGACAAAGCCCGGATAGGCCGCCGCGCCCTTCAGGTCGATCTCGGGCAGCCCCCCGGCCTTGGCGCGCGCGGCGGCCAGCGATCCGGTGAAGACGATGACCTCCCCGCGCACCACCAGGGCTTCCGGCCGGTTGCTCTGGCCGCCGACGGCGCCGACGTAGATCGGCCCGCCATACATGAGGAATCCGTCCTCCTCCGCCCGCGCCGCGGGAACGGCGGCCACGGCGAGCAGGGCCAGGACGAGCGACAGGAAACGGATCACGGGCGGCCTCGGTGTTGGGAGTTAACGCCCCGGGACCTTAGCAGCGAACAGGGGCGAAACGAATCAGGACCGAATCAGCGACTTCGTCCGATTCGGCATTTGTTCACCGCAACATATTGTATCTTAACGGCGATTAACCACAATTCGAAAGTTGGAGAACTTCCCTTCTCCCCTTGCGGGAGAAGGTGTCAGGCGGAGCCTGACGGATGAGGGGGTTCCCCGACCCGTCCGTGCGACCCCTCATCCGACCTGCTTCGCAGGCCACCTTCTCCCGCAAGGGGAGAAGGAAGATGCCCCCGACTCCAATCCTTGACGCCTTGCGCTCTCTTCCCTATACCCGCCGCTCCCGTGCGGGAGGCTCTTCCGCGCGCCCGAAATCATTATGCGAAGGTCGCTTACATGTCGCGCCGCTGCGAACTCACCGGTGTTGGTCCCATGGTCGGGCACAACGTGAGCCACTCGAATATCAAGACCAAGCGTCGGTTCCTGCCGGCCCTCTCGCCCGCCACGCTCCAGTCGGAAGTGCTGGGCCAGAGCTTCAAGCTCCGGATCACCAACGCCGCCCTGCGCACGCTGGACTTCCGCGGCGGCCTGGACACCTTTATGGCCAAGGCGAAGGACGAGAACCTCTCGCCCCGCGCCCTGAAGATCAAGCGCCAGATCAAGGCCAAGCTGGCCGAGCAAGCGCCCGCCGCCTGAGGCGACAAGCTTCAAGACGACAGACGGCCCGCGAGGCGACTCGCGGGCCGTTTGCGTTTGATGTCGTCTCGATGATGCTCCCCACCCTTGTGGGGAGCTGTCAGGCGGAGCCTGACTGAGGGGAGTCGGTGCACGGACTCCCCTCCACCATGCTCCGCATGGTCCCCCTCCCCAGCGAAGCTGGGGAGGAATGCCAAAAGCTAAGCCAGCAGCTCCCGGCCCGCGTCCCGCACGTCCGTGCAGCCGGTCAGGGCCATGGCCATCATCATCTCCTGGCGCATGATCTGCAGCACATGCTCGACGCCCGCCTGGCCGGCGCCGGCGAGGGCCCAGGCCCAGGCACGGCCGATGAAGCAGCCCTTCGCCCCGCTGGCCAGCGCCTTGACGACGTCGAGCCCCGACCGGACGCCGCCGTCCATCAGGATGGTCAGGTCGTCACCCACCGCATCGGCGATCGCGGGCAGGGCGCGGATGCCGCTCTGCACCCCGTCCAGCTGCCGGCCGCCGTGGTTGGAGACGATCAGCCCGTCAGCGCCGTAGCGTTTGCACTCGCGCGCATCGTCGGCGTCGAGGATGCCCTTGATGACCAGCGGCCCCTTCCAGTTCTCGCGGATCCAGTCGAGGTCCTTCCAGGTCAGGGTCGGATCGAAGTTCTTGGTCACCCAGGGCCAGAACTCCATCACCCCCTTGGCCTCGGGAATCGCCGGGGCGAGATTGCCGAACTTGTGCGGTCCGCCCCGGGCCATCACGTCCCAGGCCCAGCCCGGATGGGTGATCCCGTCCCAGGCCCGCTGCAGCGGCACGAACGGCGACTGCGCCCCGAACAGGCCGGACCGCACGTCGCGATAGCGGGCGCCGGGCACCGGCAGATCGACGGTGAAGGCCACGACGGGGCAGCCCAGCTCGGTCACCCGCGCCAGCAGCTCCTTCATGTAGCCGCGGTCCTTGATGATGTAGAGCTGGTACCAGGGCGGCGCGCCGCCGTCCTTGGTGACCTCCTCGACATCGCAGATCGACAGCGACGACAGGCACATGTTGATGCCCGCGCCGCGCGCGGCCTTCATGGCCTGCACCTCGCCGCGCCGGGCGTACATGCCGCCCATCCCGATCGGCGACAGGACCATCGGCATGGCCAGCGTCTGGCCGAACAGTTCGGTTTCCAGCGAGATGGACGAGACATCCCGCATCACCCGCTGGCGCAGGGCCAGGGCTTCGAAGTCCTCGACGTTCCGCCGCAGGGTCGCCTCGGCGTACGATCCGCCGTCGAGATAGTCGAACAGCACGCGCGGCAGCCGGCGTTTGGCCAGCTCGCGGTAGTCGGTGACGCAGGCGGGTCTCATTTGGGCGGCATCCAGTCGAAGGCCAGCAGCAGGGTGCGTTGGGTCGGGCTGAAGTTGTCGTCCGACAGCAGATAGAGCCGCCAGCCGCCGTTCCCGTTCGGCACGACGGTCACGCCTTCATAGTTGTCGACGCTCATCGGCTGGGTCATCGCCAGGCTGCCGATCACCTTGCGGGCACCCAGCGGATCCCGCACCACCGAAACGATGATCCGCGACCCGATCGCCGGGATGTAGCTGTGGTGCAGGATGACGAGCTCGCCCTTCGGCCCGGTCGTCAGGCTTGAGAGGCGGTAGCCGGGCGGCGGCTTCGGCAGGCCCGTCTTTTCCACGCAGGAGACGTTCAGCCGGCAGAACCAGATGCCGCCGGGCTCCACCCCGACCCAGTAGCCGTCGGCGATCACGGTCGGGGCGGCGGCCAGGCCCTCCATCCCGTCGTTCTCGGCCATGGCCACGGCCGGCATGGCGACGGGCTTCGGCGGACGGTTGCTCGACGGCGCATAGCGCCAGATCCGGTGTTCCCGTTCGAAGCTGACGAGCATCTCGCCGTTGCCGAGCCGGGTGACGCCCTCGGCGTCGCCCCAGCTCTTGCCCTGCAGCGGCTGCCCATCGAGACCGGTCAGAGGCCGCAGGGCACCCTCGGTCAGCCCGATCAGCCGTCCGGTCTCGTCCAGCACCAGCCGCCCGGTGAACAGGTCAGCGCCGTCGTCGGTGACGGACAGGACATCGCCGTCCGGTTCGATGATCAGATCGGAAAGGCCGTGCAGCCGGCTGGTGTCGGCGCCGGTGATGGCGATGCCGCCGGCGTAGACGAAGTCGCCGATCGCCGTACGATCAGGCTCGGAGGGGGCGAGCAGCACGGGCGTCGTCCGGATCGCCACGCCCGGGCCGGCCGCGACAGGCGCGGCGGGCAGGGTGGTCCGGGCGGTTACGCAGGCGGCCAGCGACAGGGCGACGGCGACAAGCGCGCCTGCCGCTACTGACACCTTGCGCCGCATCAGCCGACGGCCTCGATGACCTGCTTGAAGGTTACGGCTTTGGGCGGTGGTGGCTGGGTCACCGGCGGCGGGGCCAGCAGGCCCCGCACCCTGGCGACGCGGCGCGGTTCGTCCTCGAACAGGCCGGCCAGCTGCTCGACCAGCGCCCCGCCCAGCTGTTCGACGTCAACGATGGTCACGGCTTTTTTGTAGTAGCGCGTCACATCGTGGCCGATGCCGATGGCCAGTAGCTCGACCGGGCTCTTCGTCTCGATCTCTGTGATCACGCTGCGCAGGTGGCGTTCGAGATAGTGGCCGCTGTTGACCGACAGGGTCGAGTCATCGACCGGCGCGCCGTCGCTGATGACCATCAGGATGCGCCGCTGCTCGGTGCGGGTGATCAGCCGCTGGTGCGCCCACATCAGGGCCTCGCCGTCGATGTTCTCCTTCAGCAGTCCCTCGCGCATCATCAGGCCGAGGTTGCGCCGCGCCCGCCGCCAGGGCGCGTCGGCGGCCTTGTAGACGATGTGGCGCAGGTCGTTCAGGCGGCCCGGCGCGGCGGGCTTGCCGCTCTTGATCCAGTCATCGCGGCTGATGCCGCCCTTCCAGGCGCGGGTCGTGAAGCCGAGGATCTCGGTCTTGACCGCGCACCGCTCCAGCGTGCGGGCCAGGATGTCGGCGCAGACGGCGGCGACCATGATCGGCCGCCCCCGCATCGAGCCGGAATTATCGATCAGCAGGGTCACGACCGTGTCGCGGAACTGGATGTCCTCTTCCTGCTTGAACGACAGCGGCGCGGTCGGGTCGGTGATGATCCGCGGCAGACGCGCGACGTCGAGCATCCCCTCCTCGAGGTCGAAGCTCCAGGACCGGTTCTGCTGCGCCATCAGTCGCCGCTGCAGCTTGTTGGCCAGTCGCGACACAACGCTCGACAGACTGGCCAGCTGCTGGTCGAGATAGGCCCGCAGCCGGGTCAGCTCCTCGGCGTCGCATAGCTCCTCGGCCCCGACGATCTCGTCGTGGGCGGTGGTGAAGACCTTGTAGGGCGGTTCGGCGCGGCCATCGTCCTTGATGTCGGGGCGGGCGGGCTTGGCGCCGTCGCCCATCTCGGGCGCGTCTTCGCTCATCTCGGTGGCGTCCTCGTCGGACTCCACCATCTGTTCCTCGCCGTCCTGGGACTCGCTGTCGGACCCGTCGGAGTCGTCCATCGACGAGCCTTCCTGGGTCTCGCCGTCGCCTTCCCCGTCTTCGCTCTCGCTGGTTTGGGACTGGTCTTCCTCGCCCTCCTCCTCGTCCTGGCTGGACTCGGAGGGGTCGACGTCATCGCTCAGCTCCATGCCGCGCAGGAAGGCGCGGACGGCTTTGCCGTAGGCCTGTTGGTCGCCGGCGGCGGCGACCATCTGGTCAAGCTCGGCCGAGGCCATGGCGTCCAGCTTCGGCCGGAAGGAGTCGACCAGCGCGCGGGCGGATTCGGGCGGCGCGTCGCCGGTCAGGCGCTCGCGCATGATCAGCGCGACCGCGTCGGCCACCGGCATGGTCAGTTGCTCGATGTTGCGCGACAGGCCCTTGCGCTCGACGCTCTGCTCCAGCAGGGCGGTCAGATTGTTGCGCACCCCGCCCAGGGCGTTGGCGCCGATGGCCTCGATCCGCGCCTGTTCCACAGCCTCGAACACCGCCCGGGCGACAGGCGAGGACGGCATGTTCCGGGCATGGGTGGCGACGTCATGGTGCGCCAGCCGCAGGGCCATCTGGTCGGCCATTCCGCGGATCCGCGAGGCCTCTTTCGAGGTCAGGTCCCGCGGCGGATGCGGCAGCACGGCCCGGTTGCCGGACAATGAGGGGCCGTCGCCGGAGAACACGACCTCCAGGTCCGCCATTTCGGCGAGCGATCGCGCAGCGTGCGCCAGGGCGCGCTTGAACGGTTCTGTCGGGCTCTCGGGCTTGTTGGCCATGACCCGTCTTACTCCGGCGACGCAGCGGAATGGAAGGGTCTCAGGACCCCTTCGCGGTCCACGCCGCCGCCTGCGCCTTCGCGACGCGGACCAGGTCGCCCATGGCCAGGTTCATGTCGATCAGGTGCAGGCCCCAGTTGGCGTCGACCTTGCCCATGGCCACCACGTCACCGGTGATGTCGTCGGTGCGCGGATCGGCCGGATCGGCGTTCACATGCACCGACAGATAGCTGAACCCGTCCTTCTGGACGCATTGGGCCGACAGCAGTCCGGGGGTCGCCACCCAGGGTGTGCCGACGGTTTGGCCCGTGGCCCACGGCCGGGCCGTCGCGCCGTCGCTGCCGCCGCGCGGCAGGGCCCAGAGATAGCTGGACAATGCGCCGCTCCCGCCCAGCATCGCCGGGTTGACGCAGGCGGCCGTGGCGCCGGGCTCGGCGACCACCCCGAACCGGCTGGTGGCCGGCGGCGGAACGGTGTCACGGAACGACACATAGCTGATCAGGCAGCCGGTCTGGTCGGCCGAGGCGCAGACGGGGATGCCGCCGAACCGACCGTCCTTCACGGGCACATTGGTCCCGATCAGCATGGCGCTGACCAGCAGCTTGCCGGCGGGCTTGCCGTCGATCTCTTCCTTGAGCAGGCGCTGCAGCACGCCCGAGCCCTGGGAGTGACCGATCAGGATCACGCCCCGGCCCTTGTTCTCGTGCTTCAGGTACCAGTCCCACGCGGCCTTCACGTCGCCATAGCCGAGCTCGCGGTCCGCCGGGATCGGCTTGCCGGTCATGAAGCCGCGCAGGGCGGTCAGGGTGATCTGGCGGTACAGCGGCGCGAAGGTGCGGCAGACCGCGCCGAACCGGGCGAACTGGGCCGACACGACGAACAGCTCCTCGGCATTGGCCGTCATGTCGCTGTTGCCGGTCGGGTCGTTGGACACGGTCGGATAGACATAGAAGCAATCGACGCCCGGATCGGCGGCCGGCGTGAAGGCTTCGCGGGTCAGGGTTCCGTTGGCGGCGACGATGGTGGCGGTCTGGTCGGCGGCGCAGGCGTCGGTCCGGCCGGGCAGGCACAGCCAGGTCTCGGGTCTGGCGTAGTCGTTGCCCGCCGGGATCGACGACGTCTGTGCCCAGGCCAGGCCCGCGAACGCCAGCGCCGCGCCCATGCCGATGATCAATGCCCGTGCCATGCCTGTCCCGCCATACCGATTGTTCTGAAGTGGCGATCCTGCCCGCAACGCCGGGCGCGGTCCAGTGCCCGCGTCAGGCGGCGGCGCGATCCCGACCCGCTTCGGCGGGCAGGAAGAAGCTGAAATAGGAGCCCTGACCGACGGTGCTCTCGACGGTCATCTCGCCGCCCATCAGCTGGACGAGCTCGCGGCTGATCGCCAGGCCCAGGCCCGTTCCGCCGAACTGCCGGGTGGTCGAGGCGTCCAGCTGATTGAACTTGCCGAACAGTTCGGCGAGCCGGTCGGCCGGAATCCCGGCGCCCGTATCGAGCACGGCGAACTCGATGCCCCGCGTGCTGGTCCAGACGCGCACGGAAACGTGGCCGGCGGCCGTGAACTTGATGGCGTTGGAGATCAGATTGGCCAGCACCTGGTTGACGCGCATCGCGTCCAGCCGCCAGACGCCGGCGGCCGAGGGCTCGATCGCAAAGCCCAGCCGGAGGGATTTCTCCAGCGCCAGCGCCATGAAGGTGGCGCAAACGCCCGAGACGACGGCGCCGAGGTCAGTGTCCTCGCGCTGGATCTCCAGCTTGCCGGCCTCGATCTTGGCCAGATCGAGCACGTCGTTCAGCAGGGTCAGCAGGGTCGCGCCGGATTCCCGGATGATCGCCAGGTGCTTGCGCTGGGTGGGCGCGAGTTCGCCGCGTTCCATGATCTGGGCCATGCCGAGCACGCCGTTGAGCGGTGTGCGGATCTCGTGGCTGATATTGGCGAGGAACTGCGACTTGGCCACACTGGCCGCTTCGGCGCGGTCGCGGGCTTCGGTCAGATCCTCCAGCGCGGCCTCCAGCTTGGCGTCATTGACCGCCAGGCTGTGCAGGGCCGACAGGACTCGCCTGGCCAGCGCCCAGGCCGCGACCGCGAACGCGGCGAACACCAGCAGCACCGGCCCGAGCGCGTCCCTCAGGATGCCGGCGCCCGGCTGCTTGGGGGTCCAGGAGAGACGGCCGAGCACGTCGCCCTCGGCGTTCGCCAGCGGCACGGCCGGTCCCTCGGGGGCCTCACCCCTTTTCAGCAGATGCAGTTCCCGGACGCCCAGGTCGTCCTGCAATTCGGTCAGGAAGGCGCCGTCGATGCGCCGGCCGGACAGGATCACGGCGGAGGGGCCGCCGGTCTGGACCACCTCGCGGGTTTCCGGTGTGACCGTCGAGATGGCCAGCATCCACAGTTCACCGCCGGAGGCGACGATGGCCGTCGCCGTCGTAACGCCTTGCAGGCCGACCGGCGCGTCAGGCCCGGCGGCCAGGCGCCGGGCCTCCTCGCGGCGCAGCCTGCCCAGCAGCGGCGCGGCATCACGGGCAAATGCCGACTGGGAGGACGCCGGCGCGGCTTCGCCCGCTTCCGAAACGTAGATCACCTTCCCGTCCGACCCGAACACCAGGGTGCGGTCATGGTGCATGTAGGTGCTGTAGTAGACCCCGTAGTTCTCGTCGGCCCAGGCGGCGTCGAAGGTCTTGACGGTGTGGTCGTAGGCGTCGTCCCAGACGGCGGCCGAGACAATATCCCCGACCAGGCCGGTCTGGCGGCGGTCCAGGGTCCGGATCACCAGATCCCGTTCCTCGGTCGCCACCGCCCGGTCGACCGCGCGCGCAGCGAACGCCAGGGCGCCCAGCCCGGCGGCCAGGACGATGCCGAGCACCAGCAGTCCCAGGATCAGGATGCGCTGGAGTTCTCCCCGGCTCTGGATCGCGAGCAATGTCATGCGGATATGATGAGACAGAACAGCTAACGGGATTTGAACCTGCGCAGGGCAAGTTGTCGCAGGTCTTCGCGGGCCGGGTTGGTTGCCTGTTAACCCTGTCAGGGCAGTCTGGTCAGGAAAACGGGGCGGGAGACGACCATGAAGCGAACCATAATCTTGCTGGCGACCTGTGCGTCGCTGGCCATCGCCGGCGCGGCGCAGGCGGAAGAAGACAGCTGGAAACTGTCGGGCGAGATCGGGGTGGTCTCGGACTACCAGTACCGCGGCTATTCACTGTCGGGCGGCGATCTGGCGATCCAGGGCGGGCTGACGCTGGAGGCCCCGAAGGGCTTCTACGCGGGCGTCTGGGGCTCCGAGATCGAGGAAGTCGGCATCGGGGCGGACGGCGACGGCGCCCTGATCGAGATCGACCTGTCGGCGGGCCGCGCCTTCTCGGCTGGCGGCTGGGACTGGGATGTCGGAGTGATCTACTACAGCTATCCGGACGGCGACGATCTGGACTATCTGGAGATTCCGGCTTCCGCCGCGCGCACCGTGGGTGACTTCACCACCACGCTCGGCGTCAGCTATGCGCCCAGCCAGGACAATCTCGGCGGCGACGACAATCTCTATCTGTTCCTCGGTGGCGACTATGCGCCCGAGCACTGGCCGGTCAGCCTCAGCGCCCAGATCGGCCACGAGGACGGCGCCTTCGCCGACGGCAAGATGGACTGGCAGCTGGGCCTGGCCAAGGACATCGGCCCGGTCAGCCTCAGCGTGACCTACGCCGACAGCGACGGTCCGGGCTCGGAGTCCTCGGTCGTGGGCGGGATTTCGCTGGCGTTCTGACGATCTTCCCCCGCGGGGGAGCGCGCAAAGAAAACGGGCCGGCCTCCGTCAGGAGACCGGCCCGTCAACCTTTGGTGCTTCAAGCCCTTAGGAGGCTTGCAGCTGGCCCGCCGAGGTCTTGCCCGAGCGCTGGTCGCGCTCGAGTTCGTAGCTCAGCTTCTGGCCTTCGTTCAGCGAACGCATGCCGGCGCGTTCAACCGCCGAGATGTGCACGAACACGTCGGCGCCGCCGTCGTCCGGCTGGATGAAGCCGTAGCCCTTGGTGGCGTTGAACCACTTCACGGTTCCGGTAGCCATGGATGTAACCTCTTTCAACAGTCTGATTGCGCCCCGAGGAGCGCGGTAGCATCGGTCATTCGGAAGGATCGAGGAGCAGGTCCGGCGCAAGACTTCAAGACGTGCGGTGGATGGCGACCGAACCTAAGCGAAATTTCGACGGCGATTTCGTCGCACTTTTTCGCTGATCAGGCAAGATGGGTGAGTCGGCCTACCCGCGTACGGCGATCGACACGCGTCCGGCGGCCACCGGCGGCGACCGCAGCAGGTCGACGATCTGCAGCAGGAATTCCTTGCGGCGCGCCAGGGCGCCCGGGACATCCTGGCCGGCGCGGACAAAGCGCACGTCCTCGCGCTCGGCTTCATGGGCGACGCGGTCGGCGACCGCGGGCAGGTGGCCTTCACCCTTGCGGGCGTCCATCAGGGCGGCATGCGACCGCGCCTCGTCGATGCGCTTGCGCACGAGGGCCTCGACGTCCGACCCGCCTTCAGCCCGGGCCGCCAGCGCGGCGAAGTCGTGCGCGTACATCCGCACGAAGCCTTCCTCGATCATGGAGTCTCCAATCTGCCGCCAGAAATCGGAGGCGGCCGGCGCGCCATTCGCGCGCAAGGAGAGACTGTATAACACGGATCGGGCGAAATTGGGGACGGAAGTTCGTTCGCCCCCCCTCCCCCTTGTGGGGAGGGAAGACCGCGAAGCGGTCAGGGTGGGGGAGTCTGATGACATCCGCCCACCATCGGAGTAGCGACAAACCTCCCCACCCGTCCGGCCGCTGGCCGTCCACCCTCCCCATAGAGGGGACCGCTGCATTACGGTCGCTGTGTCCGGTTTCGGCGTCTGAGACGGCCTTGATGGGCCCCGGTGAGCGGGGATCGGCTGGTTTAGGTAGGAGTCCGGGCCTGGTCAGCCGGTCAGGACCGCGACACGGCGCAGG
>JAIOXZ010000023.1 GCA_021741355.1 Caulobacter sp.
TCACCGGCCTTCCAGCGATCCCAGATCTCAGCCCGCTGGGCCGCCGAATAGTAAATCCGCCGCCGCTGCTTCATCGCCCACGCTCCATCTCCGAAGAAAAGTTAGCGTGTTGCGGTCACCGGTTGAGCCCACCACCCATAGTGGACCTCCCCCCCCTTTTTTTTCGCTCATCCTCGCGGAAGCGAGGACCCAGGTTTACGGCCGGTGCAAGCACGGTTGGGGATGTCTGGCGCTCAGCAAATCTCCTGATAGCGGTTCCGCCCCTCCGGGATTGGCCTTCTCGATCAGCACGATCTTCCAAGCCCGACGCCAGGCCTTCATCTGTCGCTCGCGGCGGAAGGCGTCGTCGCGGAGCCAAACATCCCTTGAAGTGAGTGCGGCGGCCGTAAACCTGGGTCCTCGCTTCCGCGAGGATGAGCGGGGTTTTAGGGGCGTTGTGCTTCTAGCAAGGGTCCGCCCACCACCCTTTTCCGACCTTCAGCCAATCCGCTTCCGAGCTCTGGCACACCCCGCCCTTCTGCCTTGGCGGAGCATTGCGCGGGCGGGCGACTTGCTCAAGGATCGGCTGCGCCGGCCGCGCAGCGGCGGCCCGAAGGGCCGTCCTTGACCAAGGCGTCCGCTCGCGCTCCCATTCCATCAAGACTTTGGGGCGAGTGTCATCAGACCCTACTCTCTTCCGCTCATCCTGCCGAAACTTGAACCCTCCCGCCCTTCAAGCGCTGACGTAGCGGCCCACCCCGGTTAAGACAGGGGGCCGCCCGCCGAAGGAGCCGTCATGCCCGCATCCGCCCCCGTACTCGTCCTTCTCGGCGGCGCGGGCGATCTGGCGATGCGGATGCTGCTGCCGTCGCTCTATCACCTGGAGCTGGACGGGCTGCTGCCGGAGGGGCTGCGGATCATCGCCGTGGGCCGCGCCGCCGGGGACGCCGACAGCTACCGCGCCGAAGTGCGCGCCGATCTGGTCGCGCGCGACATTCTCGAAGACGACAGCTGGGCCCGGATGGCGGCCCGGCTCGACTACTGCTCCGCCGACGCCGGCAAGTCCGAGGGCGCGGCGCTGCTGGCCGAGCGGATCGGCGCGCATGGCGACCTGGTGTTCTTCTACGCCCTGTCGCCCAGCCTGTTCGCGCCGGTGACCGAGGCGCTGCAGTGCGCCGGCCTGACCGGCGAGCGCACGCGGCTGGTGCTGGAAAAACCGATCGGCCGGGACCTGGAAAGCTCGCGCCGGATCAACGCCGCCATCGCCGCCGCCGTGCCCGAGAACCGGGTGTTCCGCATCGACCACTATCTGGGCAAGGAGACGGTCCAGAACCTCATCGCCCTGCGCTTCGCCAACACCCTGTTCGAGCCGCTGTGGACCAGCCGCAGCATCGACCATGTACAGATCACCGTGGCTGAGACCCACGGGGTCGGCGACCGCTGGCCCTACTACGACGACTACGGCGCGATCCGCGACATGCTGCAGAACCACATGCTGCAGCTGCTCTGCCTGGTGGCCATGGAGCCGCCATCGGATCTCGAGCCCGACGCCGTGCGCAACGAGAAGGTCAAGGTGCTGCGGTCGCTGCGCCCGTTCACCCGCGCCTCGGCGGCCAGCGACAGCGTACGCGGCCAGTACGGCGACGGCGTCGTCGATGGTCAGTCGGTGAAGAGCTATGAGAGCGAGGTCGGCCGGCCGTCCTCGACCGAGACCTTCGTCGCCCTGACCGCCTGGATCGACAACTGGCGATGGGCCGGGGTGCCGTTCTTCCTCCGCACAGGCAAGCGGATGGCCGAACGCTGCACCCAGATCGTCATCCAGCTCAAGCCGGTGCCCCACTCGATTTTCGGCGGAGCCGGCGCGGACGACCTGGTGGCCAACCGGCTGGTGATCGAGTTGCAGCCGGCCGAGGACATCTCCCTGACCATCATGAACAAGCGGCCGGGCCTGACCCAGGACGCCATGCGGCTGCAGCCGCTGCCGCTGTCGCTGAGTCTCGCCCGGGCGCTGGGCGAGGAGGGCGGCCGTCGGCGGATCGCCTACGAGCGGCTGCTGCTGGACGCGATGCGCGGCGACCAGACCCTGTTCGTGCGCAATGACGAGGTCGAGGCGGCCTGGCGGTTCGTCGATGGCGTCGCCGACTCCTGGGCCGAGGCCGGGATGACGCCCAAGCCCTATCCTGCCGGGTCCTGGGGCCCCGGCGGGGCCTTCGCCCTGATCGAGCGTTCGGGCCGGTCGTGGAATGAATAGCCGCCCGGAGATCGAGGCCTGGGAGACCGCTGACGAGGCGGCTATGGCGGCGGCCGAGGCGATCGCCGACTGGCTGGCGGCCGGCCTGGCCGAGAATGACCGCGCCAGTTTCATCGGCACCGGCGGCTCATCGCCCGGACCGGTCTACGATCTGCTCGCGACCCTGCCGCTGCCATGGGCGCAGATCAGCGTCACCCTGTCGGACGAGCGATGGGTTCCACCGACCTCGCCGGACTCCAACGAACGCCAACTGCGCGAGCGGCTGCTGACGGGGGAGGCGGCGGCGGCCCGGTTCATCCCGCTCTGGTCGGACGCCCCCACGGCGGACGACGCCGCCGAGGCCGCGGAGATGGCGCTGGAGGACCTGTTCCCGGCCGACGTGATCCTGCTGGGCATGGGCGAGGACGGTCACATCGCGTCGCTGTTTCCCGGCAGTCCGGCGCTGGAGGAGGGCCTTGATCCCTTCGGCGGCAGTCTGGTCATCGCGGTCCCGGCCGGCGAGCCCGCCCCGGCGACCGAGCGGATCAGCCTGACCCTCTATGCGCTCAAGCAGTCGTTCCTGACCGTCGTGCTGATCCGCGGCGAGGCCAAGCGGCGGATCATCGAGGATCGCGACGACCTGCCGATCCACGCGTTGTTCAGGGTGTCGGACATGCCGGTCCGCGTAATCTGGTCGCCCTGATTGATGGACAAGCCCATGCACCCCGTTGTTCTGGAGGTCACCGCCCGCATCGCCGAGCGCAGCCGCCCTGCGCGCACCGCCTATCTGGCCCGCATTGCGGCGGCCCGGGACGACGAGCCCGGCCGCGCCAAGTTGAGCTGCGCCAACTGGGCCCACGCGTTCGCCGCCTCCGAGCCCGGCGACCGGCTCAAGGCGCTCGACCCGAAGGCGCCGAACCTCGGCATTGTCTCGGCCTACAACGACATGCTCAGCGCCCACCAGCCGCTGGAGCGCTATCCGGCCCTGATCAAGGCCGCCGCCCGCGAGGTCGGGGCGACCGCGCAGTTCGCCGGCGGCGTTCCCGCCATGTGTGATGGCGTCACCCAGGGGCGGCCCGGCATGGAGCTCAGCCTGTTCAGCCGTGACGTGATCGCCATGGCGGCGGGCATCGCGCTCAGCCACGACGCCTTCGACGGCGCCCTGTTCCTCGGCGTGTGCGACAAGATCGTGCCGGGCCTGACCATCGCGGCGCTGAGCTTCGGACACCTGCCGGCGATCTTCGTGCCCGCCGGACCGATGCCATCGGGGCTGCCCAATTCCGAGAAGGCCCTCGTCCGCGCGCTGTTCGCCGAGGGCAAGGCCAGCCGGGCTGAACTGCTGGCGGCCGAGCAGGCCGCCTATCACGGCCCGGGCACCTGCACCTTCTATGGCACCGCCAACTCCAACCAGATGCTGATGGAGATGATGGGCCTGCACCTGCCGGGTTCGGCCTTCATCCATCCCGGCACGGACCTGCGCGACGCGCTGGTCGGGGCGGCCGCGAAGCGCTGCGCCGCCATCGGTCCGCGCTCGGACGCCTGGACGCCGTCGGGGCATGTCGTGGACGAGAAGGCGGTGGTCAACGGCCTGGTCGGGCTGATGGCGACCGGCGGGTCGACCAACCATGTGCTGCACCTCGTCGCCATGGCCCGGTCCGCCGGCATCCTGCTGCGGCTGGAGGATTTCGATGCGCTGTCCGCCGTCACGCCCCTGCTGGCGCGGGTCTATCCGAACGGCGCCGCTGACGTGAACCAGTTCCACGCCGCGGGCGGCATGGCTTTTGTCGTACGGGAGCTTCTCGGGGCGGGGCTCGTCCATGATGACGTGCTGACGGTCGTCGGGCCGGGATTGCGCCGCTATCTCCAGGAGCCGCATCTGGAAGACGGGACGCTGGTCTGGCGCGATGGCGCGGTGGACAGCCTCGACACCGCCATCCTGCGACCGGTCGACGACCCGTTCGAACGGGAAGGCGGCATCCGCCAGCTGACCGGCGGCCTCGGCCGGGCGGTGATCAAGGTGTCAGCCGTGAGGTCCGAGCATCGCACGGTCCGCGCGCCCGCGGTGGTCTTCGAGACCCAGGCGGCTTTCCAGGAGGCCTTCAAGCGCGGCGAGCTCGACCGGGATTTCGTCGCCGTCGTCAGGTTCCAGGGGCCGCGCGCCAACGGCATGCCCGAACTGCACAGCCTGACGCCGATCCTCACGGTGCTGCAGGATCGCGGTCATCAGGTCGCGCTGGTCACGGACGGCCGCATGTCCGGCGCCTCCGGCAAGGTGCCCGCGGCCATCCACGTAACGCCGGAGGCCGCGGCCGGAGGGCCGCTGGCGCAGGTCCGCGACGGCGACATGATCCACCTCGACGCCGCAGCGGGCGTCCTGGCGATCGAGGCTGACCTGCATGGCCGCCCGCTTGCGCCGCCGCCGGCTGGCGGGGAGGGCTATGGCCGGGAACTGTTCAGCGTCTTCCGCCAGGCCGTCGGGGCGGCGGATGAGGGGGCCTCGTCCCTCTGGTAGCTGATCGTCGCGGTTCGCCTGCGACGAACGGTCACGGCCCGCGCGCTCCGCGCCGGATCGCAAGAGGCGGCAACCGACGTGTCCCCCGAGAGTCGGGGACGTCGGCGAGAATCGCAATGACGGCGGGGCGATCGCCCTGTCGACGAGTGCATCGGCATCAGTCCGGGCGCCTCGCTCAAACCCTTGAGTTGCAAGGCTGCAATAGTTGGACGGTGTTACGCGACTCCGGTTGACGCACGGGCAGATCATACCGCATCATCGAAGAATAATGGCTGGCTGGACTTTGTGGGTCGCGTCCTGAACGTGAACCGGGGGGTCCTGCCGGCGGGGAGAGCCTTTGAGGGGGCTGGTTGACGCATCTGGCGTGCACCAAGAACGGGTCTGCAGACCGGGCGGTCAACGCCCGCTGGAGCGACTCACCCTCAACGACTCTGAACCTGGATCTTCCGGCCGCGTCGCGGTCGGACGAAGCGCATGTGTCTACGCCATCCTCAGGAGGTCCGTAGCGCTGGCGATAACGCCGTAACCGTCATTTGAATTCAACAAAGACGGGACGGCATGGGAGATAACAGGGAGGGTTTGATGCGAAAAATCAGTTATATGGCCGGGGGTTCCGCCCTCGCCATCGTCCTGTCGTTGGGAGCGGCCACGTCCGCCTTTGCGCAGGAACCTACGGAAGTTGAAGCCGTCGTCATTACGGGCTCGCTGATTGCGGGCACGCCGGAAGACGCCGCGCTGCCCGTCGACGTGATCTCGGCCGAAGACCTTGCCCGTCAGGGCTCTCCGACGACGGTCGAACTGCTGAAGTCCTTGTCGGTGTCCAGCGGCATTCTCGGCGACACCAACCAGTTTGACCCGCGCGCCCAAGGCTCGGAAGGGTCCGGCTCGGTGAACCTGCGGGGTCTGGGCGCCCAGCGCACCCTGGTGCTGCTGAACGGCAGGCGTTTGGCGATCAACCCGTTCGGACAGGCCGGCGCGGGCATCGTCGACACCAACATGATCCCCAGCGCGGCCATTGGCCGTGTCGAGGTCCTCAAGGACGGCGCCGCGGCGACCTATGGCTCCGACGCCATCGGCGGCGTGGTCAACTTCATCACCAAGCGGAACTTCGAGGGTTTCGAAATCGGCGGCAGCTATCGTTCGATCGAGGGCTCTGACGGCGACTACACCGGCAATGCCGCCTGGGGCTGGGTTGGCGACAGCGCCAACGTCCTGTTGACCTTCGGCATGCAACACCGGTCAAAATTGCCGGTCCCCGAACGCTCCTGGGCCAACACGTCCTTCGCGGACAACCCCCAAGGCGGCTGGTCCGGGGGGAGTTCGGAAGCCCCGTTCATCACCCTGGCGGCTCCCAATATCCCCAACGCCGGGTTCCAGCTCGACACGGGCTGCGCCGCGTTGGGCGGCCTTGTCGTGGGCGGCGCTCTGCCAGCCTGCAACTTCCACTACACGCCGTTCGACAACCTCGTCGAAATCGAGGACCGGTTCCAGTTCTACGGCGAACTCAACGCTGACATCAGCGACACGACCAAGTTCCACCTGGAAATGCTCTACGCGGAAACCCAGGTGCCCGAATGGAACACGTCGCCGTCCTATCTGGCGCTCCAGACTCCGACGGCCCTGACCAGTCCGTCGGTCGCCGCCGGCCTGACCGCCGCGGTGCTGCGAGGCTTCTATGTGCCGGTCACCAACCCCGGCTTCTCAGTCGGCTTCCCCGGCACGCTTCCGGCGGGAACCACGGCCGTGCATATTCCGGGCGTCCGCTACAGGCCGTTCGGTCACGGGGGTAACCCCGCCTTCGGCTTCGGCCCCTCCGAGGGCGAACGCGAATATAGCGCCTTCCGCATTTCGGGCGGCCTGAAGGGTGAGTTCGACAATGGCATCACCTGGGATTTCGCCCTGACCTATGGCGGCGAAACCGGCTATCGCAGCGGCTACGACACTGTCGTTTCCCGCTTCCAACTGGCGCTGCGCGGTTTCGGCAGCCTGGAGGGCAGCGCCGACCAGTGCACGGCTGCCGACACGGCGAACTGGACCGCCAACGCAGGCAATGCGGCGCTGGGGTGCAACTACTTCAACCCGTTCTCGAACTCCGTTCCGGGAAATTCCCTGACTGGTGTCGCCAATCCCGGCTACCAGGCCGCCACCGCCAACGATCCTGACCTCGTGCGGTGGTTCTTCCAGAAGATCTGGACCGAGCAGAAGACTACGCTAGTCGTGGCGGACGCGGTGTTCACGGGCAAGACCGGGATCACCCTGGCTGGTGGCGATGTGGCCTGGGCGCTGGGTGCACAGTTCCGGCGCGACACTTTTGCGTCGAACTACAGCA
Organism: Caulobacter sp.; assembly: GCA_021741355.1. GTDB lineage: Bacteria > Pseudomonadota > Alphaproteobacteria > Caulobacterales > Caulobacteraceae > Caulobacter. The sequence continues at coordinate 7,051 of JAIOXZ010000023.1, forward strand.
ACTTGAGCAACGGCGACGTCAATCCGTGCATCGATACACCGATTAACGGGGATACGGGTTGCGCGGTTCGCAACGGGCCGCTGATGTTCCTGGGGGCCGGATTCGAATCCGACCTCTCGGGCGATTCCTACGCGATGTTCGGCGAACTGGCCGTTCCGGTAGCTGATTCGTTCCAGATCCAGCTCGCTGCCCGTTACGAGGACTACGGCGGCGCGGTCGGCTCGACGTTTGACCCGAAGATCTCGGCGCGTTGGCAGATGACCGACTGGCTGGCCCTGCGCGGTTCGGCCGGCTCCACATTCCGCGCGCCGCCTATCACCTCTCTGGCGGGGGGCAGCGTCACGGCGCTGAGCTTCATCGCCGGTTCGTTCCGGGCCATCGACATCTTCGGAAATCCGAACCTTGAACCCGAAAGCGCCGACACCTTCAGCGCGGGCCTCATCCTTGATGTGGGCGGACTGAAGGCGACGATCGACTGGTGGAGCTTCGACTTCGCCAACCCGATCATCTCCGAGCCGTCGGGGTCGATCGTGAACGCCATGTTCCCGGGGGGGTCGACGGCGAACTGCGGGGTGGCCGCCTACGCCGCTCTGCAATCGCGCTTCTCGTTCCAGGGGGCGTGCAGCACGGCGACGATCTCACGGGTTCGGACCCAGGTCGTCAACGGCCCGGCCGTCCAGACGTCCGGCTACGACTTCCTGATCGACTATGATTTCGGGGAAGTCTTCGGCGGCGATCTGCGGGTCGGCTCGTCGGTCACCTACACCAAGGAATACAGTGTCGCGGCCTTCACCGTCGAAGGCATCGCCGTCGAGGCGGCGTTCGATGCGGTCGGGCTGCTCAACTACCAGCTTGGCCCGACGTCGCTGCCGCAGTGGAAGGGGTCTGGTTTCGTCGAATACACCCGCGGATCTCAAAACGTTCGCTGGACCATCAACTACGTCGACGAGTATCTCGACCAGCGCGCGGCGATCACTGGCGCGGGCAAGACGATCGACAAGTTCATCACCCATGAAATCGACTACCGGGTGTTGTTGCCTTGGGACACCACGGTCGTCGTCTCCGTCGACAACGTCTTCGACGAAGAGCCGCCGTTTGCTCGTCTGGACCTGAACTACGATCCGTTCACGGCCAGCGGCCTTGGTCGGACCTGGAAGGTGAGCGCGACCAAGAAGTTCTAATCCTTCCCGGTCACGGGACTAACCTTCAGGGGCGGCTTCGGCCGCCCCTTTCTTTTTGTCCGCAGGGTTTCTGACGAAAGTCCCGCGTCAGCGAGTGAAGACGCCCAGCAGCAGCGGCCGGGCGAACTGCGCCGCCGCCTCGTCGGGCGCAATGCCCGGGGACCAGGCGCCCAGTGAAGCCGCGGCGTTGAGCATCGAGCTCAGCATGTGGGCCGCGACAAGCGGGTCGACGGGACGGACCGAGCCTTCCGCGATGCCGTCTGAGATCATGCCGGCAAAGCGGTCCGAGACCCGGTTGTAGCGTTCCACCGTCTCCTGCCGGAGTTCCGCGGGCAGGGCGGTCATGGCCGAGGCGCGCAGCAACGGCCCCTGATCCGAGAGCTGGAACTCGACCAGCGCCGCGCTGGCCGCCGCCAGCCGGGTCCACTGGTCCCCGGTCAGGTCACGGGCGGCCAGCTGGATATCGCGCATGACGCTGAAGGTGCGCTCGAAGCACTCGGCGACCAGGTCATCCTTCGCGTCGTTGTGGTGGTAGAAGCTGCCCTTGGTGACATTCAGCTCGGCCGAGATGTCTTCAACGGATGCGCCCCGGTATCCCTTGCGATTGATCAGCCGCGTCGCGGCGACGAGGAAGGTGTCGCGGGAAATGTCCGCGCCCCGCGCTTCGGCCGGCGTCGGAAGGGCCGGTGGCGCCCATGGCCGCGCGCCGACCGCCAGCCCGCCCGACAGGATGTCGAACATCCGGTCCTTCAGGCGTGGATAGTCCTCGACGTCGTAGCGCCGCAGCCAGGTCACGGTCCAGAACGCCTGCTCCAGCAGCAGATGGGTCCGCGCCGTGGTGTCCCGCCGGTCCAGGCCCGCGAACTCGGGATCGTCGAAGAACCCGCGGATGTTGCGGAACAGGTTGTTGAAAGCGTCCGCGACTTCGGTGCGCAGGGGCTCCTTGAGCGCCCGCATCTCGCTGAAGGCGACGATCGCCGGGGCCTCCTTCAGCCGGATGCGGCGGACCAGGTCGAAGTACAGCTCCAGGAACCGCGACAGGCGGGCCCGGGCGCCGGATACCGCGGCGGCCTCCGTCGCCAGCCCGTTGAAGGTGTCGACCCCCCGCATGAAGCAGGCGGCCGCCAGATCTTCCTTGCGCCGGTAGTAGTAGGTCACCGATGTCGTGATCAGCCCGACCTCGGCCGCGACGTCGGCCAGGGTCATGCCCTTGACCCCCTGGCGGTTCAGGATCGTCGTGGCGGCGTCGAGAATAGCCTCCTTCTTGGCGGCATAGCGCGCGGTGGCGGCGCTGCCCGTCCTGGAGACGTAGGCGGTCACGCGACCGACTCTTCCGCGAAGACCGTCTTCAGGTCAGACTTCATGATCTTGCCGTTGGCGTTGCGCGGCAGGGTTTCGGGCCAGAAGGCGATCCGCACGGGGGCCTTGAAGGCGGCGAGGCGTTCCAGAACAAAGGCGCGCAGCTCCTGTTCCGTGGCCCGGGCTCCGGGCTTCAGCGTGACGACAGCGCCGGGCTCCTCGCCGAGCGTGCGGTGTGGAATGCCGATCAGCGCCGCATCCATCACGGCCGGATGGTCGTACAGGACGTTCTCGACCTCGATGCAGTAGATGTTCTCGCCGCCGCGGATCAGCATGTCCTTGGCGCGGTCGATGATGAAGCAGAAGCCCTCTTCATCGAGGCGCGCGAGGTCACCCGTGCGGACCCAGCCGTCGACGAAGGTCTGGGCCGTGGCTTCGGGCTTGTTCCAGTAACTGCGCAGAACCATCGGACCCTTGCACCAGAGCTCGCCGACTTCATTCGGACCCAGCTGCCGGAAGGGTTCGTCGACCGTCATGATCTTCATTTCGCCGACAGCGGGCGCCACGCCGCAGCTGTCCGGGCGGTGCTCGTAGTCCTGCGAATTGTTGTTGGTGAAGGTGGCGCTGGTCTCGGTCATGCCCCAGCCGTTGCCGGCCGAGGCGTTCGGCCAGACCTCCTTGATCCGCCGCACCAGTTCCGGCGCCGACGGCGCCCCGCCGTAGGAAATGCTCTCGATCGATGAGAGGTCGAAGTCCGCGCGTTGCGGATGCTCGATCAGCTGCCAGGCGATGGTCGGCACGCCGCCGGTCGCGGTGACCTTTTCACGCTCGATCAGGACCATGCCTTCAAGCGGATCCCATTTGCGCATCAGCACCAGGCGTCCGCCGTTGTTCAGCGCGCCGCACAGGGTCGCCGAGCAGCCGGTGACGTGGAACATCGGCACGACCAGCAGGGTCACCCGCTGCGGCGCGGCGGGATCCGGCGCCGGCGGCGTCTCGCCCCTGCGCAGGAAGGCCCGCGCCAGTGCGGCGCCGGTGGTCATGACATTGGTCGTCATGGTCCGGTGGGTGCCGAGGGCGCCCTTGGGCTTTCCGGTCGTGCCGGAGGTGTAGAAGATGGTCGCCGGATCATCCGGCAGAATCGGCGTCGTCGGCAACGCCAGGTCCGGCAGGTCTTCCCAGCCGTTCACGGGCCCGATCACGGACTCCAGATGGCGGACGCGCGGATCCGCGAGCGATCCTCCCTGCCTGCACACATAGACGGTCTCGATGGCCGGGCAGGTGGGCAGGTGCTCGACGATCCGATCGAGCCGTTCGGGATCGACAATGGCGACCCGCGCGCCGGAATCCGCCAGGCCGTATTGCAGCTCCGCACCCGTCCACCAGGCGTTCAGTGGCGTGACGATGGCGCCGAGGCTGGCGGCGGCGAAGAAGGCCACCGGCCATTCCGGCAGGTTGCGCATGACCAGCGCAACGCGGTCGCCCTTGCCGACTCCATCCGCGGCCAGTTGCGCGGCGAGGGTCGCCACGGCGCGATGGAAACCCTCGAAAGTCGCCCGGTCATTGTCGTAGACGAGGAAGTCCCGCGCCGCGAAGGCCCGGCCGTTGGTCACCAGATCGCGCAGGGTCGCCGGACAGTTTTTCCAGACGGTCGTCGGGACACCGTCGATCAGCACTGTTTCGGTCTCGAAGCGGGAGCCCGGCGCCGTCAGGATGGCGTGACAGTCTGCGATACTGCGGGCGGGCCAGACCATGGGCGTCCTCGAAGGCTCCTGTAGGGAAACCAATCTAGAATACCCGGTATGGGTGGGGGAAGGCCGTTCCGGTCGTTGCGACGCCAACGCGGCCGAATCCGGCCGCTCAGGCCGCCGCTTCCTGCTCCGACTGCGCGACGATGGCCACGATCTGGGCCACCAGCGCCGCCGGCGACAGCGGTTTGGCGACGATGCCGCTCATCCCCGCGGCCCGGTAGGAGTCGGTCTGATGGGACATGGCGTTGGCGGTCATCGCCAGGATCGGCGTCAGCCGGGCGGGCTCGGGCAGCTCCCGGATGCGGCGGGTTGCTTCCACGCCGTCCATCACGGGCATCTGGATGTCCATGAAGATCAGGTCGAAGGTCGCCCGCGAGGCGGCCTCGACGCCCTGCTGTCCATCGTCGGCGGTCTCGACGCTCGCGCCCAGCTGCTCAAGCATCCGGGTGGCGATCAGGCGATTGGTCGGATTGTCCTCGACCACCAGGACCCGCAAGCCGTCGAGCAGGCCGTCCGCCTGGCCGGCGGAGGCCACGGAGGCCTGCACCGCAGGGGCCTCGATCTCGATCCAGAAGGTCGAACCCTTGCCCAGTTCGCTGTCGAAGCCGATTTCGCCGCCCATCAGTTCGGCCAGCCGCTGGCTGATGGCGAGACCCAGGCCCGAACCGCCGAACCGGCGTGTCGTGGAGCCGTCGGCCTGGTGGAAGCGCTGGAACAGGTCGGACCGCGCGCCGGGGGCGATGCCGACCCCGGTGTCGGTGATCTCGATCCGCAGGCGGCTGCCGACCCGGCTCAGGTGCGCATCGACGCCGCCCTGGAGCGTGAACTTCACCGCGTTGCCGATCAGATTGAACAGGATCTGGCGCAGACGCACCGGATCGACCGACGCCCAGTCGAGTCCCGGCTCGGCGTGGGTGCTCAGCCACAGGCCGCGCGCGGTGGCCTGGGGGCGCAACAGACCGGCGACGCTGTCCATCAGGGCGACGGGGTCGGTCGGCTCGGGTGAAAACTCCAGCCGTCCCGCCTCGATCTTCGAGAAGTCGATCACATCGTTGAGCAGTTCGGCCAGCATCTGGCCGCAGCCGACGGCTTCCTCGAGCAGTTGCCGTCCGTCCGCCGTCAGGTTCTCGCCCCGCAGCAGATGAAGCACGCCGAGGACGCCGTTCATCGGCGTGCGGATCTCGTGGCTGATGTTGGCGAGGAACTGCGCCTTGGTCTCCGCGGCCGCCAGGGCCGCATCGCGGGCCTCGGCGACTTCGCTGACGTCCTGCGTCAGACCCAGGACATCCCAGCGCCCGGACTCCCTCTGCCGCAGGCCGCGCCAGGCCGCCCTGAGGCGGGCCCATCCGTTGTCGCCGGCGCGGAAATGCCGGTACTCGACGACGCGTGGCTCGCCCGTCGCCAGGGTGTGGAAGAAGGCCTCGCCGACCCGCCGCTGGTCGTCGGGGTGGATTTCGGAGGTCATCTCATCGGCGGTGATCGTCCGGCTGCCCGACGCCCCCGGCGCGCCCGGCCGCGAGAGGTCGGTGTCGATGTCATAGAGACCGGTCTCGGGATCGAAGCGCCAGACGAAGATGCCCGCCGCCTCGCGCAGAAGGTCGTTGGTGCGCGCGGCGTCGGCGCTGTCGGCGATCCGGCGATGCTCGTCGGTGACGTCTTCGAGAACCACGATGGTCGCGTCGCCGGCCCCGCGCTTGACCCGCGACCGAACCCACAGGACTTCGCCGTCGCGGCGCAGGAGGCGATGCTCGGCCCGGGCCTGGCCATCGGCGATCAGCGTGGCAATCAGGTCGCGAACGATCTGCTCGTCGCCCGGGTGGATGAAGTCCTCGATCGGCCGGCCGATGGTGTCATCGACGGACCAGCCCGAAAGCTCGGTCCAGGCGGGGTTGATTCTCGAGATCGAACCGCCGCGAATGAGCACGAAAATGTCGACCGAGTTCTGGAAGAACCAGCGCGCGGCCTCAATATCCAGCTCGGTCGGGGCGTTGGTTGCGGCTGACCCGGTCATTTCCCTACCCTTGTTTTGCCTGACCTTGCGGCAGGTTTGGTAAAGTTTGGGTTGCGACATACCGACGGTTCGATAGTTGGGACAAAGCGACGCAAGGAGACGATGCTGTGACCAAACCCGAAAGCTTGGGCTTTTCGTCCGAACGCTTGGCGCGGATCGCGCCGTTCCTGACCGAGCGATACATCGAGAGCGGCAAGCTGCCGTGCGCCCAGGTGCAGGTCTGGCGGCGCGGCAAGCTGGCCTACGACACGGTGCTGGGCCAGGCTGATCGCGAGCGCGGCAAGCCCCTGAAGGCGGATTCGCTGTTCCGCATCTACTCGATGACCAAGCCGGTCACCTCGGTGGCGTTCATGATGCTGGTCGAGGAGGGCAAGGTCGCCCTCGACGAGCCGGTGGCCAAGTACATTCCCGAATGGGCCAATCTGGGCGTCTTCGCAGCAGGCACTGAGAAGGGCTGGGCGACCACCCCGCCGAGCCGGCCGATGCTGATCATCGACCTGCTGCGACACACCAGCGGCCTGACCTACGGCTTCCAGATGCAGGGCAACATCGACGCCGCCTATCGCAAGCTGAAGGTGGCCGAGGACCTGCGCTACGGAACCCTGGACGAGTTCATCGCCAAGCTGGCGACCATCCCGCTGCAGTTCTCGCCGGGCGACGCCTGGAACTACTCGGTCAGCACCGACGTGCTGGGCTATCTGGTCGGCAGGATCAGCGGCACGCCCTTCCCGCAGTTCCTGCAGGAGCGGATCTTCGCGCCCCTGGGGATGGTCGACACCAGCTTCACCGTGCCGGCCGACAAGGCCTCGCGGCTGACCGCCTGCTACGCCGCCGGTCAGCTGGGCGCCAAGGGGGTCAAGGCCGGCTTGCCTGACCTGGTCGATGACCCGACCGAGAGCCCCTACCTGGCCGAGACCGGCTTTCCCTCCGGCGGCGGCGGGCTGGTCAGCACCGCCGACGACTACATGCGGTTCGCCCGCATGCTGCTGAACGGCGGCGAGCTGGACGGCCAGCGGCTGCTCGGCCCCAAGACCCTCCAGCTGATGGCGTCCAACCACCTGCCCGGCGGCAAGGACCTGACGCAGATGTCGAAGTCGCTGTTCAGCGAGGCGACCTACGCCGGGGTCGGCTTCGGCCTGGGCTTCGGCGTGACCATCGACCCCGCCGCCACCATGCTGGCCGGCAGCAAGGGCGACTTCTTCTGGGGCGGCGCGGCCAGCACCTTCTTCTGGGTCGATCCGGTCGAGGACCTGGCCGTGGTGTTCCTGACCCAGCTGCTGCCCTCGTCGGCCTATCCGGTCCGACGAGAGCTTCGCACGCTGGTCTACGCGGCCCTTACGGAGACGGGTTCGTAGCCCCGTCTTCGGCGGCCTGGGCGCGGGCCTCGATATCCCTCACGGTCGCCTCGTGGCTTTCGCGGGTGATGTTGTAGGCCTGCAGGATGATCACCGAGAGCAGGTAGAGCCCGCCGACGACCGGCATGTAGACCATCAGCAGCTTGGCGATGATCTCCGGCGGCACCTCGGACGGCTTTGAGCCGACGGGGAAGGCGACGACCGACAGGATCCAGCCGGCGACCATCACGCCCACGCCGCTGACCGCCTTCTGGATCAGGCTGGTGAAGGCGAAGAACAGGCCCTCCGACCGGCGGCCGGTGCGCTGCTCGCTGTACTCGACCACGTCGGTCAGCATGGCGGTGATCAGGATCGAGGCGGTGATGCCGAACACGCCGCGCACCAGGCCGTCGAGGAACAGCCACGGCACGATGACCGGGATCTGCGTCGCGCCGATCATGTCGCCGTTGTCGGGGAAGACCCCCATCAGGCGCAGGATCAGCGGCAGGAAGCCGATGAACACGCTGAACAGCAGCAGCACGCCGCCGGCCTTCTTCTTGCCGGAGCGCTTGGTCAGCATCGGCGCCGCCGCGAGGGCCGCGGCCGAGGCGAAATAGGCGTCGATCTGCAGCACGCCGGTCCAGAACGGCGTCAGCTCCCAGACGTAGGTCGAGATGTAGAAGGCCAGCGAGAAGCCCACGCCGGTGGCCACGGAGGCGACCAGGCCGACGGCGGTGATGGTCAGGAAGGGGCGGATGTTGAGGGTCTCGAACACCTCCTTGCCGACCGCCAGCAGGGGCCGCTTGTCGCGGACCGGCGCCTGCGGCATCCAGGGGATGAACCGGTGCGTGCCGGCGGCCGAGAGCACGATCGACAGGAACATCAGCACCGCGCCGATGTAGCCGTACCGGACGTAGGCCTCGGGGTTCAGCTGGCCGACCGGATGCTCGGGCGTCCCCTTCATCAGGAACCAGAACATCGCGATGGTCAGGGTCAGGCCGCCCCACCAGGCGAAGAAATAGCGCCAGCCGACGATCTTCGACCGCTCGGTGTAGTCGGTGGTCAGCTCGGCGGACATGGCCGAGGAGGGGATCTCGTAGAGGGTGATGAAGGTCCGCACGATCACGGCGACCACCACCAGATACCAGAACAGGTGCATCTGCTCCCAGTGGAACGGCGGGTTCCACAAGAGCAGGAACGACAGCGCCACCGGCAGGGCCGAGGCGTACATGAACGGGTGCCGCCGGCCCCACCTGGATTTGAAGTTGTCGCTGATGTGGCCGATGACCGGGTCGATCAGGCAGTCGATCAGCATGGCGGTCATCACCGCCGAGGCCACCAGCGCCGCCGGCAGGCCGACCACCTGGTTGTAGAACAGCAGCAGGAAGACGCGGAAACCGTTGTCCTTGATGCCGTAGGCGATGGATCCGAAGCCGTAGATCGCCCGGACCGCCATGCCCACCTTGGGCCTTGGTCCCTCGCCGGCGACATGCGTCCCCATACCCCCGCCTGACGGCGACACGATCCCGGTCATCCATTCGTCTCCCTGATGGCCGCGGTCTTTGCGCCGCTGAGCGGATTCGAAAGTGGGGTATGGCCGCTGGGGAAGTCAATCGGGACAAGGGGTGGCGGCGGGAGATTTGGGCGCAATCCTCTCCCGTGAGGGAGAGGGGGACCACCCGGAGGGTGGTGGAGAGGGAAGCGCCGGTGGTTGAATGCAGGCGCGGGCAGAACGGCCATCACCGCGTCTCCCTCTCCACCCTGCTCCGCCGGGTCCCCCTCTCCCTCGCGGGAGAGGAAGGTCGGGGATGACGCCGCCGCTCCCGCATGCTCTCCTCCCCGCATGCCGACGCCCGAGCTCATCCAGACCTGGATCCTGCCGGCCCTGCTGGGGCTGGGGCTGGCCGCCGCCACGGGGCTGCGGACCTTCCTGCCGCTGCTGCTGGTCAGCGCGGCGGCGCGGTTCGATGTGTTCGGGCTCGACCTGCACGAGAAGGTCGCCTGGCTGGAAAGCGATCCGGCGCTGATCGCCCTGGCCGCGGCCACGGTGATCGAACTGGTCGCCGACAAGGTCCCGATCCTCGACCATGGCCTGAGCCTGCTGGGCACGGTCACCCGGCCGGCGGCGGGGATCCTCGCGGCGGGCTCGGTGTTCGTCGGGGTCGACCCGATGGTCGCCGCCGTCGCCGGGCTGATCATCGGCCTGCCCACGGCGCTGGCGTTCCATACGGCCCAGAGCGGCACGCGGCTGGCCAGCACCGCGACCACCGGCGGCCTCGCCAACCCGATCGTCTCGGTGGTCGAGGACGCGCTGGCCGTCGCCATGGTGATCATCGCCCTGGCCGCCCCGATCCTCGTGCCGCTGGGGCTGATCCTGCTGCTGGCGGCCATCTGGCGGATGGTCCGCGCGGCGCGGGCGCGGCGGGCGACGGCGTAGGCGTTTCGGACGGAGCACGGGATGAGCTTTCAGGCCTACCTCGACAACATCCAGGCGAAGACCGGCAAGACCCCGGCCGACTTCAGGGCCATGGCCGCCGACAAGGGCTTCGCCGACGCCGCCGGCCTGCGCCCCGGCGTCAAGGCCGGCCAGATCGTCCAGTGGCTCAAGGACGACTTCGCCCTGGGGCACGGCCACGCCATGGCGATCGTGGCGCTGCTGAAGGGGAAGAAGGACTGAACCCTTCCCCCTCGATGGGGGAAGGGCAGGGTTGGGGGTGTGGTTCAGGCTCGGGCGCGGTCCAGGAGGACGGCCCTCACGTGGACGGGGGCCAACCGGCTCCACCGGAGCACCCCCATCCCCGACCCTTCCCCCATCGAGGGGGAAGGGGGATCGCCCTTGATCTCATGCAGGCCAGCGTGCCGGACGGTCCAGCTTGGTCAAGGGCAGGCCCTGCGGGCCTGTCGCTCCGCGACGCGCAGCGCCCTTGAGCAACCTGGACCGCCCGGCGATGATCTCGCCATGAGATGAAGGGGGCGGTGGGGCAGCCCCGTTCATTGACAGATGTATCAAATATGGTACTTATGGGCGGTACGAATGCTTGTGAGAGGAGCACGCGGATGCCCAACCAACTCATGAACAGGGGGGTAACCCTCCATGCACTCGGTACTCTTCTACCAAACCCCCGCCGGCAACGAGATCATCAAGGACTGGCTGCGGTCGTTCGACAAGCCTGACCGGGCGATCCTCGGCGAGGATCTGAAGACCGTTCAGTTCGGCTTTCCGATGGGATTGCCGCTGTGCCGGTCACTCGGACAGGGCCTTTGGGAAGTCCGCAGCAGCCTGACGAGCAATCGGGAGGCGCGGATGATCTTCTATCACGACAGCGATGCGGAGGCCCTCGTGGTGCTCCATGGCTTCGTGAAGAAGAGCCAGAAGACCCCCAGGGGCGAAATCGACATCGCGCTCAGGCGCAAACGGGAATTCAGCCCGTGAAACAGGGAGGCCGGATGGCCGACGTGAAGACCAGAGACCTTGCCGAGCTGGGCTCGCTCGACGACTTCCTGCGCGAGGAAGGCATCGCCGAAGAGGTTACCGCCCGGGCCGTGAAGCGCGTGATCGCGCTCCAGCTCCGCGAGGCGATGAAGGCGCGCAAGATGACCCAGGCCGCAATGGCCGAACAGATGGGCACCAGCCGCGCCCAGCTGGCCCGTGTGCTCGACCCGGAGGAATTCAATGTGACGCTGGACACCCTGACGCGGGCCGCGCGGGTGCTGGGGCGGTCGCTGACGGTGGGGTTGGCTTAGGACCCCTTCCCCCATCGAGGGGGAAGGGCAGGGTTGGGGGTGTCAGCGGGCAGGCGGTGACGGCGCCGAGCCCCTGGGCGCTCCTCGCCGCGCTGGAGCGGCCGCACCCCCATCCCCGACCCTTCCCCCATCGAGGGGGAAGGGGGATCGCCGTTGATCTCATGCAGGCCAGCGTGCCGGACGGTCCGGGTTGGTCAAGGGCAGGCCCTGCGGGCCTGTCGCTCCGCGACGCGCAGCGCCCTTGAGCAACCTGGCCCGCCCGGCGATCGTCTTGGCATGAGATGAAGGGGGGGCTGGCTAGGCCGGTGAGGCCCTGCTTCCAACTCGCATGTTTGAGTTATGAAAGGTGCGATGCAAGGCAGCGTTGTACTTGCCCGTGATCTGATGGAAAGGGAGCCATGTCAGACAGCAACCCAATGCGATCTAAGGTACCCGCCCTACGTATCGTACATCTTGGTGGGGGGCTTCGAGCCATCGACCTAAACCAGGATGAAGTCCTGGTGGGTGTTTCAGAGACCTATGTCTTCGCGCGTCTAAAGACCCCTCCTTACTCAGACCTCTATCGTCAACTGGAGACGATAGGGTTCCGGGTCATCGGAGTGGACTTTCTGACCAATCATGACCGCGTCGAACTCAGTCCTCCTGATTTCGAAGCGTTCTGTATGGGGTCCGGCTTCTACGCGATGGAAGGGGAGCGGGCTTGGAGTAGAGTTAGGCACGCGGCGGCGAATGCGAAGAACTGGCGTGTAAAAGAACTCTCTGGGAAAATCCGCACTTATCTAAGGCTACTGCCGATGCGCCTTAGGGAGATAAGCGAGGCGTACAATTCCTGCCTTCGGCAAGCCGTTCTTATGCGAACTTCGGTCAAGATTGGTCACAACTTCTCCAATCAATGGACTGTCCACATCGACGCGGCAGTACATGCTTACCTTAGCGACGCCGGGGCGTTCAGGGACGTGCTTTCCGAATTTACTTGGCGCGTCATATTGGGTGAAGGCGACGGCGTAACGCGTCATTCAAAGCTAATTCGAAAGACCAATGCCGAAGCCAGCGACCTCCTAAGGTACATTCATGAAAGTTCGAGGGAAGGTGGTTGGCTTTTTCAACTCGGAGCGCTTCGAGATGAAGTTGTTCATGCGGCTCCGATAGCTGAGAGCCAAGAATTTCATTTCGGCCAGCTGCGGGCATTGGCAGGCGCAGAAAAGGACTACATCGCCACGCTTCACCTAGCGCTCCTGCAGGCCGACGGCTCCGTCAGGAGGCCCGAACGCCCGGATGGCGGGGATGGCTTGCCAATCAAGACATCTCTCGAGGCCTACCGACAATATGTGGAGACCGGAAGGGACGCACTTGCGGTGTGCGAGGGGTATCTCGTTGACCTCGTTAAACTTTCAGATCGGCTAAGACTGGAGTCAGGTCTGAAGGAAGAGGAAGTTGTGTTGACCGACAAGGATATCATCGGGCCGGTTGAGGTGTTCCCCCCTACAGCCTTCCCTTCCTGAACCCGGGGTAGAGGCGGTGATCGGCGGGCAAGTGCGGGTCGTCGCGGACGCCCGGGCGGCGCGGGTTCTCGGCGAGATCGGAGAAGGCCTGTTCCAGCAGGAGCCTGTAGCGGCGCCGCTGGAGGCTACCGAACTGCTCGCCGCTTTGGGTCAAGGCGTTCGCCACGTCGCGGCGCGCAGACGCCGTGAAGCGGAGCGTTGTCACCGGGGAGCGGGCGCCGGGTCCAGTTCGGCTTCGATCCGGTCGAGCCAGCCGCCGAGGTCGTCGACGGTTTCGAACCGGCCGGCCGCCATGTCGGCGACGCCTTCGCGCGCGAGCGCCTGGAAGCGCTCGATCCGGGCGGCTTCGGTTCTGAGCGCCGTCAGTCCGGCGCGAACCACGGCTTCCGCGTCCGGATAGGCGCCGGAGGCGATCTGGTCCTCGACAAAGCGGCCGAGGGGCGCATCGAGGGTGACTTTCAGCGCGGTCATGGGGATCAGGCTACCACGGAAGCCGAAGGCGGGCCATTGCGGCGACACCCCTCCACCACGCTCCGCGTGGTCCCCCTCCCCACGGTGTGGGGAGGATTGTCGGGCCTACAACCGCCCCTTCCTGAACCGCTCCTGCGCCTCCGCCCGCGCCGCCTTCCGCTCGCGCATCGGCGCAGCCTTGTCCGCCGTCTCGCCCTCGCCGGTCATCAGGTCGTTGGCGAATTCCAGGTCCATCATCTTCAGGCGCTTGATCTCGTCGCGCAGTCTCGCGGCGGTTTCGAACTCGAGGTTGCCCGCGGCTTCGCGCATCTTCGTTTCCAGGTCGCGTAGCGTCGCCTGGAAGTTGCTGCCCAGGAACGGCCGCGCGTCCTCGGCCACGCCGACGTCGACGTTGACGCGGTCGCCGCGCTCGTATGGCGAGGCGAGGATATCCTTGATGCGGCTCTTGATGCTCTCGGGCGTGATGCCCTGCTGCAGGTTCCAGGCGTGCTGCTTCTCGCGGCGGCGGCTGGTCTCGCCCATCGCGCGTTCCATGCTGCCGGTGATGCGGTCGGCGTAGAGGATCACCTTGCCGTCGACGTTGCGGGCGGCGCGGCCGATGGTCTGGATCAGGGAGGTTTCCGAGCGGAGGAAGCCCTCCTTGTCGGCGTCGAGGATCGCGACCAGGCCGCACTCGGGGATGTCGAGGCCTTCTCTGAGGAGGTTGATGCCGACCAGGATGTCGAAGGCGCCCAGGCGCAGGTCGCGGATGATCTCGATGCGCTCGAGCGTGTCCACGTCGCTGTGCATGTAGCGCACGCGCAGGCCCTGCTCGTGCATGTATTCGGTGAGGTCCTCGGCCATCTTCTTGGTGAGGACCGTGACCAGGGTGCGGTAGCCCTTCGCCGCGCAGTCGCGGGCCTCGGCGATGACGTCGTCGACCTGGCTGGCGCCGTCCTTGTTGACCGGGCGGACCTCGACCGGCGGGTCGATCAGGCCGGTCGGGCGGATGACCTGTTCGGCGAAGACGCCGCCGGCCTTGTCCATCTCCCACGGGCCGGGCGTGGCGCTGACGTGGACCGTCTGCGGCCGCATCGCCTCCCACTCCTCGAACTTGAGCGGGCGGTTGTCGAGCGCGCTGGGCAGGCGGAAGCCGTACTCGGCCAGGGTCCATTTGCGGCGGTAGTCGCCGCGGTACATGGCGCCGATCTGCGGCACCGTCTGGTGGCTCTCGTCGGTGAACAGCAGGGCGTTGTCGGGGATGTATTCGAAGAAGGTCGGCGGCGGCTCGCCCGGCCGGCGGCCGGTCAGGTAGCGGCTGTAGTTCTCGATGCCGGCGCAGCTGCCCGTGGTCTCGATCATCTCGATGTCAAAGCGGGTGCGCTGTTCGAGCCGCTGGGCCTCCAGCAGCTTGCCGTTGGCGATCATCCAGTCGAGGCGCTCCTTGAGCTCGGCCTTGATGTGGGTGATCGCCTGGTTGAGCGTCGGGCGCGGCGTGACGTAGTGGCTGTTGGCGTAGATCTTCACGCTGGGCAGGTCGGCGGTCTTGCGGCCGGTCAGCGGGTCGAACTCCTGGATCGTCTCGACCTCGTCGCCGAACAGGCCGATGCGCCAGGCGCGGTCCTCGTAGTGGGCGGGGAAGATCTCGATCGTGTCGCCACGCTTGCGGAAGGTGCCGCGCTCGAAGCTGGCGTCGTTGCGCTTGTACTGCTGGGCGACCAGGTCGGCGACCAGCTGGCGGTCGTCGAGCTTCTGGCCGACCGCCAGCTCGAAGGTCATGGCCGTGTAGGTCTCGACCGAGCCGATGCCGTAGATGCAGCTGACCGAGGCGACGATGATCACGTCGTCGCGCTCCAGCACCGCACGGGTGGCGGCGTGGCGCATGCGGTCGATCTGCTCGTTGCGGCTGGAGTCCTTCTCGATGAAGGTGTCCGTGCGCGGAACGTAGGCCTCCGGCTGGTAGTAGTCGTAGTAGCTGACGAAATACTCGACCGCGTTGTCCGGGAAGTAGCTCTTGAACTCGCTGTAGAGCTGGGCCGCGAGGGTCTTGTTCGGGGCGAGGATCAGGGCCGGACGCTGGGTCGCGGCGATGATGCTGGCCATGGTGAAGGTCTTGCCCGAGCCGGTGACGCCCAGCAGCACCTGGTCATGCTCGCGCTCGTTGATGCCCGCGACGAGGTCGGCGATGGCCGTCGGCTGGTCGCCGGCGGGGCTGTAGTCGCTGACCAGGTTGAACCGGCGGCCGCCCTCGGACTTGGGCGGGCGCGCTGGCCGGTGCGGCGCCCACATCGGCGGCGTGGCGGCGTTGGCCAGATCATGGATGAAGGCGGCGGAGACGTCCTCGACGCCTGCCGGTCTCTGCGGGGAACGGGCCATGAACAGGAAGGTAGGGCGGCGGCGGCGCGAAGGCTAGGGGCGCCTGCTGACAGGGGAGTGTCAGCAGGGTGGCGGGATGAGCGCTACGATCCTCCCCAGCTCTGCTGGGGAGGGGGACCGCCGGAGGCGGTGGAGGGGAGTCCGTGCACCGACTCCCCTCCACCACGCTCCGCGTGGTCCCCCTCCCCACGATGTGGGGAGGATCGCAGCGCTCTTACTTCCCCAGCAACACCTTCACCGCCGCATCGAGCTGCGCATCCTTGCCGGTCCAGGTTTCGCCGAGGGGGCGGGCGACGTCGATGTCGACGGGGCGGGGGGTGCCCTCCATGTTCTGGCCGCGCAGGTCCTCGACGCGGATGAACGGCAGGCGCACCGAGGAGCCGTCGATCAGGCTGCGGGAGCCGGTGTAGATGATCCAGCCGGCCGTCGGCTTGCCGACCACCTTGCCGAGGCCGAGCGAGCGGTAGCCCTCGGTGAAGTCCTCGGCGTCGGACAGCGAGCTCTCGTTGATCACCAGCACCGTCGGCAGGCCGAGGGCCCGCTGGCCGAGGTTCTGGCGGCTGGGCACCGGGAAGCGGTCGCGGGCCGTCATCATCAGGTAGTTGCGGCGGGTGAAGACATCGAGCGCGTGGCCGTTGACGTAGCCGCCGTTGTTGTTGCGCAGGTCGATGACCACGCCCTGGCGGCCCTGGTTCTCGGCGTCGAGGTCGATGTAGAGCTGCTGCAGCGAGGCGTCGCCCATGTCGGCGATGTGGACGTAGCCGAGCTTGCCGCCGCTGACGCGTTCGACATAGGCGCGGCGGTCGGCGACCCACTGGCGGTAGATCAGGCCCGAGGCGACGCCGACCGAGACGGGCCGCACCACGGCCTCGCGGGTCTTCGCCGCCTCGCCAGCCGCGCCGATGGTCAGGACCACCCGCTTGCCGGTCTGGCCGCGCATCACGCGGTCGAGGCTGACGCCGGGCGCGAGCCTTTCGCCGTTGACCGCGACCAGGGTCTCGCCCGGCTTGATGCTGCCTTCGATCGAGGCCGGGCCCAGGGTGATGACTTCCTTGATCAGCAGGCCCTTGCCGGCCTCGTAGGCCTCGCGGTCGAACCGCAGGCCGAGATCGCCGACCCGGCCCGGCGCGCTGCTGGCGTCGGGGCCGCGCATGCCGGTGTGGGAGGCGTTCAGCTCGCCGATCATCAGGTTGAGGATGCGCCGCAGCTCGTCGCCCGTGCGGGCGCCGGCGATGTAGGGGGCGAAGGTCGTCCGCATGGCCTTCCAGTCGGCGCCGTGGAACTTCGGGTCGTAGAAGCCGCGGTCGAGGATGCCCCAGACCTGGTCGAAGACGACCGTCTTCTCGGTGTCGAAGTCGACCTCCATCTCGGCGGTGACCGGCAGCGGCTTGGGCTTGGGGCTCTCGACCGGGGTCGAGATGACCGAACCGTCGTCGAGGTAGAACACTGACTTGGAGTCCGGGGTGAACACCGCCGCGCCCTTGGACTTGCGGCTGGAGGTCAGCTGGACGGGAACGGGCGGCTCCTTGGCCAGCTCATCCAGATTGAAGGTGTAGTAGTTGACCGCGCCGGCCTGGAAGGCGGCGAACAGCAGGGTCTTGCCGTCGGGGCTGATGATCGGGCCGCCGACATCCATGCCCAGCGGCAGGAACGAGGCGCGCTCGCGGATGCCCTCGAAGACGATCTTCACCGGCGGGACCGGCTTGGTCGCGGGCTTGGCCGGGGTCGCCGCGGCCTTGCCGGGTTTGGCGGGAGCGGGGACCGGCGCGGGCTCTTCGGCCAGCGGCGTGTCGGACGCCGGCGGCGTGGTCTCGGGGCTGCTCGGGGTGGGGCGGAACAGCTCGCGGAACGCGTCCTCGCGGTACTTGGGCGTGTTCGGCAGCAGGTCGATGCGCAGCAGGCGCGCCTCCTCGCTTCGCTGGCTGGTGTCGGTCAGGATGTACTTCCCGTCAGGCGACCAGGCGATGCGGCCGCCCGTCTGGCCGTTGGCGAGGAAGCTGATCGGCCGGGCCGTGCCGCCGGCCGCGGGGATCACATGGATGTTGTCGAACGCCTTGCGGTCGGTGACCGTGAAGGCCAGCCAGCGGCTGTCGGGCGACCAGACCGGCGTCCCGTCCTCGAACCCGCCCAGCGCGCCGCTGTAGATCGCGACGTCCTTCGCCACCCCGCCGTCACTGCCGAGGGTGATGACGCGCAGCTCCAGGCCGCCGCGGATGTAGGCGATCATCTTGCCGTCCGGCGACCAGGCCGGAACCGTGTTGCGGGCCGTCCCGGTCGTCAGGGCCCGCTCGACGCCCGTCGCGAAATCGTACTGGTAGAGGTTGGCCGACTGCCCGCGCTCCGAGACGTAGAGGAGGCGTTTGGAGTCCCGCGACCAGACCGGGTCGCGCTCGCGGCCGACCGTGCGGGTGACCCGCTGGGCCGGGCCGCCGTCCTTGGCCGTGGTGGCGAACAGCTCGCCGTGAGCGATCACCGCGATCTTCTTGCCGTCCGGCGACAGGACCATGTCGTTGAAGTCGTTGAGGGTCAGGCGCGTTTCGCCCGAGGCGGCGGGAGCGCCCTGGAGGGAGACCGGCACCTGGGTCGCCTTGCCGGTCGCCGTGTCCAGCGACCAGATCGCGAAGCCGCGCTCGAAGACGATGGTCCTGCCGTCATAGGCGACCGTCGGCCACAGCAGCCGGCCGTCGGTGAAGCGGGTCACCTGCTCGGGCTTGCCGCCGAGCGTCAGCTTCCAGAGGTTCTCGGCGCCGCCCTCGTCGCTCATGTACCAGAGCGCGCCGCCGTCCGGCCGCCACATCGGCCAGGCGTGGCGGGCGCCGGACGGGAGCAGCTGCTGGTAGGGGGCGCCGGCCGCGATCGGCTTCAGCCACAGCTCGGTCTGGTCGATGTGGCTGCTGCCGTGACGCCACCACTGGCCGTTGCTGATGCCCTTGGCCATCAGGGCGACGGACTTGCCGTCGGGCGAGGGCGCGCTCTGGAATTCGTTGAGATAGCGCTCGTTGCTGACCTCCAGCGGCACGCCGCCGGCGGCGCTGACGCGGAAGATGTCGCCCTGCCGCTGGACGTCGTTCACGCCCGAGGTGAAGTAGATCCACTGGCCGTCGCGCGACCAGCCGTCGAGCGCCTCGTTGGCGTCGGCATAGGTCAGCCGGGTGACCTTCCCGGTCGCCAGGGTCAGGATGTAGAGATTGGCCGCGCCGCTGCGGGTCGAGACGAAGGCCAGCCGCGTCCCGTCGGGCGAATACAGCGGCCGCGACTCGGTGGCCCGGTCAGTGACCAGCAGGCGGGCCTGGCCGCCCTTGCTCGGCACGGTCCAGATGTCGCCGCCCGAGGCGAAGGCGATCTCCGAGCCGTCCGGCGACAGCGCGGGTTCGGCCAGCGAGGGCAGCGGCGCGACCGGCTCGTTCGCCCCGGCCAGGGTCCAAGCGCCGCCGAGCAGAACAGCGGCCAGCAGGGCCAGAGCGGCCTTGATCCGGATGTGCATGGAATTCCCCCTGGCCGCCGCGGCGGCAACTCAAACGCGTCCCCGGACCTTCGACATCGGGACCGGCTTTGACAAGAGGCGAGGGCGAGATTTGGGGGCTAGACCCGCATCGGCTGCCGGCGGCCCCAGGTCAGGCTGCGCCAGAGCCATTCCATCGGGCCGAAGCGGAATCGTCGCAACCAGACCACGGCGAACAGCGCCTCGCCGGTCATGATCAGTGCGGCGAGCAGCCACATCTGCGGCCAGCCGAGCTTGCCCCACAGGCCGAGGCCGAAGCCCGAGAAGATCAGCCCGCAGATCACGCTCTGGGCCAGGTAGCCGGTCAGGGCCACGCGGCCGAGCGCTGACAGCGGCCCGAACAGGAAGCGGGGCCGCCCGCCGCGCCAGGCGAGGTGAAACAGGCCGATCCAGCCGAGCGTCAGGGCCAGGCGGCCGACCTGATCGGTCAGGGCCGTCCAGGGCAGCTCGCCGCCGTTGTTGTTCCAGATCGCCCAGGTCTGGGCGGCATTGAGCAGCAGTCCGACGCCGAGGCCGACAAGCGCCAGCTGTCGATAGACCCGGAACCCGGCCTTGCCGTCGAGTACGCCGGTGCGGAGCAAGGCCATGCCGATCAGCATGAAGGTCCAGGCCTCGAGGATCCACCAGACGAAGGACGGATCGAGCGTCCAGTCCAGCGTCGTCGCCGACATCCAGGCCAGCACCGTCGGATAGTCGCCCAGGCGGATGGCCTGTTCGCCGATCCAGGCTTCGGAGGTCCGGGACAGCAGTTCGCCCGGCATCGCCGGCATGTTGGTCAGCAGCGACCAGACCGACACCACCGCGAGGCCGCCGACGGCCAGCCGCAGCAGCGTCCTGGGCGTCGCCCGCGCGAACGGCAGCAGGGCGAAGGCGGCCAGGCCGTAGATCAGCAGGATGTCGCCCGGCCACAGTAGCAGGGTGCCGTTGATGACGCCGAACAGCACCAGCCAGCCCGAGCGGCGCAGGAAGGGGCCGCGCCGGCCGTCGCGCTCCCCCGCATGGGTTTCGCGCAGGAACAGCAGCATCCCGGCGCCGAACAGCACCGAGAACAGGCCACGCATGGTCCCCTCGACCAGGGTCGTGGCGACGATCCAGACCTGCCAGTCGGGATCGCCCAGCGTCGGTGGACCGATCGGCCGGCTGGGATCGAGCGGTCCGCCGAAGCCGACGATGTTCATCAACAGGATGCCGATCAGGGCCACGCCGCGCAGGGCGTCGATCGAGGCGATCCGGTCCGTGGGATCCACCGGCGCAGGGGAGGCGCTCATGCCGCCGTGCGCCAGCCGCCGATCGGGCGCACCGTGGCGCAGGCGGGCGTTCCGTCCTTGCCTGTGCCCGGGAAGCGGGCCTCCAGTCGGGCGCCGGTGCGGGCCGCCTCGCGGGCGAGGTCCTCGGGCAGATCTTCGAACCAGACCTTGCCGCGTCGGGACCACGGGGAGCCATGCTGGCCGGCGCTGGCTCCGATGCGGAAATAGACGAACCGCCGGCCGCCCTGGTTCTTCACGAACGGCCCGAGGTAGCGCACGCCCTTGTGGTCCTCGACGAACCGGACGCTGACGTCCAGCGACAGGTCGCCGCCGTCCGACAGCACCTTGCCGACCGGCAGGTCATCGCCTTCCTGCAGCGAATAGAGGACGCCCGCCGGCGGGGCGACGAGGGTGATGCGCAGGTTGAGGGTCTGGCCGGACATCGCTGCACACTACACGCCGCGCGGCGCTTGTCGCCCTGATGACAACCCGCTGTCAGCAGTCTGGGCTCGTAGGCTTTGTGGCTCGGGGGGATCGTCTAGAATGGCGACCCCGATTTCGCCTTCCCGCCAAAGGAGTTCGCATGCCCAAGATCGATCTCGCCACAGCGCCGCGACGCGGCGGGTCCGGCTATCCGCGTCCCTATGACGAGCCCTGCCTGCAACGCTCCTGGCTGGAACTGGCCGACGCGGCCGGGCTGACGCTGGTCGGGGTCAATCTGCTGACCCTGCCGGCCGGGCAGTGGTCCAGCCAGCGGCACTGGCATCTGGACGAGGACGAGTTCGTCTGGGTGGTCTCCGGCGAGGTGGTGCTGGTCGAGGACGCGGGCGAAACCGTGCTGCGCGCCGGCGACTGCGCCGCCTGGAAGGCCGGGGTCGAGAACGGCCACCACATCCAGAACCGCTCCGGCGCGGATGCTGTGCTGCTGCAGGTGGGCAATCCGACCAACCCGGCGACCGAGCACGTCGACTATCCCGACATCGACCTTATCATCCGGCCGGGCGACGAAGGCTACCGGCACAGGGACGGGACGCTGTATCCGCCGAAGCGACGCTAGAACCCGCCCCAGTAGTCGCCGGCCAGCGGGGTCGTGACCGGGCGTCCGACCTTGTCGAGGGCGGCGCGGACGTCGGGGCGGGCGATCAGGGCCTGGCGGCGGGCCTCGAAGGTCGCCAGCCAGGGCGGGATGACCGGCGGAGCCTTCGAGACCCAGAAAGGGTCCAGGCCGCCGCTGCGGTGCTCGGGAGATTGTAGCCGCCAGATCAGCAGGGCGGCGGCTTCGTCGAGGCGGTTCATGCAGAGCAGCGCCTGGCTGAGCGCGCCGGGATTGTCGTCCTTGCGGGCCCGCAGCGTCTCCAGCATGGCGGCCGCCGCCTTCTGGTCGATGTCGCTCAGGGCGCAGGCCCGCTGGGAGTCGATCCAAGCCTC
The DNA here is from genome assembly GCA_021741355.1 of Caulobacter sp. Lineage (GTDB taxonomy): Bacteria > Pseudomonadota > Alphaproteobacteria > Caulobacterales > Caulobacteraceae > Caulobacter. The sequence goes on from JAIOXZ010000023.1 coordinate 28,876, forward strand.
GCCGTAGTCGGTGACATAGTCGAGGTCGAGGCCGTCCAGCACCTTCAGCACGTCGCGCGGGCGGGACAGGTCGAGCAGGCGGCCGGCCCAGTTCATCCGCGCGTCCGTGGCCGGCTCGCCGCCGTCTTCTCCGCCGATGGCCTCGTTGAATACAGCTTCGCCTTCCGCCACATCACCGGTGTCGAGCAGGCACTGGGCCAGCAGGATCAGGATCCATTCGCCCTGTTCCTCGCGGTCGCTGAACGCCTCGCCGTCCTGCAGGCGCGCGCGATAGGCCTGGCCGGTCTGGATTGCCTCGTCATAGCGGCCGAGCGCACGCAGGGACGAGAGCACATCCCGCACGGGCGCGAGCTTTTCCGGCTCGGCGGCGATCTCGGCGCGGGCGCGGTCCAGGCTCGCCTCCTCCAGAGCGATCCAGTCGAAGCGGCCGGCGTTGGTCCAGACTTCGCTGAAGCGCCGGTCGCCGGCGATGTACATCAGCACGCGGGGGTCATCGGCCTCGGCCACCGCCTTCGCCGCATCAGCGGTGCGGCCTGCGTCGCCCAGCTGCCAGCCATAGGCGAGGCCCCATTCGTTCTTCGCGGCGCGGGCGGAGTCGGGGTTCTTCCAGGCGAAGCCGGTGATCCGCTGGAGCGCGGTCAGGGCAAGGTTGGGCTCGTCATCGAGATAGTCGGTGAAGGGGGAGATCATGCCGGGCCGCCAGCTGGCGACGACGTCCGGCTGGGTGTCCAGCATCTTGAGGAAGCGGCGGGTGGCCTCGGCCATGGCGTCGCGTTCGAGGGCGTCCGAGATCTGGATGGTCAGGACCGCCCCGACCTCCATCGGCTCGACGGCGATCGGCTCGAGCTTCGCGGCGGCGGCGAGGCCCAGCGGCTTGTCCTTGATCTCGCTGCAGATGATCACCGAGAAGAGGAAGGGGCGGCGGACCTCGGCGCGCATCCGGTCGAAGCGGGGGTCGGCCATCAGCGCGCGCAGGGCCGGGAGCTTCGCTTCGCAGGTCTTGAAGTCGCTGTCGATGAGAGCCGAGACCGCGTCGCCCGCTTCCTGCTCCAGCCGCAGCAGGTCCATCTGCCGCCCGATGGACTGGGACGAGGCCGGACCCGCGATCACGGCGCCCCCCAGAAGCGACAGGGCGACCAGAACCGGACGAATACGCATGCTGAACCCCGAAGGCGACCGAGCGGGCAATCAGGCCCGCCTGCGCGCCGCCGTCAAGGCGCGACTACAAGGCGGCGTAGGCGTCGCGGACGTCGAGGCAGACGCTGCGGGCGAAGTTCCACGCCGAGGCGGGACCATCGCCGCCGTCGGCGAGCGCTGAGAGGCCCTCGCTGCGTCCGGCGACCACGCCGGGGCTCAAGGCCTCGATGGCCGCGGCGCGCGGCACGCCACGATCCTGCATCAGGCGGTCGAGGGCCTGACGAAAGAAGGTGACGCCGAGCGCCTTGGCGGCTTCGGCTTCAGCGGCGTCACCCTTTTCGGCGTAGTAGTTGCTGGTGGCGCCGTAGAGGCCGGCGCAGCGGGCCTGGATCGCCCAGTAGGGCTTTCCGGCCACGCCCTCGGTCAGCAGCGCCCCGCCCGGATAGAGCAGGTCGCTGGCGACGGCGGGCGTCGCGGCGCCGAGGGCCAGGGTGGCGGCGATCAGGAGTCGAACGCTGTGCTTCATCCTCGTCACTCCGTCTGAAACGATCAGGTCGGGAGGGTGACTCCGGATCGCCGGCCTGGCAACGCCCGGGATCAGCGCTTGGGCTTGTCGGCCTCGTTGATGACCGCGCCGGTGGCCGCGCCAACGACCGCGCCCGGCGGTCCGGCGACCACGGCGCCGGCGATCGCTCCGGTCGCGACGCGCTGTTCCATGTTGTGACCACAGGCGGCGAGGCCGGCGCCCGCGAAGGCGATCAGGGCCAGGGTGGCGGTGGAACGGATACGCATGGCGGCAGCCTCGTCAGAACGCCCGGCAATCGGGCCTGTAGCCGTTCAACGAACGCAGGAAGAGGCGGTTCCGCACCGCCCGCACCGCGAGAATTCGTCGCACCGCAACGACCGGCTCGACTCTGCACAACCTGTTGAATCTCAAGAGAACCTCAATCAGGTCCCGGATCACCTTTCTGGAGGACGATGCTGCATTGCAGCATTCTCTTGCGAATCGTGGCGCTTTGGGTCATAAGGCCGTCCACAAGTCGGATTTCGGCCATTTCGTGAACCGGTCGAATCCCCACTTTGTCAGGCCGCTCCGGACCAGAAAACCGGGCTGACAGGGTGAGATTGTCGGGGGGCGTTCCGCTCTCGTCGCACAGGACACGAAACTCTTGTCATTCAATTCCCAGACGCGCGCACCCGTGCGCGCGCTGATGAGCGTCGCTTTGACCGGAACGCTCGTAGGCTCGGCCTGCGGCGCAATCGTCGGCGGCGCCTACCTTCTCGGCGGCATGGCCCAGGCCGCCGACCAGCACCAGCGCGTCTCGCAGATCGCCGGTGTCGTCTCGGGCAGCTATTCCGACGCCTCTCTGGAACGGATGGTCGACGGAATGGATCCCTCGGCCATGGCCGTCGCCCGGCGTCACGACCCCTTCACCAGCGCCGGCGGCGCCCAACGCGACCGTCAGGCCGCCCTGTTCGCCGCCCGTCTCGAGCGCAGCGCGCCGACGCGGCCCGCGACCGAGAACCTGCTGCTGCGGGCCAGCTTCGGCGGGCCGTTCAATCCCGCGGCCGAGCCGTTCCGCCTCAACGGCGCGCTGGACGATTCCCGCGACCTCGAGTGCCTGACCCAGGCGGTCTATTTCGAAGCCCGCGGCGAGACCCCGGCCGGCCAGGCGGCCGTGGCCCAGGTGGTCCTGAACCGCGCGCGGCACCCGGCCTTCCCCAAGACGGTCTGCGGCGTGGTGTTCCAGGGCGCCTATGGCGGCAGGACCTGCCAGTTCAGCTTCGCCTGCGACGGCTCGATGCGGAAACGCCGCGAGCCCGGCGCCTGGAACCGCGCCGAGCGGGTCGCCGCCCGCGCCCTGTCGGGCGGGGTGATGACCGAGGTCGGCAACGCGACCCATTTCCACACCATCAACGTCTCGCCGGGCTGGGGTCCGCGCCTGGTGCGCGTCGGCCAAGTCGGTCTGCACATCTTCTACCGCTTCGGCGGGCGGGGTGGCGCGCCGGGCGCCTTTGATCGCGCGCCCGACCGCTCAGGTCCGGATTCCGCTGACCGTCCGGTCTACGCCAGCATGGGCGCCAGTCCCGCCGGCCCGGTGCCGTACACGACGCTCTCGCCGTCCAGCGACGCGGTGTTCATCGCCGCCACCGCCCAGGCGCCGGCCGAGATCACGATCCAGGACCGGGCGATCGGCGGTCCGGCGGGCAAGTCGTCTGAACCGGCTTCCGCGCCGCGTCACGAGCCGTCGGCCGAAACGTCCGTCAAGCCTGCAGCGACGCCTTCATCCGCTTCCTGAGCGAGCCCGGCATGAAGCGGGTGGCGAAGCGCAGCTGCTTGCCCGCCTTGCCGACGATGGAATGGACCTCGCTGGCCTGCAGCGAGCGCCAGACGACGTCGGCGGCTTCCTCGACGGTGTAGACCTCCGACCCGCCGGCGCGGATGGCGTCGGCGATGTTCTCGTTCGAGCCCGCCGAGCCGGCCTGCAGGATCGGCGTGTCGACGAACCAGGGCATGATGCAGCGCACGGCCACGCCGAAGCGGCTGAACTCGATGTCGAGCGCCTCTGAAAGCCCGCGCACCGCGAACTTGGTGGCGCAGTACATGGCCATCTTCGGCGCGCCGAACAGGCCCGCGCAGGAGGCGACGTTGATCAGGGTCGAGCCCGGCGTCGCCTTCAGCAGTTCGACGGCGGCCCGGGCGCCGTTGGAGACGCCCTTGATGTTGATGTCGATCTGGCGGTCGATCTCGTCGTCGGTCTGGTCTTCGAAGAAGCCGTAGTTGGCGATGCCGGCGTTGTTGAGCAGCACGTCGAGCCGCCCGCCGGTCGCCTTGGCGAAGGCCGCGATTTCCTTCTTCCAGGCGGCGCGGTCGCGGACGTCGAGCTTGTGGGTGCTGCAGTTGCCGGCGCCGATCGCACCCTGGGCCAGCTTCAGGCCGGTGGCGTCGATGTCGGCCAGGCCGACGAACCAGCCTTCCCGCGCGAACCGCTTGGCCGTAGCCAGGCCGATGCCGCTGGCGGCGCCGGTGATGAAGATGCTCTTGCGGCCGTCGGCGCCCATGGTCTGTCTCCCTGATTTTTGACGGGAGAAGATGCCGCTGCCGTTGGGTCGGTCAAGCAGGGAGTAGGGAATAGGGAGTAGGGAGTAGGGAGTAGGGAGTAGTCTGGTCTGCGCGCGGCGCTGACGCCGGGCCACTCCCTATTCCCTACTCCCTACTCCCTACTCCCTAAAGCCGCAGCAAATACACATGCTGCCCATCCAGCACGAGCTCGCCCTTCTGGTTGGTCACGGTGGCGGCCATGGTCACCACGCCGGTGGTGCGCTGGCGCTTGAGCTCGATGATCTCCAGCGCCGGATAAAGGGTGTCGCCCGGATAGGCGCTCTTCAGCACCTTCGCCCGCACCTCGATCATCCCCAGCAGGGCGTCGCCGATCTCGTGCGGGAACAGGCCCGCGCCGGCCGCGGTGAAACACAGCACCTGCAGCCCATGCGCCAGCGGCCCCGGATGGCCCAGCGCCTGGCAGTATTCGACGTCGTAGTGGATCGGGTGGTTGTCGAGGCTGACCGCCTGGAAGGCGACGAAGTTCCCGTCGCCGAGGGTGCGCGAGGGCAGGGGATAGCGGTCGCCGACCTTCAGGTCGTCGAAGGTCTTGGCCGGGACGAGGCGGTGGGTGGCGTAGATCGAGGGGAGGGGCATGGGGGTGGGTTCGCGGCTGGGAGTGAGGTGGAAAGGGAGTAGGGCGTAGGGCGTGGGGAGTAGCAAGGGTGGGCTTGCGCCGTGCTTGCGGTCTGGCCATCGCCCTACTCCCTACTCCCTACTCCCTAGCTTGACCGACGCCCACTCAAACACTAAAGTAAACGCTTTACTAAAATACTACGAGCCCGCCCATGACCCTGCGCCTCTTCGCTCACCCGCTGTCGTCCTACTGCTGGAAGGCGCTGATCCCGCTCTATGAGGCGGGGACGCCGTTCACCTTCGAGATGATCCAGTTCGGCGCGGAGGACGGGCCGATCGTGGAGTTCATGCAGCGCTGGCCGATCGGCAAGATGCCGCTGCTGCGCGATGAGGCGCGGGGCGAGACCGTCGTCGAGTCGAGCATCATCATCGAATACCTCGACCGCCACTATCCGGGCGCCGGCCTGATCCCGGCCGATCCCGACACTGCGCTGACGGCGCGCTTCCTCGACCGGTTCTTCGACAACTATGTGATGACGCCGCAGGGGCGGCTGGTGTTCGAGGTCATCCGTCCCGAAGGCGCCAGGGACCCGTTCGGCGTCGCCGAGGCGCGGGCCCTGCTGGACAAGGCTTACAGCTGGCTGGAGGCGACCCTGTCCGACGGCCGGACCTGGGCGGCCGGCGAGGCCTATTCCCTGGCCGACGTCAGCGCCAGCCCGTCCCTGTTCTACGCCCGGCTCTGCCACGCCTGGGGCGACCGCCCGGCGCTGCAGGCCTACTACGACCGGCTGGAGACGCGACCGTCGTTCCAGCGCGTGATCGCCGAGGCGCAGCCCTACATGCACATGTTCCCGGGTGGGCCGGATTACTAGGGAGTAGGGCGTAGGGAGGTAGGGAGTAGCAAAGGGTAGGCGCGGCGCCGACGGTGTGCGCCGGTCGAACTACTCCCTATTCCCTACGCCCTACTCCCTAAGCGGGCGCGCGCGCCCGCGTCGACACTCCCCCATCGATCTCTTGCAGACCGGCGATCGTCTCGCCATGAGATCGAGGGGCAGGTTGCGGTCACCGGTTGAGCCCACCACCCATTGCGGACACAGCGCGATGGCAGCAAGCTCGCCCTCAATGGCGTAGGACAATCGGCATGAGAGCGATCAGGATTCTTGCGGCGGCGTTATGTGTTTGGGCGGTCGCAGCGCCGGCTACAGCGCAGAATTACTCGGCGGAGGCTCAAGCGGTTCTTGCGGTTGAAGATGCATATGTCGCGGCCGAACTCAGCCGTGATGAACTGGCGCTGCGCCGGATCGTGGACGATCAGTTCGTGCTCAATCGGAGCGACGGGACGACCGTTGGCAAGGATGCATTTGTCGCGAGCATCCTGCGACTGAAGATGGTTGGTCAAACCATCAGCGAGAGAACCGTCTTGGTGCAAGGTGATGTCGCCGTCGTCTTCGCGACCACAGAACTGAGATTCGCTTCAGACATAGCCGAACCAACGGTGTCCCGCCTGCGGTACACGGCAACCTACCGGAACCGAGGGGGTGCGTGGCGCATGTTGGCCTTGCATATGTCGGCTCGAAGCTAGGTCCGCTTCCACCCCCAACGGACGCTCATCGCGGCCGCATTCGAAGTCGATGGGACACGCACTGAAGGGCATATCCCCAGCCGCTACGCCGCCCGCGCCCTTCGCATCGCCTGCGGTGGCTGCCCGAACGCGCGGATGAAGGCTCTCCGCATTCGCTCGGCGTCGCCGAAGCCGGTTTCCAGGGCGACGTCGTCGACCTGTAGCGGTTGGGAATCCAGCAGCGTGCGCGCCGCCTCGACGCGCAGGCGCTCGATGGCCTTGGCCGGGGTGAAGCCGGTAGTGGCGCTGAAGGCACGGGCGAAATTGCGCTCGCTCATCCCGGCTTCGCGGGCCAGTTCCTCGACGGTCAGCGGATTGCGCAGGTTCTCGCGCGCCCAGGCCATGAGGGTGTCGAACCGGCCGCCGGCCTCCAGCTCCAGCAGGGCCGAGAACTGCGACTGGCCGCCTGGCCGGCGGTGGTAGACCACCAGCTGCTGGGCGGTCTTGCGGGCGATGTCCTCGCCGAGGTCCTCGGCGATCAGGGCCAGGGCCAGGTCGATGCCGGCGGTGATCCCGGCGCTGGTCCAGATCGCGCCGTCGCGGATCCAGATGCGGTCGGCGTCCAGCTTCACCTTCGGATAGCGCCGGGCGAAGTCCTTGCTGCGGTTCCAGTGGGTCGTCGCCCGCTTGCCGTCGAGCAGCCCCGCCTGGGCCAGGATGTAGGCCCCGGAACAGACGCTGGTGGTGCGCCGGGCGGTGCGGGACGCGGCCTGCACAAAAGCCAGGGTGTCGGCGCAGATCGACGGCCCGCGCGTGCCCTCGCCGCCTGAGACCAGCAGGGTGTCGAGCCGGCCGGCGTCCCCGAAGGCCGCGCTGTCCAGCGTCACGCCCGACGAACTGGCCACCGGCCCGCCGTCCCGCGAGATCAGGCGGATGTCATAGGCGCCGGGGACATAGCGTCCCGCGATCTCGAACGCGCCGATCGGTCCGGCCGCGTCGAGCAGCTGGAAATCGGGGAAGATCAGGACGCCTATCGTGCGCATGGCGGAAATCGAGGGATCAATGTCATTTCCGCCAGACGCTAGACTGTGCAGCATGGACGCGTCAACCGGAGCCACGCCCATGTCCGACAAGCCGCTGCGCATTGTCTTCGCCCTGTATCCCGGAGTCACGCACCTCGACTTCACCGGGCCGCACCAGTTCCTCTCCCGCCTGCCCGGCGCGCAGACGACGGTCGCCTGCCTCGACGGCGGGCAGATGGAGGCTGACGGCCTGACCTTCGCCGGCCTGACGAAGTTCGAGGACATCGAGGCCTGCGACCTGCTCTGCATTCCCGGTGGCTTCGGCACGACTGCCGCCATGCTTCACGAGCCCTTCATGGCGCAGATCCGGCGACTGGCGGAGGGCGCGACCTGGGTCACCTCGGTCTGCACCGGCTCGCTGATCCTGGCGGCGGCCGGACTGCTCAAGGGGCGCCACGCGGCCTGTCACTGGGCCTGGCGCGACCAGCTGGCGCTGTTCGGGGCGATCCCGGACCCGGCGCGGGTTGTTCGGGACGGCCGCTATGTCACGGGCGGCGGCGTCACGGCCGGGATCGACTTCGCCCTGACCCTGGCGGCCGAGATCGCCGGCGACGACTTCGCCCAGGGCCTGCAGCTGGCGCTGGAGTATGCGCCCGCGCCGCCATTCAACGCCGGGCGTCCCGAGACGGCGCCGCCGCATGTGCTGGCCGTCATACAGGCGTTCAACGCCCGCGCCATGGAGGTGCGGGTGGGTGCGGCGGAAACGGCGGCTGCGAGGCTGTAGAGCTTCGGATTCGCATCGGCTGATGCCGGGCGCTCCGTGGTCCCGATAATCCCGTCATGGCCCGACTTGTTCGGGCCATCCAGGAACACGGTCGCTCGGAGGGTGAACCGCTGACGTTTCAGCTGGACGTTTGCCGGCCTCATCGTGCTTGGGTGGCCCGAACAAGTCGGGCCATGACGCCGTCTTGAGCTGAATGCCGTTTGGGCCCAGCCTCTTCGAGGCGGCCCCCCGATCACCCTACTGACAGGCGAGACACTCGTCGTAGTCGGTCTTTTCGCCCTGCTCGAGGTTGAACGTGTCGAGCGTCTCGGCGCCGGCGTGGCTGGCGCGCTGCACGGACTTGGAGCGCAGGTAGTAGAGGCTCTTCATGCCCCGCTCCCACGCCTGCCAGTGCAGCATGTGCAGGTCCCACTTGTCGACGTCGCCGGGGATGAACAGGTTCACCGACTGGCTCTGGCAGATGTCCGGCGTGCGGTCGGCAGCCAGTTCGACGATCCAGCGCTGGTCGAGCTCGAAGGCCGTCTTGTAGACGTCCTTCTCGTCCTGGCTGAGGCAGTCCAGGTGCTGGACCGAGCCCTCATTGGCCAGGATGCTGTCCCAGACCGCGGCGGAATTCTCGCCCTTGGTCTCGAGCAGGCGCTCCAGGTAGGGGTTCTTGACCGCGAAGGTGCCCGACAGGGTCTTGTGGCTGTAGATGTTGGCCGGGATCGGCTCGATGCCGGCGCTGGTGCCGCCGCAGATGATGCTGATGCTGGCGGTCGGGGCGATGGCCAGCTTGTGCGAGAAACGCTCCATCACGCCGCGCTCGGCCGCGTCGGGGCAGGGGCCCTTCTCCTCGGCCAGCTTGACGCTGGCCTTGTCGGCCTCGCGGCGCAGGTGCTTGAACAGCCGCATGTTCCACGACTTGGCCAGGGCGCTCTCGAAGGGCACGTTCTGGGCCTGCAGGAAGCTGTGGAAGCCCATCAGGCCCAGGCCCACCGACCGCTCGCGCATGGCGGCGTAAACCGCGTGCTTGGCGTCGACGGGCGCGCGCTTGATGAAGTCCTCGAGCACGTTGTCGAGGAAGCGCATGACGTCCTCGATGAACATCGGCTCGTCGCGCCATTCCATGAAGGACTCGGCGTTGACGCTGGAGAGGCAGCAGACCGCGGTCCGCTCGACGCCCAGGTGGTCCTTGCCGGTGTGCAGCATGATCTCGCTGCAGAGGTTCGACTGGCGGACCTTGAAGCCCAGCTCCTGCTGGTGCTTCGGCATGGCGCGGTTCACCGCGTCAGAGAAGATCAGATAGGGCTCGCCCGTCTGCAGCCGCAGCTCGAGCACCTTCTGCCACAGGGCGCGGGCGTCGACCTCGCGCAGCACTTCGCCGGTCTTGGGCGAGCGCAGGCCGAACTTCGTGCCGTCCCGCACCGCGTGCATGAACTCGTCGCTGATCGAGATGCCGTGGTGCAGGTTCAGCGATTTGCGATTGAAGTCGCCCGAAGGTTTGCGGATCTCGAGGAACTCGTCGATCTCCGGGTGGTGGATGTCCAGATAGACCGCCGCCGAGCCACGGCGCAGGCTGCCCTGGCTGATCGCGAGGGTCAGGGAGTCCATCACGCGGATGAAGGGGATGATGCCGCTGGTCTGGCCGGCGCCCTTGACCTTCTCGCCGATCGACCGGACGCCGCCCCAGTAGGTGCCGATGCCGCCACCGTTGGCGGCCAGCCAGACGTTCTCGTTCCAGGTGCCGACGATGCCGTCGAGGCTGTCGCCGACGGCGTTGAGGAAGCAGCTGATCGGCAGGCCGCGATTGGCCCCGCCGTTGCTCAGCACCGGCGTCGACGGCATGAACCACAGCTTGCTCATGTAGTCGTAGACGCGCTGGGCGTGATCGGCGTCGTCGGCGAAGGCCGTGGCGACGCGGGCGAACATGTCCTGGTAGGACTCGCCGGCCAGCAGGTAGCGGTCCTCGAGGGTGGTGCGGCCAAAGTCGGTCAGCAGGGCGTCGCGGCTGCGGTCAACCTCGACCTTCCTGACCAGCGCCAGTTGGGGCTTTTCGCCGCCGAGCCAGGCTGTATCGCCGGCCGCCTCGCCGAGGGGAATCTGCCTTGCCGCTTCGCCCATCATGACCCTAAACCCGTACCAAACAGCGGCTTCCCGAACGAACGCACCGTCCGAAAGACGCTACATCTTGTGGGCGACGCGCCCCCTGAACCCACTATATGGGGCCACGAGGCCTAATGACTCGTCAACGGGGAGAAACGCCTCAGGCGGGATTTTTTCGTTAACAAACTGTTGAGAAGCCCTCCGTAGACCACGGTTCTGCAAGGGTTTGACAACCTTTTCAGACACCTGCCGCGACCCCTCGTCGCGGGGCTCCTCGCATGGCAAGGTCAACACAATGACGTGGCAGGATTTATACGCTGAAAGGCGCTTGACGGCGGGCGAAGCAGCCGCCCGCATAGAGTCCGGACAGCGGGTGGCCGTCGGCATGGCGCTGGCCGAGCCGCCGGCGATCCTGGCGGCCATCGCCGCGCGGGCCGAAGCGGACGAGATCGACGAGGTCAAACTCTTCTATTTCCATTCGACGCCGCATGCTGGGGCGACGGTCCTCCGCTTCGAGCTGATGGACCGGATCCGGCCGCACTGCTTCTTCCTCGGCCCCATAGAGCGGATGCTGCTGGAGCGCGGCGAGGCCGAGGGCAAGCGCACGATCGCCTTCGTTCCGGGCGCCTTCAGCCAGGCGCCGCGGCTGATGACCGAGCGGGCGCCGATCGACGCCTTCATCACCACGGTCTCGCCGATGGACCGGCACGGCTATTTCAGCCTCGGGACCAGCAACGACTACGGATCGGCCGTCGCCCGGTCGGCGCGCCGGGTGATCGTCGAGGTCAACAAGCACATGCCCCGGGTCCGCGGCGGCATGATCCACATCAGCGAGATCGACGGCATCGTCGAGAACGACCTGCCGCTGTTCGAAAATCCCAACCGGGCGCCGGCGCCGGAGGATGACGCCATCGGCCGGATCATCGCCGGCCTGGTCGAGGACGGCTCCTGCCTGCAGATGGGCATCGGCGCCCTGCCGGATGCGGTCTGCGCCGCGCTGGGCAAGCACCGGGGCCTCGGCGTCCACACCGAGCTGCTGACGCCGGGACTGGTCGCGCTGATGAAGGCCGGGGCGGTCGACAACAGCCGCAAGACGACGGACCCGGGCCTGTCGATCTTCACCTTCGCCCTGGGGAACAAGGCGCTCTACGATTTCATCGACGACAACGCCGCGGTCGAGAGCCGGCCGGTGGCTTACGTCAACGACCCGGCGGTGATCGCGCGCAATGACCGGGTCGTGTCGGTCAACGCCACCCTGCAGATCGACCTGTCCGGCGCCTGCAATTCCGAGCACCTGGCGGGCCGTCAGTTCAGCGCCGCGGGCGGGCAGCTGGACTTCGTGCGCGGCGCCTACGCCTCGAAGGGCGGCCGGTCGATCATCGCCTGCCACTCGACGGCGAAGGAGGGGACCCTGTCGCGGATCACCACCCGCCTGGACGGTCCGGTGACCACGCCGCGCAACGACACCCACATCGTCGTCACCGAGTACGGTCACGCCGATCTGAAGGGCCTCTCGACGTCCGAGCGGGCCAAAGCCCTGATCGGCCTGGCGCACCCGAAATTCCGCGATGAGCTGACTGCGGCGGCCAGGGCGGACGGCAGCCTGTAGTCTTGCGTTCCGGCATCGACGGACGTATCAGCGCCCCGTCACTGGGGAGTAGCCGGCTGCGAATCCAGCAGCGGGTGCGTCAACAAACTTGGAGCCGCGGCTCCATGGCGCACTCAGCCTGAAAAGGCCTGGCGAGACCTTTGGCTTTCGCGTGCGGTCGAGCGGGACCGGAGCGCGGAACGCCAATGGTCTGTCTTACCGGTCCCGCCAGGACATGTTCATGGAAGCCTTCCTCGTCTCCACCGGCCTCGTGGCCATCGCCGAGATCGGCGACAAGACCATGCTGCTGGCCATCGTGCTGGCGGCGCGGTTCCGCAAGCCCTGGCCGATCCTGGCCGGGATCCTGGTGGCGACCCTCGCCAACCACGGTCTGGCCGCCACGGTCGGCGCCGTCGCCGGTCACGCCCTGGCAGGTCCGTGGGTCCGCTGGGTGCTGGGCGCCCTGTTCATCGCGTTCGGCGTCTGGGCGCTGATCCCCGACAAGTTCGAGGACGATGAGGCGCCGTCGACCGTGAAGGCCGGGTCGGTGTTCCTGACCACCGCCATCGCCTTCTTCTTCGTCGAGATGGGCGACAAGACCCAGGTGGCCACCGTGGCGCTGGCCGCGCAGTTCAAGTCCATCCTGGTGGTCGCCGCCGGCACGACCCTGGGCATGATGCTGGCGAACGGACCGGCCGTCTGGCTGGGGGAGACCCTCGCGACCCGTCTGCCGATGAAATACATCCGCTGGGCGGCCGCGGCGGCCTTCGCCGGCATCGGCCTTTGGATTCTGATCGCGGGTCAGGCCATCAGGTAGCGGTAGGCCTCGCGGGCGGCCTTGAACCGCTCGAACGGGAACCGGATCGGCACGCCCTCCAGCGCCGCGGCGAACATTTCGAGGTGCGCCTCCCAGCCCGCGGCGGACCGGCCGGCGTCCTCGCCCGCCGGGCTGGAGAGGGTCAGGGTCAGGTGGCAGGCATCCGGACCTGTCGGCCGCAACGCCCATCGCACCGGTCGCAGCGGCTCGCCGGGTCCGCTCCAGCTGTACTCGAGCAGCGCGCCGGGCTCGCAGGCCGAGACGAGGCTGTCGATCACCGTGCCGGAGTCGGCGAAGTCGAGGACCGCCCGACCGCCCTCCCGCAGATCGATGGTCCCGGGCGCCAGCCACTCCGGAAGGCGCGCCGGATCGGTCAGCAACGACCAGACCGCCGCCGCGGGATGCTCAAGCTCCCGCGCCAGGGTCACCTGGGTGATGTCGCCGAGGCGCTGTATGGCGCCCAGACTGTCTGGCAGGTCGGTCATGCGTCGTGTCTCCGGTGGGTTGCGCCAGACTGGCGAGGCCGTACCGGGCTCGCCGTGACCTGAATCAAGCGGTTCCGGGCGGGACGCCTTAGGGTGACGCCCTGCCGGGTCCAGCCCTCCGGCTGGCCCGGCTGTGAGGGAGCGCCATGCGCAAGGCCGTCGTCGCCGGGATCCTCTACTTCGCCGTGGTGTTCGCCTTCGCCTTCGCCATCGGGGTCGTGCGGGTGCTGCTGGTGGCGCCCAGGCTCGGCGAGACCGTCGCGGTGCTGCTGGAGCTGCCGGTGGTGCTCGCGGCGTCGTGGGCCTGCTGTGGGGCCCTTGTGACGCGTCTGGCGGTATCGCCGCGCCTGGGCGACCGGGTGATGATGGGCGGCGTCGCCTTTGTCGTCCTGCAGGCGGCGGAAGCGCTTCTCGCGGTCTTCGCCTTTGGCCGGACACCGGCGCTCTATCTCGCAGCCTTCGCGACGCTCGCGGGGCAGCTCGGCCTGGCAGGCCAGATCGGCTTCGCGCTGATTCCCCTGGTCCGCCGACGGAGGTAGAGGGACGGGACGCCTCAGAGCCGAAGGGATTCGCCATGACCGACGCCGCCAAGCCCGCCTATGTGATCCTCGTCCGCGACCGGATGGTCGATGCAGATGAATTCGCCACCTACGGCCAGAAGGCCCGCGCGGCGCGCGAGGGCCATGCGGTCACGCCGCTGGCCTTCTATGGTAAGCACGAAGTGCTCGAGGGACCGGAGGTCGAGGGCGCGGTGATCCTGCGCTTCCCGAGCTTCGCCGAGGCCCAGGCCTGGTATCGCAGCCCGGCCTACCAGGAAGCGCTCAAGCACCGCCTCGCCGGCGCCGAATACCGCGTGGTGATCGTCGAGGGCGTCTAGGACCCGGCGGCGTCTGCCTGGCCGCCGAGCCCCCTGGCCAGCAGAACCACGCCGGTCGAGCCGGCGTGGCGATGCCCGGCGATCGCCTGATACTCCGGGGAATCGAACCAGTCGTGGAAGGCGGCCGCGTCCGGAAAGCTCATCATGACGAGCCGGGTCGCGGTCCAGTCGCCCTCGATCACCTCAGGCGTTTCATCGACGGCCAGCAGCGTGCCCTTGAACCGGCTGAACACCTCCATGAACGCCGCTGAATAGCGGTCATAGGCCGTCCGGTCGTGGATGGTGATGTGGGCGACGCCGTAGACCGCCATGGCGACTAGGCCGCCGTTTCGCGCGCCGTCGCCGGGCTGGCCGCGTTCAGGGCGGTCAGCTTGCCGATCGCGGCGTGGGCCTCGGCCATCAGTCGGCGGACGATCTCGCCGGCCGGCAGAACGTCGTGCACGCCGCCCGCGCTCTGGCCCATGGCGAAGCACGACTTGTCCGGATCGAGGTTCTCGATCTGGCCGCCGATGCCGCCCATGGCGTTGTTGCGGATGCTGATGCCCGCCTGCATCGGGAAGGCCTGGATGTCCTGGGGCCGGCTTTCCCAGTCGGCGACGTAGGGGTTCTTCTGCACCCGCATCGGCTTGCCGCTGTAGCAACGGGTGCGGACGGTATCCTCGTCCGACGCGTTGAGGATGGTCTCGCGATAGAGGTCGCCGGCGTGGGCTTCCTGGCTGGCGATGAAGCGGGTGCCCATCCAGACGCCCTGGGCGCCCAGCGCCAGGCAGGCGGCGAGGCCGCGTCCGTCATAGAGGCCGCCGGCGCCGACCACGGGGATCTTCACCGCCTCGACCGCCTGGGCCAGCAGCGGCAGGGTGCCGACGAGGCCCGTATGGCCGCCGCCTTCGCCGCCCTGGCAGATGACCGCGTCACAGCCGGCCTGCTCGGCCTTGACCGCGTGCTTCACCGCGCCGCAGACGACCATGACCTTGAGGCCCGCCTTCTTGAGCTTTTCCATGATCGGCATCGGCACGCCGAGACCGGCGATGAAGGAGCTCGCGCCCTCCTCGATGATGATCTCCACCGCCGCCGTCAGGCTCTCGGGCGAGGCCGCCAGCAGATCGACGCCGAACGGCTTGTCGGTCAGCGTCCGGACCTTGCGCATCTGCTCGCGGATGAAGTCGGGCTGGGTGCCGGCCATGCCGAGCACGCCGTAGCCGCCCGCGTTGCTGACGGCCGCCGCCAGTTCGGCGTAGGACACGCCGCCCATGCCGGCCAGCATGATCGGATGCTCGATGTCGAGCAGGTCGCAGAGGGGGGTGCGGAGGGACATCGGTGTGGTCTTTCTCAGAAGATCGCGTAGCCGCCGTCGATCATGAAGGTGTCGCCGGTGTGGAAGCGGGAGGCGTCGGAGGCGAGGTAGACGGCCATGCCGCCGAAGTCCTCGGGCTCGCCCCAGCGGCGCATCGGCACGCGGCTGATGACCTTGGAGGTGAAGGTGTCATTGCCCTGGGCGCCGGCGGTCATGTCGGTGGCGATCCAGCCGGGCAGGATCGAGTTGGCGCGGACGCCGTAACGGGCATGCTCGACGGCGATCGACTTCATCATCGAGATCACCCCGCCCTTGGTGGCGGCGTAGGCTTCATTGCGCGCGGCGCCCTCGACGGCGGCCAGCGAGGCCACGCCGATCAGCGAGCCGCCGGGATCACCGGCCTTGGCCCGCTCGATCATGTGCTTGGCAGCCTCGCGCAGGGTCCAGAACACGCCGTCGAGGTTGAGGGCCATGTTGTAGCGCCAGGTGTCGGTGGACATCTCGGCGAACGAGGCGGCGCCGCGCCCGCGCCCGGCGTTGGCGATCACGGTGTCGAGGCGACCCATGGCGACGGCGGCCTCGGCCATGCCGGCGACGACCTGGGCTTCGTCCGAGCAGTCGACGATCTGGGCCTTTACCCGCACGCCGTGGGCCAGCAGCCGGCTTTCTGCGGCCTGGGTCTTTTCGGGGTTGGAGCCCCAGATGACGATGTCGGCGCCCGACTGGGCCATCGCCTCGGCCATGCCAAGACCGATGCCGCCGTTGCCGCCGGTGACGAGCGCGACCTTGCCGGTCAGATCAAAGGGCTTGTAGGCCATGGTGCGTCACTCCCCGTGAACATCTGTTTGAGTTCACAAAAGGCGGGTGACGCGGCGGCGGTCAAGCGCCGAAACGGTCGAAGGCGTCCTGGATGACCCGGCGGGTCTCTTCCCACTCGACGATCGACAGGGCCTCGGCGCGGGAGACAAAGCGGGCGTCGACCGCGTCGTCGCCGGCCACCGGTTCGCCGGACAGCCAGCGGGCGGCGTAGTCGACCATGATGTAGTGCCGCGTGACCTCGCCGGTCTCGCGGGACGACATGATCCCGTCGACGACGTCGATCAGGCCGGTCAGCACGGCTTCAACGCCTGTCTCTTCCTGCAGTTCGCGCAGGGCGGCGGCCTCGGAGGTTTCGCCCCATTCGATCCGACCGCCGGGCAGGCTCCACTGGCCTTGGCGCGGCGGGTTGCCGCGCTTGATCAGCAGCACCTCGTCTCCGCGCAGGCAGACGACCCCGGCTGTGGGGCGGGGATAGCCGGTCACGCCGCGGTCCAGCCGCCGTCGACCGAGAGGATCGCGCCGTTCACCGAGGCCCCCGCGCCGGCGCAGAGATACAGCAGCAGGCCCGCCAGCTGCTCGACCGTGACGAACTGCTTGGTCGGCTGGGCGGCCAGGATGACGTCACGCATGACGGCCTCCTCGCTGATGCCGCGCGTTTTGGCCTGGTCGGCGATCTGTGCCTCGACCAGCGGGGTCTTCACATAGCCCGGACAGATGGCGTTGACGGTCACGCCGCTGGTCGCAAGCTCCAGGGCCGCCGACTTGGTGAAGCCGGCGACGCCGTGCTTGGCGGCGACGTAGGCGCTCTTGAACGGCGAGGCCACCAGCGCGTGGGCCGAGGCGATGTTGACGATCCGGCCGCGGCCGGCGGCCTTCATGGCCGGAATCGCCGCCCGGGTGGCGTGGAACACACTCGACAGGTTGATGGCGATGATCCGGTCCCAGGCGTCGAGGGGAAAGTCCTCCACCGGCGACACATGCTGGATGCCCGCATTGTTGACCAGGATATCCAGCCGGCCGAAGGCGGCGGCGGTCGAGGCGACGAGGTCGGCGATCTCGGCCGGCCGGGTCATGTCGGCGCCGTGGTAGCGGACCTCGACACCGTGCTTCGCCGCCATGCCTGCGCGGGTCGTCTCGATGGCGGCGGAATCACCCAGGCCGTTCAGGACGATGTTGACGCCGGCGGCGGCGAGGGCTTCAGCGAGGCCCAGGCCGATGCCGCTGGTCGAACCCGTGACGATGGCGACCTGTCCCCGGAGTTCGGAGGTCATGGGCGAAAGCTCCCGCCTTGTTTTTGTTGCGGTGCAGCATAGAGACTCGCGGTCTTCGGGGCGAGCAGGAAATCAGCCCGATTTTCTGAGGAACACCCAGTCGTCGTCGGACGACATGGAGGGCTGGAAGGCGTAGCCCTCGCGGTCGAAGTCCTTCAGCCCCTCGACCCGGTCGATCCGGCCGTCGATGGCGAAGCGCGCCATCATGCCGCGCGCCTTCTTGGCCATGAAGCTGATCTGTTTGGTCACCTCGCCACGGTCCTCGAAGAACCGGCAGGTGACGACCGGCAGGGTCAGGGCCTTTCGATCGACCGCGCCGAAATATTCCTGGCTGGCGAGGTTCACCAGGGTTTTGTCCTTCTGGCCCTCGGCCGCCTCGTTGAGCATCCGCGAGAGCCGGTCGCCCCAGAACTGGTAGAGGCTCTTGCCGCGTTTGGTCTTCAGCTGGACGCCCATCTCCAGCCGGTAGGGCTGGATGGCGTCGGCCGGCCGCAGCAGGCCGTACAGGCCCGAGAGGATGCGCAGGTGGTTCTGCGCCCAGGCAAAGCCCTTGCTGTCCAGGCTGCGCGCATCGAGGCCCGCATAGACGTCGCCGTTGAAGGCGATGGCCGCCTGCAGGCCGTCCTCGACCGAGGGGTCGAAGGCCTGGAACCGCGCATAGTTCAGGTCGGCCAGCTTTTCGGAGATATCCATCAGCTGGCGCAGGTCACGCGGGCGCAGCTTGCGGGTCACCGTGTCCAGCACGGCGATGTCGTCCTTCAACGCCGGCGTCGTCAGCGGCAGGGCGCGCGCGGGCGCCTCGAAGTTCATGGCCTTGGCCGGTGAGATCACCA
The DNA here is from genome assembly GCA_021741355.1 of Caulobacter sp. Taxonomy (GTDB): domain Bacteria; phylum Pseudomonadota; class Alphaproteobacteria; order Caulobacterales; family Caulobacteraceae; genus Caulobacter. Next base: position 47,128 of record JAIOXZ010000023.1, read on the forward strand.
TCAGCATGCGGGTGGGGATAGAGCGGCCGGGAGGGGAAGGCGAGTCGTTCCGGGCGCGACTTGCGGCGCCGGCGCGCGCGAGGCCAAGATGCCTGTGGAAAAGCGGAGATCGCTTCATGCGGCGGACGTTGCTGGCTGTAACCCTGTCCTGCGCCGGCGTCATGACATCAACCCCGGCTGCGGCGGAGCTGAGGCAGGCGGACGGCAAGGTCTGCTATGACCTGATGGTGGTCGGGACGGTGAAGGGTTACGGCGAGTTCGTCAGCCTCCATCAGCTGGTGAACCTGCCGGACGACGACGATGCCCTGTATGTCGGCGGCCGGTGGGACCTGAAGGTTCGGGTAGACGACGCCTTTGGCGAACAGCGTCTCCCCGGCAGGATCACTGTCCGGGCGATGATGACCTCGGCTTACAGACTGCCTGTTCAGATGCTGTTCTATCTGCAGCGCGAAGTGCGTGGCAGCTACTGGGCGGCTGACTGGTCGAGGGTCGAGCGTGATGCACTGGGTCGGATCCAGACCCGCGACGACCCGCCGCCCCGCTGCCCTAGAACAGCACCCGCGGATTCATGATCCGCTTCGGATCGAGCACGCCGCGGATCGCGCGCAGGGCCTCGACCTCGACGTCCGACTTGTAGCGCAGGGCGTCGGCCGTCTTGGCGGCGCCCAGGCCGTGTTCGGCGCTGATCGAGCCCTCCATCGAATCGACGATGTCGTGGACGATCAGCGAGCCGGCGTCGCGGCCTTCGTTGTGGGCTTCGTCGGAGCCGCCGGCCGGTCGGAGCACGTCGTAGTGGACGTTGCCGTCGCCGACATGGCCGAAGGCGACGATGCGGACGGTCGGGTCGTGCTTCAGCACGGCGGCCGAAGCCTGCTCGATGAAGTCCGCAATGCGCGAGACGGGGACGGAGACGTCGTGCTTCCAGGCCGCGCCTTCGGGCTTCTGGGCGCCGGACTGGTTCTCGCGCACGGCCCAGAAGGCCTTTGCCTGGGCGTGGGTCTGGGCGATGGCGGCGTCGGTGATCAGGCCGTCCTCAAGGGCGCGGCCGAGCAGGCGCTCCATCGCCCCTTCGGCGGCGCCCGGCTCGCCGCTGGCGATCTCCACCAGCACGTACCAGGGATGGATGGCGTCCAGCGGCTCGCGGATGCCCGGGATGTGGTCGACGGCGAACTGGACGCCCAGCCGGCTCATCAGCTCGAAGGCCTCGACGGCGCCGCCGGTCTCTTCCTTGGCCCGGGCCAGCAGGCGGATGGCGTCGGCGGGAGAGGCGAGGCCGACCACCGCCGTCGCCCGCGAGTTCAGGACCGGGAACAGCTTCAGGCTGGCGGCGGTGATTACGCCCAGGGTGCCCTCGGCGCCGATCAGCAGCTGCTTGAGGTCGTAGCCAGTGTTGTCCTTGCGCAGCCGCTTGAGGCCGTTCCAGATCTCGCCGTTGGGCAGCACGGCTTCCAGGCCCAGCACCAGATTTCGCGTCGTGCCGTAGCGCAGCACCTGGGTGCCGCCGGCGTTGGTCGAGATGACCCCACCCACGGTCGCCGAGCCCTCCGACGCCAGCCCCAGCGGGAAGCGCCGTGACAGCGCCGCTGCCGCCTCATGCACCGCCGCCAGGGTCACGCCGGCCTCGGCCACGATCACATCGTCGAAGCCGTCGATGTCTCGGATGCGGTTCAGCCGTTCTGTGCTCAGCAGCACCTCGCCCTGCGGGATCTGGCCCGAGACCAGCCCGGTGTTGCCGCCCTGGGGCGTGATCGCGGTTCCGGATTCGGCGCAGAGGCCGACGACGGCGGCCACCTCGGCGGTGCTCTTCGGCAGGACCAGCAGGGGCGTGGTCCCCTCCCAGCGACCGCGCCATTCCACCAGCTTGGGCGCGATGCGATCGCGATCCTGGCTCCAGCCGCCCTCGCCGAGGACGGCCTTCAGGCGGGAGATGACGTCTGCGGGCACGGAGATGGTCATGGGCGCAGCATACGCCGCCGTCGCGCCGTCGTCAGCCGATGAAGCCGGCGGCGCGTTTCAGACGGTCGTTGATCGCCTCGCCCAGGCCCTCGGCGGGGATCGGCGCCACGGCGATGGCGGTCGGACGGGTGCGGTCAGCGGCGCGCAGCATGGCGAACAGGTTCGCGGCCGCCTCGGCCAGATCGCCGCCCGGGCTGAGGTTGAACGGGCTGTCGGACGGCCCGAAGGCGAGGAAGGCCTCACCGGGTAGCGGCGTGTCCACGTTGATCCGCACCGGCGCATCCGGCGCGTAGTGCAGGGCCATCCGGCCGGGGGAGCGTCTGGCGTCGGCCTCCGCCTCCGCCAGGGGGCCGATGATCGCCTCGATCTGCGCGCGGGTCACCGAGCCCGGGCGCAGCAGCCGCGCCGGGGTGCCGGGAAGCAGGGCGACGACAGTGGATTCGAGCCCCACGTCGCAGGGACCGCCGTCGAGCGCCTCGGCGGCGGCGGGGCCGGTCTCCTCGACCGCATCGGCGTGGGTCGTCGGGCTGGGGCGGCCGGAGCGGTTGGCCGAGGGGGCGACCAGCGGCCCGCCGAACGCCTGCAGCAGGGCGCGGGAGAGCGGATGGCCGGGCACGCGGACGGCCACGGTGTCGAGGCCCGCCCGCGCCAGATCGCAGACCGCCGCCTCGTCCCGCACCGGGGCGACGATGGTCAGGGGACCTGGCCAGAAGGCGGCCGCCAGCGTCTCGGCCCGCTTATCGAAGACCGCGACCCGGCGTGCGGCCGCGAGGTCGGCGACGTGGGCGATCAGGGGGTTGAAGCTCGGCCGGCCCTTGGCGGCGTAGACAGCGGCCACGGCGAGCGGATCGGCGGCGTCGGCGGCCAGACCATAGACCGTCTCGGTCGGCAGGATGACCAGCCGGCCCGCGCGCAGGGCCGCGACCGCGCGCTCTAGGGCGCGCGTTTCGCCGTCAGGCTGATGTTGACCGTCACCGTTCCCGGCACGACCTCGGTCGTCTTCCAATCGCCCTGTCCCACGCCGAAGGCCAGACGGTTCAGACCGACGCTGGCGTTCATCTTCGCAACACCGCCGGTGATGACGAGCGTGAAGGGCAGGGTCAACGGCTTCGTGACCCCCCGGATCGTCAGATTGCCGACCGCCTGGTAGCGATTGCCGCCCAGGGCCTTGAAGGACGACGCCGTGAAGGTCGCCTTCGGGAAGCGTTTCGCGGCGAACCAGTCGTCCAGCGGCAAGGCCTCGTCGCGATCGGACCCACCCGTCGCGGCGGACGTCATGTCAAAGGTGGCGGTGACCGAAGACCCGGCCAGATTGGCCGGATCGAAGCGGATGGCGCTATCCCAGCGCCGGAACGATCCGCTGAAGGCGCCGCCGTCGAAGCTAGAGCTAAAGGCGACCTTCGAGGCGGCCTTGTCCACGGTCCAGACCGGCGCCGGCGCCGCCATGGCCTGGCTGGCGAAGACGGCGGCGGCGATGAGGATCGTGGCGAACAGCTTCACGCGGCCGGTTCCTTCCGGGCGAGGAACGGGATCATCTTCGCCAGCTCGTTGTCCTTGTCGAGGAACTGATGCTTCAGCGCGCCCAGGACGTGCAGCGGGATCAGGCCGTAGATGACCACCTTGGCCAGCAGCTTGTGGATGTCCTCGATCAGCTCGTGACGGTCGTGCCGCAGCTCGGCCGGCAGGTCGTAGAGCGGCTGGATGATCGGCCAGTCGAACAGGCCGAACATGTCGATCGGGTAGACCTTGATCAGGGCGCTCGCCGAGACGGCGGCCCAGCCGGTGAACGGGATCGCGATCAGCAGGACGTAGAACAGGATGTGGACCGCGCGGGCCAGATGGCGCTCCCACGGCTTGAGATGTCCGGACAGGGCCGGCGGCGGGGTGACGAACCGCCAGGCGATCCGGATCAGGGTCAGCAGCATGATGGTGATGCCGAGCGGCTTGTGCAGCTGCATCACGGCGATCTTCGCCGCGCCCTTCAACTCCTCGGCCTGCCAGCCAAGCAGCACGTTCCAGACCAGCAGGGCGGCGATGGCCCAGTGCAGGAGAATGGCGACAGTCGAGTAGCGGGTCCGGGTCATGGCGGCTCCTGGGTTCAGCGCAGCCTACTTCTTCACAAACTCGAGTTCGAGGATCAACTCCACCTCGTCGCCGACCATGGCCAGCGGGGGCTTGAGCAGGTAGGTCGAGCCGAAATCCGACCGCTTGATCACGCCGCGCGCGGAGAAGCCCGAACGCTTTCCGCCGAGGCCGGCGGCGTAGCCTTCAAAGGTGACATCCAGCGTCACGGGCCGGGTCACGCCCCGGAAGGTCAGGTCGCCGGTCATCGTCCCGCTGTTGCCCTCGCCCGGCGTGATCGCGGTCGAGACGAAGGTGATCGTGGGATTGGCGGTCGCGTCGAGGAATTTGTCGGCGAACTCGCCATTGAACGTCGTGTTGCCGGTGTCCAGCGAGGCGGCCTGGAACGTCGCCGTGACCTTTGAGGCCGTCGGGGCCTTGGGATCGTAGACATAGGCCGCGTCGAAATCGGTGAAGCGCACGGTATAGGCGGACAGCCCCATGTGGCGCACCCGGGCGATCAGGCTGGCGTGGGTCTTGTCGACGACCCAGGTCCCGGCGGGCATGTCCGCCGGATTGGTCGACGGGGCGGCGGACGCCATCGGGGCGGACAGTAGTACGAGCGCGAAGGCGGCGATGGCGGAGCGGAACATGACGGTCTCGACTGTGACTGAATCTGTTGCGGATCAAGATAGGTCGCCGATGTGGCGGCGGAAAGGCCGAGGCTTCACGAACCGACGCGGTCCGGCCTAAAACGCAGGGCGCCAGGGAGACGCTCCATGACCTATCGTCCGCCGCTTCGGGACATGACCGCTGCGCTGAAAGCCGCCGGATTCGACCGGCTGGGCGAGGCCTTTCCGGAGGCGGACGCGGAAACCGTCTGGGCGGTGCTGGAAGCTGCCGGGGAGTTCGCCTCCGGCGTCATCGCGCCGCTGAACGGGCAGGGCGACAAGGTCGGCGCGCAATACGCCAACGGCAAGGTGACGGCCGCGCCCGGCTTCGCCGACGCCTATCGCCAGTTCGTCGAAAGCGGCTGGAACAGCCTGTCCGCCGAGCCGGAGTTCGGCGGTCAGGGCCTGCCCAAGACGCTGGAGATCGCCGTCTTCGAGATGATCCAGGCCGCCAGCCTGGCGTTCGGTCTCTGCCCGATGCTGACCCAGGGCGCCATCGAGGCGCTGGCCGCGCACGGGACCGACAGCCAGAAGGCGCGGTTCCTGCCGAAGCTGGTCAGCGGCGAATGGACCGGCACGATGAACCTGACCGAGCCGCAGGCCGGTTCCGATCTGGCGGCCCTGACCACCCGCGCCGAGCCGGACGGGGAGGGCGGATACCGCCTGACCGGCCAGAAGATCTTCATCACCTGGGGCGACCACGACGTCGCCGACAACATCGTCCATCTGGTGCTGGCCCGTCTGCCCGGCGCGCCGGAGGGCAGCCGTGGCATCTCGCTGTTCGTCTGTCCCAAGCGGCTGCTGAACGGCGACGGCACGGCCGGCGGCCTGAACGACGTGCGGCCGGTCAGCATCGAGCACAAGCTGGGCATCCACGGCTCGCCCACCTGCGTCATGGCGTTCGAGGGCGCGAAGGCCGAACTGGTCGGCGTCGAACACCAGGGTCTGGCGGCCATGTTCACCATGATGAACGCCGCGCGGCTGCAGGTCGGGGCCCAGGGCGTCGGCATCGCCGAGCGGGCCTACCAGCAGGCCCTGACCTTCGCCCTGGACCGCAAGCAGGGCCGGTCTGCCTGGACCGGCGAAAACAACGCCGTGATCCACGACCATCCGGACGTGCGCCGCATGCTGATGCTGATGCGGGCGAAGATCCTGGCGGCGCGGGCGATCTGCCTGTCCACGGCGGTCGCCGCCGACCTGTCGCGCCATGCGGTGACGGACGCCGCGCGTACGGCGGCCAAGTTGCGCGAGGAACTGCTGACCCCGATCGCCAAGGCCTGGTCGACCGACCTCGGCGTCGAGGCCGCCAGCCTGGGGGTCCAGATCCATGGCGGCATGGGCTTCATCGAGGAGGCCGGCGCGGCGCAGCATTACCGCGATGCCCGCATCCTGCCGATTTACGAGGGGACCAACGGCATCCAGGCCATCGATCTGGTGGGTCGCAAGCTGACGCTGGGCGGCGGCGTGGCCCTGTCATCCCTGTTGGCCGAGATCCGCGAGACGGCGGCGAACGAGCCCCGCCTGGCGGAAGGCGCCGACGCGCTGGAGGCGGCCGCCGACTGGCTGGTTGCGCACCGAAACACGCCGGACGCCCTGGCCGGCGCCACGGCGTTCCTCAAGCTGGCGGGAGAGGTGGTCGGCGGGTGGATGCTCGCCCGCATGGCCGCCGCCGATGCGGACTACGCCAAGGTCTGGCGCTTCTACGCCGAGCAGGTGCTGGCGACCGCGCCGGGCCAGGTGGCCGGCGTGACGCAGGGCGCGGCGGTGCTGGAAACCGAATAGGGGACATGTACCGCAGGTACGTGTCCCCTAAAGTTCTGCGTCGCTCGATTGGGGGACACGTACCTTCGGTACATGTCCCCGTCGTCGTCAGAGCTGCGCCAGCATGTAGTCGGCGGACGAAACCTTGAATTCGCCGCCGGCTTCGATGTTCAGCGTGTCGACGACGCCATTCTTGACGATCATCGAATAGCGCTGCGAGCGCAGGCCCATGCCGAACTTGCTGCCGTCCATCTCCAGGCCGATGGCCTTGGTGAAGTCGCCGTTGCCGTCGGCCAGCATGATCACGTCATCGCCCACGCCCTGGTCGACGCCCCAGGCCTTCATCACGAACACGTCGTTGACCGAGATGCAGACGATCGAGTCCACGCCCTTGGCCCGGAACTCGCCGGCATGCTCCTTGAAGCCCGGCAGGTGCTTGGCCGAGCAGGTCGGGGTGAAGGCGCCCGGCAGGGCCAGGACGGCGACGGTCTTGCCCTTGAACAGCTCGTCGGTGGTGATCGGGCGGGGGCCTTCGGGGCCGGACGTCATGAAGGTGGCGTCGGGCAGCGTGTCGCCGGCTTTGATGGTCATGTTATCTCTCCCTTGTCGCCGAACGGCGCTCGCTGCTGCAAATAGAGGCGGCGAAGCGGTTCGCCAAGGACGCGACCTTGAATCCGCCGCCATGAATGCCGATCATCAACGCATGACCGAGCCATCGGACGCAGACTTTCTTTCCGGACGCCTGCTGATCGCCATGCCCGGCATCGGTGATCCGCGGTTCGAGCGGGCGGTGGTGTTCCTCTGCGCCCATGACGCGGAGCATGCGATCGGCCTGGCCGTGAACCGGCCTGTCGACGGGTTGACCCTGACGTCCCTGTTCGAGCGGATCGGCGTTGATCCGCCGTTGGGGCGTCTGGCCGGCGAGGCCGTCTTGATGGGCGGGCCGGTGGAGCGCGAGCGAGGCTTCGTGCTGCACACCGACGACTATCTGCTCGATGACGTCAGCCTGCCGGTGAAGCCGGGACTGGCCCTGACGACAACGCGGGACGTGCTGCAGGCGATGGGCGGCGACACCGCGCCGCGCAAGGCGGTCCTGGCCCTCGGATACGCCGGCTGGGGCGCCGGCCAGCTCGAGCGGGAAGTGCGCGAAAACGTCTGGCTGGTCTGCGACCCTGACGAGGCGCTGCTGTTCGGCGACGACCACGACCACAAATGGTCGCGCGCCCTGGAGAAGCTGGGCGTCTCGGCGGCGATGCTGTCGGAGGCCGGCGGGCGGGCTTAGCCCTGCCGCCGCACCGGCGCGGCGCCGTCGACGTAGCTTTCGTTGAGGTAGACCTCCGCCTCCTGGGGCGAGAGGGCGGGGGCGTAGCCGAAGCCCTGGCCGTAGTCGCAGCCCTGTTCCATCAGCTGCCGGGCCATCATCGAATTTTCGACCCCCTCGGCGACGACCTCGAGGTTGAGGTCCTGGCCCAGCTTGATCACCGACCGGACGATCTTGGCCGAACCCTCGTTGGCGCCCATGGTGCGCACGAAGTAGCGGTCGATTTTCAGGGTGTCGAACGGCAGACGGGTCAGGTAGCTGAGCGAGGAGAAGCCGGTGCCGAAGTCGTCGAGCGCCATGCCCGCGCCGCCGGCCCGCAGGGCGCGCAGGATCTTCGCCGCCCCGTCCGGGTCGCGCATGATGTCGCTTTCGGTGATCTCCAGCTTCAGCGACCCGGGCGGCAGGCGATGCTTCTGGATCAGACCGGTGACGTCGTCGATCAGGCCCGGACGGTCGATCTCGCCGGTGGACAGGTTCACGCTGACCGTCAGGTTGCCGGCCGCCGGGTGGCTCTGGCGCCAGGCCGCCAGCTGGCGGGCCGATGTCTTGAGCATGTGAGCGCCCAGCTCGACCATCATGCCCAGTTCCTCGACCAGGGGCAGGAAGTCGTCGGGCGGGATCAGGCCGCGGCGCGGGTGCCGCCAGCGGCACAACGCCTCGAAACCGGACAGGGCGCCGTCCGACAGACGCACGACCGGCTGGTAGAAGGGAACGATCTCGCCCCGGGCGATCGCGCCGCGCAGGTCGGACTCCAGCGCCAGTTGCGACAGGCCGTCGCTCTCCATGGACCGGCCGTAGGCGGCCCCGCCGCCGCGTCCCGCGCCCTTGGCGGCTTCCACGGCCAGCTCGGCGCGGCGCAGCAGTTCGGCGGCGTCGGGGGCGTCTTCGCCGCCCTCGGCCTCCACGGCGCCGATGGCCAAGGTCGGCAGAATGTCGAAGCCGGCGATCCGGAGCGGCTGTTCCAGCGCCTTGCGCAGCTTCTCGGCCGGGTCGGCCAGGCCGGAGACCAGGATGGCGAACTCGTCCTCGCCCACCCGCGCCATGATCGCGTCCGCGCCGAAGGCCGCCGCCAGCCGTGAGCCGAGCGCCGCCAGCACCAGATCGGCGCGGTCGTGGCCGAGCGCTTCGTTGAGCCGGCGCAGACGGTCGAGGTCGGCGACCACCAGCGTTTGCCGCAGGGGCTGGGTCAGGCGCTCGCGGGCGCGGGCGACGAAGCTCTGCCGGTCGAGCAGGCCCGTCAGGGTGTCGAATTCGGAGGCGGCGAAGCGCGTCTCGGGCGCCACGACGCCGGAGGCCCGCACGCCTTCCTCCAGCCAGACGCCGCGCCACAGGCAGGTCTCGCCGCCGCGCATTCGGATGCGCAGGGCGATCTCCGAGCCTGGACTCTGCACGCGCAGGAGATCTTCGGCGGTGGCGCGGTCCTGCGGCAGGGCCAGCGCGCGGAAGGCGGCGGAGGAGCATTCGGGGGCCAGCGGGCCGAGACCCAGCTGGCGCGCGGCGCCATAGACGCGGAAGCGGTCTTCCGCCGGTTCCCAGACCCACAGGGCCACATGGGCGCCGCCGAGCGCCTCCAGCGTGGCGGCTGCGTCCCACACACGTCGATCCTGAGCTTGCAGCCTCATGACCGGTTCACGCCGGCTTCTCCTTACGGACGGCTGTACGCGCCTTCGCGTGAGACCAGTCCGAACAGACGATGATCTCGCCAATCGCCGTTAATTTTCAGATAAGCCTTGGCGTAGCCTTCCTCGGTGAAGCCCGCTTTCAGCAGCAGCGCGGCCGATGCGTCGTTGGTCGGCAGGCAGGCGGCCTCGAGCCGGTGCAGGCCCAGCGGGCCGAAGGCGAACCCGATCAGCGTCCGCAAGGCCGCCAGGGTGTGCCCCTGACGCGCATAGGCCTGGCCCGACCAGTAGCCCACCGTGCCCATCTGGGCGACGCCGCGCCGCACGTTGTTCAGGGTGATGCCGCCGACCAGCGCATCGTCCGATTCCCGGAAGATGAAGAAGGCGTACATCTGGTCGCCCTCGCGCCCGTTGCGCCAGGCCGACAGCCGCCGGGCGTAGGCGGCGGGGGTCAGCTCGTCCGGCGACCAGACCGGCTCCCAGGGCTGGAGAAAGCTGCGCGATCCGTGCCTCAGGGCCTCCCATTGCGGATAGTCCCGCCGCCGCGGCGGACGCAGCCGCACGCCCTGCCCCTGCAGGCTGGGACCGGTCTCCGGCGAGATCCATTCAAGGAGCGACATGGGGGAAGGGTGGCGCGGGTCGCGGATGCGGGCAAGCGTCCTCTCCATTCCCGATATTCCTCGCCCTTACGGGAGAGGATCATTGCCTGGAGTTGGCCGATCAGGCGGTTCCGGTTCGACTAGGGTCGGCTTTGGGTGGTGGGCGGACCCTTGCTAGAAGCACAACGCCCCTAAAACCCCGCTCATCCTCGCGGAAGCGAGGACCCAGGTTTACGGCCGCCGCACTCACTTCAAGGGATGTCTGGCTCCGCGACGACGCCTTCCGCCGCGAGTGACAGATGAAGGTCTGGCGTCGGGCTTGGAAGATCGTGCTGATCGAGAAGGCCAATCCCGGAGGGGCGGAACCGCTATC
>JAIOXZ010000024.1 GCA_021741355.1 Caulobacter sp.
CGCGTCGAACGCATGTGGTGCAGGCTCAAAGACTTCCGGCGCGTCGCAACCCGATACGACAAGCTCGCCCGGAACTACCTCTCCGGAGCCCTCCTCGCCGCCACATGCGCCTACTGGCTCAATTGAGTCCGGACCCTAGCGCGGGAGGCTGTCGATCCAGTCTGGAAGATCGGCGATAGCGGCCAGCTCGACATAGCGCGGGTGGTCAGTCGGCGCGTTGGCGGCTTCGTGCGCCCAGACGAGCGGGTAGGGAATCAGCGCGCCCCAGCAGCCGGCCTCGAGCGCGGGGATCACGTCCGACCGCACCGAGTTGCCGGCCATCACGGCCTGCTCCGGACCAGTCCCATGGCGGGCGAAGACCCGGCGGTAGGTGTCGGCGTCCTTCTCGCTGACGATCTCGACCGCCGCGAACAGATCGCCCAGGCCGCTGGCCGCCAGCTTCGTTTCCTGGTGCAGCAGGTCGCCCTTGGTGATCAGCACCAGCCGGTAGCGCTCCGACAACTGCGCCAGCGCATGGTCGACACCGGGCAGTGGTTCGACCGGCTCGGTCAGCATCTCGCGGCCGGCGGCGAGGATCTCGCGGATCACGGACGTTTCGACGGCCCCGTCGGTCAGCTCCATCGCCGTCTCGATCATCGACAGGGTGAAGCCCTTCACCCCGTAGCCGTAGAGGCGAAGGTTGCGCTTTTCGGTCTCGGCCAGCCGCGCCTCGAGGGTCGCCTCGTCGCAATGGGGGCTGAGCAGGTCCGTGAACCGCTTGTGGGTCAGGCGGAACAGCGTCTCGTTGTGCCAGAGGGTGTCGTCGGCATCGAGGCCGACCGTGGTGATGGTCATGGGGTGGGTATTAGCTTCCTTCTCCCGGAGGGAGAAGGTGCCGGCAGAGCCGACGGATGAGGGATTACGGAGAGGATCGGTTCACAGCGTAACCCCTCACCCTCCCAGCGCTCCGCGCCGGGCCCCTCCCTCTCCCGTCCGGGAGAGGGGGTCTAATGCGCTTTCCGCACCCGCTCCGTGCTGCCCGGGAACTTCGCCAGCAGGGTCGCCGGGCGGGGTGGGCGGACGACCAGGTCGCCGCCGCAGTTGGGGCAACGGCCCTCGAAGCGCTCGCCCGCGCAGTCCGCGCAGAAGGTGCATTCAAAGCTGCAGATTCGCGCGTCTCCGCCGTTCGGCGACAGGTCGCGGTCGCAACATTCGCAGTTGGGGCGCATCTGGAGCATCACTGCCTCCGTGCAGATCAGGGCGTGGCCGGGACGGGCGGCGCCAAGGTCTGGACGACCGCCTTGGCCACGATCTTGGCCGCCGCGTCGCCACCCATGCTGTCGGCGGCGTTGGCGACCACCAGCACGCCATTGCCGCTGGCGGGAAACAGGGCCACGAAGGCGAACCAGTTGCCATCCGACCCCGCATGGGTCAGCACCGGTCCGGCGCGGCCGGCGATGGACGGAGGAACGCCCCAGCCAAGAGCGTAGATGGTCTCGCCCTGGGGCGCGTGCAGCAGACGGTACGTCTCGGCCTTGAGCAGTTTTCCTCGGCCCTGCTCGCCAGCCAGCTGGTCGATGCAGAACCTGGCCCAGTCTTCCAGCGACAGCCGCACCCCGCCGCCCGGCATGATCATCTGCGGATTGGCGTCAGCGGTCGTGGAAACCCGGCCGTCGACATGACCGAACAGCTCTCCGGCGCCCGGCGCCTGGTCGTAGTTCGCCGAGGTCATACCCAGCGGCATGAAGACCTCTTCGCGCATCAGCTGTTCGAAAGGCTTGCCCGTAGCCCGCTCGGCGACAACGCCGGCGAGGATCAGACCAGTGTTGGAATAGCTCGCCTCGCCGCGCGCCGGGCCGATCGGGGCCTCGGTCAGAGCCTGTCTCAGATAGGCCAGCCGCTGCTCCGGCAATGGCCGTGTGTCGCCATAGAAGGTCTGGAAGAAGGTCATGTCGCCGGTGTTCTCGGGCAGGCCCGCCCGGTGCGACAGCAGCTCCAGCAGCGTCACGTCGCGAAATTCCGGCCGCATGATGGCGGCGAGATCGGGCAGCATCCGCGACAGCGGCGCATCCCATCGCAACACGCCCCGCTCGACCAGGCGCGCGACCATGGTCGCGGTCATTGCCTTTCCGTCGGAGCCGATGTTCCAGCGATCGGCGGGCGCGACCGACCCCGCGTCGTCGATCCGGCGCACTCCGCGCACCGCCTGGTCGGCGACCTGGCCGTCACGGATCACCAGCACGCCCATCGCCGGCACCGCCTTGCCGTCCATCGCCTGGGCGAGGGTCTCCGGCAGTGTCGGCTCGCTCGCCCGCGCCGGCGCGGCGACGAGAGCGATCAGGCAGGCCAGGGTGGCAAGGCGGAACATGGGATTCTCCGGGACCAGTTGTCGGCCCTATGACGGCCGGTCCACAACTCGGCAAGTGAAGCATGTTTCATGGTGCGGTCTGCAGCGCTTCGTGAGACAGCGCGTTTGAATTTGACCCGAGGGGTCCGACTCACTACCAACGCGCCCGTTTGTCCATCCGCCAGGAACCGATCCCATGACGCAGACCCTGCTCCCCGGCGTCACCGGCGTTCTGGCGCTGGCCGACGGCACGATCCTGCAGGGGATCGGGGTCGGGGCGACCGGGGCCGCGGTCGGCGAAGTCTGCTTCAACACCGCCATGACCGGCTATCAGGAAATCCTGACCGACCCGTCCTACATGGCCCAGATCGTCGCCTTCACCTTCCCGCACATGGGCAATGTCGGGACCAACGTCGAGGACCTGGAACAGATCAGCGGCGGCAGTGAGACGGCGGCGCGCGGCGCCATCTTCCGCGATGTCCCGACAGACCCGGCCAACTGGCGCGCCGACAGCGATCTGGGCAGCTGGATGAGCCGTCGCGGTGTCATTGGCCTGGCCGGGGTCGACACCCGCGCCCTGACCCGGGTGATCCGCGAGAAGGGCATGCCGCACGCGGTGATCGCCCACAGCCCGGACGGGAGCTTCGACCTCGATGCCCTGGTCGCCCAGGCCCGCGCCTGGTCCGGCCTCGAAGGGCTGGATCTGGCGAAGGACGCCACCACCCGCCAGACCTTCGTCTGGGACGAGCAGCTGTGGGAATGGGGTGAAGGCTACGGCAAGCTCGGGACGCCGAAGTACGAGGTCGTGGTCCTGGACTACGGCGTGAAGCGCAACATCCTGCGCTCGCTGGCCTCGATCGGCGCGCGGGCGACCGTCGTGCCGGCCGATACGTCGGCGGAAGACATCCTGGCCCGCAAGCCGGACGGCGTCCTGCTGTCGAACGGTCCGGGCGATCCGGCCGCGACGGGCGCCTACGCCGTGCCCGAGATCCGCAAGCTGGTCGACAGCGGCACGCCGGTGTTCGGCATCTGCCTCGGCCACCAGATGCTGGCCCTCGCGCTCGGCGCGAAGACGGTGAAGATGGAGCAGGGCCACCACGGGGCGAACCACCCGGTGAAGGACCTGACCACCGGCAAGGTCGAGATCGTCTCGATGAACCACGGCTTCACGGTCGACCGCGAAAGCCTGCCCGCGCCGGTCACCGAGACGCACGTGTCGCTGTTCGACGGCACCAACGCGGGCCTGGCCCTGGCCGACAAGCCGGTGTTCAGCGTCCAGCACCACCCGGAAGCCTCGCCCGGCCCGACCGACAGCCTCTATCTGTTCGAGCGCTTCGCCGGATTGATGGACAAGGCGAAGGCGTAACGCGAGGGGACATGTACCCTTTTGGGTACGTGTCCCCTAAAGGTGTTCCGCTCGATTGGGGGACACGTACCTGCGGTACATGTCCCCGCCAGCCGCTACTGCTTGCCTTCCACCAGCTGGACCGTGAACGGGCCGCTGGTCCAGCTGTCGCCGACGTTGCGGGCCGAGACCGGCGTGCAGATCGGGTTCGGGTAGCCCGGAGGCGCCTCGCTCGAGAAGGTCAGGCAGACCTGGCTGCCCTTGACCGCCCAGGTCCCCGCCAGCTGCAGGTCGCCCTGGATGCCGGTGAAGCTGTGGTCGGCCTCGTAGTAGATCTTCGAGGACATGCCGCTGGCGTCGGTGGTGATGGTCGTGTTGCCGATCCGCGAGGCCATGACGTCGTCGGCGGCCAGAACGGCCGAAGCCGAGAACGCAAGCGCCGCGATGGCGCCGAGCAGAATACGCATGAACTTCCTCCCTGTTGTTTTCGTCCCTTGAGCGAGTCGTAGTCCCGGCGTGGCCGGGCGGTCAATTCCGGCGACCGGCTCAGCTCTTTACCCACTGGAATACCTCGCCCAGCGGTTTGCCGAACACCTCGGCGATGCGGAAGGCGGCCTCAAGGGTCGGGGAGTATTTGCCTGCCTCGATCGCGGCGATGGTCTGGCGCGTGACGCCGATCTTCTGGCCAAGCTCCGCCTGGGACATCTCGCCGGCGAGGAAGCGCAGGGTGCGGATCTGGTTGGTGATAGCCCCCTCAGCCATTCCAGCCCCGCCGATAGCTCACCGCCGCCACCAGGCAGCGAACGATTTCCGCCAGGACGATGGCGAACAGCGCGGCGTTGACGATGGTCCAGCCCGCGAACCAGACCGGCATGATGGCGGCCGCCACAAGCGTGCCCGCCATGAGCACATAGTAGGCGACGGTGGTCGAGCGGCGGGTGATCGCGCGGTCCCGCTCGTCGGCCGGCTCACGCACATCTTCCGGCGTGGTGACCCGGAACCATAGATAGCCGACGCCGAGGATCACCAACCGCACGACGGAAACCGCGGCGAACAGGGTCAGCAGAAGCAGGTTGGGCGCCACCACGGTCTGGATCGGCGCCATTGCCGCGACGATGAAATAGGGGACGTAGGCCACCAGCATCGCCGCCAGCGCCAGCAGGTTTGATTTCTCACGATACGGCATGGCCGCTCCTTGCAGGTTCGATAATGTCGACATGATGTAAGCTAAACATAACATAGAGTCAACTGGATCGAACTCACAACGGCGCGCTAAGGCTCAGCGACTGTCATCCCGGACGGCCCGCAGGGGCGATCCGGGACCCAGATTGAATCCCATCCAGGGCGCCTGAAGCCGAATCTGGGTCCCGGCTCTGAGTTTACCCTCGGGCGCGCTCCGCGCGGCCCGGGGGGGCTTCGCCCTGCGGCCGGGATGACAGTGGGAAAGCGGGTTGCACCCGCCTGAGTCCCTCTCTAAACCGGCCCCTTAACCAGCAGTTTGAACGGGGCCGGGCGCGCAGATCTGCGCGACCGCCCTTGTGCGCGAGACGAGCATGCCCAAGCGGACCGATATCTCCTCGATCCTGATCATCGGCGCCGGGCCGATCGTCATCGGTCAGGCCTGCGAGTTCGACTACTCCGGCGTCCAGGCCTGCAAGGCGCTGCGGGCCGAAGGCTACCGGATCATCCTAGTCAACTCGAACCCGGCCACGATCATGACCGACCCGGACGTGGCCGACGCGACCTACATCGAACCCATCACGCCGGAGATGGTCGCCAAGATCATCGAGAAGGAGCGTCCCGACGCCCTGCTGCCGACCATGGGCGGCCAGACAGCGCTGAACACGGCGCTGGCGCTCGACGCAGACGGCACGCTCAAGAAATGGGGCGTGGAGATGATCGGCGCCAAGGCCGATGTCATCGACAAGGCCGAGGACCGCCAGAAATTCCGCGACGCGATGGACAAGCTGGGCCTCGAAAGCCCCAAGTCCAAGGCCGCCCACACCCTGGAAGAGGCCCGCGAGGGCCTCGCCTTCGTCGGCCTTCCGGCGATCATCCGGCCCAGCTTCACCCTGGCCGGCACCGGCGGCGGCATCGCCTACAACCTCGAGGAATTCGAGGAGATCGTGCTGCGGGGCCTCGACCTCTCGCCGACCACCGAGGTGCTCATCGAGGAGAGCGTGCTCGGCTGGAAGGAGTTCGAGATGGAGGTGGTCCGCGACACGGCGGACAACTGCATCATCGTCTGCTCGATCGAGAATATCGACCCGATGGGCGTGCACACCGGCGACTCGATCACCGTCGCCCCGGCCCTGACCCTGACCGACAAAGAGTACCAGCGCATGCGCAAGGGCAGCATCGATGTGCTGCGCGAGATCGGCGTCGAGACCGGCGGGTCGAACGTCCAGTGGGCGATCAATCCGGCGGACGGCCGGATGGTGGTCATCGAGATGAACCCGCGGGTGTCGCGGTCTTCGGCGCTGGCGTCGAAGGCCACGGGCTTTCCGATCGCCAAGGTCGCCGCCCGCCTGGCCGTCGGCTACACCCTGGACGAGCTGGCCAACGACATCACCGGCGGCGCCATGCCGGCCTCGTTCGAGCCGAGCATCGACTATGTCGTCACCAAGATCCCCCGTTTCGCCTTCGAGAAGTACCCGGGCGCCGAGCCGCACCTGACCACCTCGATGAAGTCGGTCGGCGAGGTCATGGCCATCGGCCGCACCTTCGCCGAAAGCCTGCAGAAAGCCCTGCGCGGCCTGGAGACCAACCTCACCGGCCTGGACGAGATCGACATCCCCGGCGCCGATGATCCGGATACGGCCCATGGCGCCGTGCTGCGCGCCCTGGCGATGCCGACCCCGGACCGGCTGCTGGTCATCGCCCAGGCCTTCCGCCACGGCCTGTCGGTCGAGGAGATCAACGGGGCCTGCGCCTACGAGCCCTGGTTCCTGCGCCAGATCGCCGAGATCGTGCGCCAGGAGGGGATCGTCCGCGCCGTCGGGCTGCCGGCCGCGGACGGCCTGCGCAGGCTCAAGGCCATGGGCTTCTCCGACGCGCGGCTGGCGAAGCTGACGGCCCTGACCGAGATGGAGGTCCGCGCGCGGCGCCACGCCATGAACATCCGCCCGGTGTTCAAGCGCATCGACACCTGCGCCGGCGAGTTCGCCGCGACCACGCCCTACATGTACTCGACCTACGAGACCGGGGCGCTGGGCCAGCAGCCGGACTGTGAGTCCGAGCCCAGCAATCGCAAGAAGGCCATCATTCTCGGCGGCGGTCCCAACCGGATCGGTCAGGGCATCGAGTTCGACTACTGCTGCTGCCACGCCGCCTTCGCGCTCGACCAGATCGGCATCGAGTCGATCATGGTCAACTGCAACCCCGAGACCGTCTCGACCGACTACGACACCTCCGACCGCCTCTACTTCGAGCCCCTGACGGCCGAGGACGTGCTGGAGCTGATCCACGTCGAGCAGAAGAACGGGACCCTCGCCGGGGTCATCGTCCAGTTCGGCGGCCAGACGCCGCTGAAGCTGGCCCATCCGCTGGAACAGGCCGGGGTGCCGATCCTCGGCACCAGCCCCGACGCCATCGACCTGGCCGAGGACCGCGAGCGCTTCCAGCAGCTGCTGCATCGCCTGGACATCGCCCAGCCGGTCAACGCCCTGGCCCGCAGCGCCGAGGAATGCTTCACCGCCGCCCATGAGGTCGGCTATCCGATCGTCATCCGCCCGTCCTACGTGCTGGGCGGCCGGGGCATGGAGATCGTCCGCGACGACGAGCAGCTGGAGCGCTACGTGCGCACCGCCGTCGAGGTCAGCGGCGACGCGCCGATCCTGATCGACCAGTATCTGAGCCGGGCCACCGAGGTGGACATCGACGCCCTCTGCGACGGCACCGACGTGTTCGTCGCCGGGGTGCTGGAGCATATCGAGGAAGCCGGCGTCCACTCAGGCGACAGCGCCTGTTCGATGCCGCCCTTCTCGCTGCGCGCCGAGACCATCGCCGAGCTGAAGCGCCAGACGGTGGAGATGGCGCTGGCGCTGAACGTCCGCGGGTTGATGAACGTGCAGTTCGCCATCGAGGAGCCGCACGGCGACGCCCCGCGCATCTTTGTGCTCGAGGTCAACCCGCGCGCCTCGCGGACCGTGCCGTTCGTGGCCAAGACCATCGGCCAGCCGGTCGCCGCCATCGCCGCCAAGATCATGGCCGGCGAGACGCTGGCCAGCTTCGGCCTGGTCGACAAACCTTACGACCACATCGCGGTGAAGGAGGCGGTCTTCCCGTTCGCCCGCTTCGCCGGGGTCGACACGGTGCTGGGCCCGGAGATGCGCTCGACCGGCGAGGTCATGGGCCTGGACTGGAAGCGCGACGGCGAGGCCGACATGGCCCCCGCCTTCGCCCGCGCCTTCGCCAAGAGCCAGCTGGGCGGCGGCGTAACCCTGCCGACCGCCGGCGCGGCGTTCGTCTCGGTCAAGGACAGCGACAAGGTCTGGATCATCGAGCCCGTGAAGCTGCTGCAGGCGGCCGGCTTCAAGGTGCTGACCACCGCCGGCACCGGCGAATGGCTGCGCTCCCAGGGCGTCGAGACCGTCCACGTCCGCAAGGTGCTGGAGGGCCGTCCGCACATCGTCGACGCGATGAAGAACGGCGAAGTCCAGCTGGTGTTCAACACCACCGAGGGCAAGCAGTCCCTGGCCGACAGCTTCGAGCTGCGGCGGACGGCGCTGATGATGAAGATCCCCTACTACACGACGAGTGCGGGGGCGCTGGCGGCGGCGCAGGCGATCACCAGCGCCCCGTTGGCGGCGTTGGAAGTGCGGGCGCTGCAGAGCTACTGAGTCTCTGCTCCATCCTCCCCGCAATGCGGGGAGGGGGACCATGCGGAGCATGGTGGAGGGGAGTCCGTGCACCGACTCCCCTCCACCGCCTCCGGCGGTCCCCCTCCCCAACTGCGTTGGGGAGGATTGCGTCAAAGATGGATCTGGAGGTTCGCTTGCCCACGCCCGCCCGCGTCGCCGCTTTGGTCGCCATGGTCGAGGCCGGCGGCTATGTCGAGGCCATCGAGGCGTTCTACGCCGAGGACGCCACGGCGCAGGAGAACCTCGGGCGCATCCTCAGGGGACGGACGGCGCTGGTCGAGAATGAGCGGGCCGCCCTGACCCGGAACAATATCGTCGCGCGCAAGGGTTCCATCGCCTTGGTCGACGGCGATCAGGTGGCCATCCGGTGGGTGTTCGAGATGACCGACGACGCCGGAACCACGCGCGTGTTGGACGAGATCGCCTGGCAGCGCTGGGACGGAGACCGGATCGTCGAGGAGCGGTTCTACTACGACCCGTCGCAGATGCGCTGAGGCTGTCAGGTTATCTGGCTGGACAGGCTTCGGTCGCGCTCTAGCCTCGAGGCTTCAATCGAGGTCGCGTTCATGCTCACCGTCCATCACCTGAACAACTCCCGCTCCCAGCGCGTGCTGTGGCTGCTGGAGGAGTTGGGGCTCCCGTACGAGATCAGGCACTACCAGCGGGACGCGAAGACCATGTTGGCCCCGCCGGCGCTGAAAGCGATCCATCCGCTGGGCAAGTCACCGGTGATCACCGACGGGGCCGCGACCCTGGCGGAGACCGGGGCCATCGTGGAGACCATCGTCGACGCCTACGGCGGCGGGCGGCTGAAGCCTCCCGCGGGCAGCGAGGACCGGCTGCGCTGGTTCTACTGGCTGCACTACGCCGAGGGCTCGGCGATGCCGCCGCTGCTGATGAAGCTGGTGTTCACCGCCCTGCCCCAGCGGGCGCCCGTGCTGGTCCGCGGCCTGGTGAAGGGCATTTCCAGCCAGGCCCTGAAGAGCTTCGTCGACCCGCAGCTGAAGGACCATTTTGACTACTGGGAGGCCGAACTGGGCAAGGCCGAATGGTTCGCCGGCAAGGATTTCAGCGCCGCCGACATCATGATGAGCTTCCCCGTCGAGGCCGCCGCCGATCGGGGCGGCGCGCTGGAGGGACGGCCGCGCCTGAAAGCCTTCCTCGAGAAGATCCACGCTCGCCCCGCCTACAAGGCGGCGCTGGAGAAGGGCGGGCCCTACGCCTACGCCTGAGGCCGATCAGACCTGGCTGGCGCGCTCGCCGTGTTCGGCGAGATCAAGCCCGTCCTCGATGTCGAAGTCGCTGGCGCGCAGCCCGACCAGCCTGCGGGTGAGGGTCAGCAGCACCCAGCTGACGACCACCGACCAGGCGACCACCGCCAGGACGCCGAGGACCTGGACGCCCAGCTGCGCGACGATGCCGTGGCCCAGGGGCAGGCCCGCGCCGCCGAGGCCCGGGCTGGCCAGCACCGAGACCAGCAGCACGCCGAGGATCCCGCCCACGCCGTGGACGGCGAACACGTCCAGGGAGTCGTCGATCTGCAGCCGCTCCTTGACCAGGCCGACGCAGAAGAAACAGACCACGCTGCCCGCCGCGCCGAGAACAAGACCGCCTGCCGGGCTGATGAAGCCGGAGGCCGGAGTCACGGTGGCCAGGCCGGCGACCACGCCGGTGACGGCGCCGATCATGCTGGGCCGGCCGAAACGGATCCACTCCAGCCCGCCCCAGACCAGACCGGCCATACAGGCTGACAGATGGGTGGCGGCGATGGCCATGCCCGCGTCGGCGTTGGCGGCCAGGGCGCTGCCGCCGTTGAAACCGAACCAGCCGACCCACAGCAGGCCCGCGCCGATCATCGTCATGCCCGGATTGTGCGGCGGGATCGCGTGCTTCGGGAAGCCGTCGCGCGGGCCGGCCATCCCGGCGAACAGAAGGGCCGAGGCCCCGGCCGTGGCGTGCACCACCAGGCCGCCCGCGTAGTCCATGACGCCGAGCTTCGCCAGCCAGCCGCCGCCCCAGATCCAGTGGGTCACCGGGGCGTAGACCCCCAGGAGCCAGAGGCCCGAGAACAGCAGCACCGCCCGGAACCGCACCCGCTCGACCACCGCCCCGACGATCAGGGCCGGGGTGATCACCGCGAAGGTGGTCTGGAACATAAAGAACACCGGCTCGGGCAGGGCGCCCACCAGGCTGCCGCGCGGCGCGGCGCCCAGGAAGGCCTTGGCCAGATCCCCCAGCACCGGGCCGGAGCCGGAGAAGGCCAGGCTGTAGCCGAGGGCGAACCACAGCACCGATCCCAGACAGGCGATGGCGACGCACTGCATCATCACCGACAGCACGTTCTTCTGTCGTACAAGGCCGCCGTAGAACAGGGCCAGTCCCGGCAGGGTCATCAACAGCACCAGGGCGCTGGACGACAGCACCCAGGCGGTGGCGGCCGGATCGCTGACGACCGGTTGCGCGGCCAGCGCCAGACCCGGCGCCAGCACCCCCGCCACGAGACCGAGCGCCGCGGCGGCGCCGCGCCAGATGCGTTGTGTGGTCATTGTCGTTTTCCCGCCCCGGAGCCCTGCAGGCCCTCTTGCTGTCCGGCATAGCTATCAGACGCGCGATCGCAAACAACTGCCTTCCGGCGTCCCGGGCCGACTGGACGCGGCCCCGACTCGCCGTCACCTTATCGCCGATAACAAAAAGCCGTGGGAGGCAGGGATGACGGGTCGGGTTGCGGGAAAGGTTGCGTTGGTGACGGGCGGGGCGAGCGGTATCGGGCAGGGTTGCGCCGAGCTGCTGGCCAGCGAAGGGGCGAGCGTCGTCGTCACCGACCTGCAGGACGACAAGGGCCGGGCCGTCGCCGCGGCGATCGGCGGGCTCTACCTGAACCACGATGTCACCGATGAAGCTGCCTGGGTCGCCATCGTCGCGGAGATCGAAAAGCGCCTCGGCCGGCTCGACATCCTCGTCAACAACGCCGGCATCGCCATCGGCGGACCGGTCACCGAATACAGCCTGGCGGACTGGCGCAAACAGCAG
Organism: Caulobacter sp.; assembly: GCA_021741355.1. Lineage (GTDB taxonomy): Bacteria > Pseudomonadota > Alphaproteobacteria > Caulobacterales > Caulobacteraceae > Caulobacter. Next base: position 11,564 of record JAIOXZ010000024.1, read on the forward strand.
GCGGTCAACGTCGACGGCGTCTTTCTGGGCGTGAAGCACAGCCTGCCGCTGATGCGCCGCAGCGGCGGCGGCAGCATCATCAACATGTCCTCGGTCGCCGGCATGAAGGGCTCGGCCAACATGAGCGGCTATTGCGCCACCAAGGGCGCGGTGCGGCTGTTCACCAAATCGATCGCCATGGAATGCGCCGCCGCCCAGGACGGGGTGCGGGTCAATTCCGTGCATCCGGGCATCATCGACACGCCGATCTGGGACGGCATCACCCGCACCATCGGCGGCGAGGCGGGCAATAACGCCCCCGCCAGACCGGCCACGGTCGATGACATTGCCGCCCTCGCCGCGCCGCTCGGATTCAAGGGTCTTCCGGCCGATATCGCCGCCGGAGTGCTCTATCTGGCGTCAGAGGAGTCCCGCTATGTAACCGGCATCGAGCTGGTCATCGACGGCGGCATGATCACGCGCTAAAGGCCGCCCCCTGAAGGGCCGGGGGCGCATGAAGTACAGGGCGGATGTCGACGGACTGCGCGCGGTCGCGGTGCTGGCGGTGGTCGGATTCCACGCCGGCGTGCCCTGGCTGACCGGCGGGTTCGCCGGCGTCGACGTCTTCTTCGTCATCTCGGGATTCCTCATCGGCGGCGTGGTCGCCGAACGGCAGGCGCAGGGCGATTTTTCGCTGGGCTGGTTCTGGGAGCGGCGCATCCGCCGCATCTTCCCGTCTCTGATGGTCGTGCTGGCGGTAACGACCGCGCTGGCCGCCTGGCTGCTGCTGCCCGGGGATTTCATCCAGTATGGCCAGTCGATGGGCGCGGCGCTGGTCTCGCTCTCGAACGTCTTCTTCTGGCAGACCAGCGACTACTTCGGCGGCGAGGACCTGCTCCGACCGCTGTTGCACACCTGGTCGCTGGCGGTGGAAGAGCAGTTCTATCTGGTCTTCCCGGTTCTGATGCTGCTGACCGCGCGGTTCGCGGCGGGGCGGGTTCGAACGGTGCTGGGTGTGCTGGCCGCGGTGTCGCTGGCCTTCGGCGTCTGGCAGACGTCGAGCCAGGCGGAGGCCGCCTTCTATCTGCCCTTCGCACGGGCCTGGGAGCTGCTGGCCGGGGTATTGCTGGCCGTCTGGAGGCCGGTCATCCGCCGCCCGGCGCTGCAGCATGCGACAGGCGTCATCGGCCTGGGACTGATCATCGTCGCCTGCCTGCTGTTCACCAAGGATACCGACTGGCCAGGCGTGGCGGCGATCGTGCCGGTGCTGGGCGCGGTGCTGGTGATTGCCGGTGAAGGCGGAATCGCCGGACGTCTGCTCGCGGCAAGGCCGATGGTCTGGATCGGCCTGCTGTCCTACTCCCTGTACCTTTGGCACTGGCCGCTGCTGACCTTGCAGCGCTTCATTCTGCCCGGCGGCTGGCCGACGCTCTTCACCGTGCTGGCGTCCTTCGTGCTGGCCGCCCTGTCGCTGCGCTACGTCGAGCGGCCGTTCAGAAGCAGCGCCTTCCTGACCCGCCGCCAGGTCTTCGCCGCCGGCGCTGCGTCTATCGCCGTGCTGGGGCTGGTCGCGGGTGGCATCCTGCTGGCGAAGGGCCTTCCGGCGCGGTTCGACGCCCGGTCGCTGGCGATGGCGGATTCCCGGCTGGAGCGGTCGCGCGGCAGCTATCGGGACGGGACCTGCTTCATCTCCTATCGCTTCGACGCGAAGGACTACCGCAAGGACCTGTGCAACCAGCGCGACCCGGCAAAGCCGGACTGGCTTCTGGTCGGGGACAGCCACGCGGCCCACCTGTGGTCCGGGCTCAAGGCCGCCAATCCCGACCTGAACATCATGCAGGTGACCTCCTCGGGTTGCGAGATCACGCTGACAAAGGACCCTGTCGAGCGGGATGTCTGCACCCGTATGGCGCAGCTGGTGTACGGCGACCTGCTGCTCAACAACCGGCCCGACGGCGTCATCCTGGCCGGGCGCTGGTGGGGCAAGGACCTGCCGCGCCTGACTGAAACGCTCGACTGGTTCAGGGCCCGCGACATTCCGGTGATCCTGGTCGGCCCGATCCCGCAGTACAGCAGCGACCTCACCCGACTGCTGATCCTGTCCTGGCGATTCAATGATCCGGGCCTGCCCGCCCGTCGCCGGCTGGACTGGCCGAAGACCGTCGACGCCGACCTCCGCACGCTCGCGCGGGACAAGGGCGTGCCCTACATCTCGCTCTACGACCTGCTTTGTGATGCGAAGGACTGCACCATGCTGGTCGACGCCGAAACGCCGCTGCAGTGGGACTACGGCCACATGACGCCGGAAGGCTCGCGGTTCGTTGCGGCGCGGATGCGCGAACAGGGCCTGTTCCCTAGAGGTCCAGCGCCAGCACCCAGTCCTGGTAGTCGTTGACGCCGACGTGGAACAGGCGCTCGCCGACCTTCCGGAAGCCGGCCTTCCGGTAGAAGGCGTTGGCCCGGTCGTTGCGGCTGTAGACCGCCAGCAGCAGACGCCGCCTGCCCGCCGCCCGCGCCGTGTCGATCGCGGTCTGCATCAGGCGCGCGCCCAGACCCTGGCCGTGGAAACGGTGCAGGGCGTAGATCCGGGTCAGCTCCATGTCGCCCGGGCCGGTCTCCACCGGTAGATCCGGCTCCCCCATCAGCAGGAAGCCGACCGGCGCCGCGCCCGGGTCCATCACGGCCAGGAACAGCTGTCGGGACGGGTCAGCGAGCAGGCCAGCGTAGGCCTCGGGGGCATGGGTGCTGTGGCAGTGGGCGACCAGGTCATCGCCGTCGACGATGCCGGCGTAGGTCTCGATAAAGGTCGCCGCCGCCACGACGGAAAGCCGGGCGGCGTCAGCGGGCGTGCAGGGACGGATCGTGATCTCGCTCATGTCGGCCTTCTAGCCGGGCGGTTGCATCGGGGACAGGCTTTGCTGCCCCTATCCCAACAGCAGCAGCGTAGCGCCGCCGGCGATGGCGAGCGTGCCCGCGATCCGGCCGGGCGTCAGCCGTTCGCGCAGGAAGAAGACCGCGATGGCCACGCCGAACAGGATCGAGGTCTCGCGCAGGGCCGCAAGCCGGGGCGTGTCGCCCAGCCGATAGGCCCACAGGGCCAGGCCGTAGGTGACGATGCTCAGGGCGCCGGCGATCAGCCCCGGCTTCCACTCTTCGCGGGCCGCCAGCAGGAAGCGCGGGCCCCGCCAGAGTGCGAACAGCAGGCCGATACCGCCGCCGAGGCTCAGGTAGACCCAGACGATGTAGCTGAACGCCGACGGCGCCGCCCGCACGCCCTGGGCGTCGATCACCGTATAGAGGGCGATGCTGACCCCCGTCGCCGCGGCCCAGCCGAGGCCGCGCCGGTCGACATGGCGTCCCAGGCCAACCGCCATCACCCCGCAGGAGATCAGGCCGATGCCGCTGGCGACCAGCAGCGTGATCGGCTCGGAGAACAGGCTGACCGCAACGACCGCCGCCAGCGCCGGCGCGACGCCGCGCGAGATCGGATAGGCCACCGACATGTCCGCCCGCTCGAACGCCTTGATCAGGCAGACGAGGTAGACCAGATGCGTCGCCCAGCTGCCCGCCAGCCAGCCCCAGGCGCCGTGCGGCAACGGGACGATGAAGGCCGCAGGCAGCATGAGCAGCGCCGAGAAGCCGTCGATCAGCGCCCGGCTCGACATCTTGTCCTTGCCGGACTTGAGGATGGCGTTGACCACCGCATGGGTCGCGCCCGAGGCGATCATCATCAGCGCGGCGGTCTGGGCGGCGGTCATGGCCCAAGTCCTGACAGGCTTACGCGGCGGCGCGCAACTGTCGCCAGAACGGTTAACCACAAGACTCATCCGGCGGATGAAGGTCAGTGCGGCTTCGAGATGGCCGTCCTAGCGTGTGCTTGGGGGAGTACCGCCATGGTCTCGATGATCATTGTCGTCGCGTCGTTGTTTTCAGGGCTGCTGTTTCTGTTCAGCGCCTGGGTGACACGCGCTGGATACTGGCGGACGGCGGCGGCCCTTCTGGGGGGATTGGCCGCCGCCGGCTTCCGCTTCGGCGTCGACATGATCGCCTATCACCTGGACTGGTGGACGTTCGGCGATACGCCCTACGCGCCGGTCGTCACCTATGCGCCGGTGATGTTCTGGTTCGGCGCCGGCCTGGGCCTGATCGGCTGGCGGATGATCCGCAACTGGGGCGCGGCCGGCGAGCTGAGCTTCTTCGCCGTCTTTGTGGCGATGGGCCTTGGTCGCGACCTGCTGCTGACGACCGGTGACGGCGCGCTCAAGATGGCCGCCGGCTATCTGCCGCTCGCGATCGCCGCGGGCGCCTGGCTGGTGATGGCGGTGCTGGTCCAGGTCCTGATGCAGATGCTGGTCGGGGCGGTCGACGCCGATGACCTCGCGCCAGAGCGCATTCCCCAGCTCGACGAGGCGGCCACGCTGTCCTGGACTCGGGACAACGGCGACCCGTTCAGCCGTCACGCCTGATACGTCACGGTCAGATTGCGGGTCGTCGGAAACAGGGCCTCATCTCGCCGAAGGGTGACGAAGACCCGGATTTACTCCGGCTGAACCGCCGAACTCTTTTTGACCAACACCGCGCGACTCCGCTGCATCGCAGCATATCGCTTGTAATTCCGGACCCGCCGGACTAGTCTTGACGCCCCCGGACGTCTGCGCCCGCGGCCGGCTGTCAACACCTCCTCAGGGCGAATCCGAGCTAATCTCCGAATGGAAAAAGTGCCGATGACCGCCGGGGGCTATACGTCCCTCGACGAAGAACTTAAGCGTTTGAAGACGCTGGAGCGGCCGAGCGTGATCGCGGCCATCTCCGAAGCGCGTGCGCACGGCGACCTCAGCGAGAACGCCGAATACCACGCGGCCAAGGAACGTCAGGGCTGGATCGAAGGCCGTATCGCCGAGATCGAGGACAAGATCGCGCGCGCGCAGATCATCGACGTCTCCAAGCTCTCCGGTTCGCAGGTCAAGTTCGGCGCCACCGTGACGGTGGTCGACGAGGACACCGAGGACGAGGGCCGCTACCAGATCGTCGGCGAGCACGAGGCCGACGTGAAACAGGGCCGCATCTCGCTGTCCTCGCCGCTGTCGCGCGCGATGATCGGCAAGGAAGTGGGCGAAGTCGTCGAGGTGAACACCCCGGGCGGCGTGAAGGCCTACGAGATTCTCAAGGTCGAGTGGGTCTAGGCCCACTCCGCCATTCTCCCGCCGTCATCCTCGCGCTTGTCGCGGGGACCCAAGCGCACTCAGGTCTGACGGTGTTCATGGGTCGTCAGGACAGGCCTGACGATGACGGATATTGAGCGGTCGTGGCCAAACAAGCCTCTCCTCCCCCTCTGACGATCTGGGCCCTGTCCGACGGGCGCGCCGGCATCGAGGCGCAGGCCGTCGGTCTGGCCGAAGCCGTCGCGCGTCATCGCAAGGCGAAGGTCATCGTCAAGCGGATCGGCTGGACCGGCCGGATCGGCCGCCTGCCCTGGTGGCTGAACCTGTTCCCGCGCCGCTGGCTGACGCCGGAAAGCGAGTTCGAAGCTCCCTGGCCTGACCTGCTGGTCGCCGCCGGGCGCGCGACACTGCCGCTGTCCATCCGGATGCGACGCTGGACCGGCGGCAAGACCTACGTCGTCCAGATCCAGGATCCGCGCGCGCCGGCCGGCCTGTTCGACCTGGTCGTGCCACCCAATCACGACCGGCTGAAGGGCGACAATATCGTCTCGATCATCGGCGCCCCGCACCGGGTGACGGCGAAGAAGCTGGCCGACGAGTACAAGCGCTTCGCCGCCGCTATCGATCCCCTGCCCCGCCCACGCGCCGCGGTGCTGATCGGCGGCCGGTCGAAGGCCTTTGACCTGTCGCCCGAACGGGCCTCCGCCATCGCCCAGGAGATCCAACTGCCGCTGGAACAGGAGGGCGGCTCCCTGCTGATGAGCTTCTCGCGGCGGACCCCGCCCCAGGCGCGCGCGCTGCTGACCGCGCGGCTCAAGCACCTGCCTGGGATCATCTGGGACAACGAGGGGGACAACCCCTACTTCGCCTTCCTCGCCGGCGCCGACTACGTCCTGGTCACCGAGGACTCGGCCAACATGGCCACCGAGGCGGCCAGCACGGGCAAGCCGGTGTTCATCCTCAAGATGGACGGCCAGAGCCTGAAGTTCCGCCTGTTCCACGAGGAGCTGGAGCGCCACGGCGCGGCCCGTCCGTTCGGCGGCGCCTTCCACCGCTGGAGCTACGAGCCGCTGGCCGAGACGGACCGCGCGGCGAAGGAAATCCTCGCGCGGATGGACGCGAAGCGCGGCGCGACCTAGCGTCGGCCGCATGATCCTCGCCATTCTCCAGGCCCGCATGAGCTCCACCCGCCTGCCGGGCAAGGTGCTGATGCCGCTGGCCGGGGCGCCGATGATCGTGCGGCAGATCGAGCGGGTGGCCCGCGCGAGGCGGATCGACAAACTGGTCGTCGCCACCAGCCTGAGCCCCGCCGACGACGCCATCGAGAAGGCGGTTCGCAAGGAAGGGATCGCTGTCCATCGCGGTTCGCTGCACGACGTGCTGGCCCGGTTCCTCGGCGCGCTGGACGAGCATGGTCCTGCTGACCAAGTCGTGCGCCTGACCGCCGACTGCCCGCTGGCAGATCCGGACGTCATCGACGAGACGATCGAGACGCATCTGGAAACCGGCGCAGACTACACCAGCAACACCCCGCCGCACCGCACCTTTCCCAAGGGCCTCGATATCGAGGTGATGAGGGCGGATGTGCTGCGCCGGGCGGGCGCTGAAGCGGCGACGCCCGAGGAGCGCGAGCACGTCACCTGGGGCATCTGGAACAGCCCGGACCGCTACCGCCTGGCCTTCCATTCGCAGCCTGCCGACGAGGGCGAGGTCCGCTGGACCGTCGACCGGCCGGACGACTACGCCTTCATGGCCACGGTTTACGACGCCCTCTATCGCGGCAACCGCACCTTCACCTCCGACGCCGTGCGCAAATTCGTCCTCGGCCGGCCCGACCTCGCCGACTACGGCGGAGACCGCCGCGTATGACCGCCCCGACCGTCACCCTGCGCGACCTGACGCCCGACGACAGCGACCGCATCCACGTCTGGCGCAACAGCGAGGCGGTACGGTCGTACATGTACACCGACCATCTGATCAGCGCCGACGAGCACGCCCGCTGGTTCGCCGGCATCGCCGGGGACGGGCGCCGGCGCTACTGGATCATCGAGCTCGACGGAAAGCCGGTGGGCCTAGCCAACCTCTACGATATCGACCGCCGTCACGGCCGCTGCGCCTGGGCCTACTACCTGGCCGACCCCTCGACGCGCGGCCTGGGCCTGGGCAGCTATGTCGAGTTCTGGATGATCGAGCAGGTGTTCGGGCCGCAAGGGCTGGGCAAGCTGTGGTGCGAGGTGCTGGCCAGCAACGAGGCCGTCTGGCGCCTGCACGAGCGCCACGGCTTCGTCCGGGAGGCCTGCTTCCGCCGGCACATCGTCAAGGACGGCGTCGGCGTGGATGTGTTCGGTCTGGGCCTGCTGGCCGAGGACTGGACGCAGCGGCGTGGGGAAATGGCGGCGCGGCTGGTGGAGAAGGGGTTCGTGGTTAAGCAGTAGATCGATGCTCCCCACACTTGTGGGGAGCTGTCACGCGGAGCGTGACTGAGGGGAGTTGCAGTGCACTGACTCCCCTCCACCGCCTCCGGCGGTCCCCCTCCCCAGCCGAGCTGGGGAGGATCTAGGCAAGCAACCCCAACAGCGCTTCCGCCGCCCGGTCCGCGCCCAGCCCGTCGCAGATCTCCGCCGACTTCGCCGACAGTCCTGCCCGGAGGGTGTCATCCCGCACCAGCCGTTCAACGGCCTCCGCCAGTCGCCCTTCCAGCCCCGGCCACCGCGCGTCCAACGCAACCGTCACGCCCGCCGCGTCCAGCTTCATCGCCATGTCGCGCTGGTTGTCCGCGAGGATCAGCGTCACGGTCGGCAGGCCGAGGCAGGCGCGTTCCCAGACGCTCGATCCCCCGGCGCCGACACAGAGGTCCGCCCGCGTGATCAGGCCGGCCATGTCGTCGCTGTCGATATGCAGGGTGACGCGGCCCTCGGCCGCCATCGCCTGCAAGGCGGGCAGGCTGGGCGCGCCGGCTCCGACCACCACGTCGAGGGCCAGGGCGCCGTCGGCCAGCGCCGCGGCGATGCGGCCGGTGATCCCGCCCACGTCGGTCAGTCCCAACGAAACCAGGCAGCGCCTCACAGGCTCACCCCTGCGGCTCAGCGCCCCTTCGCGCGCGGCGGCGAAGTCCGGCCGGACCAAGGCGTAGGCCGGGCCCGCCAATACGGTCGGCGCGGTGTAGTCCCGCGCATCGCGTCCGAACGACGGGTCCATCACCAGATCCGCGTCATGCAACCGCGCCAGATCGTCAATCACCGCCAGTCGCTGCGCCCGTGCACGCCAGAGCGCCTCGGTCTGCGGCGCCATGCGGTAGGAATCCAGCACCACCAGATCGGCCGGAGCGTCCTCCCCGACCAGCCGCATGTCCGGCGCATAGCGGGCGAGAATGTCGGCCGCTTCGGGCGTCCTGACAAAGGCGCAGTCCGCGCCCCGCCGGACCAGCGCCCCCGCCAGCGTCAGGCAGCGCATCACATGCCCGCCGCCGACCCCGGGGCCGGCGTCACAGACGAAGAGGATGCGCGGTGGGCTCATGTCGGTCATTTGGCCTGAGTCGGGGGATGATGGCCCGTCCGACTGGCGCTCGCCGTTCGGTCGTCCCATATGGTCCTCAAAGCAGACGCACCTGACCGCGCCTTTGGGGGGCACGCATGACCAATCCGAAGAAATCCGTCGTCGTCACCGGCGTCTCCACCGGCATCGGCTGGGGCGCGACCAAGGTGCTCGTGGCCAATGGCTTCCACGTCTTCGGTAGCGTCCGCAAGACGGCCGACGGAGACCGGTTGAAGGCCGAGTTCGGCGACGCCTTTACGCCGCTGCTGTTCGACGTGACCGATGAAGCCGCCGTCCGCGCCGGCGCCCGTCAGGTCGAGACGACGCTCGGCGGGGCGACGCTCGCGGGCCTGGTCAACAACGCCGGCATTGCCGTCGCCGGGCCGCTGTTGCATCTGCCGGTCGAGGACTTCCGCCGCCAGATGGAGGTCAACGTCACCGGCATCGTCACAGTGACCCAGGCCTTCGCGCCGCTGCTCGGCGCCGAGGGTTCCCGTCGCAGGAATCCCGGCCGGATCGTCAACATCTCCTCGGTCGGCGGCAAGACCGCCAATCCGTTCCTGGCGCCCTACTGCGCGTCGAAATTCGCGGTCGAGGGTCTGTCGGAATCCCTGCGCCGCGAGCTGCTGCCGTTCGGGGTCGACGTGATCATCGTGGCGCCGGGCGCCGTGGCCACACCGATCTGGGCCAAGGCCGAGGAAGTCGACGTCAATGCCTACGCGAACACCGTCTACGCCGCCCCGCTGGCGCGGCTGCAGGCCTATATGCAGGGCCTGGGCGCCAAGGGTCTGCCGCCTGAGCGGATCGGCGAGGCGATCCACATCGCCCTGACCGCGCCTCGGCCGAAGGTCCGCTATACGGTCTCGCCGGAGCCGTTCCAGACCTTCATGTCGGACCGGGTGCTGTCCAAGCGCGGCCTGGACAGGATCGTCGGCAAGCGGCTCGGGCTGTTGCCGGAATAGTTCTCCAGATGATGATGCTCCCCGCTCGCGGGGAGCTGTCGCGCGCAGCGTGACTGAGGGGTCAGCGCAGGCGGTCACAGTCAGAGCTGGAATGCGGGCGTCGGCCGGCAGCGGTCTTCAGGACCATCTGGCAAGTTCGGAGCCGCCCCTCCACCATGCTCCGCATGGTCCCCCTCCCCGCTTCGCGGAGAGGATCTACTTTATCATCCCCCAGTCCAGCGGCTCGCCGAACGCGAGGTCGCGGCTGGCGGTCTTGCCCAGCACCTTGTCCAGATCCGCCGGCGGCAGGCCGTTGCCAGGCCGCACCGAGCGCACGTTGGCCCCGGTCAGCACCTCGCCGGCCTTCACCGGGGCGGTGACATACAGCGAGCGGCGGAACTGACGGTTGGCCTTCTCCGAGCCCAGCACGTCGTAGTGCGCCCGGCCAAGCGCCGCCCAGGCGTCCTTGCAGTCACGCACCAGGGCGGTGAACTCGGCCGGCTCCAGGCTGAAGGCGGCGTCCGGCCCGCCGTCGGACCGGGCGAGGGTGAAGTGCTTCTCGATCACGCAGGCGCCCAGCGCCACGGCCGCCACCGCCGTCGCCGTGCCCGGCGTGTGGTCCGACAGGCCGATCACGACACCAAGCCGCGCGGCCATGTCGGGGATGGTCCGCACGTTGGCGTCCTCGAAGGTCGCCGGATAGCTGGACACGCAGTGGAGCATCACGACCCCTCCCGCGCCGCCAGAGAGCGCCGCATCGCGGGCGGCCTCCATCTCGGCCAGGTTGGCCATGCCGGTGGAGATGATCAGCGGCTTGCCGTGCGCGGCGGCGTAGCGGATCAGCGGCAGATCGACCGCCTCGAAGCTGGCGATCTTGTAGGCCGGCGCGCCCAGACCGGCGAGCAGGTCGACCGCCGTCTCGTCGAACGGGCTCGAGAACAGCGTCACGCCCCGCGCCGCCGCCCGCGCGAACAGCGCCGCGTGCCACTCGTAGGGCGTCTGGGCCTCACGATAGAGGGCGTGCAGGGTCTGGCCGTCCCACAGGCCGCCATGGATGACGAACTCCGGCCGGTCGACGTCGAGGGTGATCGTGTCGGCGGTGTAGGTCTGGATCTTGATCGCGTCACAGCCGGTGTCGGCGGCCGCGTCGATCATGGTCAGCGCGCGCTCAAGGCTGCCGTTGTGATTGCCCGACAGCTCGCAGATCACATAGGGCGGATGGCCCGGCCCGATCTTCCGGCCGGCGATCTCGATCTCGGGGATGGGGGTCATGGCGGGGCTCGACATGGCTGAGTCGCGACCATCCTAGACCCGTTCGGCGCAGCTAGTCGCCGCCGCCACCATCACCGCCGCCGTCTGAACTGCTGTCCGAACCGCCGTCGTTGTCGTCGTTGCGCGAACGCCCGCTGTCGCCGCCGATTGCCGCTCCGTCGCCGGCCGTCCCGTCACCCCTGCCCTTTTCCTTGGCCTTCTTCGCCGAAATCGCCACGCCCATGCCGCAGCCAATGGCGACCCCGAGACTGATGCCGAGGGCCAGGTTGTCGAGGGCCATGCCGAGCGCGACGCCGATCGCAATCCCGGAGCCGATGCCGATGGAAAATCCCGCGCCGTTCATATCCTGCTCCTGATTCCGACGACGCCATCGCGCCGGAGCGGAATCATCCCTAAATTGGCGTCCATGTCGACAACCGCCCCCCGCACCACCCGCTGTCTGATCATCGGTTCCGGCCCCGCCGGCTGGACCGCCGCCATCTACGCCGCCCGCGCGCTGCTCAAGCCCGTGCTGATCCAGGGCATCCAGCCCGGCGGCCAGCTGACGATCACCACCGATGTCGAGAACTATCCCGGCTTCGCCGACGTCATCCAGGGTCCCTGGCTGATGGAACAGATGGAGGCCCAGGCGCGGCACGTCGGGACCGAGGTCATCAGCGACATCGTGCTGGAGGCCGACCTCTCGCAGCGACCGTTCCGGATCAGGACCGACAGCGGCCAGGACTGGCTGGCCGAGACGGTGATCATCGCCACTGGCGCCCAGGCCAAGTGGCTGGGCCTCGACAGCGAGGCGCGGTTCCAGGGGTTCGGCGTCAGCGCCTGCGCCACCTGCGACGGCTTCTTCTATCGCGGCAAGGACGTGATCGTCGTCGGCGGCGGCAACACCGCCGTGGAGGAGGCGCTGTTCCTCACCAGCTTCGCCAGCAAGGTCACCGTGGTCCACCGGAAGGGCGAGTTCCGCGCCGAGAAGATCCTGCAGGAGCGGCTGTTCGCCAATCCCAAGATCGAGGTCATCTGGGATCACGCCATCGACGAGGTGGTCGGTGAGACCGATCCGATGGGCGTCACCGGCGCGCGGCTGAAGAACGTCAGGACGGGCGAGACCCGGGAGGTCAAGGCCGACGGCGTGTTCATCGCCATCGGGCATGCCCCCTCGTCCGAGCTGTTCAGGGACCAGCTGGAGACCCACGCCGGCGGCTATCTGTCGGTCAAGCCGGGCACGGCCTCGACGGCCATCCCGGGGGTCTACGCCGCCGGCGACGTGACCGACGACATCTATCGCCAGGCCGTCACCGCGGCCGGCATGGGCTGCATGGCGGCGCTGGACGCGGTGCGCTTCCTCGCCGAGCAGGACCACGCGGCCACAAGCCGGCCGATCAGCCACGACCAGGCCCAGACGATCGGCGCATGGTGATCCGCCCGGCCGCGCCGGAGGATTACGCGGCGATCCATGCGGTCGTCACGGCCGCCTTCACCGCCCAGTTCGGCAAGGCCGACGAGGCTGACCTCGTCGACGCCCTGCGCGCTGACGGCGACGCCCTCGTTGAGCTGGTGGCTGTCGAGGACGACAAGATTGTCGGCCACATCCTGTTCAGCCCGCTTGTCACCGACACCGGGGCGCGGTTCGCCGCCCTGGCGCCTGTATCGGTCACGCCCGGCCGCCAGAAGGACGGGCTCGGGATAATGCTGATGCAGGTCGGCCACGAGCTCTGCCGCGCGGCCGGCGTCGAGGCGATCATTGTCCTCGGCCACCCCGCCTACTACCCGCGGGTCGGCTATTCCGCCGACGCCGCGAAGAGCGTGCGGGCGCCGTTCAGCGGGCCGTCGTTCATGGCTCTGGCCCTGAAATCCGGCGCGCTGGATCAACCTGTGACGATCACCTACGCGAAGGCGTTCGGGCTCAAATAAACCCGCTCATCCCGGCGAATGCCTGTTCTACTGACCGCGCCGGGTCGCGATCGGCAGGTTGCCGGCGTTGGGGTCAGGGGCTGTCGGGGCGACAGGCGGCGGCGCGGTGCTGACCGGCGCGTCCGGATCTTCCATCGCCTTGAGACGCGCATTGATGTCGGCGATTTCCGACGGCGTCGGCGCGCGGCGGGCTGGCTGGAGCGCGCCGTCGATCCGCACCGGTTCCTCGCCCGGCAAGCCCGGGACCTGAACCTGGATGGTGTAGCTGCGGCTTTCGCCTGCCACGTCCAGGGTCACCGTCCTGACCTCCTCGCCCTGATGCAGGTGGTCGCCGAGCAGTTGATTGCCCTGGGTGCGGCCGTCCAGGCCTTCGAGAATGGCCAGGCTCAGGTTCGTTTCCCCGCCCGCGTACTTGCCGGAGAAGGCGCGCGGCAGGCCGGAAGGTCCCGTCCACCGGTAGAAGATGTGTCGGCCGATCTGGGAGACCTTGTAGAGGGTCGGGGCCCAGTAGGGCGCGACGTAGTCGGCGTGATAGTGGGTCGCGGTGCCGACGGTGGTCAGCACGAAACCGTTCAGCGACCTGAGGGCGACGCTGCGCGCCCGCTCCCACAGCACCGGGTGGGGCGCCCGCGCCAGGGCGCCGTCGCAGGTGAAGCTGAACTGGCAGCCGGTCGACCGCTGCGAGCCCTGGTAGACCACGCCGCAGATCGACTTCGGATAGCCCGGGTGGCGCAGCCGGTTGAGCACGGTCTGGGCGACAGCCTGCATGCCTTCGACCGGTTCGGCCGCCGCCTCGTAGTAGATCGCCTGGGTCAGGCACTCCTCGGCGCGGGCGCGATCCTCGTCGGACGCCTTGAGGATGAACGGTCTGGCCGGCAGGGGAGGTTCGGAGCCGAACGGCCGCAGGGCGTTGATCAGCATCGCGTCGCCGGCCTCGAGTTCGAGACTGCCGAGGGTCGGTATGCGCGCCAGGTCGTAGCTGGTCCAGCCGACCACGCGACCCCAGGGATCGGTCGCCCGGATCGGATCGTGCCGTTGCGCCAGCGCCAGCATCGCCGGGTCCATGTCGGCGGTCAGCCGGGCCAGGGCTTCATTGGAGAGGCCGCGCGCCACCGCCAGCACGCCGCTGATCCGGCCGTTTCCAGGCGCCACACGATAGTTGGTGACGCAGGCGCCGAGGGTCGCCGCAATCACCACGACGAACAACCACCTGGCGAGAGGGCGCAGGTCTGTGATCAAGCGGGCATCCGTTCCATCAGCGCCTTGCCGCTCATCTGGAGCTCCCGTGAGTCCCGCCCGATGCAGCGAAGACTTCGTTTAGCGCCGGACTGTGAAAATCCATAGCGTCCGGATCGGGGCCATCGGCGTGTTGCGCAGAGGCCTTGAGCGCGTCCATGATCGAGGCAGTAGGTCGCGACGCGTCGGGGCGATGCGGCAGAGTGAGGACTTATGCCCGACAGCGAGCACCCCGCCCCGGAGAGAGACACAGAGCCGCTTTTCTGGCGCGCGATCCCGATGCGGAGCCCACCGTGGCCACAGGCGCTGGCGGTGATGACCGTCGCCCTGCTGGCTGCGATCGGGATGCGGCTGGCCGTGCTGGGGTTTCCGCAGGGCCTGGGGCCGTCGTCGACCTTCTTTCCCGCCTTCATGGTCGCCACCCTGTTCGGCGGCCAGCGCTGGGGCTGGGCGGCCCTGGCCATCGCCATGGCGATCGGGGTGCTCTCGCCATGGAACCCCGCCTCCAATCCGTCGCAGCAAGGCGTTCTGGCCCTCTTTGGTCTTTCGGGCATCGTAACCGTCGTGGTCGCCAGCGGCCTGCGCACCGCGCTGGTCAGGCTGCGCCGCGAAGCGACCGCCCGGTCGGAGGCCGAGGCGATGCTGACGCTGGCCGAGGAGGCCGGCGGCATCGGCCTCTGGGACTGGGACATGGCTGCGCCCCGGGTACGGTGGTCCCCCGGCGTGTTCCGGATCATGGGGATCGCGCCCGGCGACGCCCCGCCCTCACCGAAGAACCTGCTGGACCGCGTCAATCCGGACGACCTTGATCGACTGGCCGCCGTCAACGCGCAGGCCATTCGTCACGGGCAGACCTACACGGTCGACTATCGCTCCAGAGGTGACGACGGTCAGGAGCGCTGGCTGCACGCCCGGGGCCAGATCCACCGCAACGCCGGCGGCCGCGCGGTGCGACTGGTCGGCTACATCCTGGATGTGACCGAACGCTACAGGGCCGCCGAACAGCTGCGCGAAAGCGAGGCGCGGTTCCGCAATCTCGCCGACAGCGCGCCGGCCCTGCTGTGGATTTCAGAGTCGGGCGGCGCGCGGGCGTTCGTCAACTCGGCCTATGTCGCGTTCCTCGGCGGCGGATACGACGAGGCGCTGAAGGTCGACTGGCGGACGCGGCTGCATCCCGACGACCTGCAGCGGATCATCCACGAACAGGTTGCGGGCGAAGGCTCGCGCAAGCCCTTCACGCTGGAGGCGCGCTATCGCCGGGCGGACGGCGAATGGCGCTGGCTGCGGTCGTTCTCGCAGCCGCGCATCGACCCGGCAGGCGCGTTTTCGGGGTTCGGGGGCATTGCCTTCGACGTAACCGACGCCAAACAGGTCGAGGCCGACCTGCAACACATCAACGAGCTGCTCGAGGACCGCGTCGAGCTGGCGGTCGCCGAGCGCGACCGGGCCCAGGCGGCCCTGCTGCAATCGCAGAAGCTGGAGGCGCTCGGCCAGCTGACGGGCGGGGTGGCGCACGACTTCAACAACCTGCTGACGGTGATCATCGGCGCCCTGGATATCGTCCAGCGCCATCCGGAGGACACCGGCCGCACCGCCCGTCTCGGCAAGGCGGCGCTCGACGCGGCCCAGCGGGGCGAGCGCCTGACCCGCCAGCTGCTCGCCTTCTCGCGCCGACAGCCGCTGCGGCCCGAGGTGACGATCATCGACACCCTGCTGCGCGACAGCGAGACCCTGTATCGCGGCGCGCTCGGCGAACGGTTCATGCTCGACACGTCACTGTCGGCCGCAGACGCGCCCGTCAGCATCGACCCGGCCCAGTTCGACGCGGCCGTGATGAACCTGCTGGTCAACGCACGCGACGCCATGCCCAACGGCGGAGTCGTCTCCATCACGACCCGCGTCGAGCAACGGCCGGCGACCGGCGACCTGGCGGCCGGCGACTATCTGTCCGTCAGCGTTCAGGACACCGGCGAGGGCATGGACGACGCGACCCGCGCGCGCGTGTTCGAACCCTTTTTCAGCACCAAGCCGGTCGGCAAGGGGACGGGTCTGGGCCTCTCGCAGGTCTACGGCTTCGTCCATCAGAGCGGCGGCGCCGTTGCGGTGGACAGCGCGCCCGGACAAGGCGCGACGATTACCCTGCTACTGCCGCTGAGCCGTGCGGCGCAGCGGGTCAGCGAGGACGACAAGCCGGCCCCGCGCGCGCCGATGGCGGCGCTCGATGTTCTGCTGGTCGAGGATGATCCGGCCGTCGCGACCCTGGCCGAGGCCATGCTCCGGGAGCTCGGGCATTCGGTGACGCTGGCCGTGCACCCGGCGGACGCCCTGACGCAGCTCGAGGGGCCGCCGCGGTTCACCCTGCTGCTGACCGACGTGGTGATGCCCGGCGAAATCACCGGCGTTGACCTCGCGCGCCAGGTGGTCGCCGCCCGGCCGGATCTGCCCGTCCTGCTGAGCTCCGGCTATACAGGAGACATCCTGGCTTCGGCGGAGGACGCGCCCTGGCCGCTGCTGCGCAAGCCCTACACCCTCGACGCGCTGGCCGCGGCGATCACGGAGGCGGTCAAGGGGGCTTGAGCCCACTGGCGACCAGCGCCTGACTGTCATCCCGGAAGCCGCGCAGCGGCTATCCGGGACCCAGATTCGGCTTCGTGCCTCTCGGCCGGGATTCGATCTGGGTCCCGGATCGTCCTGCGGTCGTCCGGGATGACAGGGGTTGGCAATCGCAGCGAAAATACCGCTTGCCTCTTATGCTCACATCTAGCATAAGTGTTGCAGCGCCGGTGTGGATCAGTCCGCTGCCGGCGTTTTACGGGCCCCTGAAATGCTCAGTTTGAGCATAAGGAGGATTGAGATGGCTGACGGGTTCGCTGCTCTCGACTTCACCCCTGAGGTGGAAGCCGCCGTCGCGCCACTGTGGGAACGGGTCAAGGGCCGGGTCACTCCGCTGGAGTGGCGCGTTCACGCCCCGCTGATCGCCGAGATCAACCGCATCAAGCGCGAGAAGAACGCCGTCATCCTGGCTCACAACTACATGACGCCCGAGATCTTCCACGGGGTCGGCGACTATGTCGGCGACAGCCTTGGTCTGGCCCGCGAGGCGGCCCGCTCGGACGCGAAGATCATCGTCCAGGCCGGCGTGCACTTCATGGCCGAGACCAGCAAGGTGTTGTGCCCCGACAAGACCGTGCTGATCCCCGACCTACGCGCGGGCTGCAGCCTGGCCAGCTCGATCACCGGCGCCGACGTCAAGCTGATCAAGCAGCGCTACCCCGGCCTGCCGGTGGTCACCTATGTGAACACCACCGCCGACGTGAAGGCCGAGACCGACATCTGCTGCACCAGCGCCAATGCGGTGCAGGTCGTTGAATGGGCCGCGAAGCAGTGGGGCGTCGACCGGGTGATCCTGATCCCCGACGAATTCCTCGCCCGCAACGTGGCGGCCCAGACCGACGTGAAGATCATCGCCTGGCAGGGCCGCTGCGAGGTGCATGAGCGCTTCAACGCCGCCGACATCGCCGAGATGCGGATCGCCTATCCGGGCGCCGAGATCCTCGCCCATCCGGAGTGCCCGGAGGAGGTGCTGGCCGCCGCCGACTTCGCCGGCTCGACCGCCGCGATGAACGACTATGTCATCACCCGGAAGCCGAAGCAGGTGGTGCTGATCACCGAGTGCTCGATGGCCAGCAATGTCGCCGCCGATGCGCCCGGCACCCAGTTCATCGGCCCCTGCAACCTGTGCCCGCACATGAAGCGGATCAGCCTGGCGAACATCCACGAGGCGCTGGTGAAGGAGCAGTTCGAGGTCACCGTCGACCCTGTGCTGGCCGCCCGCGCCCGCCTCGCCGTGCAACGGATGATCGACCTGCCCCCGCCGGCCGAACCCGCGCGCTACGACCTGGTCAAGGCGCGCCACCACGTCGCTGTGGAGTTGATCTGATGATCGCCATCAACAAGCTCGGCGTCGCCTACATGGTCAAGGCGACCCCGCCGGAAGTGACCAAACCCTGGGGCAGCCTGCTGCCGCTCAACGCCCGCAACGTGGTGGAGGAACTGATCCGCCACGGCTGCAGCCTGCAGGACGCGTTCGACGCCATGGTCACGGCCGATCCCGCCCGGGCCGCACTGGAGCTGCGATGATCGAGCGTATCCATCACGACGGCGTGCTGGTCATCGGGGCCGGTCTCGCCGGCCTGACCGCCGCCATGGCCGTCGCGCCGCGCAAGGCGCTGGTGCTGTCGCCGACGCCGCTGAACCAGGGCTGCTCCTCGGCCTGGGCGCAGGGCGGCATGGCCGCAGCGCTCGGCGAGGACGATGCGCCCGCGCTGCACGCCGCCGACACCCTGGCCGCCGGCGCGGGCCTCTGTGACGCCGGCATGGTCGACATCCTGACCCGTGAAGGCCCGGACGCCGTGCGTCATCTGGCCGAGCTCGGCGCGCCGTTCGACCGGACCGCCGAGGGCGGCTTCGCCCAGAGCCTTGAGGCCGCCCACAGCCGCGCCCGCGTGGCGCGGGTCAAGGGCGACCAGGCCGGCGCCGAGATCATGCGCGCCATGACCGTGGCCGCCTATGTCTCGCCGCTGATCAACACCCGCGCCGGGGTCCGCGCCCGCCTGCTGCTGCAGGATGCGACCGGGCGCGTGCGCGGCGTGCTGGCCGAGCAGAAGGGCCGGCTGATCGAGATCACCGCCGACGCGGTCGTGCTGGCCACCGGCGGGATCGGCGGCCTCTACGCCGTGACCACCACCCCGGCCGAGCTGAAGGGCGAAGGGCTCGGCCTCGCCGCCCTGGCCGGCGCCGTGATCAGCGATCCCGAATTTGTCCAGTTCCACCCGACCGCCATCGACATCGGCCGAGACCCCGCCCCGCTGGCCACGGAGGCCCTGCGCGGCGAAGGCGCCCGGCTGCTCAACGCGGCGGGCGAGGCGTTCATGAGCCGCTACGATCCGGCCGCCGAGCTGGCGCCGCGCGACGTCGTGGCCCGGGCGATCCACGCCGAGATCCAGGCAGGGCGTGGCGCGTTCCTCGACGCGCGCGGCGCGGTCGGCGACCACTTCCCGGACGAGTTTCCCGGCGTCTTCGCCGCCTGCATGAGCGCCGGCATCGACCCGCGCTACCAGGTGATCCCGGTCGCCCCGGCCTGCCACTATCACATGGGCGGCGTGGTCACCGACGCCACGGGCGCGACCAGCCTGACCGGCCTCTACGCCGCCGGCGAATGCGCCTCGACCGGCGTGCACGGCGCCAACCGCCTGGCCAGCAACTCGCTGCTCGAAGCGGCCGTGTTCGGCGCGCGCGCAGGGGCCGCCGCCCGCGACATCGGCGCGCCGACCGCGCGGCTGGTGCGGGGCGAGGCCCTGCCGGACCTGCCCGCCAAGGCCCTGGCCGCGCTGCGGCAGGCCATGAGCCGTGACGCCGGCGTGGTCCGTGACGCCGACGGCCTGACCCGTCTGATCGAGACCGTCGAGGCGATGAAGGCCGAGCACGGCGAGGGCCCGATCCTGGCCGCCGCCGGACTGGTCGCGGAGGCCGCCCTCGCGCGGCGTGAGAGCCGCGGCGCCCACTACCGCACAGACTTCCCCTTGTCGGCGGAACCGCCGGCCCGCACCTTCATCACCCACCCGGGCCAGCAGGCCCTCAAGGTCGCCGCCGAATGATCGCTCCCCTGCCCGACCTGCTGATCGACCCGGTCGTCCGCGCCGCCCTGGCGGAGGATCTGGGACGCGCGGGGGATATCACGGCGCTCGCCTGTATCGACGCCGACGCCCGACTGGAGGCGACGTTCGGCGCTCGCAAGGCCGGGACCATCGCGGGTCTCGCCTGCGCGCGTCTCGCGATCCTGGCCATGGATCCGGAGGCGAAGTTCAAGGCGCGCGTCGAAGACGGCGATCAGGTGAAGGCCGGCGCCGTGCTGGCGAAAGTCTCGGCCAACGCCCGCGCCCTGTTGTCGGCGGAACGGACGGCGCTGAACCTGCTCGGTCGACTGAGCGGCGTGGCGACGCTGACGCGCAGCTATGTCGACGCCGTCGCCGGCACGACGGCCCGCATCACCGACACCCGCAAGACGACCCCGGGCCTGCGGGCGCTGGAGAAATACGCCGTCCGTTGTGGCGGCGCGCTGAACCACCGCTTCGGACTGGATGACGCCATCCTGATCAAGGACAACCACATCGCGGCCTGCGGCGGGGTCGGCGAGGCCATCCGCCGCGCCCGCGCCTTCGGCGGGCATCTGGTCAAGGTCGAGTGTGAGGTCGACAGCCTGGCGCAGCTGGTCGAGGCGCTCGACGCCGGCCCGGACGTGGTGATGCTCGACAACTTCAGCCTCAAGACCCTGCGCGTCGCGGTCGGCATGGCGGCCGGCCGCGTGGTGCTGGAGGCCTCGGGCGGGGTGAACCTCGGCACCGTCCGCGACATCGCCGAGACCGGCGTGGACGTGATCAGCGTCGGCGCCCTGACCCACTCGGCGAGCGTGCTGGACATCGGCCTGGACGCGGCGTGATCTATCCTCCCCAGCTTGCTGGGGAGGGGGACCATGCGAAGCATGGTGGAGGGGAGTCGGTGCACGGACTCCCCTCCACCGCCTCCGGCGGTCCCCCTCCCCGCGATGCGGGGAGGATCTCCGTGAACTGAAGGCGAGCCCAACCATGAACATCGACCTGACCGGCAAGACCGTGCTCGTCACCGGGGCCAGCCGGGGGATCGGGGCGGCGATCGCGACGGCGCTGGCGGGGTCCGGCGCGAGGGTGGCGGTGCACTATTCCGCCTCGCCTGACGACGCGGCGCAGGTCGCCGACGCCTGCGGGCCCGACGCCCGCACCTTTGCCGCCGACCTCGCCGACCCGGCCGACTGCCAGCGGCTGTGGGCCGAGGTCGTCGCCCGTTATGCCCGCATCGATGTGCTGGTGAACAATGCCGGCGTGGCGACCGCCGTCGATGACCCGTCCATCGACCGCTGGCTCGAAATCTGGAACCGGACGCTCGACGTAAACCTGCGCGCCACGGCCCTGCTCTGCCGGCTGGCGACCGACCATTTCGCGGCCATGGGCGGCGGGCGGATCATCAACATCAGCTCGCGGGCGGCGTTCCGCGGCGACCAGCCGGACTACATCGCCTACGCCGCTTCCAAGGGCGGGATGGTCGCCCTGACCCGCTCGATCGCGCGGGGCTTCGGCAAGCAGGGGATCGTGGCGTTCAATGTCGCGCCGGGCTTCACCCGCACGGCCATGGCGCAGGACTTCATCGACGAGTACGGCGAGGACTACGCGACCAGCGACATCGCCCTGACGCGGCTGACAGAGCCAAAGGACATCGCCCCGACCGTAGTATTCCTCGCCAGCGGCCTGGCCGACCACGCCACCGGCGCGACGATCGACATCAACGCCGGCTCCTACGTGCACTAGGCAGTCGAGGCCGCCTCCGCCGTCGAGGACCTCACCGTCCGCCGTCGCGCCAGCCAAGCCTGTACCGGCGCGTCGAAGAAGCGATGGAACAGGCCGGCGGCCATCAGGGACAACGGCAGCGACGCGGCCCACAGGACCCAGTGCAGCCAGGCGGGCAGCGGCAGAACGCCGTACAGCACGTTGAGCCCGGCGAACCAGACCATGCCGGTCAGGGAATGGGTGATGAACAGGGCGAAGGACAGCTTGGCCCCCTGTTCAATCAGCGCGGAGGGTCTGGTCACGGGCAGCCGGCCGAGGGCCAGCACGATGGTCGCGATGGCGATGATGCTGGGCAGGTCGAAGCGACCCGCGATCTGCAGAATGACGAGAGCCGCGACGGCCAGGCCGGCAAGCCAACGGGCGGCGGCGACGCCGGGGCGCCCCTGTTCGACCACGCGGGCGATGCAGATCCCCAGCAGGAACAGGGGTGCGGCCCGGATCACGCCCAGACTGAAATCGAGATCGTAGAGGCTGTGGTGGAAGACCCGCCGGCAGACGAGGTCGCCGGCCATCACGGCGGCCAGTCCGAGCGCGAGCAGGGCCGACGGACTGGTGATGCGGCTGATGCAGCGCCAGGCGAGCGGGAAGGCGGCGTAGCAGACCAGCAGCGCCGACAGCGACCAGCTCGGGTGGTTCCACCCGCCGCCGCCGGAAAGACCCCAGGCCTGCATCAGGAACCCCTGCATGAGAAAGGCCGTCGCCGTGTAGTTTTCAGGATGCCGCACGCCAATCCCGACCAGGGTGGCCAGGCCCAGGACGATCCCCAATGCCGCCAGCACCATCACCTGGGCCGGCCAGATGCGCGTCAGCCGCTTCCTGAGGAAATCCAGCAGGCCGACGCGGCCCGACAGGATCTGGCCGCCATAAGCGCGGCCCAGCACATACCCCGACAGGATGAGGAAGAAGTCGGTGGCGAGGTAGCCGCGGCCGAACACCGGGTGCAGGTCCGCCAGGGCGATCGGCGCCTCGGTCCCGTAGTGATACAGCACGATCAGCAAGGCTGCGGCAAACCGCAGCAGGTCGAGCGCGCCGCCGCGACCGTCCTGCCCGGAATGGGCCACAGAATGGGACATATCTCGCTTCACGGGCGAAGCCTCCGGGGAACTGTCAGGAGGACTTGCATCTCCCGGGCCGTCGCTTATCTGTATCAGCAGCAGTTACTTACGGAGTCGCCATGACCGCTCGCATGCCGGTCCTGTTCCTCGGCCACGGTTCGCCGATGAACGCCATTGAGGACAACGCCTGGCGGCGCGGCTGGGCGAGCGTCGCCGCGTCCCTGCCCCGCCCCAGGGCGGTGCTCTGCATCTCGGCGCACTGGGAAACCTCCGGCGCCGCGGCCGTGTCGGCGGCGGAGCGCCCGGTCACCATCCATGACTTCGGCGGCTTCCCCCAGGCCCTGTTTGACGTGCAGTACGGGGCGCCCGGCGATCCGGCGCTGGCCGGGCGGGTCGGCGACCTGCTGGCGCCCGACGCTGTGGTTCAGCACCCGACACGCGGCCTGGATCACGGCGCCTGGAGCGTCCTGCTGCCGATGTACCCGGAGGCCGACGTGCCGATCGTCCAGCTCAGCCTGGACCGGTCGAAGCCCAATGCCTGGCACCACGCGGCCGGCGCCCGGCTGGCGCCCCTGCGCGACGAAAGGGTGCTGATCGTGGCCAGCGGCGACATCGTGCACAATCTGCGGGACGTGAACTTCCGCAGCGGCGCGACCCCCGACTGGGCGCCCCGATTCAACGAAACCGCCAAGCAGCTGGTCGAGGCGCGAGACCACGGCCCGCTGATCGACTGGGAAACCCTCGGCGCGGACGCCCATGCCGCGATCAACAGCGCCGAACACTATCTGCCGCTGCTCTACGCCCTGGGCGCGGCCGACCCGGATGAGCCGGTCAGCGTGTTCAACGACGACGTCTTCGCCGGGATCTCGATGACCAGCCTGCAGTTCGGCCAGGCCCGACACCCCTGATCAGCACCCGGGCGGCGGGCGGAAGTCGCGCGTCTCCATCGCCTGCAGCCCCAGTTCCGCGCGGCGGGCATCGAGGCCGTCCGGATCCTCGACCACCCCGACCGTCCAGGTTCCGGCCTTGCAGACCGGCTGGGTGCCGAAGCGCTGCGGCCGACCCTCCAGCACGGCCAGCCGGTCGACGACACTGGCGTACCAGGCCGGCATCACCTCGGCGTCAGCGACCAGCGGGGCCATCCGGGATGACGCCTCGCGCATCAGCTTGCGGTCGTTCACCGCATGCACCGTGATCAGCCAGGCCGCCCGCGCCGCGTCCTCGCCATAGGCCGTGCGGCCGAACCAGCCGCCACCCGGCGGCAGCATCGCCTTCAGCGCCGCCTGATTGCGGCGGTCGATCGCCTCGACCAGCGACCAGGCCGCGCTCAGGATCGCCCGCTGCTCGTCGAAGGTCATGGTTTCGAGATCGAGGTCGTACAGCGCCTCCCGGGCCGCCTGCTCGATCCCGGCCAGCCGCGTCAGCTTTTCGGCGTCCGGTGTCGCCGGCGGCAGGGCGTCCAGCTGGGCCTGTTTCGCCCTGATCGTCGCCTTCAGCCCGCGCACGAGCTTCTCGCCGCGCGGCGACAGACCAGGGCCCGCGTCGGGCGCATAGACCGGCGACGCCGCCAGGGCCGGGGTGGCGGTGATCGCAAAGGCAGTCAGCAGCAGACGGCGCGTGAGCATGTCCGGACACTCCGAAGGATGCGGAGACTGTCCATCATCCTGCCATGAGCGCAACCGCACTGCCTTTGATCTCCGGAGGGAGGGGGACCTAACCGGTCTTGCCCTGTCCCGTCTGGACCCTGGCCTCCTCCAGCGCCTCCCCTTCGGGACCGTCGAGGGCCTGCTCGGCCTCGCGGGCCTTCTGCCGCACCGGACCGGTCTCGACGAACGCCCGCTGGGCGTCATCGAACCGCTTGGCGGCCTCGTAATCGCCCTCGCCCTGAATTTTGGTCTTGTCGGTCATGTCGACCTCCATGGGGTGCCTGGAGAGCAAACCCGAACCCGACCGCACAGGTTCCCGCGCGACGGACGGGAACAGATTGCGTCTTCACGGGGTTGTCATCCCATCATCAAGGGAGACACCCATGCGCACCACCCTGACACTCCTGGCCGCCTCGGCCGCAGCCCTGTCGTTCGCCGCCTGCAGCGGTCCGGCCGAGGATGCCGCCCACAAGCAGGCTGACGCAGTGGAGGCCGCCGGCGACGCCAGGGGCGACGCTCTCGACAAGCAGGCCGAGGCCGTCGAGGGCGTCGCCCCGGCCCAGGCCGAAGTGCTCGAAGACCAGGCCGACGCCGCCCGCAAGGCCGGCGACGCGCAATCCGACGCCATCAAGAAGGACACCGACCGCGCCTACTGATGCGGAGTGAACGGCCCTCCCCCTTCCGGCGCGCCGGGCGGGGGAGAGCTCGATCAGATGCGCGGCTGGGACAGGAATGGCTGGTGCCGCGACGATCAGGGTGTTGTAGAACGGACCATCACCGCTGGCCGACCCTCGCCGGCGTGTTGCCGGCCCCGGGCGCCGCGTTCCGGAGACGGTCATGGCCAAGGGTCAGAAGAAATCCAACAAGGAAGTCCGCAAACCCAAGGCGGACAAGAAGGCCGCCGCTGCGCCGACCAGCCGGTTCATCGAGGTCGCCGGGAAGAAGTAGGCCGTAGGGGACATGTACCGAAGGTACGTGTCCCCAAATCGAGCTTCTGAGGGTTTAGGGGACACGTACCTTCGGTACATGTCCCCGGGTCAGCTCAGATCCTTCGCCAGCTCGGCCCGGCTCGCCGGGCTGAGCATCGCCATGTGGGCGTAGTGCTCGTGGTCGCAGCCCAGGGCGATGGTCACGGTCGGGTCGCGGAAGACGGTCTTCATCGCCTCGGTCAGCGGGAAACGCACGAAGTGGATGGAGGACGTCTTGCCGTCCTCACGCGTGCGCTCGACATTGTCGCCCTCCTCGGGAACGCCGGGCGTGCGGGCGTCGGCGCCGAACTGGAGGAAGAAGCAGTCCTCGACGCCCCCCAGCCGCGCCAGAGCCGCCGCGCGACGCACGGGCTCGTCGATCTCGAACATGATCGTCGCGACCAGCTCGGCCCCCTGCGGGATCAGCGGGTTGTAGGCGGCCAGCTCATCCGGGACCTGCTCCGCGCCGCCCTTTTCGGTCAGCAGCATCTCCTGCACCTGGAACAGCATGGTCTCATAGCTCTCGAAGATCGCTGTGCAGAACGGCCCGAGCGAAATCCGCCTCAGCCGCTTTGCGGGCAGGAGCGCGGCCCGGCGTTCGCTGCGCTGGCGGGCGTGCTCGGCGTCGCTGACCAGGTCGGCGGGGGTGATGCGGCGTTCAGAGAGGGGCATGGGTGAAATCCAGCAATACTGTCATCCCGGCCGAAGCGTAGCGAAGAGCCGGGACCCAGATTCGGCCTGGATTCAATCTGGGTCCCGCATAACCGCTTTGAGGTTTGCGCGATGACAGCAGCTTACAGCCCATACGCCTTCGCCAGCACCTCGATCGGGTGGCCCTGGTGCATGACCGCGCCGCCCGCTTCCGCCGCGACCATCTGGCCGAGATGGCCGCAGGCCAGCGGACAGTCGGAGCAGAGCTCCTCCGTCTTCTTCGCTGCGACCTGGCGCGCCGCCGGCTTGCCGACCTTCAGCGCCATCGGCCGGGTTTCCTTCATCACCCCGAAGGTGCCGCCGTGACCGCTGCAGCGCTCGACCAGCTCGATGCGGGTGTCGGGGATCAGCTTCAGCATCTGGGCCGACTGTGCGCCCATGTTCTGCGCCCGGGCGTGGCAGGCGTGGTGAACGGTGACGCCGCCCGCGATGGGCGTCAGCCCCGGCGCCAGGCCGAAGGCCTTGTTCAGGCTGACCACATACTGAGAGACATCCTTCGTCGCCCGGGCCAGCGCCTTCACCGCCGCATTGTCCGGCAACAGCAGGGGCCACTCGAACTTCATCATCAGGCCGCAGGACGCGGTCAGGGCGATGACGTCGAAGCCCTGCGCAATGTAAGGCGCGAAGGCCTCGGCGGTGCGCGCGGCGCGGCCCGCGACGTCGGCCAGGTCGCCCGATTCCAGCTGCGGCATGCCGCAGCATTCCGGATAGCAGAAGGCCGTCTCGACCCCCTGCTTCGCCAGCACCTTCGCCGCCGCCTGGGCCGTGCCCGGGTCGTTGTAGTTGCTGAAACAGGTGGCGTAGATCACCGCCTTGCGCTGTCCGAAGGCCGGGCCGGCGGGGTCGGCCTCGGGCATCGTCTTCAGCCGGTCCTTCGCGGTCTTCGCATGGAACTTCGGCAGCCCGGCGTCCTTGTCGATGCCGGCGATGGCTTCGAGGAAGCCGCGCAGCGGCGTGTTCTCGCGCGCCGTGGCCCAGTTGGCGAGACCGGCGACCGGCTTTGCGAGCGTGCCGTTGCGATCGGTCTTGCCCAGCTGATCGCGGACAAAGTCGCCGCCGTCCTGTTTCCGCTTGGCCGCGCGGTAGCGCAGGATCAGGTGCGGGAAATCCAGGTCGAACTCATGCGGCGGCACATAGGGGCACTTTGTCAGGAAGCACATGTCGCAGAGAGTGCAGGCATCCGCGACCTCGGCGTATTTCTCGGTCGGCACCCCATCCAGCTCGCCCGTCGGCCCCTCGTCGATCATGTCGAACAGCTTGGGGAAGCTGTCGCAAAGATTGAAGCAGCGCCGGCAGCCGTGACAGATGTCGAAGACCCGCTCCATCTCCTTCTCGATCGCGCCCATGTCGTAATAGGCCGGATCCTGCCAGGCGATCGGATGCCGCATCGGCGCGTCGAGAGATCCTTCGGTCTTGGGGGCCGCGGGCGGAAGAGCGGTGGGTTCGTCGGTCACGAAGGGCCTTCTGAACTGTTGTGCAACGGTGGTGCGTCCTTCGAGACGCTCGCTTGAGGCTCGCTCCTCAGGATGACGACGAGGGATTGGCTTCTACCCTGTTCGTCATGGTGAGGAGCGGACCCTCAGGTCCGCGTCTCGAACCACGCCCTCTTCCCTAGTCCAGCGTATCGAGGGCGCGCTGGAAGCGGCCCGCGTGGGACTTTTCAGCCTTGGCCAGGGTTTCGAACCAGTCGGCGATCTCGTCGAAGCCTTCCTCGCGAGCCGTGCGGGCCATGCCCGGGTACATGTCGGTGTACTCGTGCGTCTCGCCGGCGATGGAGGCCTTCAGGTTGTCGGACGTGCCGCCGATCGGCATCCCGGTCGCGGGATCGCCCACGGCTTCCATGAACTCGAGGTGGCCGTGCGCGTGGCCGGTCTCGCCCTCGGCGGTCGAACGGAACACGGCGGCGACGTCGTTGTAGCCTTCCACGTCGGCCTTTTGCGCGAAGTACAGGTAGCGGCGGTTCGCCTGGCTCTCGCCGGCGAACGCGGCCTTCAGGTTCTCGAGGGTCTTGCTGGTGGCGAGGGCCATGACGTTGAATCTCCGGTGATGGGATCGGGTCGGGAGTCCGCGCAATCAGAACGGACCCTCGAACGCTGACGCGAGCAGGTTAGGGCGGTCACACGGCGCTCGCCCAATCAATTGTTTCTTGGAACAGGATAGAGAGCGGCTATGGCATGGCGAGTATTGACGACGAATACATGCTATTGCGACCTATTCGCATAAGATCAGATCTGCCTCGGGGCGGCCGGATCAAAGGCGACGTGCTCGCAGCGGCCCGGATAGGCAGAAGGGCGCGGCGTCATGGCCCCAAGGCGCATCATGCTTTCCACGCGCAAGGTCAGGGTCTTCAGGTTCAAGACATCCCGGAAACTCGCCGTCTGGGGCCCGGTTTTCGACCGGGTGTCCCAGCGGAACACGATTTCGTCGTCCGTCCAGGACTCGATGATGTGCACCCCGATCAGCGCCTCGCTTTCCTGGGGCACGCCGGCGCGGGTGTAGCGCGCGCCCGGTTCGGCCACGACTTCGCCCGCCACCGGGTCGATCCGGTAGAACTGCACGGTCGGCTGCGGCTGGCCGAAATCGATCTCGCAGCGCAGGCGGAACGGTCGGTCCGGCGTCGCGGCCGCCGCCGGGCCCACGAGCGCCATCGCCAGCAACGCTGTGGAACACAGGCGGGCGAACAGGATCATGTGGCGCGTCCGGAGCGGCTGTCGGTCCTCGACACTAGCGCTTCGGCGCCTGTCCGCATGCCCGGAAAGGGGGTGCGGTCGCCGGGCCAGGCGCTATCGCTCCCACCCTTCGGCGAAGGGAAAGCGCTCCGCCCAGAACGCCGCCAGCCTCGGGTCCGCGTCGACGCGTCTGACCACCGGCGTCATGCCCGGCGCCTCGCGGTAGAAGCGGTTGCGGCCGGGACCCCATCGGCTGACGACTGCGACATAGAGGTCCAGGACGCTGATCTCGTCGCCCAGCAGGTAGTCGCCGGCGGGGGTGATCTGCTGGTCCATCATCCGCCAGCAATCGGCGATCCGCTCGGCGGTCGCGACCTTGACCCGCTCGCCGGCCGCCTTGTCGGGACCGGCCAGGCGCGACGGCTCGTCCCGGACCCAGAACATCGAATAGATCGACGCCGGGATGTAGGTCATCCAGCGCAGAAACTGGGCCCGTCGCGCGTCGTCGACGGCCGGCCCCAGGCGCGCTTCGGGATGGGCGTCGGCCAGCCAGACCAGGATCGCGCCGCTCTCGGTCACGATCTCCCCGGACGGCAGGACAAGCGCCGGGATCTGGACCAGCGGATTGACCGCCCGGACGCGGGCGAGGATCAGCGGGTCGTGTTCCCAGGTCGCGCCTTCGATGACCTCATACGGCCGGCCAATCAGCGTCAGCGCCGCCTCGACAGGCACGCTGCCCGATCCGAGGGCGCCGTAGACGATCAACGAATGGTTCATGATCTTATCCACATCCTCACAACATCTTGTGGGTAGCGTCAGTGTGACCACTAGATGTGTCGTGGCAGTTTGATACGGTTGAGATCATAACGCGCCACTTCGATTCCCGTCCGCCTCCCCCCCGGAGTTCGTCACCGTGACCGCCTCGTCCAAGTTGATCACCCTGCCCGGCCTGCTCACCCCCTCGGCGGCCTACAAGCCGTTCCGTTATCCGTGGGCCTACGACATGTGGAAGCGCCAGCAGCAGGTCCACTGGATGCCGGAAGAGGTGCCGCTGGGCGAAGACTGCAAGGACTGGGCGGCGAACCTGAACGACAAGGAGCGCAATCTGCTGACGCAGATTTTCCGCTTCTTCACCCAGGGGGATATCGAGGTCCAGGACAACTACATGGACCGCTACGGCCGCGTGTTCCGGCCGACCGAAGTGAAGATGATGCTCTCCTCGTTCGCCAACATGGAGACCATCCACATCGCTGCCTACGCCCTGCTGCTCGAGACGATCGGCATGCCGGAGAGCGAGTTCGGCGCCTTCATGGAATACGAGGCCATGAAGGCCAAGCACGACTACATGCAGCAGTTCGGCGTGGAGTCGAACGCCGACATCGCCCGCACCCTGGCCATGTTCGGCGGCTTCACCGAGGGGCTTCAGCTGTTCGCGTCCTTCGCGATGCTGATGAACTTCCCGCGCTTCAACAAGATGAAGGGCATGGGTCAGATCGTGTCGTGGTCGGTGCGGGACGAGAGCCTGCACTGCGAGGGGATCATCAAGCTCTACCACGCCTTCAATGCCGAGACGGGTGCGGTGACCAAGGCCGTGGCCGACGACATCGTCGACTGCTGCAAGCATGTGGTCGACCTCGAGGACCGGTTCATCGACCTCGCCTTCGAGATGGGCGACGTCCAGGGCATGACCCCGCACGACATCAAGCAGTACATCCGCTTCATCGCCGACTGGCGCCTGCGCCAGCTGAAGCTGCCGGAAGTCTACGGCGTGACGGAGAACCCGCTGCCCTGGCTGCAGTCGATGCTCAGCGGCGTGGAGCACGCCAACTTCTTCGAGGCCCGCGCGACCGAATACTCCAAGGCCGCGACCCGCGGCCAATGGCACGGCGAGGACGGCGTCTGGGGCGAGTTCGACAAGCTGATGTCGCGCCGCAACGAGAACCTGCTGCCGGCGGAGTAACCTTGCTGACGGCGGCGGTGAACGGTCGCGTCTCCGGCGACCGGGCGTCGCCGGGCTGGCTGGACCGACCGGCCTCAGCAAAACAGCGCGCTTTCGGCGGACCTCGCGCCGAAACGTCATCGGCACGCCTGAATGGTCAGGGCTGGCTAACCAATTTGCCCTAGTCGACGGGCATGATGTCGGGTGCGAGGACTTTTTCGACGGGCCGGGGCGGTGGCAGCCTTCAGAGCCTCATGACGGCGCGCTCCTCGTCGCGGGTCCTGAACCTGGTGCAGGCGCATGAGAGCGCCACACGGTCAGGCGCTCCGATGGACCCGCCCCTGTTCCAGAGCCCGGTGCTGGCGCGATCGTTCATCATCAAGCACCGCCTGCGCCCTGACGAACGCCTCAGCTTCCCGGGCGTCCGGCCGACGGCGACCAAGGTCGTCATTCCCATGGACCCGCGCAATCTCGCGCTCGGCGGCAAGTCGGCGTTCATCAGCGAGGCCTGGTTCGGCAACCTGATGGCCGAGGCCACCGGCATTCCGGACTTCCTCAACTCGCCGGACGGCGTCCTGATGCGCGAGTTCGACCGGATTCCCTCGTTCGACCCCTTCCTCATGCGCGAATGGCTGGCCCGGATGGGACGGACGGCCGATGCCAGATACTTCGAACTGACGCCCTCGGTGATTGCCGGCATGGAGGCGTTTGTTCTCGAGGAAATCAGCCTGCTGGTGTCGATGGCGCTATCCGGCAAGCCGGCCAGCGCCGCCGTCCTGCGCCTTGCGCGCAAGATGCTGTCCAGCCAGTACGACGACGACCTGCGCCCCCTGCAGGAGGTGCTGCGCATGACGCCCGACGATTTTCGGGACGGCATGTTCGGCTGGAAGGGCCTGCTGTACTACAAATGGCTGTTCCGGCGCGTCGACGCGAAGGTCCCGGCCCTGATCAGCGGCCTGACTGAAATCCGCCCGCGACGCCAGATCACACGCGACCAGATCGATGAGGCAAACGCCATGATCAGGTTCATTTCCTCCGGCGTGCTGGCTTGCGCACGGTCGGTGCAGGTGAGTCTGCTCGCCTACGACAACGCCTACCGCGGTCTGACCCAGACGCAGGATCCGGTCGGGTTTCGTCAGTTTCTGCTGCGTGCGCCGCAGATGTTCCTCGATCTCGGCGAATCCGTCGGGCTGATTGAGCATTCCGTCGACTACTGGGGATACCGCTCGAAGGCGATCGAACCCCGGCGCTTCAGCGGCGACGACTACCTCACGCTGATCTCGGAGCTGAAGGAAGGCCTGGGGGTCTAGTCAGCCCCGGCTTGTGCCGGCCCGGGACAGCCGGGCCATTCTGATCGTGCCAAAGTCTCACAGTCCACAAGACGGAGCGCCACCGGTGCGGCCGGATGCGCGGCGCGCTGTAAACCATCCGCGGCTCGCTATTCGCCCCACTGGGGAATCGTCCCGTCGGGATTCTCCGGGAAGCAAACCTGACGAGCGGGACACGGTTATCGATGTATTAATTTGCCAATTCATTCGAACTTCAAGTTAACAATAAGAAACTGTAAATAAAACTGGCCCTTCGATTGCTTGTATTCGTTTGCCGAATGAACGGCCAAACGGAGAATACGAAAATGAAGAGCTTGTATTTCGCGGCCGTCGCCGCACTTGTCATGGGCGGTGTGTCTCAAGCCGCCGAGAGCAATGTCTCAACCAACCAGACCAACAGCGCCAACATCAAGGCCAGGCTGAACGCTACGGTCGAGGATGTTCAAAAGGACGTCTCGCTGACGTCGGCCGCGATCGCCAATACTGTCACTGTCGAGGGCGGCGCGGCGGGGTACGTGTCCAACACCCAGCGCTTTTTCGGAGACGTGAACGCCGAACTCAACGGCACGATCCGGGACGTGGGCGGCGCCGTCGATCTGACCGCCGCCGCGATCGCCAACAGCGCGACGATCAACGTGGACTACGCCGGCTCCGTCTCGAACACGCAGTACGCCAACTATGACCCGACCGCGACCGTCAACGCCACGGTGTCGGACGTGACCGGCGACGTCAGCGGCACCGCCGCCGCGATCAGCAACACCGCCTCCATCACGGGCGACTTCGGCTATCTCGGGTCGACCCAGGTCAACAACGCCGCCGTCAACGCCGTCGCCGGCGTGGGCGTGCGCGATGTGACGGGCTCCGTCTCGGCCACTGCGGCGGCGATCGGCAACACCCTGACCATCAAGGGTTTCTGACACCGCCTGTCGGGCGCCCGCTCCTGCCCGGGCGGGCGCCCTTCCCCCCCTTCACCCTGGAAATCCGGTTCATGACCCACCCCGCCATCACCTTCGCCGGCCTCGTTCTCGCCCTCACGTCCGCTCCGGCGGCGATCGCCCAGACTTCGCCCCGGACCCTGCCGACCGCCGGCACCATGACCAGTGGCATCGGCGGCGGAATGAGCCGTCGCCCCGCGCCGTTCGCCCTGAGGGATACCGCCGGCAATCTGGTCATCGTCAACGGGATGCTGCAGCCCGCCGGGGGAACCGGGGGCCTGGCCGACAGCCCCTTGCCGGTGGCGGGCGGCCAATCCGCCACGGCTGTCGCCAATCAACTGACCGTGCTGGCGACGGGCTCCTGGAACACCATCATTGTCGACGCGGTACAGACCAACACCGGCGACGTCACCGCCAATGCCGGCCTCGCCGGCAAGAAGGATGATCAATGACCCGCGCGATTCCCCGCACCCTGGCGGCGCTCCTGACCGCCGCCGGTCTGACCGCCTGCGCCTCGACGCCGCCAAAGGTCGATGCCGCCGGCTACTACGCCCGGCCCGTCGGCTCGGCGCCGGCGACCGCGAACGCGACACCCTACTCCCCGGGACTGGTCTGTATGGCCATGGCCGCGCGCGGCGCCGGTCGCCGATCCCCGACGATCGCTGTGGGACGGATTGCCGACTACACCGGCAAGCAGGAGGAAGGCCTGGCCGGTCCGCGCCTGACCCAGGGGGCGTCCCTGATGGCGATCACGGCGCTGGCCAAGGCCGGTGCGGAGATGGTCGAGCGGATCGACACCTCCGTCCCCGAACTGGAGCTGCGCTTCGCCAACAACAAGCTGCTCTCCGACAGCGGCCAGGCCGCCGGCGGCTACCGTCCGATTCTGGCCGGCCAGTATGCGGGGTCCGACTACGTCATCGCCGGCGGGATCACCGAGCTGAACTACAACATCCGGTCGGGCGGCCTGGAGGCGGGTATCGCCGGCTCCAGCGCGAGCTCCGCCAAGGCCGTTTTCAGCGGCAAGAGCTATGTGATGAACATCGGCGTCGACCTACGCCTGATTGACACCCGAACGATGCGGATTGTGGACGTCATCAGCTACCAGAAGCAGATCATCGGGCAGGAAGTCGGCGGCGGCGCGTTCAGCTTTCTGGGGTCCAACATCGTCGACATTTCTGCCGGGCGGGGCGAGATGGAGCCGCTGCAGCTGGGCGTTCGCACCCTGATCGAACGGGCGACGCTGGAGTTCATGGCCAACCTCTACGGCCTGCCCGTCCAGGGCTGCCTGCCTGCGAACGATCCGATCGGAACCTGATCAGACTGGAGGCGGCGCGTTGGCCGGGCTAGGCTGGCGGTCACCGAAGGGGAGACACCCGATGCTGCTGATCAGACTTTTCCTGCGCACCCTGGTGGGCATGGCCGGGCTGTGGCTGGCGCAGCGGTTCGTTCCCGGGATCGATTTTGCCGACACCCAGAGCCTGGTGATCGCCGCCCTGCTGCTGGGGGTGGTCAACGCGGTGGTGCGACCGGTGGTGTTCTTCCTCACCCTGCCGATCACCTTTATCACCCTGGGCCTGTTCCTGCTGGTGGTGAACGCCGGGATGATCAGCCTGACGGCCTGGTTGATGGACGGCTTCACCGTGGCGGGCTTCTGGCCCGCCCTGTTCGGCGGAGTCATCGTCGGCGTGGTCAGCTGGCTCGGGCAAATGCTGATCGGACCGCGGGAAGAGGCGGCGTAGGAACAGCTTCCCTCTCCCGGAGGGAGAGGTGGCCCGGCGGAGCCGGGTCGGAGAGGGAGACGCCTCTATTTGGAAACTTGCCACGCCCGGAAATGCGCTCCATAGTTGTTTATATGCAGAACGCACCTGTGTCACCCGCGCGCGCCAGAACTCATCGCAAGACGATGACACCATCCGAGGCCACCCTCTGGCGCGTCGTCAGAGCCAAGCGGTTCAAGGGGCTTCACTTCCGGCGGCAACACCCGTTCGGCCCTTACATCCTCGATTTCTACTGCGATGCAGCCAAGCTGGCGGTGGAAGTCGATGGCGGGATCCATCAGCTCGAAGAGCGGATGATGCAGGACGCCGCGCGCGACGCCTGGGTGACGCAGCGCGGGGTGCGGACGCTAAGGCTGCCCGCGCGACTGGTGCTAGAGGACATCGATGCGGCGCTTGAGCTGATCGGCGCGGAATTGGGGTGGCGGGGGCCGGCGTATCGGTTCGGATAGGTCGGTCGCTCCCTCTCCGACCCGGCTCCGCCGGGCCACCTCTCCCTCCGGGAGAGGATAGATATGAAAAAGGGCGGCTCCGTTTCCGGAACCGCCCTCATTCAGTTCAGCTGAAGCTGACCGGACTTCCTTAGAAGTCCATGTCGCCCATGCCGCCCATGCCGCCGCCGGGCATGCCGCCAGCGCCGCCGCCCGAGGACTTCTTCGGGGCTTCGACGATGGCCGCTTCGGTGGTGATCAGCAGGCCGGCGACCGAAGCCGCGTCCTGCAGAGCCGTGCGGACGACCTTGGCGGGGTCGATGACGCCCATCTTGACCAGGTCGCCGTAGACTTCCGTCTGGGCGTTGAAGCCGAAGGCGGCGTCATTGCTTTCCAGCACCTTGCCGACGACGATCGAGCCTTCAACGCCGGCGTTTTCGGCGATCTGACGGATCGGGGCCTGCAGGGCGCGGCGCACGATGGCGATGCCGGCGGTCTGGTCGGCATTGTCGCCCACCATGCCTTCGAGAGCCTTGGAGGCCTTCAGCAGGCAGACGCCGCCGCCGGGGACGATGCCTTCCTCGACGGCCGCGCGGGTCGCGTTGAGGGCGTCGTCGACGCGGTCCTTCTTTTCCTTCACTTCGACTTCAGTCACGCCGCCGACGCGGACGACCGCAACACCGCCGGCCAGCTTGGCCAGACGTTCCTGCAGCTTTTCCTTGTCGTAGTCGGACGTGGTGTCTTCGATCTGCTTCTTGATCTGGCCGATGCGGGCCTCGATGCCGGCCTTGTCGCCAGAACCGTCCACGATCGTGGTGTCGTCCTTGGTGATGGTGACCTTCTTGGCCTTGCCGAGCATCTCGAGGGTGACGTTCTCGAGCTTGATGCCCAGATCTTCGCTGATCACCTGACCGCCGGTCAGGATGGCGAGGTCTTCCAGCATCGCCTTGCGGCGATCACCGAAGCCCGGCGCCTTGACCGCCGCGACCCGCAGGCCGCCGCGCAGCTTGTTGACCACCAGGGTGGCCAGGGCTTCGCCTTCGATGTCCTCGGCGATGATCAGCAGGGGACGGCCCGACTGGACCACGGCTTCCAGCACCGGCAGCAGGGGCTGCAGGCCCGAGAGCTTCTTTTCGAACAGCAGGATCAGCGGCTCTTCGAGCTGCGTTTCCATCTTGTCGGCGTTGGTGATGAAGTAGGGCGACAGGTAGCCGCGGTCGAACTGCATGCCTTCGACGACGTCGAGTTCGGTCTCGGCGGTCTTGGCTTCTTCAACCGTGATGACGCCTTCGTTGCCGACCTTGTCCATCGCCTTGGCGATCATGTCGCCGATCTCGATGTCGCCGTTGGCGGAGATGGCGCCGACCTGGGCGATTTCCTGGTTGGTGGTGACCTTCTTGGAGGTCGCCTTGATCTCGGCGACGACCTTGATCACGGCCTTGTCGACGCCGCGCTTCAGATCCATCGGGTTCATGCCGGCCGCGACCGACTTGAGACCTTCCACGACGATGGCCTGGGCCAGCACGGTGGCGGTGGTGGTGCCGTCGCCGGCCTTGTCGTTGGTCTTGGAGGCGACTTCGCGGATCAGCTGGGCGCCGAGGTTCTCGAACCGGTCAGCCAGTTCAATTTCCTTGGCGACCGAGACGCCGTCCTTGGTCGAGCGCGGGGCGCCGAAGGACTTTTCGATCACGACATTGCGGCCCTTGGGGCCGAGGGTCACCTTCACCGCGTTGGCGAGAATGTTGACGCCGCGCAGCATGCGGTCGCGCGCGTCGGAAGAGAAATAGACGTCTTTGGCGGCCATTTCGGAGCTCTCTTTCTATTGGATGTGGGGGAAGCTCAGGCGGTGGGAGAAGGGCTACTTCTCGACCACGCCCAGGACGTCGCTTTCCTTCATGATCAGCAGGTCTTCGCCGTCCACCTTCACTTCGGTGCCGGACCACTTGCCGAACAGGATGCGGTCGCCCGCCTTCACGTCGAGCGCGTGGACCTTGCCGGCGTCATCGCGGGCGCCGGGTCCGACGGCGATCACTTCGCCTTCCTGCGGCTTTTCCTTGACCGTGTCGGGGATGATGATCCCGCCCTTGGTCTTCTGTTCTTCCTCGACACGCTTCACAAGGACGCGGTCGCCAAGAGGACGAAACTTCATCGGGTCGTCTCCGTATGCGAATTGCTTGTTTGAATGGTCTTCGCCGACCATCGGGGGGCCGCTGTTAGCAGTCTTGATCCCCGAGTGCCAACGACGGTGGGCAGTTAGGTGCGCGGGCCTGCCGAGTCAAGGGAACGCTGGGCGATTGAGCCCCTCCCGACAGCCGATTTTAACCGGTAAGGTCGGCGCCGCAGGAGGACTTCCCATGCTTGATCATGTCGGCGCGACCGTCAGCGACCTGGCCCGGTCGCGCACCTTTTACGACGCGGCGCTGGCCCCGCTGGGCATCGCGGTGATCATGGAAGTGACCCCGGAGCAGACCGGCGGCAGCGGCCATCTGGGCTATGGCTCCGGCGGGCGGCCGTACTTCTGGATCGGAAACGCCGGCCCGGCCACCGGCCGCCTGCATGTCGCCCTCACCGCGCCGGATCGCAAGGCGGTCGAGGCCTTCTACACGGCCGCCATCGCCGCGGGCGGAATTGACAATGGTCCGCCGGGACTGCGGCCACACTACCATCCCAACTACTACGGCGCCTTCGTGCTCGACCCGGACGGGCTGAACATCGAAGCCGTCTGCCACGCTCCGGAGTGATCGCTTGATCCCCTACCTCCTCGCCGTGTTGGCCTGCTGTCTGGCGGGAGGTCTGGGCGGCTATGTGCTGGCCCGGCCGGATGAGGCCCTCGCGAAGCGCGGCCTCGCCTCTCTTGAAGGGACGCCTGGCGCCCTCGGCGCGGCGCGAAGCTTCGGGGCCATGCTGCTGATGTCCCACGCCGGCGCGGCCGGGCTGCTCGGCTACTATCCCTCGGTCGGCGCCAGCATGGCGCTGGCTCTGTCGCTGCTGTGGGCAGGGTCGGCGATCGGCCGGCTGGCGTCCAGCGTGCTCGACGGCCAGACCGATCCGGCAGGCATCCAGGGTCTGCTGCTGGATGTGCTGATGGGGCTGACCCTGTCGCTGCCCTTCTGGGCCAGCCGCCAGCTGACCGCGGGACCGGTGTTCAACGTCTGAAGACGCGCACGCCCTCCCCTGCGGGGAGGAAAAGTCGATCCTTGACGACAGATCACTTTGTTTTCTAAAGTGCGTTATCGGAACAA
This sequence comes from Caulobacter sp., assembly GCA_021741355.1. Lineage (GTDB taxonomy): Bacteria > Pseudomonadota > Alphaproteobacteria > Caulobacterales > Caulobacteraceae > Caulobacter. Next base: position 49,734 of record JAIOXZ010000024.1, read on the forward strand.
GGAGATGCCCCATGACACGAGTTGGATTGAGCCTGGCCACGCTGTTGATCGGCGCCGGCATGGCGACCGCGGCGGCGGCCGCGGACGTGACGGTGACGCTCACCGGCGTGCAGGCGCAGGGCGGCCAGATGCTGGTCTCGCTGCAGACGCGCGAGCAGTTCATGAAGCCGCAGGGCGCCAACGGCGCTACAGGTCCGGCCGAAACGGGCGCCCAGGTGTTCACGGTCCAGGATGTGGCGCCCGGCGACTATGCCGTGATGGTCCTGCACGACGCGGACGGCGACTGGTCCATGGACCGGCAGGCCAACGGCATGCCCTCCGAGGGCTGGGGCATGAGCGGCCAGGCGCCGACCAGTCGCGCGCCGACGTTTGACGAGGTGAAGTTCACGGTTCCCGCCGGCGGCGGCGCTGTGACCATCGCGCTGGTCTATCCGCAGTGATCCGGAGCCCGGCCATGACGCGTGCCGTCATCGCGGCCGTGGCCGGGCTCTCCCTGTTCTCGGCGAGCATCCGCCAGGCCTGGAAGGACGGCCGGACCCCAGGCCTTCGGGTCCCTCGGTGAGGATTCGCGTTACGGCGAATTAAGCGGCGGCAGCGAGCGACATGTGATTTTCCTTCGGCGAAAGTCGCTGGAGGGGCCCCAGTCATGCGCATTGCCGCCGTCGCCGCTATTCTGCTGTCGTTGATCGTCGCCGGCGCCGCAGGCGCCGCGTCACCGCCGCTTCAGGTGCGGACCTTCCCCGGCGACCTGCTCTACCCCTACCCGCTCGACAGCATTCGCGGCGTCCAGGGTCTGCTGGTCCCCAATACCGCGATGATCAATGGCGGACCGATGCCGGTCACCATCGCCACCGTCGATTTCGTGCTGTTGCGCGGCGACGAGGTCATTGAGACCCGCACCCTGCGGGCCGGCGATCTGGAGCGCAGCGCAAAGGCCGGCGCCGGCCTGCAGGCCTCGGGCATGATGGAGGCGGTCGGCTTCATGTTCGGCGACATCCTGGGCAAGCCGGCGGCGAAGCTGCCCGCCTCCGCCACCCTCGGGAACGGCGAGGCGCTGCTGGTGGCCAATCAGGTGTTCGCCTGGTCAGGCCAGCGCGACGCCCTTCGCATCACCGCCCGGTCGGCCGACGGCCAGGTTCTGGGCCAGGTCACCGTCGCGCTCAGCGTCGGGGAGCCGGAGGCCCGCTACATCTTCCCCATCGCCGGTCGCAGCTATGTCCAGGCGGGGCCAAGCCTGCACACCCACCACCGCTGGGCGCCGCCGGAGGCCTATGCGTACGATATCGTCCGGCTGGGCGACGGCGGCCTGACCTATACCGGCGACGGGATGAAATTCACCGACTACGCCGGCTACGGCGTTACCGTTCGCGCGGCGGCCGAGGGCGAGGTCGTCGCGGTGGTCGACGGCCAGATCGAGGACCCTGCCCAGTTCCGCCGGCCCGGCGAGACGACCGAGGCCTACTTCGGCCGCATCCAGGCCTGGCAGGCCGAGGGCATGGCCAAGGGACCGGATTTCCTGGCCGGCAACTACATCGTCATCCGCCACGCCTGGGGCGAATACAGTGTCTACGCGCACCTGAAGCCTGGTTCGCCGACGGTGAAGATCGGCCAGTCGGTCAAGGCCGGCGATCCGATCGGTCAGGTGGGCAGCTCCGGCTCCTCGACCGAGCCGCACCTGCACTTCCACGTCTGCGATGCGCCCAGCGCCCTCGCCTGCGCCGGTCGGCCGGCGAGTTTCAAGGGCGTCGAGGTTCCGTGGGCCCTGCTGCCCGGCGCGATCCAGAGCGGGGATATTCTGGTGGCCGAGTAAGACGTCGAATGATCGGGGACATGCACTTCAGTGCGTGTCACCAGCTTGCCGGATGGAAGGGACACGCACTGAAGTGCATGTCCCCGCGCTAAGAAAAAGCCCGCCGGTGTTTCCACCGGCGGGCTCTTTCGGTTGCGATGCTGACCGGATCCTAGCGGATGCCGGCGACTTCCAGCGAGCGGTCGCGTTCCGCCTTCTGTTGCATCTTCAGGTCGCCGTACTTGCCGAATTCATCGCGCGCGATGGTGCGGCAGTGGACTTCGTCCGGGCCGTCTGCCAGGCGCAGGGTGCGCTGGTGGGCGTAGGCGGAGGCGAGACCGAAGTCGGTGGTCACGCCGGCGCCGCCGTGGGCCTGGATGGCGTCGTCGATGATCTTCAGGGCGATGCGGGGCGCCGCCACCTTGATCATGGCGATCTCCAGACGGGCCGACTTGTTGCCGGCCTTGTCCATCATGTCCGCCGCCTTGAGGCAGAGCAGACGGCACATCTCGATGTCGATGCGGGCCTCGGCGACGCGCTGTTCCCAGACCGAGTGATCGGACAGGTACTTGCCGAACGCCTTGCGGCTCATCAGGCGCTTGCACATCTTTTCCAGCGCGACTTCCGCCGTGCCGATGGTGCGCATGCAGTGGTGGATACGGCCCGGGCCAAGCCGCCCCTGGGCGATCTCGAAGCCGCGGCCCTCGCCGAGCAGCAGCGCGTCCTCGACCTTGACCCGGACGTTCTTCAGCAGAACCTCGGCGTGGCCGTGCGGCGCGTCGTCATAGCCGAACACCGGCAGCATGCGGACGATCTCGATGCCCGGCGCGTCGAGCGGCACGAGAACCTGCGACTGCTGGGCGTGACGGCTGGCGTTCGTCGGGTCGGTCTTGCCCATGACGATCGCCACCTTGCAGCGGGGGTCGCCCACGCCCGACGACCACCACTTGCGGCCGTTGATGACGTACTCATCACCTTCGCGACGGATGTCGGTCTCGATGTTGGTGGCGTCCGAGGAGGCGACGTCGGGCTCGGTCATCAGGAACGCCGAGCGGATCTCGCCGTTCATCAGCGGCTTCAGCCAGCGGTGCTTCTGCTCCAGCGTGCCGTAACGCATAAGCACTTCCATGTTGCCGGTATCCGGCGCGGAGCAGTTGAACACCTCGGACGCGAAGCCGATCTTGCCCATCTGCTCGGCGATCATGCTGTATTCGAGGTTGGTCAGCTGGATGCCTTCGAACTGGAAGGTGTCATCCACATGGGTCTGGCCGCTGTGCGGCGGCATGAAGAAGTTCCACAGGCCGGCGGCCTTGGCCTTGGCCTTCAGCTCCTCGACGACCTGCACGACCTTCCAGCGCTCGTCGCCGAGGACGTTCATTTCCTCGTTGTAGCGGGGGATCGCCGGAGCGATGTGCTCGTCCATGAACGCGACCACGCGGTCGAGGAACTGGCGCTGTTTCGGAGAGATATCGAAGTCCATGGCTCGGCCCTGCCCTTTTCAAACGGTTGTTTGAGCGCAAGGTAACGGCGGGTGACGTTCGGGGCAAGCTTCAAACCAATCCTCCCCCCGCAGAGGGGAGGATCATTCCGCGTCTTCAACCACCGCCGCCAGATCCCCCTCGTCATACCGGTAGTCCAGCAACTCGCCCGGCGTGCACTCCAGCACCGCGCAGAGCTTGGACAGGGTGTCGAACCGCATGCCCCGCACCTTGCCCGTGCGCAGCAGCGAAAGCTGGGTCTCGGACAGCCCGATACGCTGGGCCAGGTCGCGGGCCTTCATCTTGCGGCGGGCCAGCATGATGTCGAGGGTGACGATGACGGGCACGGGCCTAGATGATCTCGTCGAGCTGTGACTGCAGCCGACGGGCCTGGGCCATCATCTTGCCAAGGATCAGGATCGCCCCGCCGATCACGGCGATCACCCAGGTCTCCATCTCCAGATGGAAGCCGGCGAAGCCGTACTCACCCGCCAGCCAGCTCTTGATCCAGGGCACGATCACCGCACTGGCGGCCGCGCCCCACAGCAGGGATGAGCCGACTTCGGCCAGACCGTCGGAATTGGCGCGGGAGAACAGCTCACCCTTGGCCACCCGGCCGAAGATGCGCGCCGCCGCCAGCACGCCGCCGAGATAGATCAACGCCGGCAGGACATCGACCAGCCGCGACAACACCGGGGGCAGGGCCAGCCTGAGCCCGGCCCAGTCGCCGTAACTGATCGCCTCGGCCACCGGGCCGATGAGCGTGAGCAGCTTCAGGAAGACCAGAAACTGCACCGACAGCGTGACCACCGCGATCCACGCGATCACCTCGAAGGTCCTGGCCTGGTCGGTCAGTCGGATGTTGGACATGAGATTTCCCCCTAGATGATCTGGTCGAGCTCGGACCGCAGCGCGGTCGCCCGGGCGTGAACGAAACCCAGCATCTGGATCAGGCCGCCGATCACCACGATCAGCATGTCCGTCGGCTCGGTCCGGAAGCGCACCGCGCCCAGGTCGAACCAGTCGACGACGGCCGGCGTCACCAGCATGGCGACGATCGCGCCCATCGACAGCCAGCCACCGACCGCGCCGAGACCGGCGCTGTTGCGGGCGCTGAAAATTTCGCCCGCGGCGATCCGGCCAAAGATGCCGCCCGCCGCCAGGACCGCGCCGGCGTAGAGGAAGCTGGGCAGCGCCAGGGCCAGGCCCTTGAGGAGGCCATCGACCTCCAGTTCGGTAAGACCACTCCCGAACAGGGCGAACAGGAAGGGGACCACCTCGCCGGTGCGCAGGTAGTTGAGGACGGTCGCCGCAACGATGATGACGGTGGCCGCCTGCAGGAACATGGCCTGCCGGCGAAGAGACTTGTCAGAGGTGTCGTACGGCATTGTGGCCGCTCCAGGTTGGACGCTATTCTTTTTATATAAGACATAAATTTTCAGATACGCCACATTAAATCTTTGTAGGCTGTTCCCAACGGCCTCCGGCTTGGGCAAGCTGAGGCCATGAACCTCAAGGCGAAACTCCTCAAAGGCCGCTACGTCCGGCTCGAGCCGATCACCGCCGACCACAGGGACGAACTGCGCGGCGCCATCGACTGCGATCCCGAAGCCTGGGAGATCATGTCGGTCAACGGCTGCGGCGAGGGCTTCAGCGACTGGTGGGGCGCATTGCAGGGCGAGACCGATCGCGGCGAGCGGATCGGCTATGCGATCCGCCGGCTGTCCGACAAGCGCGTCGTCGGGACCTCGAGCTTTCTCAACATCCGTCGCCTGCATAAAGGCGTCGAGATCGGCGCGACCTTCCTGCATCCGGACGTGAGGTCCGGCCCGGTGAACCCGGAATCCAAGCGGCTGATGCTGGCCCAGGCGTTCGACGGCGGCGCCATACGGGTGGAGTTCATGATCGACGAGCGCAACGCCCGCAGCGAGGCGGCCGTGCTGAAGCTTGGCGCCACGAAGGAAGGCACCCTGCGCAACCACAAGATCACCTGGACAGGTCACGTCCGGGACACCGCCGTCCTGTCGATCTGCGACTACGACTGGCAGGGCGTGAAGGAGCGGCTGGACTTCCGCCTGCGGGCAACCTTCGCCTAGGGTCCGGACTCAATTGAGCCAGTAGGCGCATGTGGCGGCGAGGAGGGCTCCGGAGAGGTAGTTCCGGGCGAGCTTGTCGTATCGGGTTGCGACGCGCCGGAAGTCTTTGAGCCTGCACCACATGCGTTCGACG
>JAIOXZ010000025.1 GCA_021741355.1 Caulobacter sp.
TCCAGCGCCGCGCTTCCGCCCCGCCGACCAGCACCGACCTCGCCAAAGCCAAGCTGACCCGTGCCCTTCACCGACATCAACGACCCTCCGCCTCAACAGACAGAGAATCACGATCAGCGAATTACGCAACGGTCCCCTTTATGGGGAGGGACGACCGCGAAGCGGTCAGGGTGGGGAAGTTGGCGGGTAACCCGACGCATCGGGCTGGCGGGTCACCGCCCCACCCGTCCGGGCTTCGCCCGTCCACCCTCCCCATGAAGGGGAGGGATGCGCGTACGGCTTGACCCTGTCAGCCGCTCGCGCATAACCCCCTCCCCATGAACATCCTCCTCGTCGGATCGGGCGGGCGCGAGCATGCGCTGGCCTGGAAGATCGCGCAGTCGCCGCTGCTGACGCGCATGGTGGCCGCACCGGGCAACCCGGGTATCGCGGGTCTCTGCGAGATCCGCCCGCTCAACGCCACCGATGTCGAAGGGCTCGTCGCCCTGGCGAAGGAGATCGCCGCGGATCTGGTGGTGATCGGCCCCGAATCGGCGCTCGAGGCCGGTCTGGCCGACCAGCTGGCGCGGGCCGGCATCCCCTGTTTCGGACCCACCGCCGCTGCGGCGCGGCTGGAAACCTCCAAGGCCTTCAGCAAGGACTTCTGCGCCCGCCACGACCTGCCGACGGCGGCCTACGGCGTGTTCGAGACCCCGGCGGCGGCGGCGGCCTTCCTCGACAGCCAGACACCGCCGTTCGTGATCAAGGCCGACGGCCTGGCGGCCGGCAAGGGCGTGGTCATCGCCGCGACGCGGGCCGAGGCCGACGCCGCGGTGTCCGACATGCTGGGCGGCCTGTTCGGACAGGCCGGCGCGCGCGTCGTCATCGAGGAGTTCATGCCTGGCGAGGAGGTCAGCCTGTTCGCCCTTTGCGATGGCGAGACGGCCATCCCGTTCGGCTTCGCCCAGGATCACAAGCGCGCCTACGACGGGGATCAGGGCCCCAATACGGGCGGCATGGGGGCCTATTCCCCGGCGCCAGTCCTGACCGACGTCCTGGCGCGGCGGGCGTTCGAGGACTGCGTGCTGCCGGCGGTCAGGGGCATGGCGGCCGAGGGAACCCCATATCGCGGTGTGATCTACGCCGGCCTGATGCTGACGCCCACAGGCCCGCGGCTGGTCGAGTTCAACGCGCGGTTCGGCGATCCCGAGTGCCAGGTGCTGATGCTCCGCCTGCAGTCGGATGTGCTGCCCTACCTGGCGGCCGCCGCGGCCGGCGCGCTCGCCAGCCTGCCGCCGCCGGTCTGGCGGGACGAGTCGGCGTTGTGCGTCGTGATCGCAGCGGACGGCTACCCCCAGAGTCCGGTCGCCGGCGCGATCATCCGTGGCGCGGATGGACCTGATCACGACGAGGCCGTGGTGTTTCACGCCGGCACCGCGCGGGATCCGGACGGAACCCTGCGGTCGGCCGGCGGCCGGGTCCTGAACGTATGTGCCCTGGGGGCCCCGCTTTCGGAGGCCCGCGGCCGCGCCTACGGCCGAATCGGCGGGATCGACTTCCCCGGCGGGTTCCATCGATCCGACATCGGATGGCGGGCGCTACCGGCCGATTGAGGCCCCCCAAAATGGGCAATTGAAACGTCCATTTTCTCTAGCCTATATCTGGGGTTGAGATTCTGCGCTTGAGGGAGCGTGCGATGAAATTCGATCTGCTTCGGTTCATCCGATGCGTCGTCCGCCGCAGTCACGACTACAAGAACAGCCGAAGCCGCCGGGGCTTCGCCACCTGCCAGAAATGCGGTCACCGGAAACGGTGGCGCTAAGCCGCGCGGCGTGCTTGCGCCGACGGTGACAACCCCTAAAGTCGCCGCTTCAAACAAGCGTACGAAAATGGGGAAACGCTCATGGCAGAGGCCGCCGCGGCGCCGACCGCGCAGGATCTGAACTCGGGGACCAAGCCGGTCGACCCGCGCCACGCCATCGACGAGGGCAAGCTGGCCGCCTGGCTTGATGCCAATGTCGAGGGCTACGCCGGTCCCCTGGAGGTGCGCCAGTTCAAGGGCGGCCAGTCGAACCCGACCTATCAGCTGGTCACGCCGGCGAAGAAGTACGTCCTGCGCCGCAAGCCGCCCGGCAAGCTGCTACCCAGCGCCCACGCGGTTGATCGCGAGTTCAAGGTGATCGCCGCGCTCGGCACAACCGGCTTCCCGGTGGCCAAGGCCTACGCCCTGTGCACCGACGACGACGTCATCGGCACGATGTTCTACGTGATGGACAACGTCGAGGGCCGGATCCTCTGGGATCTGACCCTGCCCGACTACCAACCGGCCGAGAGGAACGCGATCTACAAGGCCAAGATCGGCACGCTCGCGGCGCTGCACAACACCGACTACGAGGCCATTGGTCTCGGCGACTACGGCCGGCCCGGCAACTATTTCGCCCGCCAGATCGACCGCTGGATCAAGCAGTACAAGGCGTCCGAGACGCAGGTCATCCCGTCGATGAACCGGTTGATGGAGTTCCTGCCGACGACCACGCCGGGCGACGATCGGACCTCGATCGTCCATGGCGACTATCGCCTCGACAACATGGTGCTGCACCCGACCGAGCCGAAGGTGGCGGCGGTGCTCGACTGGGAACTGTCGACGCTCGGCGATCCGATGGCCGACTTCTCCTACCTGCTGATGCACTGGGTCATGCCGGGTGCCGAGCGCGCGTCCCTGTCGGGCATTGAGGACCTGAAGGCCTGGGGCATCCCCACGGTCGAAGAAGCCGTCGAGCAGTACTGCGGCCTGACGGGTCGCAGCGGCGTGCCGAACCTCGATTGGTACTTCGCCTACAACCTGTTCCGCCTGGCGGGCATCTGCCAGGGCATCGTCGGCCGGGTCCGCGACGGCACCGCCGCCAGCGCCCATGCCCAGACGATGGAAGCCCGGGTCCCGGCCCTGGCCGACGCGGCCCTCACCTTCGCCATCAAGGCCGGAGCCTGACATGACCCTGCCGATCAAACGCCTCGCCGCCCTCACCGCCGGCGCCCTCCTGGCGATCGGTGCGGGCCTCGGCCTCGCCCAGGCCCGAAGCACGGCCGCCGAAGCGCCGCTGACCTATGTCCAGGCCGGCCGGCTGCTGGCCGATCCGGCCACCGGGACCGTCGAAACCCAGAAGACCCTGGTCATCCAGGGCGGCAAGGTGCTGCGGGTCGAGGCCGGATACACCTCCGCGCCGGGCGCGAAGATCATCGCCCTGCATGACAGCTTCGTGCTGCCCGGCCTCATCGACAGCCACGTGCACCTGACCAGCGAGCAGGGCCCGAACGCCCAGCTGGAAGAGTTCACCAAGACCCGCTCCGACCTGGCGCTCGACGGCGCCTGGAACGGCATGAAGACTCTGCGGGCCGGCTTCACCACGGTGGCCGATCTGGGCGCGCCGAACGAATCCATCTTCGCCCTGCGCGACGCGATCCGCACGGGCCGCATCGCTGGTCCGCGGATCATCGCCTCGGGCGCCGCCATCTCGGTGCACGGCGGCCATGGCGACCCCGGCAACGGCATGCCCGAGGCGCTGGTGCCCGTCTATCGCGGCACGGCCGTGTGCTCCGGCGCTGACGACTGCCGCCGCGCGGTGCGGGAACAGGTCCGGGCCGGCGCCGACATCATCAAGATCACGGCCACGGGCGGCGTGCTGTCCCAGACGGCCGCGGGTCTGGCCAAGCAGTTCACCGACGACGAAATCCGCGCCATCGTCGAGACCGCCCATTCCATGGGCCGCAAGGTCACAGCCCACGCCCACGGCGCCGACGGCGTCACCGCCTTCCTCAAGGCCGGAGGCGACTCGATCGAGCACGGCACCTATCTCGACGCCGACTCGATCAAGGCGTTCAAGGCCGGCGGCGCCTATCTGGTGCCGACCCTGATGGCCGGCGACTTCGTGGCGCGCGAGGCGGCCAAGCCTGACACCTTCTTCACCCCGGCCCAGCGCGACAAGGCCTTGCTGGCGGGACCCAGGATGCTCGACATGGCGCGCCGCGCCCTGGCCGGCGGCGTGAAGATCGCCTACGGCACCGACACCGGCGTTTCGGCCCACGGCGACAACGCCGGCGAGTTCGCCCTGCTGGTCAAGGCCGGCATGAGCCCGCTGGACGCGATCCGCGCGGCGACCATCTGGGCGGCGGACCACTTCGGCCTGCTCGACCAGATCGGCTCGCTGCTGCCCGGCAAGCAGGCCGACCTGATCGCCGTCCGCGGCGACCCGCTGACCGACGTGACGGTGCTGACGAAGGTCAGCTTCGTGATGAAGGGCGGGGTGGTTTACAAAAGCGAGTAGCAACGCGGCGATGCTCCCCGCTTTGCGGGGAGCTGGCACGCGGAGCGTGACTGAGGGGGGCCGGTGCACGGACTCCCCTCCACCGCCTTCGGCGGTCCCCCTCCCCACTACGTGGGGAGGATCCGAAGAATTCCCGCCTCGTCCTCGAACCGCGCCCGCACCGGCCAGACACTCGCCTTGTCGCGCCAGGCGGGCGGCAGGCGGACCCAGTCCTTTTCCGTCGTCACCAGTCCCGCGCCGTAGCGGCCGGCGACGTCCTCCAGCAACGCCAGATCGGCGTCGCTGTAGGGATGGTGGTCGGGGAAGCGCACGAAGTCCTTCAGGTCGCAGCCCGCCGCCTCCAGCGCGCGCTCGACCTTCCAGGGCTTGCCGATGCCGGCGAAGCCGACCTGCGGTCCCGGCGGCGGGGCGGCGGCCGGTTCGAGCCGCGCCACGAGCACCGGCCCGCCCGCGAACAGCGCCAGCAGGTCCGGGTCCGGCGCGGCCATGTCGGCCGGCAGCAGCATCACCACGGCGTCAGTGCGCGCCAGACCGGCGGCCAGCGGCTCGCGCATCGGCCCGGCGGGAAACACCGCGCCGTCGCCGAACGGCCACTCTCCCTTGCGCGTCTCGCCGTCGACCACCACCAGCGACAGGGCCTTCTTCAGCGAAGGGTTCTGGTGACCGTCGTCCATCACCAGCACCTGGGCGCCGCCGGCCTTCGCGGCGCGGGCGCCGGCGGGCCGGTCCGGTGAAATCCACAGGGGATAGTCGCGGGCCAGCATCAGCGGCTCGTCGCCGACATCCGCCGCAGTATGAACAGCCGGATCGACGCGCAGCGGCCCCTTGAGCCGTCCGCCGTAGCCCCGCGACAGACCGTGCGCCGCCACGCCCCGGGCCGTCAGGAGCCGGAGCAGTTCCCGCACCACCGGCGTCTTGCCCGTGCCGCCGACCGTGAGATTGCCGACACAGATCACCGGCAGGCCGGCGTCCTGCGGGACCGTCCGGGCGATGCGGCGCGCCGTCACCCCCGCCCAGACCCACGACAGTGGCCGCAGCAGCGCCCGCGTCACCCGGCGCGGGGCGCCGTGGCGCACGTACCACCAGCGGGGCGTCGAGAGCTTCATGGCAGCAACGGCTCCAGCCGCGCCCACAGCCGGTCCAGCACGCCGTCCTCCGCGTCCGCCGCCTGCTTCGCCGCCATCGCGACGCGCGCACGGTTGGCGTCATCGCTGAGCAGGCGGGTCAGCGCGACGGTCAGGGCTGCCTCGTCCTCGCACCGCACGCCGCCGGCGCCCAGCGCGCTGTAGATGTCGATCCAGTTGGCGTAGTGGTCGCCGAACACCACCGGCCGGGTCAGGCGCGCCGCCTCGAGCGGATTGTGGCCGCCGATGTCGGGCAGGAAGCTGCCGCCCATCACCGCGATGTCGCCCAGCCGGAAGAACAGGCCGAGCTCGCCGAGGGTGTCGGCGATGTAGATATCGGTCTCAGCCGTCAGCGGCTCACCCGCTGACCGCAGGGCGATGGTCCGGTTGTGGGCCCGCAGGTCCGTGGCCAGCCTCGGCCCGCGCACCGGGTGACGCGGGACCAGGACGAGCAGCGGGTACCGGCCGGTCCGCTCGACCGCCGAGGCGATCAGGGCGTCTTCGCCGGGGTGGGTGCTGGCGGCGGTGACGATCAGCCGCTCCCCGGCGGCGGCCTTCAGGCGCGCCAGTTCGGCATCGTCGGCCGACAGGGCGTCCCCGACCAGCTTGAGGTTGGCGTAGCCGTCGACGAGGGCGCCGAGGTCCTTCAAGCGCACGCCCGTCCGGACATCCTGCGGCAGGATGAGGTCGAAGGCGCGCAGAACCGTCCGGGCCGCCGCGGGAAACCGTCGCCAGCCCTTCGCGCTCTCTTCGGTCATGCGGGCGGAGACCAGGGCCAGCTTCACGCCGCGCGCCCGGGCGCCCAGCAGCAGATTCGGCCACAGCTCGCTTTCCACGAACACCGCCAGGTCAGGTTTCCAGTGGTCGAGGAACCGCGCCGCGGCGCCCGGCGTATCGACCGGGACATACTGGTGGAACGCGCCCGCGGGCAGGCGTCGCGCCAGCAGCTCCGCCGAGGTGGTGGTTCCGGAGGTCACCAGCACCGAAACGTCAGGCCGTGCGGCGCGCAGGCGCTCGGCCAGCGGCAACAGCGAGACGGTCTCCCCGACGCTGGCGCCGTGCAGCCAGACCAGCCGCCCGGCCGGCCGCGGGCGGGATGCGCGACCCAGCCGCTCGCCCAGCCGGGAGGCCTCTTCCTTGCCGGCCTTGACCCGGCCCCGCAGGATGCCGGGCACGATCAGGCCCAGCATCCGCGTGGCGCCGCGATAGGCGTTGAGGGAAAGCGGAAGCCCCACGCCGGCTCAGACCACGTCCGCGGGCGCAAGCCGGCAGGTCTGCCCGTCGGCGCCCGTCTCCAGCTGCAGGGTCGGATGGCCGATCCGGAACCGTTCGGACAAGGCCTGCGCGGTCTCGCGCAGGAACCGGTCGCCATCGGCGTTGTCAGGGCGGGTCAGGTGGGCGGTCAGGGCCGTCTCGGTCGTGCTCATCGCCCAGATGTGCAGGTCGTGGACTTCGGTCACCCCGGGACGCGTTGCCAGCCAGGCGCGGACAGCGTCAGGATCGATCCCGCGCGGCGCCGCGTCCAGCGCCAGGTCGAGCGAGTCGCGCAACAGACCCCAGGTCCCGGCGACGATCACCGCCGCGATGACCAGGCTCACCACCGGATCGATCCAGGTCCAGCCGGGGACCATCAGCAGCACGATCGCCGCCAGCACCACGCCCAGCGACACGGCCGCATCGGCGGCCATGTGCAGGAAGGCGCCGCGGACGTTCAGGTCGCCGTGGCCGCGCATGAACATCAGCGCCGTGGCCGTGTTGATCACCACCCCGATCAGGGCCACGACGATGACCGGACCGGGGGCCACCGGCTCCGGCGCGCCGAAGCGACGGAGCGCCTCCCAGACAATCGCGCCGACGGCTGCCAGCAGCAGGCCGGCATTGGCCAGCGAGGCCAGGATCGTGCCCTTCCGCAGGCCATAGGAGTGGCGCGCGGTCGGCAGTTTCCGGGCCATCGCCGCCGCCGCCCAGGCCATCAGCAGGCCCAGCACGTCCGACAGATTGTGGCCCGCGTCCGCCAGCAGGGCCAGCGAGCCGGTGACCAGCCCGGCCGCGGCCTCGACGACCACGAAGGCGATGTTCAGGGCGGCGCCGATGGCGAAGGCGCGGCCGAAATCGACCGGCGCGTGCGCATGCCCATGCCCATGTCCATGGCCATGGCCGTGATCATGGCCGTGGCTGTGGCCGCCGTGGTCATGTTCGTGATGGTGATCGGCGTGCGCCATGGCGGTCAGAGTCTCACTCCACACCCCTGCCGTCCACCAGCGCCTCGGCCCGGCGCTGCGCCCCGGTCAGCCGGGCTTCCCAGACCGGCCGCAGGGCATCGATGTCGTCGCCCTTGGCGATGAAATGGGGCCCGTCCCAGACCATCACGCCCCGGGCGAAGGGCAGCGGGATATGGGTGCGGTCCCAACTGCCGATGCGGAACGACGGCCGGACCGCCAGGCCGCAGAAGATCACCGGCGCACCGGTGATCCGGGCCAGGCTGAGGGCGCCGCCCTGCATCACTTCCGCCGGGCCGCGCGGGCCGTCCGGAGTCAGGGCCACGGCGCCGCCTGCCCTGACCCACCGGGCCATGTCGCGAAGGGCCTGTTCGCCATATTTGTTCTTGTTGGGGTCGGTCATCTTCTTCGACGAACCGCGGAAAGCCGGGAAGCCGTTGCGCTCCATGGTCAGGGCGATGAACTCGCCGTCCGAAGAGCGCGAGATCAGGCAGCGCATGTCCTGGCGGTGAGGTGACTGGGGCCAGCACTGCGGGGCCAACGGCACCTGGGCGTGCCAGAAGCAGAGCACCGCTCCGCTGTCCATGGCCCAGACCGCCTCGGCCTTCTCCTGGTCCACGCGGGTCCAGCGGAAGGTGGCGTAGCAGAGCCTTAGCCAGGCGGCGAACAGGGTCGCGAGGACCTGCTGCACAAAGGCCGATCGGAAGAACGCCTTCACGCCTCGGTCTCCTCCGGCGCGGTGTCCAGATCCTGGGCGCGGGCAAGACGGGCGTACAGGCCGCGCTTGCGCACCAGGGTCGCGTGATTGCCGGTCTCGACGACCCGCCCGCGATCAACCACGTAGATGCGGTCGGCGTGCCGAACGGTCGACAGGCGGTGGGCGATGACGATGGTCGTGCGGCCGGCCATCAGGCGGTCGAGCGCGGCCTGGACCTGCGCCTCGCTCTCGGTGTCGAGCGCGCTGGTCGCCTCGTCGAGCAGCAGGATCGGCGCGTTCTTCAGGAAGGCGCGGGCGATGGCGATACGCTGGCGCTGACCGCCGGACAGGCGGGTCGCCGCCTCGCCGACGATGGTGTCATAGCCGTCAGGCTGTTCGAGGATGAAGTCGTGGGCGGCGGCGCGGCGCGCGGCCTCCTCGATCTCGGCGTCCGTCGCCTCCGGCCGGGCGTAGGCGATATTGGCGCGGATGGTGTCGTCGAACAGGAACGGCTCCTGCGTCACGAAGCCGATCCGGGCGCGCAGGGAGGCGATAGTCACGTCCCGCACGTCGACGCCGTCGACCGTCACCCGGCCCCCTGTCGCGTCGTAGAAGCGCGGGATCAGCGACAGCACGGTGCTCTTGCCGCCGCCCGAGGGGCCGACCAGGGCGACCATCTCGCCGCGGCGCGCCTCGAGCGTCACCGACTCAAGGATCGCGCCGCCGTCGTCGTAGGCGAAGCTGACATCCTCGAGCCGGACCTCGCCGTCGCCGGTGGCCAGCACCCGGGCGCTTTCGGTTTCGCGAACCTCGGGCTGCACATCCAGGGCGCCGAACAGGCGGCGCGCGGCGGTCGTGCCTTCGGCGAACACGGTCTGCAGATTGGCCAGCTGGCGCAGCGACTGCCCGGCCATGCCGAGCAAGGCGAAGAAGGCCATGAAGTCGCCGGGGTTCATGTTCCGACGCCAGCCTACGTAGACAAAGATCGCAGCGGTGACGAACACCGTCAGCAGCTCGGTCACCGGCGCGGCCTGCGCCCGGGCGTTGGCGCCCTTGATGATGAACCGTTGCCGCGCGCCGATCACGGCCGCGACGCGCGCCTCCTCGTAGTCTTCGCGGTTCTCCATTTTGACCACGCGGACCCCGTCGAGACTTTCCATCAACGCGGTCGAGAGGTCGCTCGTCGCGGCCATGGCGCCCTTGGCGGCCTTCTTCGACCGTCTGGAGAAACGCCGCATAAGGCGTCCGGCGAACGGCCCCACCAGCGCGACGCCGGCGGCCAGCACAGGGTCCCGCTCGATCATCGCGATCAGGCAGCCACTGACGATCAGCGCATTCTGCGTCCAGTTGACGACGCCGCTGGTGGCGGCCTCGCGGATCAGGGCCGCATCGTAGAGCACCTGGGAGACGAAGCTGCCGGAGTGCGTCGCGCGCAGCCGGGCCAGGTCGGCCCGCACCATGCGGCCGAACAGCTCCTGCTGGATGTCGCCGACGAGACCATGGCCGATCCGGTTGACCAGCATCGCCTGGATGATCTGCGACGCCGCCCGGCCGAGGCCATAGGCGATGATGGTCAGGGGAATGATGATGATCGCATCGGGCTTGGGCTTGCGCGACAGCAGGTCGTTGACCGCCGGCTCGATCATCTGCGCCAGCAGGGTGCTGAAGACGGCCACCGAGACCGCGCACAGCAGGGCGACCACCGCGCCCTTCCAGCGCCGCTTCAGGTAGCTGCCCCAGACGCGTCCCGCCAGCTGGCGGTCGGTCATTTCGGCTGGCGCTTCGGCGGTCATGGAGTTGGGAATCGGCCCTGAAGTCGTTTGCGTTCGGCGCGGAGAGCCCTACTTAGGACGCTCTTGCAGGGAGCGCCACTTGTCGACGCGTTTCGACCTTTCAACCGGCTGGGGCCGTTTCAAGGCCTACTGGCACTCCATCTGGGGTGATCACGCATTCCTGCGCGTCGGATTCTCCAACGCCCACTGGATCGGACCGGACATGGTCCGCGCCGCCCAGCCCTGGCCGTACCAGCTCGGCTACTGGAGGCGCGACGGCATCAAGACCATCATCAACCTGCGCGGCGGGTTCGACACCGGCTTCTATGTGCTGGAGCGCGACGCCTGCCAGCGCCTGGGTCTCAAGATGGTCGACTTCACCATCACCTCCCGCGAGGTGCCGCGCCGCGAGACGGTGCTCGGCGCCCGCGACCTGTTCCAGAGCATCGAGTATCCGGCCCTGATGCACTGCAAGTCCGGCGCGGACCGGGCCGGGATCATGAGCGTCTTCTACCGCCACTTTCACCTCGGCCATCCGATCCGCGAGGCGATGACCGAGCTGGGCCTGCGCACCCTGCACATGAAACAGGGCAAGACCGGCGTGCTGGACTACGTGTTCGAGCGCTACCTGGAAGAGGCCGAGCCGAAGGGCATCAGCTTCGTCGACTGGGTGCAGAGCGACGCCTACGACCGGGTGAAGATCAAGAACGACTTCACCGCCAGTTGGTGGGGCACGCTGCTGACCGACAAGCTGCTGCGTCGGGAGTAGTCGGGGTGGGGACATGTACCGCAGGTACGTGTCCCCCAATCGAGCTTCCCGGTTAGGGGACACGTACCTGCGGTACATGTCCCCTGCGGTCCTAGTGGTGATCGTCGTCGTCTTCCGGATCCAGCAGCTTGTGGGCGTGGATGATGAAGTAGCGGGCGTGGGCGTTGTCGACCGTCGCCTGGGCCTTGCCCTTCCAGGCCTTCCACGCCTCGGCGTAGTTGGGATAGGCGCCGACGAACTCGACCTTGGTCAGGTCGCGGAATTCGACGTCCTGGACGTCCTTCAGTTCACCGCCGATGACGATGTGCAGCAGCTGTTTGTCCGGCATGTGCGGGGGCCCTTCCGCGTGAGTCAGTTCGGCAGGTCGATATGCCGGACGCGCTCCAGGATCAACGGGTGCAGCGACGGCGCGGCGGACACCAGGCTCGGAAGCCGGGTGTTCGTCTGATTATAGGCATAGGCGCGGCCCTTGTGGTCGGTGCAGATCGCCCTGGCCTCGGCGCAGATCAGGTCCGCGGCCGCCAGGTCCCATTCGCTCTTGCCGTTGAGCGCCAGGGCCGCGTCGAACCGGCCGTCGGCGACCAGGCACATGCGGTAGGCAATCGAGTTGCGGGTCTCGATATGCATCGGCGGCCAGGGCTCGCGCCAGGCCGGATGCTTGAACATCGGCGCGTCCCCGAGCATGCGGCAGTCCTCGACCCGGTCCTGGGCGCTGGCGGTGATCACGGCGCTGTTCAGGAAGGCGCCGCCACCGGCCGTGGCGGTGAAGGTCTCGTCCAGCTCCGGAGCGAACACCACGCCGGCGACGGGCTTGCCGTTCTCGACCACCGCCACCGACACCGCCCACCAGGGCTTGCCCTTCAGGAACGCGACGGTGCCGTCGATCGGATCGACGACGAACAGCCGGGACTTGTCCAGCCGCGCCGGGTCATCGGCCGTCTCCTCCGACAGCCAGCCGTAGTCCGGGCGGGCGGCTCCGAGACGGGTCCTGAGCAGGGTGTCGACGGCGATATCGGCGTTGGTCACCGGCGAGCCTCCGGCCTTGGACCAGGTCTCCAGCCCCTCGCCCTTCAGGCGCCGGGCCAGTTCGCCGGCCTCGCGCGCCGTGTCCAGGATGAGGGCCAGATCGTCGATCATCGGCCGGCGATCGGCATGGCGTCGACCAGCAGGGACGGCGCGTTGGCGGCGCCGCGGAACTCCAGGTCCGAGCCGGGGATCAGCCGGCCCCAGATGTCGATCAGGTTGCCCGCGACGGTGATCTCGGTGACCGGATAGGCGATCTCGCCCGCCTCGAACCAGAATCCCGAGCAGCCGACCGACCAGTCGCCGGTGTTGGCGTTCAGCGACGGGCCGAACATCGAGGTGATCAGCAGGCCGTCCTTCGCATCAGCCATCAGGCCTGCCAGATCACGCTCGCCCGGCTCAAGCGTCAGGTTGCTCGTCGAGACGCCCGGCGGGCCGGCGAGACCGCGCGAGGCATGGCCGGTCGTTTCCAGCCCCAGCTGCTTCGCCGAAGAGGTGTTGAGCAGCCACGTCGTCAGGACGCCGTCCTCGATCAGCGCCATCCGGCGGTTGGCCACGCCTTCGTCGTCGAACGGCGAGGATCCGAGGCCGCGCACCTTGTGCGGATCGTCGATCAGGTTGACGCCCCGGCTGAACAGCGGCTGCCCCAGCCGGTCCTTCAGGAAGCTGACGCCCCGCGCGACGGCGGGACCGGAGATCGCGCCGATCAGCGGGCCGATCAGCGACATCGCCAGGCGGTTCTCGAAAATCACCGGGGCGGTCGTCGAATCGATCTTGCGGGCGCCGAGGCGCTGCACCGCGCGTTTGCCGGCTTCGGCGCCGATGGCCGTGGCGGACGGCAGGTCCGCGCCGTGGCGAACGGTGCGGCCTTCCCCGCCGCGCTCCATGGCCGAGCCCTCGCCAGCGACGGCCGAGGCCGACAGCGAGAAGCCGGACGCCCGGTGCAGGCCGGAGAAGCCGGCGCTGGTCACCAGCCGCCACTGCGCGGCTGACCAGGCGGCCGAGCCGCCATCCGAGTTGGTCACGCCCTCGACCGCGCGCACCGCCGTCTCGGCCTCGCGGGCCAGGTCTTCCAGCGCTTCCGGCGAAGGTTCGACCGTGTCGAACAGGTCGAGGTCCGGGAACGGCCCGGTCGCCAGACGGTCGGCGGAGGCGAAGCCGGCGTAGGGATCCTCCGGCGCGAGACGGGCCATGGCCACGACCCGCTCGATCAGCTTGCGGCGCCCTTCGGCGGAAACGTCCGACCCGGACACCACCGCCTGGCGCTTGCCGACGAACACACGGAGGCCGAGGTCGCGGGCTTCCTCGCGCTCGACCTCTTCCAGCGCGCCCATGCGGACATTGACCGACAGCGACTGACGCTCGGCGAAAACGGCCTCGGCCGCGTCGGCGCCGGCCTTCAGGGCGGCGGCGACCGTCTCATGCAACAGGGTTTCGTCCATGTCCGGGTTATGGGGACGACGCGGCGCCGGGGCAACCCGGGGACACGCACTTCCGTACCTGTCCTGTGCGGATCTACCAGATCGCCGAAATCAGCGTCGCCGCGATCAGGAAGACGTAGGCGCACCAGGTCATGGTCATGCCCAGCGCGCGGGCGATCGAGGTGCCGACGCTGTTGTACAGGCCGGCCGCATGCACCACCCGGCCGACCAGCAACAGGAAACCGGCGATGTGGACCAGCAGGGGGGTGGCCCCCGACAGGTCGAGAACGATCAGGCCGGCGAGGCCCGTCGGCACATACTCCGTGGCGTTGCCGAACGCGCGGATCGCCTGGGCCAGCTCCGGGATGCCCTCGTCGCCGAGGAATACCTTGTGCTTGTTTCGCAGCTGCACAACCAGCAGGGACAGCACCAGGATCAGCAGGATGTGCAATCCGACCCACAGGGCCGCCGCATGCCCCACGCTAGTTCCGTCCATCAAGCATCCTTCCCCGAAAGCGCTGTTCAGCGGGGCGCGATTAACCTTGCTTTCGCCTCTGAGAGCAAGCGGTCAGCCGGCTGTCTCGCGACCCACGGGATAGAGCAGATAGCGGTCGTCGAAATATGGCGTCCGTTCGTAAAACCAGCCCAGGCGCGCGTCAGGACTGGCGGCGAAGGCCGGGTCGGAGGCCAGCTTCGCGTCGAAGGCGGCCTTCAGCGCCGGATCGGCCGCCAGCATGCGGTCGGCCAGCGGCGCGACGGCGTAGCCCTCTATGTATTCCACCCGGTTCAGCACCTCGGGGATCATGCCCCAGGCGAAGAAGCTCTCCGACGATTGCGGCTCCAGCAGCAGCACGACCACGTCGCCCAGCGGCTGGTCGGTCGAAACCCGCACCGAGCCGGGGCTCCAGGTCCAGTCGCGCCGTTCGGGCGTGACCGTCTCCACGGTGATCTGGACGTGACCCTCGTTGGTGCGCGGCGCGACCTTCGGGGCCTTGAGGCGCAGCATCTCGACCGACACGGTCCGCGGCGCGGTCACGGTCTCCATGGCGACCCCGTGGATCTTCAGCCGCTCGATCAGGTCCTTGCGGTAGCCCGGGATCCAGTAGGCCGCCGGACGCTTCAAGGTCAGCGTCGGCCGGGAGGTGTAGAACGGCATCAGCCAGGGTTCGGGGTCCGGCTTGCCGAGCCAGCGGATTTCCGACCCGCCCGAGGCGGCGCTGTCATAGCGTTCGAACAGGATGCCCTTGAAGGCGCGGGTCGCGGTCGGCTGATCGACGGCGACGAAGTTGGCCGGGATGTCCGTCGGGCGAAGGGCGCGGTCCTTGCCGATCGCCGTGCGCAGATCGCCGCCCTGCTCTGCCAGCAGACGCAGCGCCGCCTCGAGGAAGACGTAGGTCCCCAGCACCCGCTGCTCGTGGGGCTTCAGGCTGTGGTTCTCGATCAGGATGGTCGGCACATGGGCCGCCGAGCCCCAGCCGTTGGAGAAGCGCTCGCCAAGACCGCCGTCCGACAGACCCTTCTTCGGATCCCGGTCGTCGATGGCGAACACCAGCTCGCCGGGGATATGCCCCTGCCCTTCCAGCGCCGCGTTGATCGCCGGCTTGAAGGCGGCGTCCAGCCATCCGGCGATCGCGGGCGAGCGCGACCAGCCGCCGTCCTCGCCGTTGTAGCCGTAGGTCACGTCGTACTGGTAGTCGATGCCGTCGGTCACATGGACGTCGACGTAGAGGTCCGGCCGGTACTTGACGATCAGCGCCCGCACCGCCTGCATCTCCGGCTGGTCGAGCTTCATGTAGTCGCGGTTGAGGTTCTGGTTGGTCGACGTATTGCGCCAGCCCTGGATGCGCGGCCCGCGCTGGTTGGGCCGCGAATAGGGACCGGACCGCTCGTGGCCATCGACCGACAGGATCGGAATCAGGATCAGGTTGACCCGGTCGAGCAGCCCGTCCTTGCCGTAGAAGGCGATGTCGCGCAGCAGCATCATGCCCGCGTCCTTGCCGTCGATCTCGCCGGGGTGGATGCCGGCCTGGACCATCAGCACCGGCTTGGCCGGATCGAAGGCCTTGCCGTCCTTGCTGGCGATCACAGCGTAGATCGGGCGACCTTCAGGCGAGACACCGAACTGCTCCAGGCGGATCAGCTTCGAGGCCTTGTCCAGCCGGTCGAACCAGGCGCGGGTGTCGGCATAGTTGGGGCTGAAGTCGTGCGCCGGGTCCTGTTCGAAGGCGCTGGCCCAGGGATCAGACGCGGGGCGCAGCAGCGCCTTGCTGGCGCCGTTCCACGCGGGCGCGGGCGGCAGGAACGGCTGGTCCCAGGGCCGGGCGTTGGGGATCGCGGACGGCGGATTGGACATGGCGGGACTCGAGGACAGGGCCGCGAGGGCGGCGATCAGGAGGGCTGGGCGCATGGGACCGGACTCCTCCCCCCTTCGCAGGCCGAAGGCAAGCCGCCTGTCCGTCGGCGCCCTACTTCCAGATCGGCTTGCCGTCGCCCGGCAATCCCAGCTTGCCCCAGATCTCGCTGACACGGTCTACGACCTCCTGATCCATGCGGATCTTCTCGCCCCATTCGCGGTGGGTTTCGGGGGGCAGCTTGTTGGTCGCATCCAGCCCGATCTTGCTGCCCAGCCCGCTCTCCGGACTGGCGAAGTCGAGGTAGTCGATCGGGGTGTTCTCGATCACCGTGATGTCGCGCGCCGGGTCCATCCGTGTGCTGAGCGCCCACATGACGTCCTTCCAGTCGCGGGCGTTGATGTCGTCGTCCACGACGATCACCCACTTGGTGTACATGAACTGGCGCAGATAGCTCCAGACGCCGAGCATCACGCGCTTGGCGTGGCCGGGGTAGGCCTTCTTCATCGAGACCACGGCGATGCGGTAGCTGCAGCCCTCGGGCGGCAGCCAGAAGTCGACGACCTCCGGGAACTGCTGCTGGAACAGAGGGATGAACACCTCGTTCAGCGCCTCGCCCAGCACGCTGGGCTCGTCCGGCGGCCGGCCGGTGAAGGTGGTGTGGTAGATGGCGTCCTTGCGCATGGTGATCGCGCTGACCCTGAACACCGGGAATCTCTCGACGCTGTTGTAGTAGCCGGTGTGGTCGCCGTAGGGGCCCTCGTCCTCGAACTCGTCGAGCATCACGTGACCCTCGATGACGATCTCGGCCTGGGCCGGGACCATCAGCGGGACGGTCTTGGCGGGCACCAGATCGACCTTCGACCCGCGCAGCAAGCCGGCGAACTGGTATTCCGACAGGGTGTCGGGCACCGGCGTCACGGCGGCCAGGATCACGCCCGGATCAGCGCCGATCACCGCGCAGGCGGGCAGCGGGTCGCGACGGCCGGCCTTCTTGTGGCGGCCGTAGTGCTGCGCCCCTCCACGGTGGGCCAGCCAGCGCATGATCGCCCGGTCCTTGCCCAGCACCTGCATGCGGTAGATGCCGAGATTGAAGTCGTCTTCCTTGGAGTCCGACGGTCCCTTGGTGACGATCAGCGGCCAGGTGATCAGCGGCGCGGGCTCGCCCGGCCAGCAGGTCTGAACCGGCAGCCGGGTCAGGTCGATCTGGTCGCCCTTGAGCACGACCTCCTGCACCGGGGCCTTTTTCACGATCTTCGGCCGCATCGACATCACGGTCTGCGCCAGCGGCAGCAGCTCCATGGCGTCCTTGATGCCGCGCGGCGGCTCGGGCTGGCGCAGGAAGGCCAGCAGCTCGCCGACCTCGCGCAGTTCGCCGGCCGTGGTGCGCGGCTCGCCGCCGAGGGTCACGCCCAGCGCCACCCGCTTCACCGTGCCGAACAGGTTCGCCAGACAGGGCATCGGCGAGATCGTGCCGTCTTCCATCACCGGCTTCTCGAACAGCACCGCCGGCCCGCCGGTCGCCAGCAGCCGGGTGCAGATCTCGGTCATCTCCAGCACGGTCGAAACCGGCTCGGTCACCCGCACCAGCTCGCCGTCCGCTTCCAGTTTGGCGATGAAATCCCGCAGCGACCGATAGGCCAAGGTGTTGCTCCCGTTATCCGGGGCGGAAGCTAGGGCGGCAGGCGGGCCGTGTGAAGTGTTGGCGTTCGACGTCAGGTGGACTAAGTTAGTCCACATGAGACAGGTCAACGTGCATCAGGCCAAGACGCAGCTCTCACAGCTGCTCGCGGACGTGGAGGCTGGCGAGGTGGTCGTCATCGCCAGAGCCGGCAAGCCCATTGCCCGGCTGACAGCCGAGCCCGTTGAGCGAAAGGTGCTTCGGCAGCCGGGCGCGATGAAGGGCGAGTTCGTCTGGGACGAAGAGTCCTGGAAGGCTGGTGATGCGGAAATCCTCGAAATGTTCGAAGAGTCGATCAACGCACCATTGTTTCCGCCTGAGGACGACGAGGCGTCTTGAGCGGGCTATTCCTCGACAGCAACGCCCTGATCTGGTGGCTTGAGGATGCGCCACGGATCAGGCGATCGGCCGCCTTTGATCGGATTGCGACGGATCCGGTTGTGATGATCAGCATCGTCACGCCATGGGAGCTGTGGATCAAGGCGGCCTCGGGACGGGTCCAACTGCCGGGTCGCTTCAATGAACGACTGTCCGACCTTGGGTTCGAGCTCGTCCCGCCGACCATCGGGGATGCGCGGCTCGCCACCGCCCTGCCGCCGATCCACAAGGACCCCTTCGACCGCATGATCGTGGCCCAGGCGCTGAACCGGAGCGCGGCGATCGTCACCAGCGACAGAACGCTCGGCGACTACGGCGTCGAGACCATTCTGCTCTAGGACCGGATCCAGCGCTCGAGCCGCGCAACCTCGATCAGCCCTTCGCCGCATCCCACGCCTTCACCTCGGCCTTCTTCGCCGACCTGCGCCAGCGGCGTTCGAGGAAGCCCTTCAGCTGGTCGGGATGCAACGTCTCCAGCCGCGCCAGGACACAGGGGTAGTCCTTGTAGTGGGCGGTGAAGTGGAAGGTCCCGGGCTCGACCTCCATCAGCAGGTCCCGCTCGTCGAAGGAGACGTCCATGATCACCGCGCTGTCGTCGTCCTTGCGCACGCGGGTCAGGAACTTGCCGTTGATCTTGTAGGACGGCTGGCCATAGCTCACGCCCTCCTCGACGCCCGGGAAGGCCATGACGATGGCGTGGAAGTCCTCGCGGGTCATGGCGGCTCCCAATCGGTAGGCTCGATCGAACTTGCCAATCCAATATCGAGTCCGTCGGCATGAGGCTATCTTGCGACCTCAGCCATACTCCAACCTTTGACGAGCTGAGCACATGGCCCGATCTGTCTTAAAACTCAGCGACGCTGAAGCCCTCGCGGCAGCGAAGGCAAAGGCAAAGGAGTTATTTGGGCTCATCGGGACGGTGATGATGTTCCATGCGAACAATCGTCACCTGATCTACGGGAAGGAGCTCAGTTCTCAACTCCCCAATTCCTATGCGGGGCATGCGTTTCAGAATTTGCAGGCCGCATCATTCGGAATGCAGCTGATCCGCTTGATGGCCTTGTGGGATCGCGCCAGCGCCGACCGGACAAGCATCCCAACAATTGCTGCCCTTATCGATCGGGATTCGGTGCGAGCCGAGATGCGACGCTTGCACCTAGGCGACTGGCACGACGCCGGGCCGCAATTCCTCCATGACACGGGCGCTCGTTTCGACAAGCTGCTTAGGAGAGCAACGAGATGGGCTTTGGCCGTCGAGAAATCTCAGCGAGTCGACAGCCTGCGTGACCATCGGGATGCATTCATCGCCCACAATTTGGGACCTGCCACTGACTACAAGAGTCCGAAATACGGCCAAGAGCGCCGGCTGCTGGCGACCACCTACAGGATCGCGAACATGTTGAACGTCGTGCTCAACAACACGAGCACGGCCTACGAAATGACTGACGAGATGTGTCGCAAGTACGCGGAAGACCTTTGGGTCGATTGTCGCTTCGGGGTCCTGGAACGCCAGCAGCGCGAGGAGGAGGCGCGGCAAGCCAGGCTCGCCGAAATGCGAGCGCGCAGAGGAGTTCGCGCGGGGACATCCGAGGCTACCGACTAAACAGTCTCCCCCGCAGCATGCCAGCTCTGTCTCTCCATCACCAGGCCAGCGCCACGCCGTCCTTGCGCATCTCGGTGGCGGCGGCGTAACGGCCCGGCCAGCGTTCGATGGCCTGGTAGCCGCCGAAGCCGCCGGGGTTGGGGCCGAGCTTCCAGCCGATCGCCTGCAACGCCGCCTGCGTCGCCGCCGGCACGCCGCTCTCCAGATGCAGTTCGCCGGGCTGGCCGTAGGGGATGCCCGTCGGCTCGGACCCGCCCTCGTGATGCCAGCGCGGGCTGTCGCCGGCGGCCTGCAGGTCGAGGCCGAAGTCGACCATGTTGCTGATGATCTGGGCCTGGCCCTGCGGCTGCATGTCGCCGCCCATGACGCCGAAGCTCAGCCAGGGCTGGCCGTCCTTCACCGCAAAGCCGGGGATGATCGTCTGGAAAGGCCGCTTGCCCGGCGCATAGAGGTTGGGGTGGCCGTCGGTCAGCGAGAACAACTCGCCGCGATCCTGGAACATGAAGCCCATGCCGTCGGGCGACAGGCCGCTGCCCATGCCGCGATAGTTGGACTGGATGATCGAGACCATCATCCCGTCGGCGTCGGCGGTGGTGAAATAGGTGGTGTCGCCCTTCGACGGCGCCTGGCCGGGATAGATCGGGTTCAGGATTCTGTCCGGTCGGATCAGCTTCGCGCGCTCGGCGGCGTAGGCCTTGGAGTTCAGCCACTCCAGCGGGATCTTGCCGAAGTCGGGATCGGCGAAGTAGCGGGCGCGATCCTCATAGGCCAGTCGCTTGGCTTCCACCGCATGGTGGATGGACGCCGCCGACTGGAAGCCCATCGCCTTGACGTCGAAGGTCTCGAGGATGTTGAGCAGCTGAAGGGTCGACAGGCCCTGGCTGTTGGGCGCCAGGCCGTAGACGTCGACGCCGCGATAGCCGCTGACCAGCGGGGTGGTCCATTCGCTCCTGTGGGCGTTCAGGTCGGCGCGGGTCATCCAGCCGCCGATGCGCTTGAAATAGGTCTCGATGCCCTGGGCGATCTCGCCGTTGTAGAAGGCGTCGCGGCCCCCCGCGGCGATCTTGCGATAGGTCTCGGCCAGGCCCGGATTGCGGAACATCTCGCCCTCGCGGGGCGTGCGGCCCCCGGGCATCCAGACCTTGCGGAAGTTCTCCACCTCCTCGATCCCGGCGTTGGGACCGGTGAACCGGCGCACCGAGGCGGCGAGGTAGAAGGCCACGTTCTGGCTGACCGGCGCGCCCTCCTCGGCATAGGCGATGGCCGGGTCGAACAGCGCCTTCCACGGCAGCTTCCCGAACTTCTGGTGCAGGTCCCACCAGGCCTGGACCGCGCCCGGCACGCTGACGGAGATCGCCCCGAAGCTGGGGATGGCGCCGTTCTTCGCCCGCGAGCGGACGGTCTCCAGCGACAGACCCTTCGGCGAGCGGCCCGAGCCGTTGAGGCCGACGACCTTCTTCGTCTTCGGGTCCCACAGCATGACGAAACAGTCGCCGCCGATGCCGCAGGCGATCGGTTCAAGAAAGCCCAGGCAGGCGTTGGCGGCGATGGCCGCGTCGATGGCCGAGCCGCCCTTCCTGAGAATGTCGATGGCCGCCAGCGAAGCCAGCGGATGGGCCGTCGCCGCCGCGCCGTGCGCGCCCCAGGCCGCCGAGCGGCTGGCGTAGGTCGCCCCATCGACCCGGTCGCCGCCGTGGACATCCGGCCGGTTCAGGTTGGGGTTGCCCGGTCGGCTCTGGGCCAGCGCCTGTCCGGCGAAGGCGGCGGCCGGCAGGGCGGCGAGAAAGGTGCGGCGGCGCATGGGCGAAACTCCCCGGGGACGGTGTGCGGGGACTATAGGCCGGTGGGCGCGGCTGGCGAGCCCTCCCTCCCCTTCAGGGGGAGGGTGGACGGGCGAAGCCCGGACGGGTGGGGAAGTGTGCAGCTACCCCGATGCACCCGGCACGGCCTCTCACTTCCCCACCCTGTCGGCTTCGCCGACGTCCCTCCCCATAAAGGGGAGGGAGGATTCAGGTCTCCGACCACACCCCCAGCTCGTTCCCCGACGGGTCGGTGAAGTGGAACCGGCGGCCGCCCGGGAACGGGAAGATCGGCTTGACGATCTTTCCGCCCGCCGCCTCGACCTTCGCCGCCATAGCCTCGATGTCGTGGGCGTAGAGCACCACCAGCGGCTGGGTCGCGCCGTTCTCGTCGGCGGCGTCGCCGTTGAATCCCCCGTCCAGTCCGGCGTTGTCGACCGCTACATAGTCCGGGCCGTAGTCGATCCAGGTCCAGCCGAAGGCCGCCGCATAGAAGGCCTTTACCGCCGGAATGCCGGTCGCGGGGAATTCCACATAGTCGATCTTGCCGTCTTCGCGCATCGGGCGAGCTCCTTGAGTTCTGCTTTTGTTCCATAGCGCAGCGGCGCGGTCAGGGGAAGGTCCAGACGCGGGTGCGCTTGACCTCCATGTCCTCCAGCTCGCGGGTGGTGGCGACCTGGTATTCGGCCAGCAGGGTCAGGCCCGTCTTCGGCAGGTAGGTCCGTCCCGGATCGCCGAGCAGCACCGTCTTGCCCGCCGCCTTCGCCGCCGTCAGCCAGGCGATGACCCGCTCCGCCAGCGGCTTTTCGTAGCAGATGTCGCCGGCGAGGATCACATCGGCCCAGTCCGGCGCCGGGGCGTCCAGCAGGTCGGCGCCGGTGAAGGCCACGGCCACGCCGTTGACCGCCGCGTTCAGCGCCACGGCGGCCTCGCAGTAGGCGTCGATGTCCGCCGCCAGGGCGTCGGCCGCCCCGGCCTTCATGGCCGCGATGGCGACCATCCCCGAGCCGGACGCGAAATCGACCACCCGCTTGCCGGCGACGACCTCCGGATTGTCGAGCACGTACCGCGCCAGCGCCTGTCCCCCGGCCCAGGCGAAGGCCCAGAACGGCGGCGGCAGGCCGATCTTCGCCAGGTCCTCCTCGGTCAGCTTCCAGATCGGCGTGATCTCGTCGGCGAGGTGCAGCACCAGCTCCGGCGCATGCGGCGGCGACTGAAGGCGGGTGTTGTCACGGATGAAGGCCCGGCGGTCGGTGATCATGGGCGCGTCTTGGACCGGATTGGCGGCAAGCGCCATCGCAGCGAGCAGGGCTTGCGGTTCGATGGCGTCTGACATCTGTTTCGCGGGACATCCGGAGCGCGCCATGAACCGTCGTCACATGAGTCTCGTCGCGGGAGCCCTTCTGGTTCTCGGCCCGGCGGGCGCCGCCATCTCGCGCGATGGCCCGCCGACGGCGCCGACCGCCGGCGTCCCGGCCGTGGAATGGCATGAGCCAACCCTCTGCGCTCCGACCGAGAACGTCGTCTGGTCCTGCCGCGCAAAGAAGAAGACGATCAGCGTCTGCGCGTCGCGGAAGATCTCCGCCAGCGAAGGCTACATCCAGTACCGGATCGGCAAGCCGGGGGCGCTCGAGATGCGCTATCCGGAAACACTGACGCACCCGCGCGGCCAGTTTCGCTACACCCTCTACATCCAGGGCAACCAGTCGCTGGAGTTCACGCGCGGCGGCTACGACTACGCGGTCTTCGAGGACCTGCGGTCGCCGGAGGACGGGATCATCGTCACGAAGAACGACGCCCAGGTCGCCCGGATCACCTGCAACGGCGGCGGTTTCATCGAACTCCAGCGGCCCGACCTGCTCGGCATCGCCGACACGCCGTACGGCAACTGACGCGCTTCAGGCCGCCGCGACTGCCGCCTTACTCGACGCCAGCTTCAGCACGCTGACATACCCCGGCGCCGTCAGCATCTTCTCCATCACGCCCTTCTGCTTCAGCAGCCTGTGCACCTTCGGCAGGTTCCAGCAGGGGACGTGCATGAACATGTGATGTTCGCAGTGATAGTTCACGTAGTACGGCGCCATCAGCAGCCGCTCGATCGGGCCGGCCAGCGTCGTGCGGGCGTGGCGCAGGGGATCGGGCTGGTTCTTTCCGACCAGGGCGTGTTCGGCGATGTTCCGCAGGCGGGTGATCAGCGGATACCAGGTCGCCATCGGCAACAGCCACAGCACCGGCCAGGCCCACCACAGCCCGACGGCTGACAGCAGCACGATCACCGGGATGTGGAAGATCAGGAACGGCGACCAGAATTTCAGGACGCCCTTGAAGGTCTTGCCGAACGGGACGCCCTTGGCCTTGCTGGTCCTGAACGCGTCGATCGAGGGCTGGATGCGCTGCTTGTAGAAGGTCTGGCCGGTCAGATCGCGGACCGCCTTGCGCCACAGTGACTGCCGCGTGATCGGGAACGGGGCGGAGAGGCCAAGGTCCGGGTCCTCCTCCTGCTGCGCGAACTTGTGGTGCTGCAGGTGGTAGTCGCGATAGCGCTGCAGGTCGCCGTTGGTCGGGGCGCCGGCCAGCCAGTGGCCGATCCAGTCGTTGACCTTCTGGTTCGGGTGCAGACAGCCGTGGGCCCCGTCATGCATCAGGATCGCCAGGCCGAGCTGGCGGCAACCGATGATCATCACCGCCAGCACCAGCGTCAGCGGGTTCGGCCAGATCACGAACAGCGCCCCGGCGGCGACGATGGTCAGCCAGGCGTGGACGATCAGCCAGATCCCCATCCACGACGAGCGGGCCGCCAGCGGCGCCCACTCCTCGTCGGTGAAGAAGTCCTTCGGTTTCACGCGTGCTGCGACGGCCATGCGGGGATTATCTCATCTCGATGGCGGGATGGGTAGCGGGGGAGCGGCGTGACACTCTCCCTGTCATCCCGGACGGCCCGAAGAGGCCGATCCGGGACCAGATCGAATCCCCGCGTCTGTGGCTGAAGCCAAATCTGGGTCCCGGCTCTTCGCGCCTTGCGCTACGGCCGGGATGACAGTGTTGGGGATGTCAGAACGCCCCGCCCGGCTGCCAGACGCCGACCGCCAGCGCGACCACAAGGATCACCCCGGCCCAGGTGTTGGACTTGAACAGCGCCAGCGCGCCGGCCGGGTCGGTCACATCGAGCTTGGCCGCCTGCCGCGACAGATGCAGCGCGAACAGCGCGGCCGGCGGCAGGAACAGCGGTCCCAGCCCGCCGATCCAGGCGCCCGTCAGCACCAGACAGAAGCTGACCAGATAGAAAGCCAGCACCGCGCGCGGGGCCTGGGCCCCGAGCCGCAGAGCGGACGACTTCACCCCGGCGAGCGCGTCGTCCTCGAGATCTTGCACCGCGTAGATGGTGTCGTAGCCGAGGGTCCAGAACACGAGGCCCGCGTAGAGCAGAATCGCTGGCCAGCCCGGCGCGCCGCCCGCCGCGGCGAACCCCATCAGGGCGCCCCAGTTGAACGTCAGGCCCAGCCAGGCCTGCGGCCACCAGGTGATCCGCTTCATGAACGGATAGCCGGCCACCAGCGCCAGCGACGCGACGCCCAGGCCGATCGTCCACCAGTTCATCGACAGCAGGATGATCAGACTGACCAGGCAGCAGCCGATGACGAACGCCCAGGCCTGTTTGACGCTGATCTGGCCCGCCGGGATCGGCCGCCCGGCGGTGCGGGCGACCTTCGCGTCGATGTCGCGGTCGACGATGTCGTTGTAGGCGCAGCCCGCCGCCCGCATCAGCGCCGCCCCGACGAAGAACAGCAGCATCAGGACCGGGTCCGGCGCCCGGCCGCCCATCGCCGCGGCGAGGGCCAGTCCCATCCAGCCCGGCAGCATCAGCAGCCAGATCCCCGTCGGCCGGTCGAACCGACCCAGCTTCAGCCACGGCCACAGGGCGGCCGGCGCATACCGGTCCACCCAGTTGGTCGGCGCGGCGTCGGGCAGGATCGAAGTCATGGGCTGTTGGTGGCGGAAAGCGGCCGAACCCGCAATAGTGGCCGCCATGGAGACTCCGCCGCCGAACCGCCGCCGGTCGCCCGCCGCCCGCGCCGCGCTCGACGGTCTGGGCGCGGTGCTCGTCGCCGTGGGCGCCGTCGGCGTGGTCACGCCAGGTCTGCCAACGACGGTGTTCTGGATTGGCGCCGTGGTCTGCTTCCTCAAGACCCGGCCGCACGCGGTACGGCCGCTCCTGAGGACGCCGGTCGTCGGCCCGGCGATCATCGGGTTCCTGAGATGGCGGCCGTTCGGGGGCGGGCGGAAGAAGGGAGTAGGGCATAGGGAGTAGGGAGTAGTTCGACCGGTTCACGCCGTCGGCGCCGCTGCTACCCCCTTTGCTACTCCCTACCCCCTACGCCCTACTCCCTGTGACCGGCCCGCCTCGTCGCCGCGAAATCGCCCCCTCCCCCTCCCGTCGAACACCGTTCGGGACTACACATCCCGCAGCAGGTCTTTCCATGAGCGAGCACTACGAAGACGAGGAGGTCACCCGGGGGCGGGTGCTCTCCAACGGCCAGGTCATGGCCTTCATCGCCGGCTTCTGGCTGCGGCGGCGATGGCTGCTGCTCGGCTCTTCGGGGATGGTGATGGTGGCGCTGGCCTGCGAGCTGGCCCTGCCCTGGGCCGCGCGGGAACTGGTCAACGCCGTGACGATCGACGGCGAGGCGGACAGGGTCTGGATGGCCTGGGGCCTGTTCGTCGGCGCCTACCTGGCCTTCTCGATCTCGCGCAACATCGGCTTCCGGTTCTGGAACCCGCTGGCCGCCCGCAACATGCGGGACATGACCAACGAGGGCTTCCGCCGGGTGCAGTCCTTCTCGGCCGACTGGCATGCCGACACCTTCGCCGGCGCCACGGTGCGGCGGCTGTCACGGGCCATGTGGGGCTATGACTCGGTGTCGGACGCGGTGGTCATCTGGCTGGGTCCGGCCCTGCTGCTGCTGGCCGGCCAGTCGCTGCTGATCGGTCTGCAATGGCCGGTCGTGGGCGCCATGTGCTTCTTCGTGGTGGTGGCCTTCCTGTGGCTGAACCTGTGGCTGGTGAAGGTCTACGTCCGGCCCGCCAACCTGCGCTCCAACGCGCTGGACTCTCGCATCGGCGGGGCGCTGGCCGACGCCCTCAGTTCCAACCCGACGGTCAAGGGATTCGGCGCCGAGGCCCGCGAGGAGGCGCGGTTCGGCGAGCTGACCGAACAGTGGAGCCGCGCTGTCCAGATCACCTGGGGCCGGTTCATGGACATCTGGCTGGCGCAGAACCTGCTGACCATGGCGCTACAGGCGGTGATGACCGGCACGCTGGTCTGGCTGTGGACCAAGGGCCGCGCGACGCCGGGCGACATCGCCTTCGGCATCACCACCTTCATGCAGATGAACGGCTATCTGCGGAACATCGGCGAGAACGTGCGGATGCTCCAGAAGGGTCTCGACGACGTCGAGGACGTGGCCAACTACGCCGGCATGACGCCCCAGGTCGCCGACCCCGAGACGCCCCAGCCCTTCCGGGCCGTCGAGGGCGAGATTGTCTTCGACGGCGTGACCTTCGCCTACAAGAGCGCCGACACGCCGCTGTACGACGGCTTCTCCCTGCGCATCGCGCCGGGCGAGCGGGTGGCGCTGGTCGGTCCGACCGGGGCGGGCAAGTCGACCTTCGTCAAGCTGATCCAGCGGCTCTACGACCTGAACGCCGGGGCGATCCGCATCGACGGCCAGGACATCGCCGCGGTGGCCCAGGGCGACCTGCGCCGGGCTATCGCGGCGGTGCCCCAGGACCCGGCCCTGTTCCACCGGACCATCGCCGAGAACATCGGCTACGCCCGCCCCGGCGCGACCCTCGACGAGATCCGCCTGGCCGCCCGCCGAGCCCGCGCGGAAGAGTTCATCGACAAGCTGCCGAAGGGCTACGACACCCTGGTCGGCGAGCGGGGCGTCAAGCTGTCGGGGGGCGAGCGCCAGCGCGTGGCCATCGCCCGGGCGTTCCTCGCCGACGCGCCGATCCTGGTGTTCGACGAGGCGACCAGTTCGCTCGACGTCGAGACCGAGCTGTCGGTCCAGGCCGCGATGGACGAGCTGATGGCCGGCCGCACGACCATCGTCATCGCCCACCGGCTGTCAACGATCCGCCACGCCGACCGCATCCTGGTGTTCGACAAGGGCCGCATCGTCGAGGAAGGCAAACACGCCGAACTCAAGGCGAAGGGCGGCGCCTACGCGCGGCTCGCGGCAGTGGCCGAGGGGACGGCCTGACACCATTCCTCTCCCGGAGGGAGAGGGGGACCATGCGGAGCATGGTGGAGAGGGAGGCGCGGTGTCGACTGAGCTCGGCGCCGGCCCTCGACAACAGTTCATCCCTCTCCGACCCGGCGCTGCCGGGCCACCTCTCCCTCCGGGAGAGGAGAAGACTTTCCGGCGGCAACAGCGCCCGATACTACTTCCGCCGCATCACTGTGTCGGGGGAGTCACCATGCGCATTCTGACGGTTCTGGGCCTTGCGGCCGCGATGGCGCTCGGGAGCCTCACCGCCGCTTCAGCCGCCGACAAGCCGGCCGACGCCGCGGCGGCCAAGCCCGCTGACAGCGACCTGCCGCCCTTCCCCGCCGACGCCACCGTCAAGCAGGTGACCCACGTCGCCGGCAAGACGCTGAACTACACCGTCACCGTCGGCTCCCTGCCGGTGCGCGACGACAAGGGCAGGATCACCGCCGAGGTGGTGTTCACCGCCTATGTGCTCGACGGCCCGCGCAACCCGAACCGGCCGGTGACCTTCGCCTTCAACGGCGGGCCGGGCGCGGCCAGCGTCTATCTGAACCTCGGCGCGATCGGGCCCAAGCGGGTGCAGTTCGGCGCCCAGGGCGACGCGCCCTCGGATTCGGCTGTGCTGCAGGACAACCCCTTCACCTGGCTGGACTTCACGGACCTGGTGTTCATCGACCCGGTCGGCACCGGCTTCTCCCGCTCGCGGGTCTCGCTCGAGGAGAGCAAGAAGGCCTTCTTCGGCGTCGACCAGGACATCGCTTACCTGTCCCGCATCGTTTACGACTGGCTGCTGAAGAACGGCCGGATGACCTCGCCGAAGTACATCACCGGCGAGAGCTACGGCGGCTTCCGCGGGCCGCGCCTGACCCACTACCTGCAGACCGAACTGGGCGTCGGGATCAACGGCGTGATCCTGGTCTCGCCCTTCTTCGACGGGACCAGCTGGTCGGGCGGCGACTTCTCGCCGATGCCTTGGGCGGTCACCCTGCCCTCGATGGCGGCAGCCAACTACGAGCGCCAGGGCAAGACGCTGTCGCCGGAGCAGATGGCCGAGGTCGAGCAGTATGTCCGCACCGAATTCCTGACGGACTTCATGGCCGGCCGGACCAACCAGGCGGCGCTGGAGCGGATCATCAAGCGGGTCACTGCCTACACCGGCCTGGACGAGGCCGTCGTGCGCCAGATGGGCGGGCGGATCGACAGCCGCGCCTACCTGCGCGAGCTCTATCGCCGCGAGGGCCGGATCGGCAGCTGGTACGACTCCAACGTCACGGCCTGGGACCCCTACCCCTTTGCGCCCAGCCAGCGCAGCGGCGACCCGATCCTCGACGCCCTGATCGCGCCGACGACCAGCGCCATGGTCGACTTCGTCACCCGCATCGTCGGCTGGAAGGTCGAGGCCCGCTACAACGCGCTCAGCGACGCGGTGAACAACGCCTGGGAAGACGAGCTGCCGACGATCGAGGCGGTGTCGGCCTTCCGCAAGTCACTGGCCAACGATCCGAAGATGAAGGTGCTGATCGTCCACGGTTACGACGACCTCAGCTGCCCCTACTTCGCCTCGCGCATCGTCATCGACCAGTTGCCGCCGATGGGCAATCCGGGCCGGGTGCAGCTGAAGGTCTATCCGGGTGGGCACATGTTCTACAGCCGCCCCGACAGCGGCGCGACCATGCGGCGCGACGTGATGGCGCTGTACGGGGCGGGGTAGGCGATATGCTCCCCATCGGGGGAGCTGTCCGCGAAGCGGACTGAGGGGGTCCGCTCAGATCCCGGGTGACCCCCTCCGGCCCTTCGGGCCACCTCCCCCGATAGGGAGGATCAGACCCCCGCGAACAGCAGGCGGCCGCCGTCCATGTCGGGGCGGAGCTGCGCCAGGTCGGCGCGGCTCAGGCTGAAGCAGCCGTAGGACCGGCCCAGCTTGCCGTTGGCGGCGAGGTAGCCCGGTTCGCAGTAGTCGGCGGCGTGGACGATGATCGCCCGGTCGCGCGCCTCGGAGTTGGTCGGCTCCAGCCCGTCCAGCAGGACGTTCGGGCCGTGCTTGGCGCCCATGCCCGGGCCGGCCGTGCGATAGGCGCCGACCGACGAGGCGTAGGAGCTCGGCGTGTTCGAGAACCGCTGGGCGAAGCCGGTGTGGGCCGGGTCAGAGCCCCGGCCGTGGGCGGTGTGGAACGCCTTCACCTGGCCGCTCGGGAGGTCCAGCCGGAACAGCCGCGGTTTGCCCGAGTGGACCTGGAAATCGACGATGTAGATGCGGTCCTCGTGGCTGACCCGGTCGCGATGACGCTTCAGGGCGTCCAGCGCCGCGTGCATCAGCGGCCGGCGGATCAGGCCCTGCGGGTCGAGTTCCGGACCCAGCACGGGGATCGGGGCGGCGGTGAGCACGGGCGGCGGCGGCAGGGGCGCGGGCGGGACGATCAGGGTCGAAGCCACCAGCGCAGGCCTGGGCGCCGAAGCGCAGGAGGCGGTCAGGGCCGCCAGGCCGACAATAAGTCCGCGCCGCGACAGGCGCTCTTCCACGTCACGCAACTTGATTACTCCGCTAGGCGCCCCCGCGCGGTCTGAAGGCGGCTCGATACCCCACCTCTCCGGGCGTGCGAACCCGGTTTGGTGTCGCACCTGCTCACTTTCCCGATAGTGGTCAGTTCGCGGGCGCCGGTAGCGCCGACTGCAAACGCCCCGCCAGATCGCCCTTTCCAGCGACCTCAACACGCTCCAGACCCAGCCAGCCGGCCATGCGGTTCAGCTCGGCGGCGAGGGCGGCGGGGGTGTCCGGGCCGGCTTCCGGCTCGGCGTGCGCGGCCTGCACCCGCAGCACCTTCGCCTGGCGATCGGCTTTCAGGTCGACCCGGGCGGTGATCGCCTCGCCCTCCAGGAACGGCAGCACATAGTAGCCGTGCACCCGCTTCTCGGCCGGGGTGTAGATCTCCAGCCGGATCTGGATACCGAACAGCCGCTCGGCCCGGTCGCGGAACCAGATCAGGTTGTCGAACGGCGACAACAGGGCGTGGGCGGCGATCCGCCTGGGCCTGGCATCCGGATGCAGATAGGCCGGCTTGTCCCAGCCCTCGACCTTCACCGGCGTCAGCTCACCCGCCTCGACCAGCTCGCGGACCGCCCGGCGCGCGCCCTCAAGCGGCAGGCGGTAGTAGTCGCGCAGGTCCGCCTCGGTCGCCACGCCCATGGCCTTCGCCGAAAGGCGCACCAGCTCGCGCTGGGCGTCGGCCTCGGTGGGGGTCGGCAGGTTCATCACCGCCGCCGGCAGCGCCCGCTCGGTGATGTCATAGACCCGCTCGAAGCCCCGTCGCGTCGCCGTGGTCAGGTAGCCTGCCCAGAACAGCCATTCGAGCGCGCGCTTGCCCTCCGACCACGACCACCAGCCCGGCTGGCCGCGAGGCCCGGTGGCGAAGTCGCCGCCGGTGACCGGTCCGCGCTGCTCGATCTCGGCCAGGATGTTGTCGATGTAGTCGCGGCGCTCGCGACCGAAGCGCGCCAGACCGCCCCAGGTCTCGCCGGCCTCCGCCCGCGCCATGCGCCAGCGGAACAGCGGCTGCATCTCCAGCGGCAGCAGCGAGGCCTCGTGGCCCCAGTACTCGAACAGGCTCCGCTTCTTCCCCCAGGCCTCCGCTTCGAGCACGCCCGGCGCATAGTCGCCCAGCCGCGAGAAGGCCGGCAGGTAGTGGGTGCGGGTCAGGACGTTGACGCTGTCGATCTGGATCACGCCCAGCCGCCCGGCGACCTTGCCGAAGTGGCTGCGGCCCGGCGCGGCGTGGCGGCGCGACTCGGCGAATCCCTGCGCCGTCAGGGCGATGCGGCGAGCCTGTTTGAGGGAGAGGTCGTGTTTCATTGCGTGCTTCGACACGCGCTCTGCGAGCGCTGCTCAGCATGACGAACACAATCAGGCGTCATCCTGAGCAGGCGCGAAGCGCCGTTTCGAAGGACGCACGAGGGCAACGCCATCACGCGTGATCCAGAACGGGCTTGGGCCGGTAGGGCTTCTCCAGCGTCGCGACCTCGTCGCCGCCGAGCGCCACGTCCAGCGCCGACAGGGCGTCGGTCAGGTGGTGCAGCTTGCTGGCGCCGATGATCGGGGCGGTGATCGCCGGGTTGCGCAGCACCCAGGCCAGGGCGACCTGCATGTTCGACAGCCCGCGCGCGCCGGCGATCGCCTCGACCGCGTCGACCACAGCGAAGTCGGCCTCGCGGTAGTAGAGCCTCGGCGCGAACTCGTCGGTGCGGGCGCGTTCGGTGTTGCCCTCGCCGACCTTGGCGCGGCCACCGGCCAGGAAGCCGCGCGCCAGCGGCGACCAGGGAATCACCCCGATGCCCTGGTCCTGGCAGAGGGGCAGCATCTCCCGCTCCTCCTCGCGGTAGACCAGATTGTACTGCGGCTGCATCGAGACGAACTTCGTCCAGCCGTTCTGCTCGCTGACGGCCAGCATCTTCGCGAACTGCCACGCGTACATCGAGGAGGCGCCGATGTAGCGGGCCTTGCCGGCCTTCACGACGTCATGCAGCGCCTCGAGCGTCTCCTCGATCGGCGTGTCGTAGTCGAACCGGTGGATCTGGAAAAGATCGACATGGTCGACGCCCAGCCGCTGCAGACTGGCGTCGATCGAACTCATGATGTGCTTGCGCGACAGGCCCTTGTCGTTGGGCCCCTTGCCCATGGGCATGTGCACCTTGGTGGCGATGACTACCTCGTCGCGGCTGGCGAATTCCTTCAGCAGCTTGCCGGTGACGACCTCGCTCTGGCCGATGGAGTAGACGTTGGCCGTGTCGAAGAAGTTGATCCCGCCCTCGATGGCCGCCCGGAAGAACGGACGGCTCTCCTCTTCCTCCAGGATCCACGGCCGCCAGGTCTTGCTGCCATAGGTCATGCAGCCGAGGCAGAGGCGCGAGACCTTCAGGCCGGTCTGGCCCAGACGAACGTATTCCATAGCTCTCTCCCCAAGCGCGATCCGCCGAAGTGGACGCCGGTTCGGCGATCAGATCGCGCTCAGCATTTAATTCGAGCCTGTTTTTCCAGATCAGGTCAATCGACCTGATCGGAACAGGCTCGGCCGTCGTGACACGCCGCCGCAACCTGTCGCATATAGCGTCCGGACCGGCCCGACCGGACGTGGGGGAGAGTGACGACCTTGACGGCTTTGACAAGCAGCGACGTGCCTGAGACCCAGCGGGGCGGCGCCGCGGCCGACCGGGCGTTCCGCCTGCACTGCCTCGACCGCGACAACACCAACCTGAACCTGTTCAAGCATCGCGACTGGCAGGGATTCATGGTCACCGGCCAGCATTCCGGCACCCACTGGATCAAGTGGATGCTCAGCCTGGCGCTCGCCCACCAGTACGGGCTCGAGCCGCCGCGCTACATGAACAACCCCCTCGTCGAACGACTTCATCGGGCATCCGAAACACAAGCGGAAACATCCCGACCTGCCGCGCGTGGCGAGCACCCATTCGATCCCGCCCAACGCCGCCCAGTGGGGCTGGCTGCGCG
This sequence comes from Caulobacter sp., assembly GCA_021741355.1. Lineage (GTDB taxonomy): Bacteria > Pseudomonadota > Alphaproteobacteria > Caulobacterales > Caulobacteraceae > Caulobacter. The sequence goes on from JAIOXZ010000025.1 coordinate 32,911, forward strand.
CTCTGGCGCCCCTGCCGCCCTACGCCGTGGTCGTGCGCGACATCCCTGATGTGCTGATCTCGAACTACGAGAAGTGGCGTGAGCGCTACGGCGTGTCGTTCTCGCGCTACGTCGCCGGCGACCCGTGGCAGAAGGCCTATATCTGCGATGTCTGGTGGTACATCCGCTATCTCAACCAGTGGGGCGAGGTCGCATCGCGCTATCCGCGGGACACCATGGTCATGACCTATGAGTCGTTCCGCGACGATCCCCGCAGCGCGCTGGAGAAGATCGCGCGGCAACTGCGGCTGGACCTGAGCCCGGCGGCGCTCGACGCCGGAGTGGCGGGCGGCACGAAGGAAGCCATGGCGAAGGCCCAGGACCCGGACATCCAGGACTTCCCCGTGCGCGCCGACGGCACCGGCCGGGCGGCGTTCTCCGACGAGGACCGGGCGCTGATGCTGGCGATCCTTGACCGCCACCTGCGCCACGATTTCGGCTATGGCTATTTCGACAAGCCGCGCGGCTTCCAGATCTGAGCGCGGAGCAACAGGGTCCCATGAGCAGCATCCGCGTCCTCAGCCACGCCTTCCGCGCGTGGCGCCGAAACCTCCGCTCGGCCAAGCATGAGCCGGAGACGCCCTATCTCGCCGACCTGCTGACCGGCGCGCCGGTCTGCCTGCATGTCGGCGCCAGCGATGGCCGGCACACCTATGTGATGACCCAGGTCGCGCCCGACGCCCGCATTGTCGCGTTCGAACCCTCGGCCTTCAGCTTCCTGGTGCTGGGCCATTGCCTCGCCTGGCACGGCATCGCCAAGCAGGTGACCAGGGTGCATGCGGCCGTGTCGGACGCGCCGGGCGAGATGCTGCTGGTGACGCCGAAGAAGGGCTCGGGCCGCATGGGCCGGGCCTATGCCTTCATCGCCGAGCGCGCGCCCGAGGGTCAGGTCCGGCCGGACCTGGAAGACATCGGCGTGGCGACGCAGCCGACGCCGGTGGTCACCCTGGACGGCTGGTGCGCCGCCAATGGCGTCGACCATGTCGACTTCATCCGCATGGACATCGAAGGCGCCGAACAGCTGGCCCTGACCGGCGCGGCGACCATCCTCGATCGCGACAGCCCGCATGTCCTGCTGGAAATCCATCCGGTGATGCTCAAGGCACAGTTCGGCGGCTCGGCCGAGGCGGTGATCGATCTGTTCCTGTCGCGCGGCTACCGCATGTTCGCGCTGAACGCGGACTCGCTGGAGGAGCGGACGACCGCCGTTCCGGACCTGCCGTGGAAGGACTATTTCTTCATCCACCCGTCGAAGGCCGCCACCCTGCCCCGCGGCGCCTTCAGGACGCTGATGGCCGCCTGACCTAGCGGTGCAGCCGACCGTCCGTCAGGGCGGACGGTTCGAAGCGGAAGATCACCTCCGGATCAGGCTTGGCCACGCCCTTGCGCATCTTCTCCGGGGCGGTCGTGTGCAGCCACCAGCGCAGGATGTTGAGCCGGGCCGGCTTCTTGTGGTCGCCGCGCACGCAGATCCACGGCGCGTCGTCGCAGTCGGTGCGGCGGAGCATCTCGTCGCGGGCGCTGGTGTAGTCGTCCCACTTGGCCTCGGCGACATCGTCCAGAGGGCTGGTCTTGAACACCTTCAGCGGATCGGTGCGGCGTGCCTTCAGGCGCCGGGCCTGTTCGTCAGCCGAGATATCGAGCCAGAACTTCACCAGCTTCACGCCGCTGTCCACCAGCATCGTCTCGAAATGCGAGACCTCGCGCAGAAACTCCTCATGCTGCTCCGGCGTGCAGAAGCCCATCACCGGCTCCACCCCGGCCCGGTTGTACCAGGAGCGGTTGAACAGCACGTACTCCCCGCCGGCGGGGAGGTGGGCGACATAGCGCTGGAAATACCACTGCGTCCGCTCGCGGTCGGAGGGCTTGGGCAGGGCGACCACGCGGGTCTCCCGGCGCGCCAGCGGCGTGGTCACGCGGTCGATCGCGCCATCCTTGCCGGCCGCATCGCGTCCCTCGAAGATGATGAGGACCTTCCAGCCCTCCTTGATCGCGAGCTGCTGGGTGCGGATCATCGCGATCTGCAGTTCGCGAAGTTCGGCGTCGTAGGCGTCGTTGTCCATGCCAGACCCTACCGCCCTATACCGCATGACCGCTAGAAGAGTCCGATGATCCGTCTCCATGTCCCCGATGATCTCGCCGCCGGCGCCGATGTCACGCCCTCGCCTGAGCAGGGCCGCTATCTGGTGACGGTCATGCGGCTGGCCATCGGCGCGGAGCTGCTGCTGTTCAACGGCCGCGACGGCGAATGGCGCGCGACCCTGGTCGAGGCGGGCAAGCGGGTCTGCCGGCTGACGGTCGGGGCGCGGATGCGGGTCCAGATGGCGGGACCGGACCTCGACCTGGTCATCGCGCTGGTCAAGCGCGCGCGGCTCGAGACGATCATCGAGAAGGCCGCCGAACTCGGCGCCCGGCGCGTGCGGCTGGCCATCACCCGCCGGACCAACGCCGACCACACCAACGTCGCGCGCCTGCAGGCGATCGCTGTCGAAGCCGCCGAACAGACCGGCCGCCTCGATGTCCCCGAGATCCTCGCCCCGGAGAAGCTGGACCGGATGCTCGACGGCTGGGACCCCGCCCGCCGGCTGGTGTTCTGCGATGAAGGCGGCGGCGTTCCGCCGATGCTTCTTGCCCTCGGTCCTCCCCTCACAGAGGGGAGGGGGACCATGCGGAGCATGGTGGAGGGGGCTGCGCCGAGGCCTGCCGCAAACACCGGAATTCAGGATGGGGCCGCTCGCCCGGGCGCTGCCCCCTCCACCGGCTCCGCCGGTCCCCCTCCCCAGCAAGCTGGGGAGGATAGTCGCAAAGGCGCAATTCTGATCGGTCCGGAGGGCGGGTTCGCGCCTGAGGAGGGCGAGCGCCTGCGCGCGCTGCCGTTCGTCACAGCCGTCTCCCTGGGCCCGAGAATCCTGCGCGCCGACACCGCGGCGATCAGCGCCCTGACCGTCTGGCAGGCGGCGCTGGGGGACTGGCGGTAAATCCAACCCGTCATCCTCGCGCTTGTCGCGAGGACCCATGCACATAGTGTTTCAAGGCGTGATCACATGTGCGGCTTCGCCGTCGCCAGTCGTGTGCTTGGGTCGTCGGAACAAGTTCGACGATGACGGAGGTGGGTGGATCGTCACAAACCCTTGCATCGAGCGTGATTGTCTCCCACCTCGAGTTGGGCGTATTGATCGCGCCCGGTCGGGGAAGGGCCTCCCTAGCCACTCAAGATGACGCCTGGGGAGGCATGCACTATGGCCACGACCGTCCGTGACGACAGGCCCCTGACACTCGATGACCTGACCGGCTGGTTCGCCTCCGGCAGCAAGCCGGCGAGCGAATGGCGGGTCGGCGCCGAGCACGAGAAGTTCGGCTTCCATCTCAAGACCCACAGCCCCGTCCAGTACGGCGGGCCCGACGGCATCGAGGCGATGCTCAAGGGCCTGATGCGGTTCGGCTGGGAAGGCGTCTACGAAGACCGCGCCGATGGCGGCAAGACCCTGATTGCGCTGGAGCGCAACGGCGCCAGCGTCAGCCTGGAGCCCGGCGGCCAGTTCGAGCTCTCCGGCGCGCCGCTGAACTCGATGCACGAGATCTGCGAAGAAACCGGCAGCCACCTGCAGGAGGTCCGGCAGGTGGCCGACGAGCTGGGTCTGGGCTTCCTGGGTCTCGGCTTCCATCCGACGCTGAAGCGCGAAGACGCCGCGATCATGCCCAAGGGCCGCTATGTGATCATGCGGCGCTACATGCCGCTGGTCGGGTCGATGGGCCTGGACATGATGTTCCGCACCTGCACGGTGCAGGCGAACCTCGACTTCAGCTCCGAAGCCGACATGGTCGCCAAGTTCCGCACCAGCCTGGCGCTGCAGCCGATCGCCACCGCCCTGTTCGCCAACTCGCCGTTCACCGAGGGCAAGCCGAACGGCTTCCTGTCGGCGCGCGCCAACGTCTGGACCGACACCGACGCCGACCGCACCGGGATGCTGAACTTCGTCTTCGAGGACGGCTTCGGTTTCGAGCGCTACGCGCGCTACGCGCTGGACGTGCCGATGTATTTCGCCAAGCGGAAGGGTCTCTACGTCGACCTCGCCGGCAAGTCGTTCCGCGACTTCATCGACGGCAGGCTGGACGAGCTGCCCGGCGACCGCGCGACGATGAAGGACTGGGTCGACCACACCAGCACCATCTTCCCGGAAGTGCGGCTGAAGACGTACCTGGAAATGCGCGGCGCCGACGGCGGCCCGTGGAGCCGGCTGTGCGCCCTGCCCGCCCTCTGGACGGGCATCTTCTATGACAGCGCGGCCCTTGCGGCGGCCTGGGATCTCTGCAAGCACTGGACGCCGGAGGACCGCGAGACGGTCCGGCGCGACGTGAACCGGCTGGGCCTCAAGGCCGTCGTCGCCGGCCGCACGGTGCAGGACGTGGCGAAGGACATGATCGCCATCAGCCGCGAAGGCCTCAAGCGCCGCGCCCGCCTGGACGGCGGCTTTATCGACGAGACGACCTACCTCGGCGAGCTCGAAGCCATCGCCGACAGCGGCCTGACCCCCGCCGAACGGCTGCTGGAGAAGTTCCACGGCGACTGGAACGGCGACATCAGCCGCATCTTCGAAGACTGCGCGTACTAAACCCTTCCTCCCCTCGGAGAGGGGAGGGGGACCAGCCGGAGGCTGGTGGAGGGGGCTGCGCGGGACTCTCCGGAACGACCTGAATTCAGGACAGGGCCGCTCGCATAGCGCCGGCCCCTCCACCATGCTCCGCATGGTCCCCCTCCCCGCTACGCGGAGAGGATCAGGTATAAGGCGGATCGTGCGGCGGCACATGCGGGACGGACGCAGGCTCATCCACCTGCAGTTCCACATGTTCGGGCGCGAAGGCGATGTAGCCGGCGATCACGGCGGCCTCGTTGTACGGATCGGGGAACGACCAGGCGATGTTCTCGACGATCTTCGCGTCCCGGGTGATCGTGTACCAGGCGGCCACCCCGCCCCAGGGGCTGGTCGTCACATGGTCGTTGCGGCGCAGCACCTCGGTGCGGACATCGTCGGCCGGAAAGTAGCACACAACGCGTCCGTCGGGCTCCTTCAGGAACAGGGCGCGGTCACTGTCAGCCACTTCGTGACCCTCAAACAGCGCGCGGGCCCCGGCGCCGACGGCCGTGATCGAGACGATGGGTTCGTGAACAGCGTTCACCATGGCGGCGTCCTCCTCGATGGATAACGCCGCCGGCCACAGGTCGGCTCCCGATTTACGCGAACGGCAAGCCGTTGCTTGTGAATCCGGCCAACGCGTGATTTTCTCGCGCTCAAATCGCGGCGGTTCGGGGGAATCTTGCCGTTATCCCGACCGCGCGGGCCATAGAGTCACAGGGTAGGCAGTATGAATATCGTTATCGCGCTGGGGATCCTCGTGACCCTGGCCACAGGCATCCCGGTGCTTCTGCAGATGCGGAACCACCCGAAAGGCCTCTTCATTCTCTTCTTCGCGGAGATGTGGGAGCGCTTCTCCTACTACGGGATGCGCGCCATCCTGATCTTCTATCTGACCCAGCACTTCCTGTTCGACGACAAGTACTCGAGCGGCCTGTACGGCTCGTACACCTCGTTGGTCTATCTGCTGCCCCTGCTGGGCGGCATTCTCGCCGACCGGTTCATCGGCACCCGCAAGGCCATCGCCTTTGGCGCGCTGCTGCTGGTCGCCGGTCACGGCATGATGGCCATCGAGGGGGCCGCGGCAAAGCAGACCCTCAACTATCAAGGCGCGGCCTACGAATTCAGCCACAGCCCGGACAACGAGGCCTGCATCAAGGTCGGCGAGGGTTGCTACGCCTTCGGCGCCGGCGAGAAGGGTGGCCTGGAGATCAAGGATCTGCCTGCCGCCGCCGCGCTGCCCGCCACCCTCGCGGAGGGCTCCTTCGAGATGAAGGAGACGCGCGACCCGACCTACGTGAACATCTTCTTCCTGGCGATTTCGCTGATCATCATGGGCGTCGGCTTCCTGAAGCCGAACATCTCCACGATCGTCGGCCAGCTGTATCCCGAGGGCGATCCCCGCCGTGATCCGGGCTTCACCCTCTACTACTACGGCATCAACCTCGGGGCTTTCTGGGCCGCGGTGTTGTGCGGCTATCTGGGCCAGACGTACGGCTGGGGCTGGGGCTTCGGCCTTGCCGGCGCAGGCATGCTGCTCGGCTATATCGTGTTCGTGCTGGGCAAGCCGCTGCTCGAGGGCAAGGGTGAGCCGCCCAACCCGGAACTGCTGGCCAAACCGTTCATCGGCCCGCTGAACCGCGAAACCCTGATCTACATCGGCGGCATTCTGGGCGTCGGCGTGATCTGGATGCTGGTCCAGAGCAACGCCGTCGTCGGTATGGTGCTGATCGCCAGCATCATTGCCTCCCTGGCGGCGGTCGTCTTCATCATCGCGGTCATCTGCAAGACCTGGGTGCAGCGCCAGAGAATGATGCTGGCGATGATCCTGATCTTCGGCGCGGTGGTGTTCTTCACCCTGTTCGAGCAGGCGGGCACCTCGCTCAGCCTGTTCGCCGACCGCAACGTTGACCTCGCCTTGATCAGTTCCCCCTTCACGGTGGATCTGCTTGGCCAGAGCTTCTTCTTCGGCACCCGCGACATGGTCATGGCCCCCGGGGTCCCGGACAACATCCGCTGGATCGACATGGGGATCACGGCCGCGCAGACTGGATCGTTCAACGCCGGCTTCATCCTGATCTTCGCGCCGATCTTCGCGGCGATGTGGCTGTTCCTCGGCAAGCACAAGCGCGATCCGAACCCGGTGATGAAGTTTGGCCTCGGCCTGCTTCAGGTCGGCCTGGGCTTCATGGTCGTGGTCTGGGCGGCGAAGTCCGGAATGGTCAACTCGGCCTTCCAGATGCCGCTGATGATCCTCGGCTTCCTCTATCTGCTGCACACCACCGGCGAGCTGTTCCTGTCGCCCGTGGGCCTGTCGGAGATCACCAAGCTGTCGATGCCCTCGGTGGTGTCGTTCATGATGGCGGTCTGGTTCCTGTCCAGCTCCATCGCCCAGTACGTCGGCGGCATGATCGCCGGCGCCATGGGCGCCGAGACGGTCGGCGGTCAGGTCCTCGACCCGCAAGGTGCGCTGGCCACGTCGCTCGACGGCTTCGGCAAGCTCGGCTGGGCCGGGATCGGCGTCGGGGTGTTCTTCATCCTCATCAGCTTCCTGGTGAAGAAGTGGGGCCATGTGGGCGTCGATGGCGCGCCGGCCGCGACCGTGGACGGTGATCGCCAGTCCATGCCGCACTGATCGCCTGATCAGTCCTGAAACGGCGAAGGGCCCCGGGAGCGATCCCGGGGCCCTTCTTCTTTGGCCGCGTGCGAGGGGTTGGGGGCTCGCGGCCGAAGCGGCGTCCGCGTCAGCCGAAGGTGCGGCGGATGCGGATGTAGGCGAACGGGTCGAAGTTCAGCGGCCGCTTGTCGATGAAATCGATCCCGGAGGTGTTGCGCGGTCCGGTGTAAACCTCGCGGGTGCGGGTGAAGTCCCGGCCCAGGAGGTTCTGCAGCTCGACGCGGATGCTCAGGTTCGGCTGCGGCTTGTACTCGGCGTAGAGCTGGAGCCAGGTGCCCAGTTCAACCGTCTCGATCTGGTCGAAGCGGTAGTAGCGCTCCTCGAAGCCGAGGCCGGTGTTGATGCCCCACTGGGTCCGGTATTTCGGCAGATCCTGCGAGAAGTTGATGTCGCCCTCGAACGGCGCCTGGCCGCTGATCCGACGGGCCTCGCCGGTGACGGGGTCGGTGACCTCCGACCGGCTCCACTGGCCGTTGGCGCGCAGCAGGCCGCCCGGGATGCCGAACCGGACCAGCGGCAGGTTCAGCGACACCGAGAGGCTGTCGCTGGTCCCGTCGCCGATGTTGCCCGGGGCGTCGAAGGCGAAGCCCGGACCGATGATCGGCACCCGGTCGGTGGCGTCAGTGATCTCGCGGTGGATGGCGGTGAAGACCACCGCGCCGTCCTTCCAGAACTTGCGCTCGTACGCCGCCTCGGCGACCCAGGTCTTTGCCGGCTCAAGGTCGGCGTTGCCCGCCGTACCGAGGCCGGTCGAGAAGGCCACCGACGAGACGAAGTCGCCGAAGTCCAGCTGGCCGACCTCGCGTTCGACCCGCAGGCGGAACTGGTCCACCGGCGTGGGCGACCAGGTCACGGCCGCACGCGGCTTGGTGTAGGTCAGTGACTTCTCGAGATTGGTGTCGCCGCTCTGGGAAATGGTCGAGACCTCGATCCGCAGACCCGCCTCGACCGACAGCTTGGGCGACAGCCGCCAGGTCGACGACCCGAACACCTCGCCCCGACGCTCTTCGACGCGAACGTTCGCCGCCGGCAGGACCACCGGAACGCCGTTCTCGACATACTCCTGGGCGCTGTCGAGGAAGTTGAACGCCATCTCGCCGCCGCCCTCGACCGACCAGGTCGGGCTCATGGTGTAGCGCAGCACCCCGCGCGCGATGCTCTCGCCGGATTCGTTCTGCTGCAGGAACACCGCGTCGTCGGCGCCCTCCACGTAGGTCGAGGAGAAGTCGGTGTAGCGACGCTGCACCAGGCCGGTGAACTCGAACCGGGCCTTGGGACCCAGCGCCCGTTCCCAGTTCGCCCCGACCTCGCCCTCATCCCGGATGAAGTCGTCGTTGACGGACAGCCGTCCGGGGGCCGGGAAGCTGAAGGCCTCGTTGAGCGACCACTCGAAGTGCTCGCGATCCAGCTTGGCGTTGACCGACACCCGGCCGTCGAGGAACGGGCTCTTGATCCCGCTCTTGAGAGTGTAGCCGCGGCCGCCGCCGGTTTCATCCAGCTGGCTCTCGCGCAGCAGCGTGCCCGTCGGACCGATGACTGTGCGCGGCCCCTCGCCCGCCCCGTCGTCGACGAAGGTGAAGCCCAGCATCGACCAGTCGAAGGTCTGCTCGCCGAACTTCTGCGTGCCCTCGAAGCGCACGGCCGGCGCGGTGCGGCCGTCCTGGTAGTAGATGTCGGCGACCGCGAACAGCCACTGGCCGGCCTTGTCCTTGCGCAGGACAACGTTGGCGATGACGGTCTTGCCCTGCATGTCGATACCGGGCGCGCCGCCGCGGATGATGTCGATGCGCTCGACCTGGCTGGCCTGGATCCGGCGCAGGGCGTCTTCGAGCGACTCGCTCTTGGTCGCCGGCCGCTGGCCGTCGATCAGCACATTGCCCGCCGCGCCGCCGTAGCCGCGCACATTGTCGCCGCCGTCGAACGAGAAGCCCGGGATCCGGGCGATCATGTCCATGGCGGAGTTGGGCTGGGACGCGACGAAGAAGGCCGCGACATACGGCGTCACGCCGGTGGCCTCGACCGGCGTGACGACCGCGGCCTCCGGGGCCGCTGCGGCGAACATGGCGACGAGCAACTGGCTCATGAAAGGACGTCCCCCTTGAGCCCCCCGGCCCGTGCTGGCGCGAAGGTGACGGGGACGGGCCGTCAGGGCACGTTACAAGCCTGAAATGTGCATTAAATCGCGGACAGGATTGTCGATCAGTCCGATCACGGACGTCAGACCGCGGTCCCGCCTACCGTCAGCCCGGTGATCTTCAGCGACGGTTGCGCCACGCCGACCGGGACGCCCTGGCCGCCCTTGCCGCAGACGCCGATGCCGGGGTCCATGGCGAAGTCGTCGCCGATCATGGTGATGCGGGTCAGGGCGCTGGGGCCGTCGCCGATCAGGCTGGCGCCCTTGACCGGCGTGGTCAGCTTGCCGTTCTCGATCAGCCACGCCTCGGTGCACTGGAACACGAACTTGCCGTTGGTGATATCGACCTGGCCGCCGCCGAGGTGGGCGCAGAAGATGCCGCGCTTCGTCGAGGCGATCATCTCGGCCTGGCTGTCCTTGCCGCCGAGCATGCCGGTGTTGGTCATGCGCGGCATCGGCATGTGGGCGTAGGACTCGCGGCGCGCGTTGCCGGTGGGGGCCAGCCCCATCAGCCGGGCGCTCATCCGGTCATGCATGTAGCCCACCAGAATGCCGTCCTCGATCAGGATGGTCCGCTCGGTGGGGGTGCCCTCGTCGTCGACGGTCAGGGAGCCGCGGCGCCCCGGGATCGTGCCGTCGTCGAATACGGTGACGCCCGGCGCGGCGACGCGTTCGCCGATGCGGCCCGAGAAGGCGCTGAGTCCCTTGCGGTTGAAGTCGCCCTCCAGCCCGTGGCCGACGGCCTCATGCAGCAGCACGCCGTTCCAGCCCGGGCCGAGCACCACGTCCATCTCGCCCGCCGGACAATCCACCGCGTCGAGGTTGGTCAGGGCCTGGGCCAGGGCGAACTCGACCTGCTCCTGCCATTTGTCCGGCGAGATCCAGGCCTCAAACCCGGCGCGGCCGCCGGCGCCGGAGGTTCCCGTTTCCCTGCGGCCGTCGCGCTCGACGGTCACCTGGACGTTCACCCGGACCAGCGGGCGGACATCGCGAATCAGCCGGCCGTCGGCGCGCAGGATCTCCACCGTGCGGCGCTCACCGGCCATCGAGGCCATCACCTGGACCACGCGCGGGTCGCGACCGCGGGCGAAGGCGTCGATCTCCTGCAGCAGCGCGACCTTGTCGGAGAAGCCGGGCGAGGCGACCGGATCGTCTTCGCCATAGAGTTTGGTGTTGGTCGACCGCGGCGCCTCGGCCGAAACACCGGCATAGCCGCGGCGGGCCAGCCTCGCCGAATCGCCGGCGCGCCGGATGGCGGCTTCGGAAATCTCGCTCGCATGGGCGTAGCCCGCCGTCTCGCCGGCCACGACCCTCAGGCCGAAGCCCTCGTTGGTGTCGTAGGAGGCGGTCTTCAGCCGGCCGTCGTCGAAGACGAAGGCCTCGCTCTCGGAGCGTTCGAGGAACAGCTCCCCGTCGTCGGCCCCGGCGAGGGCGTCGCCGAGAATGGCGCGGGCGCGGTCAGGATCGACTCCGGCGGAGTCGAGCAGCGAGGGAGCGAGAACAGATGCGGTCATGGCCTACAGGTAAGCGCTTCGACCGCATCCGTCATCATTCCGGCAGGTGAAGATCGCCCGAACCGTCGATATTGCTGCTCAGGCTGGCCGGCTTGGTCGTCAGGGTGACGTCGCCGCTGCCGGCGATGCTGACCTGGGCGGCCCCGGAGGCCGACACTTCCGCCTCGCCGCTGCCGGCGACGGCGATGCTGGCGTCGCGGGCCTTGAGCTCGGCGAGGCGCGCCTCGCCCGACCCGGCGATCGCCAGCGACAGGCTCTGGGTCACACCCGCGACCGCGACCTCGCCGGAGCCGTTGACCTCGAGGGCCAGGTCCGGCTGATCGTAGTCTGCGATGATCAGATCGCCGGAGCCGTTGACCACGAAGCGCTTCACCGCCGGCGCCACGATGGTGACCCGCAGACCGTCGCGCATGTAGCGCATGTGCAGGCCGCCCGTGGTCTCACTGTCCCGGAAGCGGAGACGGCCGCCCTCGAGGATCACGCGATCGACCAGCGCTTTTGGCCCGGTCAGGGTCACGCTCACGACGGCGCCCTGGGTGTAGGACACCTCGGCGGGAATATCGATCTGCAGCGCCGGACCGCCGGTCCAGTCGAGGGTCTGGCTCACGTCGGGGCCGTGGCGACCGTCGCGACCGATCCGGACCGACACGTCGCCGTCCTCGTCGAGCTGCTGCAGGAAGGCCGGTGAGAACGACCAGCCCTTCTCGAACAGCTCGCGTCCGCCGATGGCCGCGGCGCCGGAGAAGCAGACCACGGCCAGCACGAAGCTCGCCACAGTAATGATGATCAGGGTTCGGATCATGACCGGGCTCCTCAGCCTTGCGGATCGATGGCCGGCTTGAGCAGCCGGTAGTGGAGACGGGCGTACCAGACCAGGGCGTTGACCAGGCCGACGGTGACCAGGGTCAGCACGGCGCCGGCCGAGGTCGAGATGGCCATGATGCCGATGCCGCCGAGGATCGCGGTGGCCGGCCCGCCTGGCGGATTGGCGAACGGCCCCGCCGCGAACACGATCCCGCCCGCGACGATGCCGACGATGACGGCGATGAAGAAGCCGAACAGCGCGCCCACCACGCCCATCAGAATCGGCAGCAGCACGATGATGTCGATCGCGCCCAGGCCGAGTACGGCGAAGACGGCGGCGGCGGCGGCGGAGGGGTTCTTCTGTTCCTCCCACTTCTTCATGCCCGCTTCGGCGCGAAGTTCGCGCGCCAGCCGGCCGGGATTGCCGAGTGCGTCGGCGACCTCCTGCTCGGTGCGGCCAGCCGCCTGGGCGTCGGCGAAGTGGGTGTCGTAGTCGGCGGCGATGTCCTCGATCGCGGCGGCCGGCATGCCGACGAGGCCGCGACGGAGCTTGGTCATGAAGTCAGCACGGGTCATGCGGCCGCTCCCAGGATGTCGTCGACGGCGCGGGTGAATGCGGCCCATTCCGACTTCTGTTGTGTGAAGCTGCCACGACCGGCGTCGGTCAGGCGGTAGTATTTGCGCGGCGGGCCGCTCGGCGACTCCACCAGATAGGTCTCGACCAGCCCGTCCGCCTGCATGCGGCGCATGAGCGGGTAGATGGTGCCTTCCCCCATGTCGATGTCCTTCGCGAGCCGGCTGGCGATCTCGTAGGCGTAGCTGTCGGCGCGCGACAGCAAGGCCAGAACGCAGAGCGCCAGCACCCCTTTTTTCAGTTGGATTTCGATAGCTTCGGTCACGTTTTCCATTCCCAAATCCGACACCCTTCTATCGCATGATACTGACTAACGCAAGGTAGCTGTCGAAACATGATAGCGGGTTGGATCAATGACGCGCGCTGGCCCATGTCGGGTCAGGCCTTGAGCGGCTTGGCAAGGCGGGTTCCAGCGCGTATGCACCGGGCCTGTAAGGGCGAAAGGGACGGGTGGGATTCCGGCATGCGCAAGCGGCTGGTCCATTCGCCGAGTAGCTCCTGACTGCCGGCGGACTTCAGAGACCGGCGAAACGGACGTGAGGCGCATGAACGCGAAGGTGAAGGGGATGCGGGGGCTGCTTGCGGCTTTCGCAGCCGTCGTAATGACGGCGATGGCGACGGGGATGGCCCGCGCAGACGATTTGCTGGGACAACCCACGCCCGGAGGAATGGGCCTGCAGCCGGCGGCTTCGCCGCTGAAGCATCAGGTGCACTTCTTCCACGATGTGATCCTGCTGCCGATCATCACGGTCATCAGCCTGTTCGTGCTGGGCCTGCTGCTGTGGATCGTCGTCCGCTACAACAAGAAGTCCAACCCGACCCCGGCCAAATGGAGCCACAACACCACCATCGAGGTCATCTGGACCCTGGTGCCGGTGCTGATCCTGATGGTCATCTCGATCTTCTCGTTCCGGCTGCTGTTCGACTATCACAACATGCCCAAGCCGGACCTGACGGTTAAGGCCGTCGGCTACCAGTGGAACTGGGGCTACGAGTACCCCGACCAGAAGATCCCCGAGTTCATCTCGGCCATGCTGCCGGAAGAAGAAGTCGCCAAGCGCGGCCTTCCCCACAGCGTCTTCCGCCTGGCGGCCACCGAGCCGATGGTCGTGCCGGTCGGCAAGGTCGTGCGGGTCCAGGTGACCGCCGCTGACGTGATCCACGCCTTCGCCCTGCCGGCGTTCGGCCTGAAGACCGACGCCATCCCGGGACGCCTGAACGAAACCTGGTTCACCGCCGAGAAGATCGGCACCTACTACGGCCAGTGCTCGGAACTGTGCGGCGTCGACCACGCCTTCATGCCGATCGAGATCAAGGTTGTGAGCCAGGCGGACTTCGACGCCTGGGTGGCATCCAAGGCTCCCGCCGCGGCGCCCGCGCCCGTCGCCGCTCCGGCGGCTGACGCGGCCGCGCCGGCTCCGACTCTCACGGCGGCTCCCGCCGCGCCCGCCGCCGGCCCCGCGCCGGTGGCCGCGAACTGATTTCAGGATAAAGACCGATGGCTTACGCCGCCGCTCACGACGACAAAGAAGCTGAGCACATCCCCGGCTTCTTCACCCGCTGGTTCCTGTCGACGAACCACAAGGATATCGGCACGCTCTACATCATCTTCGCCATCATGGCGGGACTGGTGGGCGGCGCCCTGTCCGGCCTGATCCGCTGGGAACTGGCCGCGCCAGGCATCCAGATCTTCGGCCCGAACTCCTCGGTCAGCCTGCTGGGCCTGATCGAGCAGAGCAACCACGGCTACAACGCCGTGGTGACCGCCCACGCCCTGATCATGATCTTCTTCATGGTCATGCCGGCGATGATCGGCGGGTTCGGCAACTGGTTCGTACCGATCATGATCGGCGCGCCGGACATGGCCTTCCCGCGGATGAACAACATCTCCTTCTGGCTGCTGGTGGCGGCCTGGGTGCTGCTGCTGACCTCGATGTTCGCCGATGGCGGTCCGGGCAAGGGCTTTGGCGGCGGCTGGACGATCTATCCGCCACTCTCGACAACCGGCCACACCGGCCCGTCGATGGATCTGGCGATCTTCTCGCTCCACCTCGCGGGCGCCAGTTCGATCCTCGGCGCGATCAACTTCATCACCACCATCTTCAACATGCGGGCGCCGGGCATGACCCTGCACCGCATGCCGCTGTTCGTGTGGTCGATCCTGGTCACCGTGTTCCTGCTGCTGCTGTCGCTGCCCGTCCTGGCCGGCGCCATCACCATGCTGCTGACCGACCGCAACTTCAGCACCAGCTTCTTTGACCCGGCCGGCGGCGGCGACCCGGTGATGTTCCAGCACCTGTTCTGGTTCTTCGGTCACCCGGAAGTGTACATCCTGATCCTGCCGGGCTTCGGCATGATCAGCCACATCGTCTCGACCTTCTCGAAGAAGCCCGTCTTCGGCTACCTCGCCATGGCCTACGCCATGGTCGCCATCGGCTTCGTCGGCTTCATCGTCTGGGCCCACCACATGTACACCGTGGGCATGGGCATCAACCTGCGCGCCTACTTCGTGGCCGCCACGATGGTCATCGCGGTGCCGACGGGCGTGAAGATCTTCAGCTGGATCGCCACCATGTGGGGCGGGTCGGTGAGCTTCAAGACGCCGATGCTGTGGGCGATGGGCTTCATCTTCCTGTTCACCGTCGGCGGCGTGACCGGCGTGGTGCTCGCCAACGCCGGCATCGACTACAGCCTGCACGACACCTACTACGTGGTCGCCCACTTCCACTACGTGCTCAGCCTGGGCGCGGTGTTCGCGATCTTCGCCGGCTTCTTCTACTGGTTCGAGAAGATGTGGGGCGTGAAGTACAACGAGTTCCTCGGCGCGCTGCAGTTCTGGATCATGTTCGTGGGCGTGAACCTGGTGTTCTTCCCGCAGCACTTCCTCGGGCTGCAGGGCATGCCGCGGCGCTACGTCGACTATCCCGACGCCTTCACCCTGTGGAACCAGGTCTCCTCGTTCGGCTACATCATCACCGCCGCCGGCGTGGGTGTGTTCCTGATCATCCTGATCGAAGCGGCCATCCGCCGCCGTCCGGCGGAGGCCAACCCCTGGGGCGAAGGCGCCACGACGCTGGAGTGGACCCTGTCCTCGCCGCCGCCGTTCCACCAGTTCAACGAACCGCCGGTTATCGAGGACGACCACCACTAGGTCGCCTTCCAGCGGAAATACTCTCAGGGCGCGTCAGGGTTGGACCCGGACGCGCCCTTCCCTTATGAAGCCCTCACCCATGACCGAGCCCGCCGCCATCAGCACCCGCGCCGCCATTCCGGCGCTGTGGTCGGACTACCTGCAGCTTCTCAAGCCGCGGGTGATGTCGCTGGTCGTGTTCACGGCCCTGACCGGTTTCGTCTGCGCCGGGGCGCCGTCCAACCCGCTGCTGACGGCGGTCGCCATCCTGTGCATCGCCGTCGGCGCCGGCGCGTCCGGCGCGCTGAACATGTGGTTCGACGCCGACATCGACGCGAAGATGCGCCGCACCCGCGGACGCCCTGTGCCGATGGGCAAGGTCCTCGGCGCCGAGGCCGCGACCATGGGCGTGGTGCTGTCGCTGTTCGCGGTCATGCTGCTGGGCATGACGACCAACTGGCTCGCGGCCGGGATGCTGGCCTTCACCATCTTCTTCTACGTCGTGGTCTATACGATGTGGCTCAAGCGCTGGACGCCGCAGAACATCGTCATCGGCGGACTGGCCGGCGCCCTGCCCCCGGCCATCGGCTGGGCGGCCGCCACGGGCGAAGCGCCGCTGAACGCCTGGCTGATGGTGCTGATCATCTTCATGTGGACCCCGCCGCACGCCTGGGCCCTGGCCCTCTATACGTCCGAGGACTACGCCAAGGTCGGGGTGCCGATGATGCCGGTGGCCAAGGGCGCGGCCTCGACCCGCAAGCAGATCTTCCTCTATTCGCTGTTGTTCACCCCGATCTGCCTGGCGCCGGCCTTCACGGGACTCGGCGGGCCTTCCTACCTGGGCGTCGCCGCCGCCGGCGGTCTGGTCTTCCTGCTGCTGGCCTGGCGCGTGTTCCGCTCGAAGGCCGGCGATGCGCCGGACGAGCGTCTCGACGGCGAGGACCGGCTGTACGCCGTCCGGGCCGGGGCGAAGGACGCGCGCAACCTGTTCGCCTTCTCGATCCTGTATCTGACCCTGCTGTTCGCCGCCCTGCTGGGCGAGCATCTGCTGGGGGTCGCGCCGCTGGAGCTGCTGAAATGACGCCAGAGACCCTTGAACGGCCCCGGTATGACGCCGAGGCCTTCCGCAAGGCTCGGTCGGGACGCAATATCGCCCTGGGCCTCGGCCTGGTGGCCTTCGTGGTCGTCGTCTTCCTCGTCACCGTGATCCGGATGGGAGCCAATGCCGCGCCCCACTTCTGACCCCGCGCGCAAGACCGGCGGCCGCAACGCGCGGCTGGCGATCGTCTGCACGGTCGTGTTCGCCGGCATGGTGGGCATGGCCTACGCCTCGGTGCCGCTCTATCGCGCCTTCTGCCAGCTCACCGGCTTCGACGGCACGGTCCGCAAGGCCGACAAGGCGCCGGACAAGGTGCTGGACCGCAAGCTGACCATCCGCTTTGACGCCAACGTGCGCGAGCTGCCCTGGAGCTTCACGGCCAGCCAGGTCAGCCAGGAGCTGAAGATCGGCGACACGGGCCTGGCCTTCTACAAGGTGACCAACAACGGCAAGACGCCGATGACCGGCCGCGCCAGCTACAACGTGATCCCCGAATCAGCCGGTCTCTACTTCCAGAAGCTCGAGTGCTTCTGTTTCACGGACCAGACCATCCAGCCCGGCCAGACGGTCGAGTTCCCGGTCGTCTACTTCGTGGACCCGCAGTTCGCCTCGGATTTCGAGACCCGCGGGGCCCAGGAGGTCACACTTTCCTACACCTTCTTCCCTTCTACGGAGAAGAAGACCCAAGCGGCTCTTGGCGGAACGGCCGGGGCGAGGCTATAGCACCCCATAAAGTCGGAACGGCTGGCCCGTTCCGGGGGACAAAGAGGTTCAGGCACGATCATGGCCCACGGCGCCGTCAAGCACGACTACCATCTGGTCAATCCCAGCCCCTGGCCGCTGGTCGGATCCATCGCCGCGACGGTGATGATGTTCGGCGCGGTCGTATGGATGAAGGGCCTGTTCGGCCTGGATAAGGGCACGTCCTGGATCTTCTTCGCCGGCTTCGGCCTGGTGCTCTTCACCATGCTCGGCTGGTGGATGGATGTGACCCGCGAGGCCAACGCCGGGGATCACACCCCGGTCGTCGGGATCGGCCTGCGCTACGGCATGGTCCTGTTCATCGCGTCCGAAGTGATGTTCTTCGTCGCCTGGTTCTGGATCTTCTTCGAGATGGTCCTGTTCCAGGGCAACCGCACCCTCACGCCGGAAGTCGGCAACTTCGAGGGTGTGGCCGAGGCCTGGAAGGCCTGGCCGCCGGCGGGCGTGGAACTGGTTCCGGCCTTCCACCTGCCGCTGGTCAACACCCTGACCCTGCTGCTCTCGGGCACGACGGTCACCTGGGCGCACCACGCGCTGCAGGTCGGCGACCGCAAGGCGGCCAAGATTGGCCTCGGCCTGACGATCCTGCTGGGCGCGCTGTTCACCGCCATCCAGGTCTATGAGTACAACCACATCCTGCACGAGAACCTGTTCTTCTCGGAGGAAGCCGGCAAGGCGGGCCTCTACGGTTCGTCCTTCTTCATGGCCACCGGCTTCCACGGCTTCCACGTGCTGATCGGGACCCTCTTCCTGGCCGTGTGCTTCTTCCGTTTGCTGGGCAAGGGCTTCACCCCCAAGCAGCACTTCGGCTTCGAGGCGGCGGCCTGGTACTGGCACTTCGTCGACGTGGTCTGGCTGTTCCTGTTCGCCTTCATCTACGTCGTCTTCGGGACGGCCTGACGTGGTCAATCCCTACGCGGCCGGGGCGGCGGGTCGCTGCCCCAGCTGCGGCGAGGGACGCCTGTTCGAGGGCTTTCTGCGGATCGCCCCCGTCTGTGAAGCCTGCGGCTTTGATCTGAAGACGGCCGATACCGGAGACGGTCCGGCCGTCTTCGTCATTCTGATCGGCGGCTTTCTGGTCGCGTTCGGCGCCGTGTTCACCGAGATCGCCTTCAGCCCGCCGATCTGGCTCCAGCTACTGGTCTGGCTGCCGCTGACCGCGGTCGTCTGCGGCGCGCTGCTGCGGCCGTTCAAGGGCCTGCTGGTCGCGGCGCAGTTCACCAACAACGCCCGGGAGGCGGGACGGGATGGCCGCTAGACGGTTCCCCATCGGACTGACCATCGCCACCGCGATCAGTCTGGCGATCCTCATCGGTCTGGGCGCCTGGCAGCTGAAGCGGCTGGCCTGGAAGACGGACCTGCTGGCCAGTATCGCCGCCGCGCAATCCGCGCCGGTGAAGCCGATCGGCCAGGTGCCGCTGACGCCAGCCTATGAGTTCCGCCGGGTGTCGCTGGACTGCCCGGGCCTGGCAACGGCGCCGTATGTCGAGCTCTACGCCCTGCGCGACGGCCAGGCCGGCCACCGGCTGGTGTCGCTCTGCAGCCCGGTGGGCAGCCGCATGCCGATCATGGTCGATCGCGGCTTCGTCGCCGATACCGTCAGCGCCCGTCCGCCCGTCGCGGCGTCGACCGAAGTCGTCCATCTGACCGGCGTGCTGCGCGAGGGCGAGACGGCAGGCGCGTTCACCCCGCCAACCCTGAAGAACCTGTTCTACGTGCGGGACCTCGACCAGATGGCCTACGCCCTGGGCGCCCGGCGGCACCCTGACGTGATGATCCTGGCCGAGACCTCCAGCAATCCGGACTGGCCGGCGTTGATCCCCGCGCCCCTGCCGACCGACATCGCCAACCGGCACCTGGAGTATGCCCTGACCTGGTTCGGCCTTGCCGGGGCGCTGGTCGCCGTTTATGCGGCGCTCGTCCGGCGCAGGATGAAGGGTTAGATGAAGTACGTCTCCACACGGACCGGGTCCGGTCCCGACGCGCCGGCGGTCGGCTTTCTCGACGCGATCCTGTCGGGCCTCGCGCCCGATGGCGGCCTCTATGTGCCGGAAGTCTGGCCCGAGCTGACGCACGCCGAGATCGCCGCCTTCGCCGGCCAGCCCTATCACCGGGTCGCCGCCGAGGTGCTGAGCCGCTTCACGGGCGGCGAGATCCCCGCCGACGTCCTCGATGAGATGTGCGAGGAGGCCTATTCGACCTTCACCCATGCGGCGACCTGCCCGGTGAAGCAGCTGTCGCCTGGCCTGTTCATGGTCGAGCTGTTCCACGGTCCGTCGCTGGCCTTCAAGGACGTGGCGATGCAGCTGCTCGGGCGGCTGTACGACTACGCCCTGTCGCGCCACGGCCGGACCATGACCGTGGTCTGCGCCACCTCGGGCGACACCGGCGGCGCGGCCGTCGAGGCCTTTCGCGGCCGCTCCAACGCCCGCATCGTCGCCCTCTTTCCCGAAGGCCGCATCAGCGAGGTGCAGCGCCGGTTCATGACCACGGCCGGCGAGAGCAACGTCGCCTGCGTTTCGATCGACGGCACGTTCGATGACTGCCAGGCCATCGTGAAGGCGATGTTCGGCGACGACCAGTTCCGCAACGCGGTCGACCTGTCGGGCGTCAACTCGATCAACTTCGCCCGCATCGCCGCCCAGGCCGTCTACTACTTCACAGCCGCCGTCGCCCTGGGCGCGCCGCACCGGAGCGTGGCCTTCGCGGTGCCGACCGGCAATTTCGGCGACGCCTTCGCCGGCTGGGTCGCCCAGCGCATGGGCCTGCCGATCGCCAGCATTCTGGTGGCGACCAACAGCAACGACATCGTCGCGCGCGCCTTCGAGACCGGCCGCTACGCGCGTGGCGTGGTCGCCGCCACCCAGTCGCCGGCGATGGACATCCAGGTCGCCTCCAACTTCGAGCGGCTCTACTACGAGAGCGTCCGCCGCGACGGCGTCGAGACCGGCCGCGCCTTCCGGGCGTTCAACGAGACCGGCATCATCGACCTGCCGCCGCAGGCGCTGGCCGCCATGCGCGAAACCTTCTCCGGCGCCTCGGTGACCGAAGACGACACGGCCCGGACCATGCTCTCGACGCTGAACGAGACCGGCGAACTGATCGACCCGCACACAGCCGTGGCCGTTTCCGCCGCCCGCCGCGCCAGCCTGCCCGATCCGACGACGCCGATCGCGATTCTGTCGACCGCCCATCCGGCCAAGTTCCCGGAAGCGGTCAGCGCGGCCACCGGCGTCACGCCGGACGTTCCGGCCTCGGCCCAGGGCATCACCGGCAAGCCGGAGCGCTACGACCACCTGCCCGCCGACGCGGACGCCATCATGGCCTACGTCCGCGCGTTCGCGTCGAAGTGACGGCGCGCCTGCACACCCTCGCCAACGGCGTGCGGGTGGTGTTCGACCCCATGCCCGGCCTCGAGACCCTGGCGCTGACGGTCGTCGCCGGCCGGGGGGCGCGCTATGAGGACGAGGCCCGCAACGGCTGGTCGCACCTGCTTGAGCATATGGTGTTCAAGGGCGCGGGCGGGCGGTCGGCGCGCGCCATCGTCGAGGACATCGAGGCGGCCGGCGGCAATCTGAACGCCGCCACCGGCTATGAACGGACCAGCTTCCAGACCCGCACCCTGGCCGGCGGCCTGCCGCTGGCGATGCAGATTACCGCCGACCTGGTCCTGCGTCCGACGATGAACGCCGCCGACCTCGTCCGTGAGAAGAAGGTCGTCGGCCAGGAGATCGCCGAAGCGCTCGATACGCCGGACGACCTGGTGTTCGAGCTGGCCCAGGAACAGGCCTTCGCCGGACATTCGCTGGGCCGGTCCATCCTCGGGGCGGTGCGGTCCATCAGGCCGGCGACGCCAGAGGCGCTGTTGGACTGGCGGGCGGCGCTCTATGCGGCTGACCGGCTGGTGGTCAGTGTCGCGGGCCGGGTCGACGAGGATCACCTGCTGGCGCTGGCCGAAGGCGCGTTCGGCCACCTCCCCGCGACCGCCGGGGCGGCCCTGCCCCCACCGCCGGCCTTCACCGGCGGGACGGCGACGAAGCTGCGCAAGCTGGAGCAGGCGCATCTGGTGCTGCTGCTGCCGGCTGTCGGCGCGTCCGACCCCGACTATTTCGTCCTGCGGCTGTTCGCCGAGGCGCTAGGCGGCGGGATGTCGTCGCGACTGTTCCAGGAAGCCCGCGAGAAGCGCGGCCTCGCCTACGCCATCGATGCCTATGCCGACACCTATGCCGACGTCGGGATGCTCGGCGTCTACGCCGGCTGCGCGGCCGGCGACGCTTGCGAACTGGCGCGTATCGCGGCCGGCGAGATCCGCGCCCTCGCCGCCTCGGTCAGCGAGACGGAACTGGCCCGCGCCAAGGCCCAGCTCAAGGCCAGCCTGTTCATGGGCCGCGAGCAGCCGCTGAACCGCGCCGAACAGGCCGCCGGCCAGGCCCTGATGTTCGGCCACCTCTACACGCCCGCCGGCCTCGCCGACGCCATCGACCAGGTCACCGCGGCCGACTTCGCGCGGCTGGGCGAACGTATGCTGGCGGACCGCAAATGCGCGGTCTCCGTGCTCGGCTCGAAGGCGGCGCTGGGAGCAGGCGAAGCGTTCGAGCGGGCAGCGTTCGGGTAGATTGAAGTCGGTTGTGTAGCTCGAAAGCCCGCTGCTCGGCAGATGTCGGCTAACGACCCATAGTGGACCTCTCCCCCCCTTTTTTTCCGCTCATCCTCGCGGAAGCGAGGACCCAGGTTTAAGGCCGGTGCACTCACGGTCGGGGATGTCTGGCGCTCAGCAAATCTTCTGATAGCGGTTCCGCCCCTCCGGGATTGGCCTTCTCGATCAGCACGATC
>JAIOXZ010000050.1 GCA_021741355.1 Caulobacter sp.
CCGGCGGATCACCCCGGAGCTGGAAAAGCCCTTGGCCTTCAGCAGCAGGCCGGAGCCGGGCACGGCGCGCAGGATCTCGGCCCACAGCGCGATCACCTCGGGCGTGATCTTGGCCAGCATGTTGAACGAGCCGAAGGTGATCACGCCGGTGTCCTCGAAGGACGGCGGCGTCACCGGCTCTTCGGCGTCCACCGGGCTGTAGCACAAAAAGGTACGCGGGAGGCGATACAGCTTTTTCGTGCAGAAGGCCTCGCTGCCGGGTGGGTCGGCGACGGGATCGGTCAGACGCCAGTCCATGGCCGTAAGGCCGGTGGTGGCGGGATAGCCCAGCCAGGTCACCGGGGCCGGGGCCGGTCGGCGGGCGAACAGGGGCAGCCGGTTGTGGCCGGTGTGCCCGCCGAGGTCGACCAGGATGTCGATGCCGTCCTCCCGGACCGCGGCCTCGAAGCGTTCGTCCTCCCATCCTCCGGCGTCGCGCCACGCGTCGGCGGCGTCGCGGATTCGCCGTGTGAAGTCGTCGGCCTTGGGCGAGAGTCCGTAGCAGGTGACCCGAACCCGGCGGCGGTTCAGGGCCGGGAGGACGGGGATCAGGAAATAGGCCACCGAATGGTGCCGGAAATCGGCCGAGACGAAGCCGATCCGCAAGACCCGCTCCGGATCCGGCGGATTGTCGTGGGGTGCCGGCTGGGGCGCCGCCTCCTGGCACAGGCAGCCCCAGCGGCGGTGCTCGTCGGCCACCTCGGCGGGGCTCAGGCCGGGCGAATAGTTCAAAGCCAACAGGTAATTGCCGAAGGTGATCGAAAACAGTCTGCTCTTCAGGGACATGCTGATGCGGTAAAGCCGCACGGCCTCGTCCACCCGGCCCAGATCCACCAGGGCGATGGCCAGATTGTTCCAGCTCACCGCCTCGGCGGGCCTGAGCGCGATGGCGCGGCGGGCGCAGGCGATCGCCTCGTCGTGGTCGAGGCGTTCACGGCTGACCACCCCCAGGCCGCACAGGGCCTGGTAAAGGCGCGGGTCGATCTCCAGGGCGGTGCGAAAGGCGTATTCGGCGTCCGCCTGTTGGCTCAGGGTCGACAACCTTACCACGGGTCAGTTTGATCGATGCCGAGTCTTGACGCGGCGGCGCTGCGGAGCGAGGACATGGAGCGCTTCCAGACCGCTTTCGGCAGCCTGGAGCCGCTCCGGAAGGCGGTCCTGATCCGGCTCATCGAGCAGGGCGACACGTTCGCACCGTTCAGCAGCGAGTCCCTGGCCGCCTACGGCCGCACCATGGACGCGGATCCGCCGAACATCCCCGCCGTGCAGAAGGCCATCACCGGCCTGCGCGAGCAAGGCACTGGCAGCCGGCGCGGGGCGACTACGTCCTCGAGGACGGCGACATGGCGACATGGTTCCGCTCCCGCGCGCCGGGACAGCTCGGCGGGCCTGCCGTCGAGCCGGACAGCTGACCGTTCACGGCGAAAGCGCCGGCGGGGCGAAGGCGAAGGGCATCAGGGCGGCGAGCGTTTCCCTGTCCCTCGCCGTCACCCGGTGACGGTCCAGCAGAGCGGAAAGAACGGCCAGACCTTCGGCGATTTCGGCGAAAATCTCCGCGGCCCTTTTCCGCTCCAGCTCGAAGGCGGCGCAGGCCGGCAGCGCCGCCACGGGGTCCGGGAGGCCGGCGTGTCCGCGAGCCGGCGCGAGAACATGGCGGGGATTGGCGCACGGCACCAGATCGAACGCGGGTGACAGCCTCCAGACTCCGTCCCGGCGCAGGAAACCGTGATTGCGCAAGTGGTCGTCGGTGTTGTGAATGAAGGCGTTGAACAGCATCCGCCGGAACAGCGCCTCCTCGCACGGCTGGAGTCCGACCCGCCGCGCCCTGGCGGCGACGTCGGCATAGGTGACGTCGGTGCGGTACGCGGACGGAGCGGCCCCGACCAGGGTCGCGGCACTCATGTAGCCCGATCTGGCCGTTCCGATCCGGTCGAACCGGCGCAGCAGCAGGACCGAGCGCCCCGCCACCCGGACCAGACGGCGGGCCGGCACGTCGATGCCGCAGGCCTCGGCGAGATCGAGGCACACCGCCTCGATCCGGGGGTCGTCGAAGGGATCGCCCCAGGTTCGGAACTTGGCCAGCCAGTTCTCTCCGTCGATACTCAGATGTGCCTTGGGCCGCGCCCCGCCCGTGTCGGCGGACGAACGAAACAGCCGTCTCAGGTGGGTGATGGTGGCGTCGCCGGACTCCACCGCCTCGGCCGCCTCGACAAGCGCGTCCAGGGAATCGCTTCCGTCGGCCGGCGCGAACCGCGGATCGCCGTGAGGAACCCACTGCATCGGGCCCGAATCGGGCGTCGGACCGAACCCCAGATCACCCGTGCGGTCGTTCCCGGCGGCCGCGAGAAACTCGGCCATTCCGAAAACCTGCCGCGGAAAGGCCGCGGTCAGGACGCCGCGCCCCCAGCCGTCCGGGGCGGCGTCGTAGAAAGGCAGCGGAAGCTCGTGGGGGGCGCTCACCGCCGCCCGGGTCCGCAGCGGCAGAACGGGAAAAATCGGAAACCCGCTTTGCAGCCAGGACCGGGCGTAGACGAACCGCGACCGCCGCACCGGCCCGCCGCCCTCGACGATGATGGTGCCGACGGGAACGGGCGCACCGTCGACGGTGGCGTAGACCACCAGGCGGTCGATGCGCCCGTCCTCAGAAATCCTCCACATCGCGACTCGTTCCCGCCCTCTTGCGTCCGTGGATCTGTTCGAGGTCCTCGCCCAGGAGATCGGTTTCCAACAGGCTGGCGATCCTGTCCGGATAGCCCAGCACCGACAGATAGCGAACCAGCGCCCCGATCCCGACACCGGGCTTGCCGCGTTCCAGGTCGATGCAGGTCAGGCGGCCGACCCCCGCCCGCTCGGCCAGTTGGGCCTGGGTCAGATTGCGCCGCAGCCTGGCCCGCCTCAGTCTTCGGCCGAGTCGCTCGAGGGCCGCCGCCTCGTCACTCGTCAAGGGAAGGGATCTGCGCATTCGTATTCGTCACACCAGATTTCACATGCGTCAAAGTACGTGATACCGGACTTCGTGCCAAGAGGCACCGCGCCCCGCCGGCCACCGTGAGGCGGCACGCCGGCTTCGAGCGGGTCAACCGCCGTCCGAGGTGGTATATCTTCGCCCATGAGCGACGACTGGACCCTGACCACCCTGCGCCACTGGAGCCGCACCGCCCCCGGTGCCGCCTTTCATTCCCTGCGCCCCGCCGCCCGGCCGCGGCGCGACCGGCTGGAGCGGCTGGCCGTGCCGGCCCCCGAACTCGCCGATCTGGCCGCGCGATGGGCCGCGGTGGGCGAGCCCGAACATTTCGTCGCCGTCGTCCCCGACGCCCTGGTGCGCGGCCCGGAGGGCTTGGTGGGCAGCGGCGGCGCGCTGTTCTATGATTCCCTCCAGGCCCTGCACCGCCTTTCCGAGGCCGGCTTCGAGCCCGCCGAGCCCCTGCCCGCGCCCCCCGACTGGCAGGCCTCGGTGGTGGTGCCCGAGCGGCTGATCGGCCTGCGGGCCCGCCCGACCCGCCCCATGACGCCGGCCCGCTCGCTGCCGGGCACCAGCCTGATGCTGGGCTTCATGTGGGACCACAACTGGTATCACTGGCTCGTCGAAGCCCTGCCCCGGGCCGGGCTGGCGGCCCGCGTCGGACTCGATGGCGTCGACCGCCTGCTGCTGCTCGAACCCCGCCATTCCTTCAAGACCGAGACGTTGGCATTGACCGGGCTGGACCGGCTTCCGGTGGCGTGGGTGGGGGCCGAGACCGTGGCCTGCGAGCGGCTGGTCTTCCCGTCGCGCCTGCAACGCAGCGGCTTCGCCTCGGCCGAGGCGCCGGGCTGGCTGCGCCGCCGCCTGCTGGGTCTGCGCCGTTTCCTGGGCCGGGGCCGGCGGCGGCTGTTCGTCTCGCGGCAGGACGCCCCGGCCCGCCGCCTGCTCAACGAGGACGAGGTGTTCGACATCCTGCGCCCCTTCGGCTTCGAGCGCCTGCGCAGCGCCGGCCTGTCGGTGGCGGCGCAGATCGCCGCCTTCGCCCAGGCCCGAACGGTGTTCGCCCCCCACGGCGCCGGTCTCGCCAATTGCGTCTTCATGCCGCGGGGGAGTCTGGTGATCGACCTGATGTCACGCAGCTATCCCAATCCCAGCTACTGGGCCCTGGCCGGCGCCTGCCGCCACCGCTATCAGCCGGTGATCGCCCCCGAGGCCCGGGACGGCGGCGATTTCGAACTGCCGGCCGGCCAGGCCCGCGACCTCGCCCGGGCCTTGTTCGCATGAGCGCCCGGCCCGCCTTCGCCGTCGCGATGCCGGTCTGCGGCTACGCCGAGTGCGTCGGCGAGGCCCTGGCCAGCCTGGCGGCCCAGTCCTGGCCGGTGCGCGTCGCCCTGCTCGACGCCACCCCCGACGATTCGGTGCAGGCCGCCGCCGAACCGTGGCGGACGATGATCGCCTGGGGCTATCACCGGGCCGATGGCGGCCAGTCGGCGGCCATCAACGCCGGCTGGCGAGCCCTGGACGGCGAGATCCTGGCCTGGCTCAACGCCGACGACCTGCTGTTCCCCGACAGCCTGGAGATCGCCGGCCGGATCTTCGCCGCCGAGCCCGACACCGACGTGGTCTACGGACATGCCGTCCACCTGACCTGGGACGGCCGCTTCATCGAATATTTCCCGGCCATCTCCGACCGCCCCGAGGATCTGCGCACCGGCTGCTGCATCGTCCAGCCCTCGTGCTTCGTCCGGCGGCGCGCCGTCGAGCGGGCCGGCTGGCTGGACGAGGACCGCCATTACACCATGGACTGGGACCTGTGGTGCCGGCTGCTGGACGGCGGCGCCCGGTTCCGCTTCGTCGACCGGCCGCTGTCCCTGGTCCGCCTGCACGCCGCCACCAAGACCGCCAGCGGCCGCGACCGGCGGTTTCGCGAGATCGCCGAAATTGCCCGCCGCCACCACAGCCCCCTGGGCGCCGGGCTGGTGGAATGGCGTTTCCGCGCCGGCCATCTGGCGGCCGGCTCGGCGGCCTGGGGCGCGGTGCGGGCCGTTGTCCGGGCGCTGCGGCCGCCCCGAACATTGTTCGGACTGGAGACCGGCACGAACCGGATGCGCGGGGCCTGCGTGGTGCATCTCGCCTGGCTGAGGGAAACCTTGCCCGCCGCCCTGATGATCGAGGCCGAGGGCGCCGTCACCACCGCCCGGCTGGAGAACGGCCCGGCCCTGGACGTCGCCCCGGCCGGCGAGGGATCGTGGCGGGCCGCCCTGCCGCCGGTCGCCGCGCCCGGCCGGGTGGTGGTGGAGCTGACCGGCCCGGCGGTTCTGCGCCGGGCCTGGCTGGAGCCGGCCGGGTGACGGCGTTCTCGGTCCTCATCGTCAATTATCGGAGTGGCCCCTGGCTGGCCCGCTGCCTGGACGCCCTGGACCGCCAGACCCGGGACGATTTCGAGGTGATCGTGGTCGACAACGCCTCGACCGACGGCTCGGCGGCGGCGGCACGCGGCCGGACGCGGGTGCGGCTGATCGAGGCGGGGACCAATCTGGGTTTCGCCGCCGGCAACAATCTCGCTGCCCGCCACGCCTGCGCGCCCTGGCTGGTGCTGCTCAATCCCGACGCGGTGGCCGAGCCGGACTGGCTGGCCGCCCTGGCCGAGGGCATCGCCCGACACCCCACCGCCGCCGCCTTCGGCTCGACGCAACTGTCGTGGGACGATCCCGGGCGGCTGGACGGCACCGGCGACGCCTGTCATGTGCTCGGGCTGGCCTGGCGCTCGGGGATCGGCCGGCCGGCCGCCGCGGTGCCCCCCGATCACGGCGTCTTCGCCGCCTGCGCCGCCGCGGCGGCGATCCGGCGCGACGCCTTCGAGGCCGCCGGCGGCTTCGACGAATCCTATTTCTGTTATTTCGAAGACGTCGATCTGTGTTTCCGCCTGCGGCTGGCCGGTCACGACGTGGTGCAGCTCGCCGCCGCCCGGGTGCGGCACAAGGGCTCGGCGGTGACCGGGCGAGCCAGCGCCTTCGCCGTCTATCACGGCACCCGCAACCGCCTGTGGACCTTCGTCAAGAACATGCCGGGGCCGCTGGTCTGGCTGCTGCCGCTGCATCTGGCGGTGACGGCGCTGATGCTTCCCCGGGCCCTGGTCCGGGGCACCTTCGGCCCCACCTGGCGGGGCCTGCGCGACGGGCTGGCCGGCCTGCCGGCGGTGCTGGCCGAGCGGCGCCGGGTGCAGGCCGGGCGGCGCATCGGCTGGCGGCGGCTGGCCGGCACCCTGGCCGTCTCGCCCCTGGCCGCCCTGGGCCGCCGGCCGGTGCCGGTTCCCCTTGGACCTAGCCCTGGACCCATTATATAATGCTTGGAAGTTTTTGATGTCGCCTGACACTCAGCTTTTCCAGGCAGCACTGGCCCTCGCCCGTGTCACGGCTTTATACGCGGGCGCGCGTATTTCGGCTCCATACGCGAGCAGGGCTCCGAATCCAGGTTAACGCGCGGGTAGACCGAGGACGAGCGCGAGGTAATCGTCGTCCCAGCCGGCGATCTTGCGCCTGAGCCTGACGGAATTCTTGTCGGCGACGGAGCGGACCAGGTTGATGGCGAAGTGCCTGACAACAGCCATATTTTTATACCGGTCTCCCGGTCATGGCTGCGCCTCGAGGTCTTGCCGTCGATCGCCACGAAGTCCGGCCGGTCGGGCCAAGTCTCTCGCACCCACGCGGTAAAGCAGGCCGAAAACAGCCCCGGGTCGATCCGGTTCATCAGCAACGTGAGCCATCGGCCGCCAGGGACGCCGTGGTGGTAGGCAGCAATTCTAACCACGCCTGCTTTCTCCGCAGGTCGGGCGCCGGCCAACCCGACCGCCATCGACGACCCTCGGAGTGTCGATCGCGTGGTCGTTCGTCCGCAGGACGGCGCCAAGAAGCAGGACTGCGAGCCCAACGCGGCGCGCCGCTGGCTGTCCCGCCTGGGGCCGCATTACGCTTGGCTGAACCCGGTCTACCTGGGCGACGACCTCTGTGCACGCCAGCCGATGTGTGCCGACGTCCTGGCGGTGGGCGGCAGCTTCATCTTCGGCTGCAAGCCGTTGAGCCACAAGACGCTGACCGAGTATCTGACCGGCGTGGCCCTGGAGGGCTTCAGTGAAACCGTGGGCGTCGGAACGGCCAAACGGATCCATCGCTACCGCTGGATGGAGGGCGTCCCACTCCGGGACGGCAAAGACGCGCTGGCGGTCAACTGGCTGGAGATCGAAATCAGCCAGCCCACCGGCAAGGTGACCTACCGCAACAGCTTCGTCACCAACATGGCGGTCGATAAGCAGTCCGTCGCCAAGATGCGCCTGTTCGAGCACATCCGCACCATCACCGCCTATCTCGTCTTCCCTTCCTGGGGAAGCCTGTTTCGAACCATCCGAACCGGGAGGCCGCCGCCCCAGCCGCCATGACCAAGCCTTTTCCCCAGCCCCATCCGCCTCATCAACCCCCAACCGCCGTCGTCCGGGCTATGATGAGAACCGCTGGTGCTGATACCTTTCACTTGACCGCAAGACCTCTTCGCCGATAGCCTTTGCCGAACAGGTCCAGGAGAGGCGCCCGTGCAAGCTCGGCTCGTTCTCGCGGAGTCCTATCTCGCCGCCGGACAGTTCGAAGAAGCGGCCCGGATATGCCGTGACCTGCTGGCTGCGGGGCACGATACCGTTCCCGTTCGCCTGCTGGCCGGACTCGCCGCCCACCGGGCCGAACAGCCCGAAGAGGTTCTGGGCCACGCCGAACGGCTCACCGCCCTCGACCCCTCCCAAGCCGCCGGCTGGCTGTTGCTCGGCGGCACGCTGCGGGCCCTTGGCCGGACGGACGAAGCCGAAGCCGCCTACCGCTTGGGCTGCGCCAACGCGCCGGCCGATCCCCGGCCCCCGCTCGGCTTGGCCAACCTGCTTCTGGCCCAGGCACGCCACGGCGAGGCGGCTGACTACGCCGAAACAGCCGCCGTGCGCGGCGGTGCCGATCCCGATCTGCTGGCCATCATCGCCGCCATTATGCTGAAGCTCGGTCTCTCCGAGAAAAGCCGCCGGCTGGCAGAGCGCGCTCTGGCACTGCAGCCCGATCACCCCGTCGCGGCACAGATGCGCGAAATCGCCTCGAGTGCCAGCGTCTTCGACATCGACGCGCTCATGACCCGGCAGACGAACGCCCTGAAACTGTTCATGTTCGACTGACCGGTTCCCGGGAAGCGGTTCGGCCGCGCGCCGCCGGGTGGTGCGCGCCCGCACAACACCCGGTCCGCCGGGCGAGGCGGCGCCTGGATGTAAGGGGACGGGGTGGGGACGGGTTTCTTTTCAGGCTGCGGGGGGCTGCGGGGAGGCGAAGCAGGCCGAGGCGAGTGTCCGAGGGAAGGGCGTGGCGGCGTGTGCCGGAAAACACATCCGTCGCATTACGCGGACTCGCCGCCCAACCAGGTCGACGCCCCCTGCGACACCGCCAGCCAGTACGCCTTTGGCGCCGGCACCCCGTTGCGCCACTCGATCGGCGTCTCCGGATCGCAGGCGGTGAATCGCGCATGCTCTCCTGGCTCGACGAAAGCATGGGTGGTTGCCCAAGCCTCGACGGCGCGGCGGACGTCCTCCTCGACAATTGCGGCGGCGATGCCCTGGGC
The DNA here is from genome assembly GCA_021741355.1 of Caulobacter sp. Taxonomy (GTDB): domain Bacteria; phylum Pseudomonadota; class Alphaproteobacteria; order Caulobacterales; family Caulobacteraceae; genus Caulobacter. The sequence goes on from JAIOXZ010000050.1 coordinate 8,642, forward strand.
GCGGTCGAGGCAGCGGAACACCGGCGCGGGGTCGCCGTGGCGAGTCAGGGCGCGCATGGCGCCGAGATAGTCCTCGCGGAACACCGTGGGGATGATGATGCGGGCGAGGCCGGCGCGCGCCAGCTCGGTGGTCATCATGATCCGGCTGATGCGGCCGTTACCGTCGGCGAAGGGGTGAACGTCGGCGATCAGGAAGTGGATGAACACCGCCCGGGCCAAGGGCTCGTCCAACCCGCCCAGCAGGCGAAAGCCTTCCCGCAAGGTGCCCCGCACCTGGTCGGGTGGCACGAACACGGTGTTGCCGGCCTGGTTGGGGCGGGCTTTGAACTGGCCGGGGGCGATCTCTGGCCGCGCCGACATCAGCGCACGGTGCCGCGCCTTCAGCGCCGCCTCGAAGGCATCGAAGCTGTCGGGCGGGCGCAGCATGTCCTCGACCGCCGACACCTGCTGGAAGGTCGCCAGCACGTCATGACCGTCTTGCGGCCGGCGGTCGGGAAACACGCCATCGAATACGATCGCCCGCGCCTCCTCGACAAGGAAGCGGGTGCCCTCGATATAGTTGGAAAAATACGACTCGATGAAGGCGGTTGCCGAGACCGCCGGCGTCCCGGCGCCGCGGTCGGGGCGGCGGGGCATTGGCGTCGCGCGGAGAAAGGTGAACAGAGCGTTCAGCCGGTCGAGGCATGCCGTGTCGATCGGCTCGCCACGGGCGAGGGCAAGGCCGGCGGGCGTGGCCAGCGTCGCCGTCCGCGAGCGCAACAAGGCGCCGATCAGCTTGTCCAGCTCCTGGAATGCGGCGCCGGCGCCGAGCGGTGTCTGCAGCTCGCGGGCCTGCTCGCGGATCTCGTTGAGCCGTTCCTCGCCGACGATGTCGCATTGCCGGACGAGGAACCGCTCGACCGCCTCGCGGCCGAGGCCGCGCGCCATGCCCGAGCGTTCGCGCGTCGGCGACAGGTTCTCGAGCAGCTGGCGGGCGGCGGAGGCCAGATACAGGCCACTGAACGGGATATCGCCCGGCAGCGGGCCCGGCCCGGCGGCCAGCCGCAC
>JAIOXZ010000051.1 GCA_021741355.1 Caulobacter sp.
CGATGGCGCGCGCCTCGCCGCCCGCCGCCATGCCGGCGAGCCGCGGAACGATCTCCGTCCTTCGGAGATACAGCAATTGCTTATGGAAGGAAAGCCACGCGCGATGCGGCTCGACGTTTCGATCCGCCCAGTTGAGCTTGCACGTCTCGAATGTAAGGGCGCCATTGGGGTCGGGAATCCGCTCGCGCGCCTTGGCGTCGCGGAACGCCGGGAAGGTGGCGAATTCGCGCCGCCGCCCTTCGCGCACCGCATCGGCCAGCGCGTCGGCGAAGTCGCAAAAGTAGAGGAACGGTTGGGCCGCCGCCCATTCCTGGCCCATGAACAGCAGCGGCGGCGAAGGCGCCAGCAGCAGCACGGCGGTGGCGGCGCGCAACGCCTCGGGCTCGGCCAGATGGCCGATCCGCTCGCCCAGGGCGCGGTTGCCGATCTGGTCGTGGTTTTGCAGGAAATTCACGAAGGCGGTGGCCGGCAGATGGGCCGAGCGCTCGCCGCGCCGCAACCCGCCGCGATGGGGCGAGGGCGCGCCCTGGTAGTCGAAGCCCTCGGTCAGCACGCGCCCCAGGCGCTCGCCGCGAGCGTCGCGGTAATCCTCGTAATAGCCCCCGTCCTCGCCGGTCGCCAGGGCGTGCAGGACGTGATGGGCGTCGTCGTTCCATTGCGCGTCGAAGCGGTCGGGGCCAAGGAAGCGGGGCGCGTTGTCGTCGTTCTCCAGCACCAGATGGACGTGGCGCCCCCGCCCCAGCGCGGCGCGCAGGCGGGCCGCCAATTCGTCGAGGAAATGCACCTCGCCCGCGTCCAGGATGGCGTGCACGGCGTCGAAACGCAGGCCGTCGAAATGATATTCGTTCAGCCAGTACAGCGCGTTGTGAATGAAGAAGTCGCGCACCGTCTCGCAGCCCGGCCCGTCGAAGTTGATCGCGTCGCCCCAGGGCGTCTGGTGGCGGTCGGTGAAGAAGCGCTTGGCGTAGGCGGCGAGGTAATTCCCGTCCGGGCCAAAATGGTTGTAGACCACGTCGAGAAAGATCATCAACCCGCGCCGGTGCGCCGCCTGGACCAGCCGCTTGAGGTCGTCCGGCCCGCCATAGGCGCGGTCGGGGGCGAAGGGCAGCACCCCGTCATAGCCCCAACCGCGGCGGCCGGGAAAATCGGCGACCGGCATCAACTCGATGGCGGTGACGCCCAGATCGACCAGTTCGTCCAGCCGCGCGATGGCCGCCTCGAAGGTGCCGCCCCGCGTGAAGGTGCCGACATGCAGCTCGTAGAACACCGCCTCTTCCCAGGGACGGCCGCGCCACGCCTGGTCTTCCCATTCGAATGCCTCGGCATCGACCACCAGGCTGGGGCCGTGGACGTCGTCGAGCTGGCCGCGCGACGCCGGATCAGGCACCGCCAAGCCGCCGTCGACGCGGAAGCGATAGGCCGCGCCGGCCGCCGCACGGGGCGCCTCGATACGGAACCAGCCGCCCTCGGCCGGAGTCATGGGCTGGGGCGCTTCGCCTTCGATCAACAGCTCGACCGCGCCGGCGTCGGGAGCCCAAAGTGCGGACCGGACGCCATTCGGGCCCAACTCGGCGCCGAACGGCATGCGGTGCGTTCGTTTCATCCTCGCTCTCCCTCTCCATCGCGCACGTAGCTCGGTGCGGCGTCGCGCCGGATGAGCACAGCCATCGAACGCGGGCGGAGAGGGTATTGTTCGCCGGGTCGCAGGAATTCGCCACGCCCCAGGCCGTCATAGGCCGAGGTGTCTACCAGAAGCTGCCATCCGCCGGCCGCCAGCGCCGAGGGCATGGTCCAGGTGATGGTGCCGTGATAGGCGTTGAGCAGGACGAGGAAGGTGTCGTCACGCTCCTCGCGCCCCATCTCCTCGTCGAAAAATCCCGCCTCGCCGCCCAGCACGAAGCCCAGCGTGCGGGCGTAGGGCAGGGTCCAGTCCTGATGGCTCATCTCCGAGCCGTTCGGGGTGACCCAGGACAGGTCGCGAACCGGCGCGCCGGCGATGGCGCGGCCGCGGAAGAACCCCTTGCGCCGGAACACCGGATGCTCGCGGCGCAATTTGAGGACGCTTCGCACGAAGGCGAGGAAGCGGGGATCGGCGCTCGCCCAGTCGATCCATCCCAGTTCGTTGTCCTGGCAATAGCCGTTGTTGTTGCCGTGCTGGGTGCGGAACAACTCGTCGCCCGCCATGATCATCGGCACGCCCTGCGACAGCAGCAAGGTGGCGATCAGGTTGCGCATCTGCTGAAGGCGCAGACGGTTGATCTCGGGGTCCTGGGTCGGCCCCTCGACGCCGCAATTCCATGAGTGGTTCGCGTCGGAACCGTCGCGGTTGCCCTCGTGATTGGCCTCGTTGCGCTTGCGTTCGAAGCTGACCAGATCGCGCAGGGTGAAGCCGTCATGGGCGGTGACGAAGTTCAGGCTGGACCACGGGCGCCGCCCGCTCCACTCGAACAGGTCGGACGAGCCGGTCAGCCGCGAGGCGAGATCGCCGATCACCCCGCCCTCGCCCTTCCAGAAGCGCCGCACGGTGTCGCGATAGCGACCGTTCCATTCCGACCAGCCGGGCGGAAATCCGCCCAGGCGGTAGCCGTCGGGGCCGAGATCCCAGGGCTCGGCGATCAGCTTGACGCGCGACAGCGCCGGGTCTTGGCGAATCGCGTCGAAGAATCCGCCATGCGGGTCGAAGCCCTTGTCCTCGCGCCCCAACGAGGCGGCGAGGTCGAAGCGGAAGCCGTCGACATGCATCTCCTCGACCCAGTAGCGCAGCGAGTCCATGACCATTTGCAGGACGCGCGGGTGGCTGGTGTCGACGCTGTTGCCGCAGCCCGAGAAATTTTCGTAATGGCGTGGATCGCCCGGCACCAGCCGGTAATACGAGGCGTTGTCGATGCCCTTGAAGGACAGCGTCGGCCCCAGATGGTTGCCCTCGGCGGTGTGGTTGTAGACCACATCAAGGAACACTTCGATGCCCGCCTCGTGCAGGCGCTGCACCGTGGTCTTGAAGTCGCCATGCGACGAGTCGGTCCAGAACCGCCCATCGATCGCGAAGAAGTTGATCGAGTTGTAGCCCCAATAATTGCTCAGACCCTGCTCGACCAAATGGCGCTCGTCGATCATCGCGTGGATCGGCAACAACTGGATCGCCGTGACGCCCAGCCGCACCAGATGGTCGATCACCGCCCGCTCGCCCAGGCCGAGCAGCGTGCCGCGCAGCGGCTCGGGCACCCCCGGATGGCGCATGGTCATGCCGCGCACATGGGCCTCGTAGATGATGCCGTCGCTCCAGGCGTGGCCCGGCGGACGGTCGCGGCCCCAGGTGAAGGCGGTGTCGACCACCTGGCATTTGGGCATGAAGCGCGCGTTGTCGCGGCGGTCGATCGCCAGATCGGCGCGCGCCCCGCCGACCCGGAAGCCGAAATGGGTGTCGCTCCAGCGGAACGGCCCCGTCAAGGTGCGCGCGTAAGGATCGATCAGCAGCTTCGAGGCATTGAAGCGATGGCCGGCCGCCGGATCATACGGCCCGTGCACGCGATAGCCGTAAAGCAGCCCCGGCCGCGCGTCGGGCAGATAGCCGTGCCAAACCTCGTCGGTGTATTCGGGCAGCGAAATCCGCTCGATCTCGCGACCGCCGCGCGGGTCGAACAGGCACAGCTCGACCCTCTCGGCATGCGCCGAGAACAGCGCGAAATTCACGCCATGCCCATCCCAGGTGGCCCCCAAGGGATAAGGAGCCCCAGGCCAGACGCGCCTTCTTTCCGACATTCCCCTACCCGCAAGCCAAGCCGCCAGGGGATGTTAGCCGATTGGCGCGATATCATCCATTTGTATTGGATGGGACCCATGATACCGGCGAGCCATTTGCTTGACTCGCCCCACTGGAAGCAGGTGGGGAAACACCAAGGACACCAAGGACACGAAGTGGCGAATTGCCCGTACAGTCCCGGTCCCTTGGTGACTCTTGGTGTTCTTGGTGTCTTGGTGGTGAACCTCTTCTACTCAAATTTTTGGCCGTCATACCCGCGAAAGCGGGTATCCATCTGATCGCGATCCTCTTAGGACGCTTCGTCAAAGAGCGCATACTACTTTTGCGGTTAATGCTTCGGCATGGATGCCCGCCTTCGCGCTAGGGCATTCACACATCGCGTGGCGCCGAGTGAAGAACTCCGGCCGTCATGCCCGCGAAAGCGGGCATCCATCTGATCGTGGTGCTCTTTGGCCGCTTCGTCAAAGAGATCATGCCACTTTCGCGGTTGATGCGCCGGCATGGATACCCGCTTTCGCGGGTATGACGTTGGAGGTCCGAGATGTGTGCATCCCCTAGCGCCTTCGCGGGCATGACGAGGCCCTTGTCAACTGTTCGTCAACCTGGTTCGGAGCCCTGGGACAAGACCGCGCCCTCCTCCTCGTCCAACGAATAGCCGGCGGCGCGGACGGTGCGGATCGGGTCGGTTTCGCCGGGGCCGACCAGGACCTTGCGCAGGCGGCGGACATGGACGTCGACGGTGCGCGGCTCGACGTGGATGTCCTGGCCCCAAACGGCGTTCAGCAGATCCTCGCGCGAGAAGACGCAGCCGGGATGGGTCATCAGATATCGCAGCAGGCGGAACTCGGTCGGCCCCAGATGGATCGAGCGGCCGGCGCGGGTGACGCGGTGGGCGGTCAGGTCCATGGAAAGGTCTTGAAAGGACAGCACGCCCTTGTCGGGGGTCGGCTGGGCGCGGCGCAGCAGGGCGCGCACGCGGGCCATCAGCTCGGGCACTGAGAACGGCTTGGTCAGGTAGTCGTCGGCCCCGGTGTTCAGCCCGCGCACCTTGTCGGCCTCGTCGCCGCGCGCCGTCAGCATGACGATGGGCACGTCGCGGCTGGCCGGCTTGCGGCGAATCTGGCGGCAGACCTCGATGCCCGACATCAGCGGCAGCATCCAGTCGAGCAGGATCAGGTCGGGCGAGGATTCCGCCACCAGGGTCAGCGCCTCCTCGCCGTCGCCGGCTTCGAGAACGCGATAGCCCTCCTTCTCAAGATTGTAGCGCAACAGGGTGACCAGCGGCGCCTCGTCCTCGACAACCAGGACGAGGGGCTTCATGGGCTCTCCTCCGCGGCCCGGGGCGGCGGCGCGATCGCGTCGGCCTTGGGCCGTTCCCCCGCGATCGGCGTGCCCCTGACCTGGAAATGGATGGTCTCGGCCACGTTGGTGGCGTGGTCGCCGATCCGCTCGATATTCTTGGCGATGAACATCAGATGCGTGCAGGCAGTGATGTTGCGCGGGTCTTCCATCATGTAGGTGATCAGTTCGCGGAACAGGCTGGTGTGCATCTCGTCCACCTCCTCGTCCCGGCGCCACGCGGCCAAGGCCTTGTCGGCGTCGTTTTCGACATAGGCGTCCAGCACCTCGCGGATGATCTCGGCGACCACCCGGCCCATCCGCGGGATGGCGCCGACCGGCTCGACCATCGGGATGCGATTCAGCACCAGGGCGCGCTTGGCGACGTTGGCGGCGTAATCGCCGATCCGTTCGAGATCGGACGAGATGCGCAAGGCGGCGACGATGGCCCGCAGGTCGATGGCCATCGGCTGGCGCAAGGCCAACAGCCGCACCGTCAGGTTTTGCACCTCGTGCTCGAGATCGTCGATCTGGTGGTCGCCGGCCACCACATGGGCGGCGAGGTCGCTGTCGCGGCGGACCAGCGCCCCGATCGCCTGATCGAGCTGCGACTCGGCCAGCCCGCCCATGCGGGTGATGGCCTGGGTGAGACGCTCGAGTTCGGCGTCGTAGGCCCGCATCGTGTGATCGCCCATGGGGATTCCTTTCAACCGAAGCGGCCGGTGATGTAGCCCTGCGTCAGCTTGTGGCGCGGGTTGGTGAAGATCTGCTCGGTCTCGCCGCATTCCACCAGTTCCCCCAGATGGAAGAAGCCGGTGCGTTGCGAGACGCGCGCCGCCTGCTGCATCGAGTGGGTGACGATCACGATGGTAAAGCGTTGGCGCAATTCGTCGATCAGTTCCTCGACCTTGGCGGTGGCGATCGGATCGAGCGCCGAGCACGGCTCGTCCATCAAGATCACCTCGGGGCTGACCGCGATGGCGCGGGCGATGCACAGGCGCTGCTGCTGGCCGCCCGACAGCCCGGTGCCCTGCTCTTGCAGGCGATCCTTGACCTCGTCGATCAGGCCGGCCTTTTCCAGGCTGGTCATCACGATCTCGTCCAACTCGGCGCGCGACCGCGCCAAGCCGTGGATGCGCGGCCCATAGGCGACGTTGTCGTAAATCGTCTTGGGAAACGGGTTGGGCTTTTGGAACACCATGCCGACTCGGGCGCGAAGCAGCACTGGGTCGAGGCCCGACGTGTAGATATCCTCGCCGTCCAGCCAGATGCTGCCCGCCACGCGGCAGGTTTCGATCAGGTCGTTCATGCGGTTGAGGCAGCGCAGGAAGGTCGACTTGCCACAGCCCGACGGGCCGATCAGCGCCGTCACCTCGTTGGGCCGGATGTCGATGCTGACGCTTTTCAGCGCCTGCTTGGCGCCATAGAACACGTCGACGTCCCGCGCCGACACCTTGGCCGAGCGCCGATCTTCCAGGGTGGCCTGACCCATGGCGGGTTTGCTCGCAACGTTCATGTCACTACCACCGTCTTTCGAATTTCTTGCGCAGCACGATCGCCAGCAGATTCATCACGGCGAGGAACGCCAGCAGGATCATGATCGCCGCCGAGGTCCGCTCGACGAAGGCTCGTTCCGGGCTGTCGGCCCACAGATAGACCTGCACCGGCAGCACCGTGGCGGGGTCGAGGAAGCCCGCCGGAATATCGACGATGAAGGCGACCATGCCGATCATCAGCAGCGGCGCCGTCTCGCCGATCGCGTGGGCGGTGGCGATGATGGTGCCGGTCAGGATGCCGGGCATGGCCAGCGGCAGCACGTGATGGGTGACGACTTGCAGGCGCGAGGCGCCCAACCCGCGGGCGGCCTCGCGGATCGAGGGCGGAACCGCCTTCAACGCGGCGCGGCTGGCGATGATGATCACCGGCAGCGACATCAGCGTCAGCACCAAGCCGCCGACCAGCGGCGCCGATCGCGGCATGTTCAGAAAATTGAGGAACAGCGCCAAGCCCAGCAGGCCGAAGACAATCGACGGCACGGCGGCGAGATTGTTGATGTTGACCTCGATCAACTCGGTCCAGCGGTTCTTGGGCGCGAATTCCTCGAGATACACCGCCGTGGACACCCCCAAGGGAAAGGCGAGGCACAGCGTCACCACCATGGCGAACAGCGAGCCGACCACCGCGCCGCCGACCCCGGCCAGTTCCGGCTCGCGCGAATCGCCGGCCGTGAAGAAGGTCGTGTTGAAGCCAAGCGACACCGCCCCGGTTTGGCGCAACGAGGCGAGCCATTCGGCTTGAGGGGCCGTCAGGCGGCCGGACTGGGCGGTGACGTGGCCCTTGACCACCATGTCGACATCGTCCGAGGCGAGCAGCGTCACCACCCGCTTCTGTCCGACCAGGCCCGGATCGTCCTGGACCATGTCGCGCAGGACGCGATCGGCGCCCGAACTGATCAGGCCGAACAACTCGCGCTTGTCGTTGCGCGCCGTGACCTCGGGGAAGCGGGCCGCCAGGGCGGATTTGACCAGCCCGGCGAAATCGCCCTCCTTGACCGGGCCGGCGTCGAACGACACCTCGACCGCGATCTCGGTCTGCGCGAAGGCGGTATAGCCCTTGCCGACGATGGTCACCAGCAGCGCCACCAGGAAGGCCAGCGCCACCGCCACCGAGGCCATGCCATACAGCTTGAACCGCCGCTCGGCGGCATGGCGGCGGGCCAGTCGCCGCGCCGTCCGTTCGTCAATCATATTGTTCACGGAACCTCTTCACCACCTGAAGGGCGGCCACGTTGAGCGCCAGGGTGACCAGGAACAGCACCAGCCCCAGCGCGAAGGCGGCCAGGGTCTTGGGGCTGTCGAATTCCTGGTCGCCGACCAGCAGCGTGACGATCTGGACGGTCACGGTGGTTACCGTCTCGAAGGGATTGGCGGTCAGATTGGCCGCCATGCCGGCGGCCATCACCACGATCATGGTCTCGCCGATGGCGCGCGACACGGCCAGCAGCAGCCCGCCGACGATGCCCGGCAACGCCGCTGGCAGCACCACCTGGCGGATGGTTTCCGAGTGGGTCGCCCCCAGGCCCAGCGAGGCCTCGCGCAGCGACCGCGGCACCGCCGTGATCACGTCGTCGGCGATCGACGAGACATAGGGGATGATCATGATGCCCATCACCACCCCGGCGGCCAGCGCGCTTTCCGACGAGACGCCCAGGCCCAGCATGGTCCCCGCGTCACGCAGGAGGGGCGCCACGGTCAGCGCCGCGAAAAAGCCGTAGACCACGGTGGGAATGCCGGCCAGCACCTCGAGCAACGGTTTGATCACGGCCCGCAGCCGGTGCGGCGCGTACTCCGCCATGTAGATCGCGGAAAACAGCCCCACCGGCATCGCCACCGCCATGGCGATGAGGCTGATCAGGAAGGTGCCGGCGAACAGCGGCACCGCCCCGAAAGCACCCGACGAGCCGACCTGATCCGAGCGGATCGCCGTCTGCGGGCTCCATTCAAGGCCGAACAGGAATTCGTGGATCGGCACCGCGTTGAAGAAGCGGATGCTCTCGAACAACAGCGACAGCACGATGCCGACCGTCGTGAAAATGGCGATCGTCGAGGCGCCGATCAACAGCCGCTCGACCAGCTTTTCGACCGCGTTGCGCGCCCGCAATTCCGGGCGCACACGGCGCAGCGCCAGACCCAGTCCGCCGATCGCGGCGGCCAGGGAAAGAACGCCCACCGCCACCGCGCCCAGGCGCTTGAGCCGCAGATAGGTCTCGGCGGCCGCCGCCATGTCGGGATCGACATCGCGCGAGGTGACCACGCCGGCCGCCAGATTGCGCACGTCGTTGACCAACAGGCCCAGCCGTTCGGGCGACAATTCCCGCGCCACCGGGGGCAGCGAGTCGACGACCAGCGAACGCACCACCAGCGGTTCGAAAGCCAGCCAGCCCAGCAGAACGACCAAAGCGGGCAGGCCGCTCCACAAGGCGACATAGGAACCATAATAGACGGGCAGCGAATGCGGCCGCCGATCGGCCGCCGCAGAACGCGCGGCGGCCCGGCGGCGCCCAAGGTGGAATCCCACGGCGGAGAGCAGAAGAAGCGTGGCCACCAGGGCTAGAAGCTGCATCGACCGGTTCCCGCCTTACATCTTCAGATCGGCCATCATGGTGGCCTGCTCCGCCATCGCCTTGCGCTCGGCGGTGGGCATGGGGATCAGACCCTTGTCGGCCAGATAGCCATCCGGCCCCCACGACTTCTCGCTGGCGAACTCGGCCACGAATTCACGCATACCCGGAATTTGGCCGACATGCGCCTTCTTGACGTAGAAGAAAAGCGGGCGCGAAACGGGGTACTTGCCCGAGGCGATCTCTTCGAAGCTGGGCTGGACGCCGTTGATCAGGCTCCCCTGCAACTTGTCGGCGTTCTGGTCCAGGAAGCTGTAGCCGAAAATGCCCAGCGCCTTGGGATTGCCGCTCAACTTCTGGACGATCAGG
>JAIOXZ010000026.1 GCA_021741355.1 Caulobacter sp.
GGCAGCAGCGGTTCCAGCCGGGCCCACTCCTCGTCGCTGAGCCAGTAAATCTGCTTGGCCATATCAACGCTCCCTTCCAGAAGCCTTGAATCAGCAACTCACAAATCCCGCTAGCCCAATTGAGTACGGACCCTAGGCGTGCGTCCTTCGAGCCCCGGACTGGATCCGGGGGGGTTCGCCGCTCCTCAGGATGACGAACGGGGTTGTGCTGCACTAAGGTTCGTCATGGTGAGGAGCGAGCCCTGCGGCGAGCGTCTCGAACCACGCAGGGAGTATCCGACTTGAGACTTGCCCCGATCGCGGCCCTCGCCGGCGCCCTGCTGCTCCTCTCCTGCGCCACCCCGTCGGCCGAGGCGCCGTTCGACATTGTGATCCGGGGCGGCACGGTCTACGACGGCTCCGGCGGCCAGCCGTTCGTCGGCGACGTGGCCATCCGCGGCGACCGGATCGTCGCGGTCGGCCGCAAGCTGCGCGGGGCGCGGCTGACGGAGATCGACGCCACGGGCCTGGCCGTCTCTCCCGGTTTCATCAACATGCTCAGCTGGGCGACCGAGAGCCTGCTGGCCGACGGCCGCGGCCTGTCCGACCTCAAGCAGGGCGTGACCCTCGAAGTGATGGGCGAGGGCTCATCGATGGGGCCCTGGAACGAGAAGATGCGCCGCCAGGAGACCGAGCGGCAGGGCGACATCAAGTTCCAGGTCACCTGGGCGACGCTCGACGAGTATCTGCGCAAGCTGGAGACAATGGGCATCGCCCAGAACGTCGCCTCGATGGTCGGCGCCGAGACGGTGCGCACCCATGTGCTGGGCGAGGAGGACGTCGATCCTTCGCCGGCCGAGCTGGCGAAGATGCAGGCGCTGGTGGTGCAGGCGATGGAGGACGGCGCGCTCGGCGTCGGTTCCTCGCTGATCTATGCGCCCGGCAGCTATGCCGACACAGACGAACTGGTCGCGCTGGTCACCGAGGCCGGCCGCTGCGGCGGGATCTACACCAGCCACATGCGCAGCGAGGGCAACCGGCTGCTGGAGGCCGTCGACGAGCTGATCGAGATTTCCCGCCGCTCCGGCGCGCCGGCCGAGATCTATCACCTGAAGGCCGCCGGCAAGGCCAACTGGCACAAGATCGACGCCGCCATCGCGAAGATCGAGGCGGCGCGCGCGTCGGGCCTGCGGATCAGCGCCGACATGTACACCTACACCGCCGGGTCGACCGGCCTGGACGCCGCCATGCCGACCTGGGTCCAGGCCGGCGGCCGCGAGGCCTGGATCAAGCGGCTGAAGGACCCGCAGACCCGCAAGGAAGTCATTGCCGAGATGCGCGTCGACAGCCCGGCGTTCGAGAACCTCTACCGGTTCGCGGGCGCCGAGGGGACGCTGCTGGTCGGGTTCCGCAATCCGAAACTCAAGCACCTGACCGGCAAGACCCTGGCCCAGGTCGCCGCCGAGCGGAAGGTCAGTCCCGAGGACGCGGCCATCGATCTGGTCATCGAGGACGGCAGCCGCGTTCAGGTGGTCTATTTCCTGATGAGCGAGGAGAACGTCCGCAAACAGGTCGCCCTGCCGTGGATGAGCTTCGGCTCGGACGCCGCGGCATTGGCGCCGGAGGGGGTGTTCGCGGGCTCGAGCACCCATCCGCGCGCCTACGGCAATGTCGCCCGGCTGCTCGGCAAGTATGTGCGCGAGGAGAAGGCGCTGACCCTGGCGGACGCGGTGCGGCGACTGTCGGCCTTGCCGGCGCAGAACCTCGGCCTGCGCGACCGGGGCATGCTCAAGGCAGGCAATTTCGCCGATGTGGTGATCTTCGACCCGGCGACCGTCGGCGACACGGCCACCTATGAAGCCCCGAAGCAATTCGCGACCGGGGTCCGCTGGGTGCTGGTCAACGGCGGCGTGGCGCTGAAGGAGGGCGAGCCGACGGCGCTGGCGACGGGCCGGGTGGTCCGCGGCCGCGGCTGGAAAGGCTGGCCCGACGGCGGCTGCCGGGCGACGGCGAGGGACTGGGCCTGGGCGTGGTGACCTGAACGGTCCTCCCCAGCTTGCTGGGGAGGGGGACCGCCGGAGGCGGTGGAGGGGAGTACGTGCACCGACTCCCCTCAGTCAGGCTTCGCCTGACAGCTCCCCACAAGGGTGGGGAGCATCGTCATCAGGCCGGCCGCTTCAACCGCCGCCCCAGCACCACCAGCCCGTACAGCGGAACCGTCGCCGCGAACGCCCACAGGCTCGGCGCCAGCATGGTCGGGTCGGAGGCCGCCACCACCCAGACCGAGAAGGCCGCGCCGCCCAGCGCCATGGCCCGCGCGGCGAGGCGCTTGGCCGGGTCGGCGATCTGGCGGGCGAAGCTCACCAGCGCCAGGGCGCACAGGGCGTACATGGCCATGCTCAGATTGACCGCGATGTTGATCAGCACCCCGAACTGCTTGCCCAGCGTCGGTGACATGCTGGACGCGATGACCAGCGACATCAGCATGCCGGTCAGAAGCAGGTCGCGGACCGGCGCGCGAGCCGGATCGGGGCTGGACAGGGCCTTTGGCAGGAATCCGGCCGCCGCGCCGCTGCGCGTGGCCTCGGCCGTCACCAGGATCCAGCCGCCCAGGGTGCCGGCCGCCTTGAGCATGGCGCAGACCGCGATGATCGCTGCGGCGGTTGGGCCGGCCAGCACGGCGATGGCGTCGGCGAAGGGCGCTGACGATTGGGCCAGCGTCGCCGCAGGGATCGCGCCCATCATGGCGACCGACGCTGCCACATAGACCACGGCGGCCAGGCCAACGCCGCCGAGCGCCGCTCGCGGAATGTTCCGCTCGGGATCCCGGACCACGGCGGCGGCCATGCTGGCGCTTTCCAGCCCGAGGAAGGCCCAGAAGATCGGGGCCAGCGAAGCGCCAACGGTCTGGGGCAGCGGTTTGCCGGTGACGTTCCAGCCCGCCGCGAAGGTGTCGGCGTCGAAAGCCAGCAACGCGAGGACGGTCGCCACGATGATCGGCGCAAGGCCAATCAGCAGGGTCATTCCGCCCAGGCGCGTAACGGTCCGGGCGCCGATAATGTTGGCCAGGGTCATCAGCCAGATGAACCCGATTGTCGCCCAGACGCCGGCCAGGGGCTCCTTCAAGGCCGGAATGAAGAAGGACAGGTAGCCGGTGATCGCCAGGGCTATGGCGGGTACGCCGGCCCAGTTGGCCAGCCAGTAGAGGAGCCAGTTGGCGAAGCCGAAGAAGGGATGCAGGCCCTGCGCCGGATAGTCGACCAGACCGTCCGGCGTTGGCTTGAGGATAGCCAGCAGGGCGAAAACCCCCGCCAGCAGCATCGCGCCGGCCGAGGCGATGACCCAGCCGATGATCGTCGAAGAGCCTATGGCCGCGAGGGTGGCCGGCAGCAGGAACACCCCGGAGCCGATCATGTTGCCCGCCACCAGGACGGTGGCCAGCAAGGGGCCGATGCGCCGCGCGGCGGAGGGAGTGTCTGTCATGGGCCGGAGTGGTCCGCAGTTTTCGCGGCCGGTCAACGACCGTTGTTCGCTTGACGACCCGCGCCCGGCGCCGCTCAAAGGCTCAGCATCAGATGCGAGAGACCGCCATGAGCTTCGACACGCCCCTGACCCTGGTGGGTCCCCTGCGCGCGCCGCGCCAGATGCTGCAGGACCAGGAATACGGCGGGCACAGCTCGATCCACGACGACGCCATGGCCGAGAAGCTCGGCTTCCGCGCCGGGCCGATCGAAGGCCCTACCCACTTCAGCCTGTTCCCGCCACTGCTGGCGAAGATCTGGGGCAACGCCTGGTTTGAGCGCGGCTGCCTGTCGGCCCACTACCAGAACATGGTCGTCGAAGGCGAAGAGGTGCGGGCCATCGTCGAGATCCCGCCGGAGGGCGCCACCCGCACCCTGGTTCGCGCCGAGAAGGCCGACGGCACGCCGGTGCTGGAGGCGTCGGCCAGCCTCGGTCCCGACCACGGCGAGACGCTGCTGGAAGCCCGCATGGCCGGCCTGCGTCCGCCGGGCAAACTGCTGATTCTCGAAGACCTGTCGGTCGGCCTTAGGGGCGCCGTCGACGAGCTGGTGACCATGGCCCCCGACCAGCATATGGGCGCGCTCTACCCCTTCTCGCTGAACGAGAAGCTGGCCCGGATCACCGAAAATTCTCCCTGGTACAGCGACGCGGACGCCTCCCCGTGGGGCCGGGCGATCATCCCGCTGGAGATGGTCAGCGTGCTGGCGGAATACTCCAGCCACAGCGCGAAGTTCCCGGTGAAGGGACCCGCCGTCGGCCTGTTCGCCGACCAGGAGATCCGCATGATCGAGGGGCCGCTGTTCGTCGGCGAGACCTATCTGATCCGCCGCGAGATCGCCGCCCTGGCCGACAGCCGGCGGACCGAGTCCTACTGGGTCCGCAGCCGGATCTTCGACGCCTCGGGCACGCGCCAGCTGGCCGAGATGCTGCTGAACCACGCGACACTGAAAGACAGCTACGCCGGCTACGCCGATGCGGCGGCCGGCTGACTGAAACCAGAACAGGGAAACGCACCATGAAACTCTACAACTCCATCGGCCCTAACCCGCGCATGGTCCGGATGTTCGCCGCCGAGAAGGGCGTCACACTGCCGACGATCGAGATCGATCTGTTGGGCGGTGAGAACCGCCAGCCGGCCTATGCCGGCGAGGTCAATGTCGCGGGCCAGACCCCGGCGCTGCAGCTGGCGGACGGCCAGGTGATCACCGAGATCACGGCCATCTGCGAGTACCTTGAGGAGAAGCACCCGACGCCGTCGCTGATCGGCGCGACGGCCGAGGAGCGGGCGGAAACCCGTATGTGGACCCGCCGGATCGACCTCAACGTCTGCGAACCCATGGCCAACGGCTTCCGCGCCTCGGAAGGCCGTGGCCTGTTCGCGCCGCGCATGAAGCTGGTCGGGGCCGAGGGCGCCGCGGAACTGAAGGCCATCGCGCGCGACCGCCTGCTGTGGCTGGACGGCCAGCTGACCGGCCGCGCCTTCGTCTGCGGCGACCGCATCAGCCTGGCGGACATCCTGCTGTTCGCCTTCCTCGACTTCGGCGCCTCCGTCGGCCAGCCGATCCCGGCCGAGGCCGCCTGGGTCACCGCCTGGTTCGAACGCATGAAGGCCCGGCCCAGCGCGGCGGCTTAAGGGCTTCCCCTTCGGGGGCAGGTAATCGCATAGACGAGCGCGCCCACGAAAAGCCCTCCTCCTCGATGGAGGAGGGTTGGGTGGTGGTGTGGCCACAGTGTTTGGCGAAGGGCTCAGCAGGGCGCTGGCGCCCAACAGCGCCTTCCCCGTTGCACTGTCGCCGCACCTCCATCCCCGGCCCTTCCTCCATCGAGGAGGAAGGGAGACTATCGCGCACTGTCCCCCGCCATACGTGGTTCCCCTGCCCTTGGGGGTGACCAACCATGTCACAATCGCGCCGGCTGTCTCGTCTTCCCCCTGACACTGGAGCGCCGACCATGAACCGCTGGATCACCGCCGTCCTCGCCGTCGTGCTGGGCGCCAATGGCCTCGCCATGATCGTCGCCCCGCTGCCCTGGTACGACGCCGTGCCGGGCGTGGCGCTGACCGGCGCGTTCAACCCGCACTTCGTGCGCGACATCGGCATGGCCTATCTGACCGTGACCCTGGGCCTTGCCTGGTTCAGCTGGCGGCCGGCGCAGGGCTGGCCGGCGCTGGTCTGCGCGGCGGTGTTCCTGCTGCTGCACGCCGCGATCCATGTGGGCGACGGGGCCTGCGGCTCCAGCCCGCTCAGCGATTTCGCGCGCGACTTTCCAGGCGTCTTCCTGCCCGCCCTGCTGACCGCCTGGGTCGCCTGGCGGGCGCGACCTCTCACGGGAGCCTGACCATGCTGAAAGCCTTCTTCCGCGGCCAGATCCGCAAGTTCGAACAGCAGTGGGGCTACGACGCCGCCTACATGCACGACCTGCTCGACGCCGGGACCGGGACCTTCTTCCGCTTCAGCTTCCTGCCGGCGCTGGGCCACAGCAAGGACGCCCCGGCGGCGGCCATGGCGGCCGCGGGCATCGTCGGGACCCTGGCCGAGGACTGCGGTCCCTGCACCCAGATCAGCGTCGATATCGCCACGGCGGGCGGGGTGAAGCCCGACGTGCTGCGCGCCATCCTCGCCGGCGACCGGTCGGCGATGGGCGAGACGGCGGCCCTCGGCTACGACTTCGCCCAGGCGGTGCTCGACCGGCATCTCGCCGACTCCGAAGAGGTCCGCGACGAGATCGTCCGGCGCTGGGGCCGAAAGGCGGTGGTCGCCCTCAGCCTCGCCCTGACCACCGCGCGGATGTATCCCACGCTGAAGTACGGCCTCGGCCACGGGAAGACCTGCTCCCGGGTGATCGTGGCGGGAGCGCCGGCGCCCTTCCTTCGGCCGGAGTTGATCGCCGCTTGACCGACCGGACCGCCATCTTCGAGCAGGAGCGGCCCCGCCTCAAGCGGCTGGCCTACCGCATGCTCGGGTCGGTCAGCGAGGCGGAGGATGCGGTGCAGGACGCCTGGCTTCGCTGGGACCGGGCCGGCGGGGCGGCGGACAATCCCCAGGCCTGGCTGGTCCAGGCGGTCACCCGCCTGTGCCTCGACCGGCTGAAGTCGGCCCGCGCCCGGCGCGAGACCTATGTCGGCCCCTGGCTGCCCGAACCGCTGATCGAGGAGCCGGGCCTCGACCCGGTCGAGCGGGCCGAGGACGTCTCGGTGGCCTTCCTGCTGGCGCTGGAGCGGCTCTCGCCGCTCGAACGGGCGGTGTTCCTGCTGCACGACGTGTTCGACCAGGACTACGCGGCCATCGCCGCCGCCCTCGGCAAGACCGAACCCGCCGTACGCCAGCTGGCCAGCCGCGCGCGGAGCCACGTCCAGGACGCCCGGCCCCGCTTCGTCGTGCCCCAGGATCGCGCCGTCCGCCTGGCCGCGGCCTTCCTCAACGCCGCCGCCGCCAACGACCTGTCCGGCCTGTCGGCGTTGCTGGCCGAGGACGCGGTGCTGATCTCCGATGGCGGCGGCAAGCGGCCGGCCGCGCTGCGGCCGATGATCGGGCGCGACGACGTGATGCTGCTGCTCAACGGCCTCTGGAAGCGCAAGGGTTTCCCCGTTCCCGGCGGCATCCGTCCGGCGACCATCAACGGCGCGGCCGGGGTGGTCATGACCCTCGACGACGGCTTCCAGACAATGGCCTTCGAGCCCGACGAGACCGGCGAGCGCATCGCGGCGATCTACATCATCCGCAATCCCGAGAAGCTGGGACACTTGTTTCCCTCTCCCTGAAGGGAGAGGGAGGGGCCCGGCGCGAAGCGGCGGGAGGGTGAGGGGTTACGGCGTCGCCAAGCCCGCACAGACCGTAATCCCTCAACCTCCCACCCTGCTCGCAAGCTCGCGGGTGGGCCCTTCCTTCTCCCTCCGGGAGAAGGAATATTCGGGCGACTAGCGCTGGACCCTCTCATCCGCGATATGCTGGCCTCATGCGTTTCGACGACCGCTTCCTCGAAGAGATCAAGTCGCGCCTCCGCCTGTCGGACGTGATCGGCAAGACCGTGAAGCTGAAGCGTCAGGGTCGCGAGTTCGTCGGGCTGTCGCCGTTCACCAAGGAGCGGTCGCCCAGCTTCTTCGTCAACGACGACAAGGGCTTCTTCCACGACTTCTCCAGCGGCAAGCACGGCGACCTGATCAGCTTCCTGCAGGAGACCGAGCGGCTCAGCTTCGTCGAGGCCGTCGAGCGGCTGGCCGGCGAGGCCGGGATGCAGATGCCCGCGCCTGATCCCCAGGCCGCCGAGCAGGACAAGAAGCGCCAGGGTCTGGCGGAATGGCTGGAGCTGGCCGCGACCTGGTTCGAGGGCGAACTGCGGCGCCCCGCCGGCCGGGACGCCCGCGAGACCCTGATCCGCCGGGGCCTGCCCGAGACCGAATGGAGCCGCTTCCGGCTCGGCTTCGCGCCGTCCGGCCGCACCGCCCTGAAAGACTATCTGATCGCCAAGGGCGCCCGCCCGGCCGAGCTGGTCGAGGCGGGGCTCCTCATTGCGCCCGAAGACGGCGGAGCGCCCTACGACCGGTTCCGCGACCGGATCATCTTCCCGATCGCCGACCAGCGCGGCCGCACGGTTTCGTTCGGCGGCCGGGCGATGGATCCGGAGGCCCGCGCCAAATACCTCAACGGCCCCGAGACCAGCATCTTCTCAAAAGGCCGCCTGCTCTACGGCCTGCCCGAGGCGCGCAAGATCCTGCACGCCGGGCCGCCGTCGGCTGACGGCGAGGACAACGCCCTTGTGGTGGTCGAGGGCTACATGGACGTCATCGCCTGCCAGCGGGCGGGGATCGCGGCGATGGCGCCGATGGGCACGGCCCTGACGGAAGAGCAGTTGGAGGTGCTGTGGCGGCTGCACCCCGAGCCGACCCTCTGCTTCGACGGCGACGGCGCCGGGCGGCGGGCCGCCAGCCGGGCCATCGACCGCGCCCTGCCGCTGCTCAAGCCGGGCAAGAGCTTCCGCTTCGCCATCGTCACCGGCGGCAAGGATCCCGACGACGTCCTGCGCGAACAGGGGCCCGCCGCCCTGCGCGCTCAGCTGGCCCAGACCACGCCTTTCGCCGACGCCCTGTTCGTGCGCGAGCGCGACCAGGAGCCGCTGGACTCGCCGGAACGCAAGGCTGGCCTGAAGGCGCGGCTGCGCGAGAAGGCCAACACCATCGCCGACAAGGACCTCGCCCAGGCCTATCGCGACGACCTGCTGGGCCGGTTCGACGCCCTGTTCCAGAAGCCGCCGCAGGGCGGGCGGCAGCCATTCGTCCCGAACCGGCCGTGGAAGCCCGGCGGCCGGCAGGGGCAGATGTTCGAGGCGACCTTCCCGACGCCGGAGGGCAAGGCGGCGGCCAAACGGCTGTCCACCGCGCTCGATCCGCTGGCCGCTGCGCTGGCCCGCGGCGTGCTCGACGACCCCCATCGGCTGGACGATCACCTTGAGACGTTTGAGCGCGACGGCTTCGGTGATCCTGCGCTTTCGGCGCTGGCCGCCGAGATCATTCGCCTTCGTCTTGACGCTGATCACCTTGACTCCGGGGCTCTCGCACGCCATCTGCGGGATCGTGGATTTGCCGGGCTGCTGACTGACATCGACCGGGCCGCTGCTCAAGCAGGCGCGCCCTTCCTGAAACAGGATGTCACCCTCGCCACCGCCAGGTCCCAGTGGACGTACGCTTTTGAGGTTCTGAACCGACTGGCTGCGCTCGAGGCTGCCGTATCCTCCGCCAAGGGAAACCTGGGCGGGCGATCTGACATGGCGGCGCTGGAGCGGCTCAAGGCCGAGCGGGATACCCTCAAGCGCACGGTTCGCTCGGGAGCCCTGTGGACGGACGGTGAAACCTCTCCCTGAGACGCCTGATCGCGTCACGACCGAATTTTTGAGGCGTCCCGCACCCCCGCCGCGGCCCGCCGGAGATCGCAATGAGCACGACCGCCACCGACCAGACCGACGCGCCCGAGGCCCCCGAGAAGGACGGCCCGCTGCTCGACCTCACCGACGCCGGGGTCAAGAAGTTCATCAAGCAGGCGAAAGCCCGCGGCTACGTCACGATGGACGAGCTGAACAAGGTGCTGCCCAGCGAGGAAGTGACCTCCGAGTCCATCGAGGACACGCTGGCCATGCTGTCGGAGATGGGCGTCAACGTCGTTGAGGCGGAAGAAGACGCGGCCGAAGGCGAGGGCGGCGAGGTCGTCGCGGCCGGCGAACAGGCCATCGTCACCGAGGCCGAGACCAAGGGAACCTACGACCGCACCGACGACCCCGTGCGGATGTATCTGCGCGAGATGGGCAGCGTCGAACTGCTGTCGCGCGAGGGCGAAATCGCCATCGCCAAGCGCATCGAGGCCGGCCGCGACACGATGATCCGCGGCCTGTGCGAAAGCGCTCTGACGTTTGAGGCGATCATGGTCTGGCGCGAGGAGCTCGGCACCGGCCGGATCCTGCTGCGCGAGGTGATCGACCTGGAAGGCACCTACGGCGTGATGTTCCCGGCCGCGCCGGTGATCGTGCCCACCGAGGACGCCGAGCCGGCCGAGCCCAAGGAAGCGGTCGAGGGCGAGGAGAAGCCCGAGGGCGAAGACGACGACGACGACTTCGACGACGGCGCGGGTCCGACGGTCAGCGCCATGGAAGGCGAACTGCGCGAAAGCGTCATGGAGACGCTGGACGCCATCGCCGCCGAGTTCGACGCCTTCCGTCGCCTGCAGGAAAAGCTGGTCGAGCGCCGGCTCAAGGGCGGCGACCTGAAGGACGAGGACCGCAAGGCCTATGAAGGCGCCTCGCTGGCCATCGTCACCCGCCTCAAGACCCTCAAACTGAACAACAACCGCATCGAGGCGCTGGTCGATCAGCTGTATGCGATCAACCGTCGCCTGATCGCGCTGGAAGGCCGTCTGCTGCGCCTGGCCGACAGCTACGGCATCAGCCGCGCCGAGTTCCTCAAGGCCTATTTCGGCGCCGAGCTCGACCCCAACTGGTCGGAAAAGGTCAAGGCGCTGGGCGTGCGCTGGACCAAGTTCAGCGAGAACGATGACAGCTCGATCCGCGACATCCGCCAGGAAGTCGCCGCCCTCGCCACCGAGACCGGCGTGCCGATCGATGACTACCGCCGCATCGTCCAGACCGTCCAGAAGGGCGAGCGCGAAGCCCGTCAGGCCAAGAAGGAAATGGTCGAGGCCAACCTGCGCCTCGTGATCTCCATCGCCAAGAAGTACACCAACCGCGGCCTGCAGTTCCTGGACCTGATCCAGGAGGGCAACATCGGCCTGATGAAGGCGGTCGACAAGTTCGAGTACCGCCGCGGTTACAAGTTCTCGACCTACGCCACCTGGTGGATCCGCCAGGCGATCACCCGCTCGATCGCCGACCAGGCGCGGACCATCCGCATCCCGGTCCACATGATCGAGACGATCAACAAGATCGTCCGCACCAGCCGCCAGATGCTGCACGAGATCGGCCGCGAGCCGACCCCGGAAGAGCTGTCCGAAAAGCTGGCCATGCCGCTGGAAAAGGTCCGCAAGGTCCTGAAGATCGCCAAGGAGCCGATCTCCCTCGAAACGCCGATCGGCGACGAGGAAGACAGCCACCTCGGCGACTTCATCGAGGACAAGAACGCCATCCTGCCCATCGACGCGGCGATCCAGTCCAACCTGCGCGAGACCACCACCCGCGTGCTGGCGTCCCTGACGCCGCGCGAGGAACGCGTCCTGCGCATGCGCTTCGGCATCGGCATGAACACCGACCACACCCTGGAAGAAGTCGGCCAGCAGTTCTCGGTCACCCGCGAACGCATCCGCCAGATCGAAGCCAAGGCCCTGCGCAAGCTGAAGCACCCGAGCCGCAGCCGGAAGCTTCGGAGTTTCCTGGACAGCTAGGTTAAGGACGTCTCCCTCCCCTTCATGGGGAGGGTGGACGGCCGAAGGCCGGACGGGTGGGGCGTTACCCCCCATGCAGCCGGCATGTCATCCGGCGCCCCCACCCTGACCGCTGCGCGGTCTGTCCCTCCCCATGAAGGGGAGGGAGGGCGGCCCTACGCCCCACGCATCAGCACGCCGGCCGTCAGCACGCCGAACGCCAGCAGCAGCGTCTCGATGACATTGGGACTGATCAGCGGGATGGCCACGTTGCCGTAGTGGGCGATTGCGGCGGCCACGGCCAGAACGACGGCCACCAGGAACAGCGGGGTCGAGGGGGCGGTCAGCATCAGCGAGGGGCTGCGATTGGCCATGGGGTGTCTTTCCGGATGTGCGCCTGGGCGCTGACCGGCGGCGAAGCGCTTCCGGCTCCCGGCAACGCGCCAAACAGACCGCTGTTCCGTGACAGGGCTCGATAAAGCAGTTGCTTTAGCTTTCGCTTGCACGGGGCCGCCGCCCGAATTACTAAAGTGCATGCTTCAGCAATCGCAATCACCTGCCGGACCGCCGCCGCTCGACGCAGTGTTCCAGGCCCTCGCCGATCCTGCGCGGCGCGGCATGCTCGAGCGCCTGACGATTGGCCCCGCGTCGGTCAGTCAACTGGCCGAACCCTTGCCGATGAGCCTTGCCGCCGTCGGCCAGCATATCGCGGTGCTCGAGGCCGCCGGCCTGGTGAAGAGCCAGAAGGTCGGGCGGGTCCGGACCTGTACGCTCGACACCACCGTGCTGACCCAGGCCGAAAAGTGGATCAACACCCGCCGCATCACCGTCGAGCAACAGCTTGACCGGCTGGGCGAGTATCTGGCGGCCACAAAGCCCGCCGACGAAGCCTGAAGGACGCCGATCATGCCCTCCGCCCTGACCCACGCCACCTTCTGCGTCGAGCGCGTCTATGACGCCCCGCCCGCGCGCGTCTTCCACGCCTTCACCGACCCGGACGCCCGGAAGCGCTGGTTCTTCCGGGTCCACGACTGGACGCTTCACGCGCACAGCGGCGGCGAACCCGGCGTGGGCAAGGCGGAGTCCAGCCGCTTCAGCCCGCCCGGAGCAGAGGTGATCATCACCAACGACAGCCTCTACCTGGACGTCGCGCCGAACGAGCGGGTGATCTACGCCTACGCCATGACCCTGGGCGGCGCTCCGCTGTCCTCGTCGTTGTCGACGGTGGAGTTCCAGCCGGAGGGCAAGGGCACGCGCCTGGTCTTCACCGAACAGGGCGTCTACCTGGACGGCAACGTGGAGGGCCGGATCGAGGGAACCGAGGGGCTGATGGTCAGGCTGGGCGAGGAACTGGAGCGCGGGTGACGGCGCACGCTGGCGTGCTGACCCTCCACATGCACGGATGCTGGTACGCCCTGAAGGCCTTGATGGAATGGTCCGCTCCGGACGGCGACCCTGGTCAAGGACCGCTTCGCGGCCGCGCAGCGGCGAGGCCTTCGGCCTCGTCCTTGACGAAGGTCCCGCCGGAGCCAGGATGCTCATCAAGACATCAGGACGACCTCCGCCGCGAGAGAACCTGATCGGGCTGGGTCAGGCCAGCATGTCCAGTAGACGACCGGTCATCCGGTCGACCGTGCGAATCACCGCGGCATTGGCTTCCACCGCCGCCTTCGCCTCGACCCGTGCGACGACCTCGCGGACCGGGTCCTCCTGCGGCGCGGCGGCCGTCCGGCGGGCGCTGGCGTCGAAGCGGGCGGCAGCGTCGTTGAGACCGGCGGCGGCGATGGGCAGGGCCTGCATGGCGGGTTTCTCCCGTTGGCGAGCGGCCATCCTGCACCCGTCGCGCTTAGCGGGCCGTGCACAGGCGTGGTGAAGATGCATGGTGAACACCGGCTTGCCAGCGGGGCGGGCCTGCCGCACCTTTCGCGCCATGAGCAAGACCGACCCCGACACCGGCCGCTACGCCTCGTTCGAGGCCTTCTATCCGTTCTACATCCACGAGCATTCGAACCGGACCTGCCGGCGGATCCATGTGGTGGGAACCGGGCTGGTCATCGCCGCCTTCGTCACAGCCCTGCTGACGCGCAATCCGTGGTGGTTCGCGGCCATGCCGGTGATCGGCTACGGCTTCGCCTGGGTCGGGCATTTCGTCTTCGAGAAAAACACCCCCGCCACCTTCAAATACCCGCTCTGGAGCCTGATGGGCGACTTCCGCCTGTTATTCGAGACGGTCACCGGCAAGCGGCGCTGGTAGCGCGCGGCCCTTCACACAGGACGAACCCATGAGCACCGACCTCTTTTCCCTCAAGGGCCGCACCGCCCTGATCACCGGCGGCTCGCGCGGCATCGGCAAGATGATCGCCGCGGGCTTCATCGCCGCCGGGGCGCGGGTCTACATCTCCTCGCGCAAGGCCGGCGCCTGCGACGCCACGGCGGCCGAACTGTCGGCCGGCGGCGGGGTCTGCATCTCGCTGCCGCAGGATGTCTCGACGGTCGAGGGATGCAATCTGCTGGCCCAGGCCTACGGCAAGTACGAGACCAGCCTCGACATCCTGGTCAACAACGCCGGCGCGGCCTGGCTGGCCGAGTTCGACCAGTTTCCGGAGGCCGGCTGGGACAAGGTGATGAACCTGAACCTCAAGTCGCCCTTCTTCCTGACCCAGGCCCTGGCGCCGGCGCTGCGGGCGGCCGCCAGCCACGAGCGGCCGGCCAAGGTGATCAACATCGCCTCGATCGATGGCATCCGGCCCAATCCGCAGGAGACCTACAGCTACCAGGCCAGCAAGTCGGGGCTGATCCATCTGACCCGTCGCATGGCTGGCCGCCTGATCGAGGACAACATCGTCGTCACCGCCATCGCGCCGGGAGCCTTCGCCTCGGAGATGAACATCACGGCGCGCGACCAGTCCGAGGCCGTCGCCGCCCGCATTCCGTCACGCCGGATCGGCACGGACGAGGACATGCAGGGCGCGGCGATCTACCTGGCGTCCCGCGCCGGCGACTATTGCGTGGGCATCACCATCGCGGTTGACGGCGGGGTCTCCTACGCCGCCGCGTCGATGTAGGGGGAGGCGGTCATGTTCAACGGCGCGCTCATTCGCAAGCGGCTCGGCCAGTACGGGGCCGCCTGGCTGATCAGCTTCGTGGTGACGGCGATCGGCATCCTGGCGGGCGGCGCGCTGGCGAAGATGAGGCTGGTCGAGGTCGCCGACCTGATCCTGCCGGTCGTCTTCGTCGCCCTGACGTTGGCCGTCGTGGCGGTGATGGTCGCGACCCTGCTCAACGGGCGCGAGACGGTCGCCACGCGGCTGGTCGTGCTGGTGTTGGCGGTGCTGTTGTTCCTGCCGCTGCTCTGGGGGCCGGTGCTGGGCGCGATCACGGCGGCCTGGATCGGCCAGGCCTCGATCGAGTACTCGGCCGTCTACGCGCAGTTCCGCATCCAGATCAGCCAGGCCCTGTTCAAGCTGGCCGGCCTGATGTTCGCCAATCCGCTGATGGATACCGTCTGGGCGGTGTTCCAGGGTGTGGCGACGGTCATCGGATTCCTGTCGTCGTTCTTCCAGGTCTGGCCCCGCCTGTTGCGCCTTCTGGGCGCGCGGGAAGTGGAAGCGTAACGCCCTCCCCGAAGGGAGGGCGCCCGCAGGGCCCTAGAAGCCCCAGGTGGTGTAGCCGAGCTGCAGGACCTTCGGGTAGCCGGGGTTGATCCCGTTGACCCTGAACTGGCTGATGCGGCCGGTGTTGGTCTTCATGCAGACGTAGCTGCCGACGGGCACCGCCAGGATCGGCACGCGCGCCGTGCTGAAGCTGGCGACGCTGCAGCCGGCGAAGCCGCGGTTGCTACGATCACCCACGGCCATCTTCGCGCCGTTGCGGGGGGTCAGGAACATCATCGCCGGCGTCGCCGCCTGGAACCAGAGATCGGAGCCGGGGCCGCCGCCAACGGCGCCGTTGTCGAAGTTGACCAGGTAGGTCTGCGGCAGCTCCACGCCGCCCGTCGAGAAGGTCGGCGGCGTCGGCGGCGGGGGCGGGGCCAGCGGATGGCAGCTGAAGCCGCCCGGCCGGGCGGTGCAGGCCATGCCGGCGGGCGCGTTGCGCTGGATGCTGCCGGCCGGCCCGTACAGGCACTGCAGGGCCGGAGACCCACCGATGTTGACCACCGCGGTGTTGGTCAGGGAGTTGACGATCGGGGTGTTCCACCAGCCGCCGGGCAGCGGGGTGGTGATCTCGCGCCGGACCTGAGACGCCGGACAGTTGATTTCCGCAGCGCTGGCGACGGCCGGAGCGGTGAGGGTGATGATGGCGGCAGCCGCCCCCGCGATACCAAGCGAAACCTTGTTCATAGTAGCCTCCCAACGAGGGCCAAGCCCCTCATGCGCCCAGATAACAACGGTCCGGCTGAACCTTTCCCGGTGGAGGTTTGTCAGCCGTTGTTCACCCACGGCGGGCATCTCGTTGACGCCGGGTCCGCGGGCTGCGAGCGTCCGGGCAGGAAAAAACAATAAGGGGGAGGCCACGATGCTAGCCTCATTGCTGCTGCGTCTCGGGGCCCTTGGTCCTCTCGCAATCTACGCCGCCATCGCGGTGGGCGGTTTCATGACGCCCGGCTACAATCACATGACCCAGCAGGTCAGTGAGCTCGGCCAGGCCGGCGCTCCCGCGGCGACGCTGTTCAACTACGGCCTTATGGCCGCGGGCGGTGCGATCATCCTCGGCGGCCTGGGCTTCTTGCTCGGCATGCGTAAGCTGGGCGGCGGCGTTCTGATGCCGCTGCTGACCGCCGTGGCGATCGGACTGTTCGGGGCTTCGATCCTGATCGCGGGCATGCATCCAATGCCGTCGGCGATGCACGGCGCCTACCACCTCGGCTATGCCGGCATAGCAGCTCCGCTGCTGGCGTTCCTGTCCCTGGGCGACCGCAGCGAAGTCTCGGGCGCCAAGACCCTGGCGGTCGTCAGCTTCCTGGCCGGGGCGGCCCTTCTGGCGCTGACGATGAACGTGGGCGGCCTCAACCTGGTCAAGGCGGCGGACGCCGGTCTCTGGCAGCGCGGCCTGATCCTGGCCACGACGCTGTGGATGCTGTCGGCTTTCCTGTCGATCCCGGGCGCTGTGGCGGCCAGGGAACGCAAGCGGTCCAGCGCCTATTAGAACAGGCGTCGGCTACGCCCAGGCGTAGTTGAAGCTGACGGAGATGCGGTTGCTCCTGGCGCCGTTGGCCGGCACCTCGTGTCGCAGCCAGCTCTCCCACATGAGGACGGTCCCGGGCGCCGGAGCGACGTAGACGAAGGTCTGCAGATCCTCCGGCGCTTCCTTCGTGCGCGACGGCGCCGCCATCATCATCGGCAGCCGCGGATCCTCGAGCTTCAGCGCCGAGGCGCCGGGCGGCGTGGCGACGTAATAGGTCCCGCTGATCACGCTGTGGGGATGGATGTGGCTGGTGTGCGCCCCGCCCGGCTTGAGGACGTTGACCCACAGGCTGTCCATCACCAGCCGCCGGCCCTTGAGGTCGAACGCCAGGTCGACCGCGAAGGCGGCAGCCTGCTTGTCCAGGCGCTTCTTCAGGTCGGCGAAGGCCGTGACCCGCTGCGGCAGGTCGTTGAGCGAGGCGTAGGAGGTGTAGCCCGGATAGGCGTTGGCCTTGCACCAGGCTCGCCCGGCCTGGTCCTCCGCCGCCAGCATCCGGCAGGCGTCCTCGAGATCACCGTTCAGGGCGTCGAAGCCCTTGTCGGCGGCGAGGCTGGCTTCATGCAGGCGGGTGACGAAGAGGGTGCGGCTGGTCATGGCTTGCCGTTATGCCCGGCGATGGCCGCTGTCAAAACGTGCGTGGTTCGAGACGCGCTCCGCGCTCCTCACCATGACGGGCAGTGGTGTTCGTCATCCTGAGGAGCGGACCCTCAGGTCCGCGTCTCGAAGGACGCAGTCAGGTCACGGCCTTGCGGGTCGCGGCGTAGGGATCCTCAACCACCCGGCTCTTGAGGTTGAACACCATCACCGACCGCTTCTCCGCTTCGTAATAGGGCCAGAACGGGATCAGCGGCGTGTTCGGGTGGCCTGTGCGGGCGAACGCGATCCAGGCCGCGCTCATCTGTTTGGCCAGCACCTGCGGCTCGGGGCCCTCACCGACCAGCACCCGGGCCTTGTCGACGTTGTCGAACACCAGCGGGATCTCGAGGGTGTGGGTGGAGCGGAACGGCCCGACGGGCGTGCCCCACTCGAGCAGGTACATGTAGACCTTGGCGCCGCCCTGGGCCGCCTTGCGCTCGGCGATCTGCACCGAGCCGGCGAACATCCGGGCATAGGTCACCAGATGGGTCGCCAGATAGGTCGGGGAGTCGTTCGGGAAGTCCTTGCGCAGCGCGGCCAGGACGGCCGGCGCCTTCGGGCCGAGGATTCCGGCCGCCATTCTCTGCAGGCCGGCGTCGTCGAGCTGGCCGAACCAGGGGGCCGAGGCCATGAACAGGGTCATCTCGTCGCGGTTGATGCCGATCATCACCGGAATGTTTTTGGCCGTAGCGGGCGCTTCCGGGTCCCAAGGCTGGGCCGGCAGGATCCGGCCGTCGACCACCGGCGCGAAGCCGCTGCGGTCAAAGCCGGCGCCCGGCTGCCTGCCCTCGGCGGCGGCGGCGACCAGTCGTTCTGCAGGGACCGCCCGCAGCGCCTTGATGTCGCCCGGAGTAATTCCGAGTTCGGTGTAGAGGTCAGCCGTGAGGGCTGCCGCGCGGCCGGCGGGAACCGCTTTCACGCCGGGGCCGCTTTCGATGATCGCCCGGTGGAACAGGCCCGTCGCACGCGGCATGGCCAGCAGATAGCTGACCTTCGCGCCGCCGCCGGACTCACCGAAGATGGTCACGTTGCAGGGGTCGCCGCCGAACAGATAGATGTAATCCCGCACCCATTCGAGCGCGGCGACGATGTCCAGCATCCCGGCGTTGCCGGAACTGGCCACCTCCGGCAGGTCGGCATAGCCGAAGACGCTCAGGCGGTGGTTCAGGGTCACGACCACGACGTCTTCAGCGGCCAGGTTCGCGCCGTCATAGATCGGCCAGGCGCCGGAGCCGGTGGAGAATCCCCCGCCGTGCAGCCAGACCATAACCGGGCGGCCGGTCTCCGGCTGTTTGGCGTTGGTCCAGACATTCAGATAGAGGCAGTCCTCGCTCTGGGCCGCGACCTCGGCGGCGGTCGGGAAGATGGTCTGCAGCGCCCGTCCCAGTTCCGAGGTCGGATTG
Organism: Caulobacter sp.; assembly: GCA_021741355.1. Taxonomy (GTDB): domain Bacteria; phylum Pseudomonadota; class Alphaproteobacteria; order Caulobacterales; family Caulobacteraceae; genus Caulobacter. Next base: position 18,584 of record JAIOXZ010000026.1, read on the forward strand.
ACCGACGAGGGGGTCGGGTTCTGGATCGCCGGCGGGCCGAACTTCGTCCAGGCGCGCTTGTCCAGCGGGAAGCCGACGCGCTCGGGCGGCGCGAACCGCAGCGGGCCGACCGGCGGCCTTGCGTAGGGGATGCCCTTGTAGGCGGTGACGCCCTTGCCGGCGTCGAGGCCGGTGAACAGGATCTGCGGCACCAGTTGGGGGGCGGCGGCCAGCGCCGGATGGGCCAGGGCGGCGGCCGACGCCGTCAGGCCCATAAGGCTCCGCCTGGAGATGTCAGACCGCTCGCGCATCACTTCGCTCCTGCCGCTGTTAACCATGGGTATCGGAAGCGGCTTCGAAGGTCGAGATTCTTCCCCTGTTACGGTGCGGCAGGCCTTCCACTGGAACGGTGAACGGCGATAACCTCTGTGGCAACCAATCCAAGGGGAGAGACGTCGATGAAGGCTGCAGTGCTGCGCGAAGTGGGCAAGCCGCTCCAGATCGAAACCATTTCGATCAACAAGCCGGGCCCGCACGAGGTCCTGATCCGCACCAAGGCCGCGGGCGTCTGCCATTCCGACCTGCATTTCGTCGAGGGCTCCTATCCCCATCCGCTGCCGGCCGTGCTGGGTCACGAGAGCGCCGGGATCGTGGAGGCTGTCGGCAGCGAGGTCCGCACCGTGAAGGTGGGCGACCATGTCATCACCTGCTTGTCGGCCTTCTGCGGCCACTGCAATCACTGCGTCACCGGCCATATGGCCCGTTGCGTCAGCGGCGACGTGCGCCGCGCCAAGGACGACGAGCCGCGCCTGGGCAACGGCCTGAACCAGTTCCTGAACCTGTCGTCGTTCGCCGAACAGATGCTGATCCACGAGCATGCCTGTGTCGCGATCCGCAAGGACATGCCCTTTGACCGCGCGGCCCTGATCGGCTGCTCGGTGACGACCGGCGTCGGCGCCGTGGTGCAGACGTCCAGTGTGCGGGCCGGTGAAACGGTCGCCGTCATCGGCTGCGGCGGCGTCGGCCTGGCGGCGGTCAACGGCGCGGCGATCGCCGGCGCCGGCCGGATCATCGCCATCGACATGCACGCCAGCAAACTGAACCTGGCCAAGCACTTCGGCGCCACCGACGTGATCGACGCCAGCCAGGAAGACCCGGTCAAGGCCGTCATGGAACTGACCAAGGGCGGCGTCGACCACAGCTTCGAGGCCATCGGCCTGAAGAAGACCACCGAACAGGCCTTCAAGATGCTGGCCCGCGGCGGCACCTGCAACGTCATCGGCATGATCCCGGTGGGCACGATGATCGAGCTGCACGGCGCCGACTTCCTCGGCGAAAAGCGCATCCAGGGCTCGCTGATGGGATCCAACCGCTTCCCTGTCGACATGCCGCGGCTGGTGGACTTCTACATGTCCGGCAAGCTGAAGCTCGACGAGATGATCGGTCAGCGGATCAAGCTGGAGCAGGTCAACGACGCCTTCGAGGAACTGAAGCGCGGCGAACTGGCCCGCTCGGTCATTGTGTTCGACTAGGACGCGACACGCGGGCCGGGACGGTTAGCGCCGGGGACATGTACCGCAGGTACGTGTCCCCCAATCGAGCGGCTACGGATTAAGGGGACACGTACCTTTGGTACATGTCCCCGAGGCCGGCGCGGCTACTGCGGCGCGTAGTTGATGCGGCGAAGGGCAGACGCCAGGCGGTTGATGCTGGCGAAGGTCTCCCGGTAGGCGACCTCCATCTCGGGCCTCATCAGGGCGGATTCGGGGATCAGGACGCCCCGCCGTCCATCGCGGACGCACAGGCCGTCGGCAACCAGCATATTCACATAGCGGCGGGTGGTTTCGTAGGGCACGCCGATGGAATGGGCGATCGACATCACGCTGACAGGCCGGCGGGGCCCACCGCCGGAGACCGGCGCCGCCTCGCCATTGGCGACGGCGATGGCGGTGAAGATAATTCCCCGCAGGAGGTCGCCGCCGTGGGCGCGGGCGACGATCTCGACGCCGCGCACAAAGAACTCGCCGGCCAGGCGGGCGGCGATGGCGAGTTCGTCCGCCGGACCCGCCGACGCCGGTTCCCGTTCAAACGCCAAGGTCGCCTCCCCGGATCGCATCCCGCCCGGCCTTATCTCGGGCGGTTGGCCACTCCCCAATTTGAGTAATAAGCGCCTGCCGCCTCGCGTTTGTCGACCTATCCTTGTTCAGGAACGGGGCCGGAAGGCGCGAAAGGGTAGAGCGGGCGCGAGCTGCCGAAGGGCGGCCGGAGGCGGTCGACCTGGCGCAACGCTCGGGGTCCTCGTCGGGGTGGACAGGCGGGACGACGATCATCTGAAATTACATGGACCGGCTTCACCGGAAGGCAAGGGCGATCGGCGTCATGGCCCCGCGGGCTGCCGCTGAGGCCGGAATGCCGGCTGAAGATACAGGCCCGGCGGCTGTCTGACCCGGTGTGAACAGAACGACGGCGGCCGCCTGCCCCCCCGATTGGCCGCCGACGGGCGCCTCCCGGCTTCCTCCGGAGCCGGGGGGCGCTATACCGCCGGGCCTACTGGGCGAACTCGACGCCACCTTCGCGCAGGTCGCCGACCAGGCGGCGCAGGTTCTCGAAATTCCGGCGCAGCGCCATGGTCATCGGTTCGCGGGCGATGACTTCCGCCGGCACCACGACGCCGGTTTCGGCCCGCTGGCAATAGCCCTCCGTGATCAGGGCGTTCACGTGCCGCCGCGTGGTTTCGTAGGGAATGTCGAGTTCCAGCGCGAGGGCGTGGACGCTGATCGGCCGGCGAATGTCGTCGGGGACCTGGTCGCCAGCTTCCGAATAGGCCTGACCCTCGACCGCCGAGGGCCTGATGTGACGGGTGTTGGCGTCGATGATGGCGGTGAAGATGACGCCGCGCAGAATGTCGCCGCCGACCATGCGCGCCATCAGATCCACCGAATTGAGGAAGTAGGCCGTTGACGCCCTGAGCGCGAGGCGATCACGGCGCTTGTCGCCACGGTTGGGCATATCAACGCATCTCCACGAATCACGGTGACTGGTGAGTAACCAGTAACAACGTTCTAGGATGCAACCCGTTGATATTCCAAACAGCAACCTACCCGATTTGAGGTTTTCACGCGCGACCCGTCGTCGCGGCGGCTATTCGGCGGCCTGAAGATTGGCGGCCGCCTCGGCGTCGATCTGCGCTGCGCGAGCCTCGACGAGCTCGACGATGTGGTCGACCATCCGCTCGTTGTCCATCTTGTGGTCCGGCTTGCCGGCCATGTAGACCATGCCCGATCCCTTGCCGCCGCCGGTGAAGCCTATATCGGTCATCAGGGCCTCGCCCGGGCCGTTGACCACACAGCCGATGATCGACAGCGACAGGGGCGTGGAGATGTGCGCCAGCCGGCTCTCGAGCGCCTCGACCGTCCGGATCACGTTGAACCCCTGCCGCGCGCAGGACGGGCAGGCGATGATGTTGACGCCGCGGTGGCGCAGGCCGAGCGACTTGAGCAGGTCGAACCCGACCTTGATCTCCTCGACTGGATCGGCCGCCAGGCTGACCCGGATCGTGTCGCCGATGCCGGCCCACAGCAGACTGCCCATGCCGATGGCGGACTTGACCGTACCCGTGCGCAGCGCCCCGGCTTCGGTGATGCCCAGATGCAGCGGGCAGTCGATGGCCTCGGACAGCTGGTGATAGGCGGCCACGGTCATGAAGATGTCCGAGGCCTTCACGCTGATCTTGAACTCGTGGAAGTCGTGCTCCTGCAGGATGCGGGCGTGGCTCAGCGCACTCTCGACCATCGCGTCGGGGCAGGGCTCGCCGTACTTTTCCAGCAGGTCGCGCTCCAGCGAGCCGGCGTTGACGCCGATCCGCATCGAGCAGCCATGATCGCGGGCGGCCTGGATGACCTCGCGGACGCGGTCCGGGCTGCCGATGTTGCCGGGATTGATCCTGAGGCAGGCGGCCCCGGCCTTGGCGGCTTCGATGCCGCGTTTGTAGTGGAAGTGGATGTCGGCGACGATCGGGACCCTCGACGCCTTGACGATGGCCGGGAGGGCCGAGGTCGACTCCACGTCGGGGCAGGAGACCCGGACGATGTCCGCGCCGGCCTCTTCAAGCTGACGGATCTGGTCGATGGTCGCGGCCGCGTCGGCGGTCAGCGTGTTGGTCATCGACTGGACGGTGATCGGCGCGTCGCCACCGACCGGCACTTTCCCGACGTGAATCTGGCGGGATTTGCGGCGGTCGATGTGTCGCCAGGGGCGGAGATGGGTGTGATCGTCGTGGCTCATGCGACCGCCAAGGTAAGCCCGCGCGGGCTGTTTCCCAACCCCGTCACGGAAACTTCGTCAGCCCGCGAGCGAGGACACCGTGGCGGTCGGGGCCGTCATGGCGCCCTTCAGCTTGCCGCCGACATAGACGTCCATCGCGGCCGGGTCGCCGGTCTCCACCGCCAGGCCCTTGATATTGGGCGCGCGGTAGGCTTCGCCGGCCGGCAGGGCGCGGGCGAAATAGACCGAGCCGTCGGGGCCGCGGACGATCAGCGTGGTGGGCTTGCGCGCCTGCAGCGTGACCAGCGAGGCGCCGGCGTCGGCGCCGTGGATCGGCCCCCGGGCGACGAACGGCGTGCCCGGCGAAACGGGCGGCGGGGCGTTGGCGGCCGCCGCGGCTTCGGCGTCCTTGCGGATCTTCGTGGCGGCGGCGACGGCGTCGGCCGAGCCGTCAGCGGCGGCGGCGGCTTCCAGACCGGGGGTCTTGTAGACTTCCGGCGTCGAGGCCTCGACCGGGGCGGGCAGGGGCGCGCCCAGCGGCATCGTCCCTGTAGGATTGACCGGAGCGGGGCCGGCCACGCTTTCGGGCGCGGTCGGCGGCGGCGGCGCTTCTTCGCTGATGGCGCGCTGGGCGATGTTCCAGAGCACGATCGCCGAGACGATCAGCACGCCGACCGCCAGGATCATCCCCATCCGGGGATCACGCTCGCGACGGACGCCGACCGGCGCGCGCAGGGGCTCGTCCGGATCGGGCGAAGAGTCCTTGAACCGGGCGACCGCCTCTTCGGGATCGAGATCCAGGTGCTTGGCGTAGGCCTTGATGTAGCCGAGCGTGAACGGCCGCGACGGCAGCTCGTCCAGCCGCATGTCCTCGACCGCAGCTAGATAGGTGCGGCGGATGCGCGTGGCGTCCGAGACATCCTGCAGCGACAGGCCGCGGAATTCCCGCGCCGCCTTCAGGGCCGCGCCGATGTCGGGTCCGTAATGCAGGGAAGGCTCCTCAGTCGGTCCGTAGTGGTCGGCCGACTCCATATCCCCCGAACGGTACAGTTGCGTAACCCCGCCAGAATCGAGCGGCATGGCTACCGACGCCCCCACATACTCGCGCCACGCGGGAGCGCGGCGCATCCTTGTTCCCCTACATGGGGAAGTCTTAACGCTGGGTTGTGGATAACAAAATAACGTCCGGAATTCAATGTGGTAATCCGTCGCTGCAGGTTAACCGTCAGACAGCGACATACAATTTCCGGGCCAGGGTCTCGATCTCGTTGCGGACCGATCCGGACGTGCCCTTGAGCAGCGACTCGACGCCCCGGCGCGCGGCCTCCCGATCGCACGACAGCACCATCTGCTTCACCGGTCCGATGCCCGCCGGCGGCATCGACAGGCGGTCAAAGCCGAGGGCGACCAGGGTGAAGGCCTCGAGCGGGCGGCCGGCCATTTCGCCACAGACCGAGACCGGCGTTCCCGTTTCGGCACAGGCGTCCTGAATCTGCTTCAGCGCGCGCAGGGCGGGCGGCGACAGCGGGTCGTAGCGGTCCGCCACGCGCGGGTTCCCCCGGTCCGCGGCGAACAGGTACTGCATCAGGTCGTTGGTGCCGACCGAGACGAAGTCGGTCATCGGCAGAAGGGCGTCCAGATGCCAGATCAGGGACGGCGCCTCGATCATCGCTCCGACGTCCAGCCGCGAGGGCGCGGGGCGGCCCCGGCGCTGGGCCCAGGCGATCTCGGCGTCGACGAAGGCCCGCGCGGCGCGGAATTCGTCCACGCTGGCCACCAGCGGGAACATGATCCGCAAGGGCCGGCCATGCGAGGCCCAGATCAGCGCGCGCAGCTGCAGCCGCAGCAGGGCGGGTCGGTCCAGGCCCATGCGGATGGCCCGCCAGCCGAGAGCCGGGTTCTCTTCCCGCTCCAGCTCCATGTAGGGCAACAGCTTGTCGCCCCCCAGGTCGAGCGTGCGGAAGGTCACGGGCATGTCGCCCGCGGCGTCGAGAACCTTCTCGTAGAGCGCCCGCTGCGCATCGAGGCGCGGCATGTCCTCGGCGACCATGAACTGGAACTCGGTGCGGAACAGGCCGATGCCCTCCGCGCCGGTCTCGCCGAGAATGTCGAGGTCCACGGCCAGGCCCGCGTTCATCAGCAGGGTGACCTTCGAGCCGTCCTTGGTGAACGCCGGCGTGTCGCGCAGCTTTGCGAACTGGGCCTTGCGCTGGGCGCGCACTTCCAGCCGGCTGTTGAGCGCCTTCACGACATCGGGCCGGGGGCGCAGGAAGGCCTCGCCCGTCTCGGCGTCGACGATCACCGCATCGCCCTGGGACACCCGGTCGCGCAGGCCGGCGAGGCGGCCGACGCAGGGAATGTCCAGCGCGCGGGCGACGATCGCTGCGTGGCTGGCGGTCGAGCCTTCCTCGAGCAGCAGGCCCTTCAGCCGGGTGCGATCGTACTCCAGCAGGTCAGCGGGGCCCAGGTTGCGGGCCACCAGGATGGCGTCGTCCGGCAGTTCCCGCGACACCACGCCGTCGCCGGAAAGGTGCCGCAGCAGACGGTCGTTCAGGTCTTCGAGGTCGTGCAGGCGCTCGCGCAGATAGGGATCGCGCGCCTGGCCGAGCCGGGCGCGGTGCTCGCTGCGGACCCGCTCGACGGCCGCTTCCGCGGTCAGGCCGGAGCGCACGGCTTCTTCCAGGGACCGGTTCCAGCCGCGGTCATGGGCGAACATGCGGTAGGTCTCGAGCACCTCGTAGGGCGCGCCGACCAGGCCGTGGTGGCCTTCGAGCATCTCGTCGATCTGCTTCTGCAGCGCCGCGATCGCCGTGGCCAGGCGCACCTCCTCGGCGGCGGAGTCGTCCGACAGCAGCTGTTCGGGCGCCACCGGATGGTCGTGCAGGACCACCGTGCCGTAGGCCAGGCCGTCGGAGAACTTCGCGCCCTTCAGCCGCTCGGGCTTGTGCGGCGCGATCTCGACGTCCTTGAGCGCCTCGTTGCTCAGCAGTTCGCCGGCGCCGACCATTTCGGCCAGCACCATGGCGATGATCTGCAGATCCTCGACCTCTTCCTCGCCGTAGCTGCGCTCGGTGCGGTTCTGGACGACCAGAACCCCGATCGGCCGCCCGCCGCGCAACAGCGGCACGCCGAGGAAGGAGTGATAGGGATCTTCGCCGGTTTCCGGCCGATAGGCGAACGCCGGATGGTTGGGGGCGTCGCTGAGGTTCAGCGGTCGGCCGAGCCGGACGATTTCGCCGACCAGGCCTTCGCCGGTCTTTAGGCGGGTGACGTGCACGGCGTCGCTGGACAGGCCCTCGGTGGCGAACAGCTCCAGTTCGCCGCCGGCGCGGCGCAGGTAGATTGAACAGACCTCCGCGACCATCGACCGGGCGATGATCTGAACCACCATATCGAGCTTGGCCTGGGCCGGCGCGCCGCCGGCCATGGCTTCGCGGATCTGCCGGAGCAGACTGCGTGGACCACGAATGGAAAGGCCCGTCGCGACCATCGGCCTAGGTGTTCTCCCGTCCTGAGCGGCGCCTATAGCAGATTTCCGCTGCGGAACAGTGACCCCGACCGGCCAAACGGCGTCAACAGGCGACAATCATCCGGCGATCCGTCAGACGCCGTGCAATTGCCGCCTAATCGGGCGGTTCGAGGGCGGATCGCCGTCAGAGCTGGTCCAGGCCGTAGGCGCTGTGCAGGGCGCGGACGGCCAGTTCGGTGTAGGCCTCGTCGATCAGCACGCTGATCTTGATCTCGCTGGTCGAGATGACCTGGATATTCACGCCCTTTTCCGCGAGGGCGGTGAACATGGTCTTGGCGACGCCAGCATGGCTGCGCATGCCCACGCCGATGACCGAGACCTTGGCCACGTCCTCGTTCAGTTGCACATCCTCGAAGCCTATCTCGGCTTGTCCGGCGCGCAGGATCTCGACCGTGCGGCCGGCGTCGCGCTTGCCGACGGTGAACTCCATGTTGGCCGCGCCTTCGCTGCGGGCGTGGCTCTGGACGATCATGTCGACGTTGACGTTCGCGTCGGCCAGACGGCCGAAGATCTTCGAGGAGACGCCCGGCGTGTCCGGCAGACCGAACAGGCTGATCTTGGCTTCGTCGCGGCTGTAGGCCACGCCGCTCACGATGCGCTTTTCCACGATCTCCTCCTCGTCGCAGACGATGGTGCCCTTCCCTTCGGAAGTATGGCCGGCTTCTTCTCCCGGCTCGACGAAGCTGGACAGCACGCGCAGCGGAACATGCTGCGACATGGCCAGTTCGACCGATCGGGTCTGCAGGACCTTGGCCCCCAGCGACGCCATTTCGAGCATCTCCTCGTAGGAGATGCGCGCCAGCTTGCGGGCCTTGCTCTCGATGCGTGGGTCGGTGGTGTAGACCCCGTCCACGTCCGTGTAGATGTCGCAGGCGGCGCCGAGCGCGGCGGCGATGCCGACGGCGCTGGTGTCCGAGCCGCCGCGGCCGAGCGTGGCGATGCGGCCGTCGCGGGTGACGCCCTGGAAGCCGGCGATCACGGCGATCTCGCCGGCGTCCATCGCCGCGGCCAGTCGCTCGGGCGGAATTTCGTCGATCCGCGCGCGGCCATGGGCCTCGTCGGTCAGGATCGGAATCTGCCAGCCCAGCCAGGAGCGGGCGTTCAGACCCATGTTGCGCAGAGTCATGGCCAGCAGGCCGGCGGTGACCTGTTCGCCGCTGGCGACAACCATGTCGTATTCGTCGTCGCTCGCGGGCAGGCCCTGGGCGGCGGGACCCGCGCCGTCGGTCCAGGCCACCAGCTCGTTGGTCTTGCCCGCCATGGCCGAGACCACCACGGCGACCTGCTTGCCGGTCGCGACCTCAGCCGCAACCAGCCGCCCGACGCGACGGATACGTTCAAGGTCGGCCACCGACGTGCCGCCGAATTTCATCACCAGCCGTGACACGTCAGGCCGCTCGCCCCCTCGTTTGGCGGTTTTTTCTTGCGCGTTCGGCGATTGGAACGCCCAAGCCACGCAAGAGGTCGCCTTCTAGCGAGGCTTTCGCGGCGCCGCAATGCGCCAGATCGCTTGCCGTCGACGTCCCGGCCCGGGCGGACTAGATAGGAGGCATGACCGCCCCCGCCGCAGAGCTCCGCACGAGCGTCGATCCCGCCGACGTCGAACGCTTTTCCCGCATCGCCGCCGAATGGTGGGACCCGCGCGGCAAGTTCGCGCCACTGCATAAATTCAACCCGATCCGGCTGGGCTTCATCCGGGAAGAGGCGCTGGCCAGATTTGGCCGCGACGGTTGCCTGCGCCGGCCGTTCGAGGGGCTGAAGCTGCTCGACATCGGGTGCGGCGGCGGGCTGCTCAGCGAGCCGATGAGCAGACTCGGCTTCACTGTGACCGGGGTGGACGCCTCCGAACGCAACATCGGCACGGCCTCAACCCACGCAGCCGAGCAAGGGCTGGAGATCGCCTACCGCGCCTCGACGGCCGAACAGTTGCTGGCCGAAAGGGCCGGCCCGTTCGATGTGATCCTCAACATGGAGGTCATCGAGCATGTCGCCGATCCGGGCGAGTTCCTTCGGACCACGGCGAAGCTTCTGGCGCCAGGCGGGATCATGATCGTCGCGACCTTGAACCGCACGTTGAAGGCGCTGGCGCTGGCCAAGATCGGCGCGGAGTACGTCCTGCGCTGGGTTCCCGCCGGCACGCATGACTGGAAACAGTTCCTCACGCCGGAAGAGCTGCGCTCGTTCCTCGAGGGCCACCCGTTCGACATCCACGGTCCGTTCGGCCTGTCCTATAACCCGCTGGCGGGCAAGTGGGTCCGGTCGGCAGACGCCGACGTCAACTACCTGATGACGGTGACCCGGGGCTGATGACGATCCGCACGGCGCGACTACGGCTTGAGCCGGCGCAACACAGCGACCTTCTGGCGGTTGGCCTGGGCGAGGATGTTCTGGCCGGGACCCTGGGTGTCGCCATCGCGGCAGACTGGGCCGGCGCGGACGCCATGGACGCGATCAGCCGCAGCCGCGACATGCTGGCCGACGATCCCGCCCTGTCCCAGTGGTGGATGCATTTCATCATCCATGAGGCCGACAACACCCTGATCGGGCTCGGCGGATTCAAGGGCGCGCCGTCGGGCGGGCAGGTCGAGATCGGCTACGAGATCGCACCCGGCTATCGCCGACAGGGTCTTGCCGGAGAGGCGGCGCGGGGAATGGTCGATCACGCGCTGGCGAACCCGGATGTCGACCACGTGCTGGCGCATACCCTGCCGGAGGAGAGTCCCTCGACGATGATCCTGCGGCGGCTGGGCCTGAAGTTCATCCAGGCTCTCAACGATCCCGACGACGGCCCGATCTGGCGCTGGCGGCTGGATCGCGACGGTCGCTGAGGGTGTCTGGCGAGGTCGTGGGCCTGCTCGCGGTTTAGGCTATCCTTCGCCGGCGGTATCCTACTCCTCCTCTTCTTCAGTTTCGCCCTTCACCGCGGCCGAGAGCTTTCTCTGGGCGTCGATCAAGGCAGTTTGGGCTTCGATTCGTTTCGTTTCGGCCTCAAGCATTCCCTGCTGCCCCTGAATTGCGGTCGATACGGCCGTAATCGGCGCCGTAACAACTTCGAGCGCCCCCTTGGCGAGCGCCGCCGCGGGGCTGGGGGAGTCGATTTCGGAGGACGCGAGCATTCCGTTCGCGAACTGATAGGTCGTGCCACGGGTGGTGAAGCGGGTCCGCAACACGGGTGCGAACTCAAGCCGTTGATCGTCGAAGACCGGGGCCGAAAGGGTCTCACGCACTGATTCCGCGAACCGCTTGTCGAGGATCGTGAAGTCGCAGGTCTTGCGTGACGACAACCAGACACCGTTCGCCGGGGATTTCGGCCTCGCATCCTCGGAAGGCAGGCGCGTGCCGCCAGTACCTGTCGGGGGTGATCCTGGAACTCCAGGCCGCGTTTCCGTGGGGGTCTTGCCCCCGGCCGCGCCGCTGTTCGCCTGCGCGGCGGGCGCGAGTCCGCAGTCAACGCTCACGCTGAAGCCGAACGTGATCTCCTGGATCCCGTCATTGATCGCAACGCGCATCGTCTCGGTGATGACGAGCGGCTTGTTCGCCGCGACCGTCGACAGCCGTATCTCGCGCTTCAGAGTCGCCGGGAAAGGTCCCTTGTTCAGAGGAGGCATAGGGACGTCGACGGGCTTCCAGCGGAGGAACTCCTCGCGAGGCGGCCCATCGGGCACGATCGCGCCGGTCGGCGACAATTCCTCAATGCCCAGGAACTGGGGTACACCACGCGCCATGAAGAAATTCGCCTTCATCGCCGGAGGAATAGCCACCTTGGGCGCAAGCGGCATGTTGAGGGCGCTGAAGTCCAGGCTGATCGGCGCCGTGGCCAGCGTCTTGACCAGGTCACGGGCCGCCGCCACCGACTGATCGTCGGAAGAAAGCGAGATCTTCGTCAGGCCCCCATCGGCGAGCTCGACTTTCAGCTTGTCGCTGGCGAACACATCCTGGCCGAGCATGAGCCCTACGCGTTGGCCGTCGAAGCGCGTCACCAGGTCGAGGCGGTACTCAAGTTCGGGCCAGCAGAGTTCGACGTAGTCCGCCTGCATCAACATCAGCTGGTCGGCGGCTTCGGTGGCCGTCGCTCTCGTCGCCTCGAACTCCTTGATCACCTTGGCCGCCGCCGCAGGGTCGAATGGCGAAGCGGCCAGAACGCCCGCCTGATCGCGCCTCGCCTTGGCGACGGCCTTCATTATCGCGATGCGAGCCGGCGTGCGTGTTTCTGCGAATGCCTCCTCCACCTGCTGACAGGGCGACTTCTTGGGCGGCGCAGGCGTTGTCGTCGGGGTGGGTGGCTTTGCCGGGTCACCGGCCTTTGCCGTTCCGGCTCCGCCCTGGCCCTGCGTGGCCCCTGCCTGGCCACCCTGTGCCGGCGTCGTAGCCGTAGCTGCAGCCGGAGCCGGAGCCGGAGCCGGAGCCGGAGCTGGGGCAGGGGTCGCCGCCGGAGCCCCCAACTCGCCCTTACGGCCGACTGTCAGGACCAGGTAGGACCGTGCAAGGTTGTAGTAGGCAACCGGGCAATTCCGCTTTGTGCTGGTGCACATGTCAAAGGCCTTGAAGGCACCCTCGGCACTCTCTGTGGATGAGCGCAGCGCCGGCGTTGTGCACCCCGCGAGCGCCATCGCAGCGCCCAGAACAAGCAGCCGATCCCGATTGCGCATGACGTCCCCCAACGTTGTTCGCTGAACGATGTCATGAGCGGTCTGCTCGCACCAGAACTTTATGCTCGCAGTCCGTGCATCCCGGAAATCACCAGTAACGGTGTGGCGGCAAAGCACGGAGCGGGATCTACCCCGGCGTTCTTCACCGCGTGAGAGGAAGGCTCAGCGGTAGTCGCTCGCGTCCACCATCCTGCGCGAGCTGTTCAGCAGGTCGGCGATCAGGCCGGACTGCTCGTAGTCCTCGTCGAGGAAGCCGCCCTTGGCCGTATAGGCGCCCTGTTCGAAGCAGCGGACGGCCGTGGCCAGCATCATCGAGACGCTGTCGAAGATGATCTCGTGCTCGTCCTCGCCGGGCAGGAACTCGACCACGCAGCCATAGTCGGCCGACTCCGGATCGCAGATCACGGCCAGATAGCCGCCGCCGCCGTCGGTCAGGATCGGGAACCAGCTGGACGGCCACAGGTCAGCGAGGCCGGCGAAACCCTTGTAGTGCAGGGCCGCCTCGGCGATCGGCATCCAGTAGTGGCCGGGGATGACATGGCCGTCGCCGAGCGTGCGGCCGACGGGCAGGTCGACCCCGTCATGGCGGCCGTACAGGGCGGTCAGGTCCTCCGGCGCGGGGCCGGCCGGGGCGACGGCGTCCTCGACATCGTCGGGTGCGATGCCCGGTTGCAGCATCTCCACCGCCGGCCGGTTCAGCCTGCGCAGCTGAGCGGTCAGGGCGTCGACCTGCTCGAACACCAGCATCATCTCACTCATCCGGCGCTCCGCACGATCTAGTTCATGTCCGTCTTTTTCGGCGGCGCCGGCGGCAGGGCCGCGACGGGCACGCCGTCCTCGACCAGCGCCTTTACCTCCGCGGGCGAGGCCTCGCCGTAGATGCCGCGTTCTTCACTGCGGCCCTCATGGATGTCGCGGGCTTCGCGGGCGAAGGTGTCGCCGACATAGTCGAAGTTCTCCTCGACGTGCGCGCGCACCTTTCCGATGGCCTCCATCATCATCTGGCGGGCTTCCGGCGGCAGGCCCGAGCCGCTGTTCTGGGCCTTGGTTCCGCCGACGGCCGGCGACATGATCTGCTTGCGTACGGCCTTGCTGGCGCAGACCGGACACTCCAGCAGTCCGCGCGCGGCCTGTTCGTCGAAGTCGGCGGAAGCCCCGAACCAGCCTTCGAACTCGTGGCCGTGCTCACAGGCGAGGGCGTACCGGATCATGGGCCGACAAACGCGCGGGCATTGGTCAGCACGGGGATGGCCGCGCGGGCCTTGTCCGCCTCGGCCAGATCCAGGTCGGCGACGAGTACGCCGGGTTCGTCGTGGTCCAGCTTGCCGATGATCTCGCCCCAGGGCGCGACGATGGTTGAATGGCCCCAGGTGCCGCGGCCGTCCTCATGGAAGCCGCCCTGGGCCGCCGCCAGAACAAAGCTACCGGTCTCGATCGCCCGGGCGCGCAGCAGCACCTCCCAGTGCGCCTCGCCGGTCGGACGGGTAAAGGCGGCCGGGATTGTCAGGATGGTCGCCCCGGCGGTCGCCAGCGCCCGGTAGACGGCCGGAAAGCGCATGTCGTAGCAGATGCTCAGGCCCAGCCGTGCGCCGTCGATATCGGCTGTCACGGCCCGCTCGCCGGGCTCATAGGTCGCCGACTCCCGCGCCGTCTCGCCGGTCGGCAGGTCGACGTCGAACATGTGCAGCTTGTCGTAGGTGGCGGTGACCTCGCCGCGCGGGCTGACCAGCACCTGGCGGTTGGCCGCCTTGCCGTCCTCGCGCCGGACCAGCGCCGAGCCGATGTCGAGCCAGACGCCGAGCTCGGCCGCCAGGGCGCGCAGGCCGGTCACCACCGGATCATCCGCCAGCAAGGTCAGCTGCGGCAGCAGCCGGTCCCGGTTCTTCTCCAGGATGTTGGTCGCCTCGGGCGTCAGGATGAAGGTCGCGCCCTGCGCCGCCGCCTCCCGCACCAGCGGAACGACGTGCGCCAGCGCCGCCGCGTGGGTGGCGGGCGTACGGGTCTGAACGAGGCCGATGCGCAGGGTCATGCGGTCAGCAGGGCGTCCAGCTTACCGTCGCGGTCGAGGGCCAGCATGTCGTCGCAGCCGCCGATGTGCGTCTCGCCGATGAAGATCTGCGGGAAGGTCGAGCGACCGCCGGAGCGGTCCATCATTTCCTTGCGCAGGGCCGGGTCCATGCCGGCTTCGATCTCGGTGAAGTCCGCGCCCTTCTGGCCGAGCACGCCGAGCGCGCGAGCGCAGTAGCCGCAGAAGGGACGGGTGTAGATGGTGACGTGGGCCATGGTCTCGAAACGCTGACGGTTGATGGGCTTCATATAGTGGTGTCCGCCCCGGCGCGCACCTTCGCTATGACGGCCAGGTCGACGGCGGCCGCTCCAGCGGCTTTCAGCGCTCTCGCACAGGCATGGGCGGTGGCGCCGGTGGTCAGAACATCGTCAATCAGCAGAACGCGCCTGCCCTCGATCCGGGTCCGTCGCGCCGGGGGGACGGCGAAGGCGCCGGCCACATTGCGGCGACGGCCCGCCGCCGACTTGCCGCCCTGGCTTTCGGTGCGCCGCACCCGGGCGAGGGCGTCCGGGGCCACGGCGACACCCGCCAGCGCGCCGAGCGGCCGGGCGATCTCGGCCATCTGATTGTAACGGCGCGACAGCAGTCGCCAGCGATGCAGCGGCACCGGCACGATCACCTCCGCCTCGTCCAGCAGGTCGCGCGCCGAGCGCAGCACCCAGCGCGCCAGCACCGGGGCGAGGTCGGTGCGGTCGGCGTGCTTGAGCTTGAGGACCAGGTCGCGGCTGTTCTCGTCATAGAGGCAGGCCGCGCGGGCACGGTCGAAGGCTCTCGGCCGCGCCGTGCAGGCCGCGCAGCGCACGCCCGGGCCGGGATCGTATTCCCAGGGGGCGCCGCAGCCGTCGCAGACCGGCGCTTCAAGAAAGGTGATCCGGCTCCAGACGTCGGCGGTCAGCCCGCCGGTCAGCGCCGGGGCGCCGGCGGTGTCCAGCGGCGGCAGGATCAGGTCGAGCAGCGCGCGCCCCGCGCCGATGACGCGCGGACCCGGTTTCAAAACCGGCCGTGACAGGCCATCTTCCGCGCGCATGACCGCCAGCCCTCCCAATCTGTTCGACCGCGCCCTGCACCGGCGACGGCTCGACCGCGCCGCGCCCGGCTACGCGACCGCCGACTTCCTCAAGGAACGGGCGGCGCAGGACGCGGTGGCGCGGCTGGAGGCGATCATGCGTCGGTTTCCGCTGGCCGTCGACATGGGCGCGCGCCACGGCGCCTTCGCCCGCGCGCTGGCCCGTAGCGATGCAGCCGCCAAGGTCGACCTGCTGATCGAGACGGACCTGTCGGCGGCCATGCTGGCGGACCGGCCAGGGCCCCGGCTGGCGATGGACGAGGAACTGTCGGCCTTTGCGCCGGAAAGCCTGGACCTGATCATCTCGACCCTCTCGCTGCACTGGACCAACGACCTGGTCGGCGCGCTGATCCAGATTCGCCGGTCCCTGAAGCCGGACGGGCTGTTCATCGGCTCGGTGCTGGGCGGGGCGACCCTGACCGAACTTCGCCAGTGCCTGCTGGAAGCGGAGGCCGAGATCAGCGGCGGCGCCGGCCTGCGAATCTCGCCGTTCGCCGACGCCTTTGACGCCGCCGCCCTGCTGCAGCGGGCCGGACTGGCCCTGCCGGTGGCCGATGTGGACAGCGTCACCGTCCGCTACGCCCATCCGCTGGCCCTGCTGCGCGACCTGCGGGCGATGGGCGAGACCAACGTCCTGCGCGACCGTCCCAGACGCCCTCTGACCCGGCGGGTGCTGCTGCGGGCGATGGAGCTCTACGCCCAGCGGTTCAGCGGTCCGGACGGCAAGGTGGTCGCCACCTTCGAGATCATCACCGTCACCGGCTGGGCGCCGCACGAAAGCCAGCAGAAGCCGCTTCGGCCGGGCTCGGCGAAGATGCGCCTGGCGGATGCTCTGGGGACGGTGGAGATCAAGACCCCTCGATGATCCTCCCCCGGAGGGGGAGGGGGACCATGCGGAGCATGGTGGTGGGGGAGCCGCCGGTGCTGGTTGATATCGGCACCGCGCGAAAACGGCGATGGGCAGCCTCTCCCTCTCCGACCCGGCTCCGCCGGGCCACCTCTCCCTCCGGGAGAGGAATTGCGGGGGTCACTCGATCGCGCCGGCCACGGCGTCGCTGACGTACTGCATCTTCTCGGTGGTCTTGTTGCCGAACACCGTGACAGACGTGACGATCACCAGGAACACCAGCGAGGCGATCAGGCCGTACTCGATGGCGGTCGCGCCCGACTCGTTGCGCCAGAACGTCTTCAGACGAGATCGCGCAGCCAGGCCACCAGCGGCGCGTCCGCCGGCGGCATGGGATAGTCGGTCAGCTTGTCGGGCTTCACCCACGCCAGCGCCTCGTGTTCGAGCGCCGTGACAAACCCGTCCCAGCGCCTGCACAGGTAGAGTGGCATGAGCAGGTGAAACGAATCGTAACTGTGCGAGGCAAATACGAACGGGGCGAGGCAGGCGTGCGTCACGCCGATGCCCAGCTCCTCCTTCAGCTCGCGGATCAGGCAGGCCTCCGGCGTCTCGCCGGGCTCGACCTTGCCGCCCGGAAACTCCCACAGACCGGCCAGCTGCTTGCCCTGGGGCCGTTTGCAGATCAGCACCCGGCCATCGACGTCGATCAGCGCCGCGGCGGCGACGAGCAGGGTAGGCTTGGGATCGGCGATCTCGGACATGTGTGACGAGGTAGCAGCCGACTCCCGACCGCGCCAGCCAGGCCTTACCGCACTAGCCCCGCGCGATAGTCCGGATAGACCGGGTTCCAGCCCAGGGCCTCGCGCGCCCTCCGGTTGCTCACACGAAATGAGGGAAAGCCGGCTCGCCCCCCCGGCAGGGGCGACTCCCCGCCGGCCAACCCGGTGATGTAACCGAACACATCACGCCAGCGGGCCGGCCGGTCGTCGGCGACGATCAGGATCTGCCGTGACGGCCAGGCACGAAGCGCCTCCACGGTGGCGGCGGCCATGTCCGCGATATGGATCAGGGAGACGAAGTCCGAACCGTCGCCGGGCAGCCGCAGCTTGCCGGCCGCGGCGCGGGCGAACCAGTCGTCGTCGAACCCCGTTCCCGGCCCGTAGAACAGCCCGCCCCGCAGGATGAGCCAGTCGAGATCGGCAGCCCGCACAGCGGCTTCCATGTCCAGGGTCGCGTTGATGGCGCGGGCGGAAATGTCATCGCCCTCCGGCCGATGGGCCGTGTCCTCGTCGGTCAGACGGTCACCTTCGGCCCCGACCATGGCGATGCTCTGCTGCAGCAGCCGTCCGACGCCGGCCTCGCGGCAGGCCTGGAGCAGCAGCGGTACGCCTTCGCGGCGCACCTGGTCGTTGAGGTCATAGTCTCCCCGACCGCTGGGGCCGGGCAGGGCGGTCGCCAGATTGATGCAGACGTCGCAGCCCTCCAGACCCTGGCGGAGACTATCCAGGTCGAAGATGTCGGCGATCCGGACCTCGGCTCCACAACCCCGCGCTACCCCCGCCGCCTCGGGCCTGCGGACCAGGGCGCGCACGGTGTAGCCGGCGGCGACGAGACGCGGCGTCAGATGTCGGCCATAGACGCCGCTCGCCCCCAGGATCGCCACCGTACTGGTCATTGTGCCGCCTCCGCGCTCTTCTGGACGCTACACGATGTTCTGTATATGTTCCAGCGCCCCCGTGCTACCCAGATCAGGCCGCGAGCGCCGTCGCCTGCTGCGGGTGCTTCGGCGAACACTGGCTGTAGATCTTCGCCAGGGTGGCCATGTCGGCCTCGTAGTCGCCGGTCGGCATGATCGCCTGGCCGAGGCTCACGACCTTGCGCTTGTAGTCCATCATCCCGCAGACCATCGGCACGCCGGCGCCCATGGCGATATGGTAGAAGCCGGTCTTCCACTGACGCGCCTTGCCGCGCGTGCCCTCCGGCGCAATCGTCAGCATGAACTCGTCGCGCTTGGCGAACTCGGCGACCATCGCGCCGACCATGTCCTTTGACTGCGCCCGGTCGACCGGAATGCCGCCGAGGTCACGCATCATCCGCCCGAACGGCCAGGCGAACAGCGACGCCTTGCCGATGAAGCTGAGCCTGAGGTTCAGCGCGTCCGCCCCGCCGACGAAATAGACGAAGTCCCAGTTGCTGGTGTGCGGCGCGGCGATGATGACGAACTTGCGCGGGACCGGCGCCGTTCCTTCGACCGTCCACCCCTGCAGCCTGAAAAAGGTCGCCAGCGCCCATTGCACCGTCAGCGCCAGCCAGCTCATCGTATGACGTCCTCCCCCGAGGTCGGGCCCCGATGGATGCCGGGGCCTCGTCCACTGGTGATACGACGGAGGCACCGCAGACGTCCAATGTCGCTCAATTCTTGGCTATCCTCTGGCATTGACTTTCTGCCTCCGGCGCCACAACCTGAAATTGCTTCCGGATGGAAGCTGAAAAGAAACCTGAGATGGTTTCGGTTATTGGTGCCGCTGAAAAGCGGTGAGATCAGATCGGTTTTGTCGCCGAGATGGCTTGCGCCCGACCACGGGCGCGCAATTGGCCGAAGCCAGTCTCTTCACGAATGAAGGACTGGAAATGACTGATTCCCCTAAGCTTATCATTCGCTTTGCCGTAGTGGCGGAGCAACCCAACTCGCGTGACGAAGAGCGGCTCAGCAGCGTCTCTTCGGAAAACTCAATTGCGGGTATCAAGCGGTACACCGGCTTCGTGCGAGGCCGGGACCTCTACCCCTTGTTTGAACATGTTTCTCTCGACGCGAATCCGCGCGCGGCGAAGACCGGCGCAGTAACGAGCGCGATCCTCGAGTCCTTGGCGAAGACGCCCGAGTTGTTCCCGTTCAAGTCGAAGGGAATTCTGCTCGGGACATCCAACTATGAGGCTCTCCAGCGCAATCGCTTTGAACTGCGCTTTGAAGACCCTGCATCCGAAGGCGTCTTGGACGGTGGCCATAACATGCTCGCCATTGGCCTCCACATGCTGTCCGCGGTAGTTGATGAACGAGAGCTTGCGCGCGTGTCACTCTGGGAGGAGATGAAGGAGCTCTGGGAAGAGCAGCGCTCCGAGCTCGAAGCAGTGCGGGACCAGTTCGATTTTCTGGTGCCGGTGGAACTGCTCGTCCCGTCTGACGCCGACGATGAGCGATCGGTTCAGCAGTTCGAGATGTCGGTGTTGGACATCTGTGCAGCCCGCAACAATAACGCTCAGCTGACACAGGAAACTAAGTCCAACAAACTTGGATTCTACAACGAAATCCGTGAACGACTTGACCCTGTGATCGCGGCTCGGGTGGAATGGAAGAGCAACGAATGGGAGAGCAGTGAGGCGAGGCCCATCAAGGTGCGTGATCTGCTCGCCCTGTCGTGGATCCCGCTGAACAAGGCAAACGAAGCGGGTCTTCTTCCGCTCGATATCTCCGTTACGCCGCAGAACATCTACCGGAACAAGGGCGAGTGTTCGAAGCAGTTCGACAAGCTGATGCTCAACCCATTGGTTTCCGAACCTCGCGACGGACCTACCCACGAGCTCGCCAACAATACGGTCGCCAGCTGCTTCGACATCCTCGCGGATCTGCCGAAGCTCTACGACAAGGTCTATGCGAATTTTCCGGAAGCCTACAATTCGAACGGCTATCGGTTCGGCGCCAATCCGATAGTGAAGATTTACGACCCGACGAAGCGCGATGCAGCCAAGGACAAGACCGCTTACGTGGCAACCCAACCGTTGACACTGTTCACCAACATCCGCGTAGATTACCGCTACCCGGATGGCCTGATTATGCCGCTGGTCTACGGCCTCAAGGGATTGATGCAGGTAGAAGGTGATCAGATCACTTGGGCGACTGATCCATTCAAGTTTTTGGACCTATACTTCAAGGACATCGCTGGCGCTTATCGACTTGTCCTCGATATGGCGCGTTTCGATCCGCAGAAGCTCGGCAAGAACCAGGCTAGCTACGAGTTTGCAGTAGGCGAGTTCGAGAAGGCGCTTCTCAAGCACCGGGCAAAGAAGTCGATCTAGCCGACGTGCGGTGGGCGGTCCGAGCGGGTCGTCCACCGCGCCCCTTCCCGGAAGCGAACGAGTTTCCGGGGCTCTTCAGGTCCTAGCTCCGGTAGTCCCCGTTGATCGCCACGTACTGCTTGGTCAGGTCGCAGGTCCACATGGTCGCCGACCCCCGGCCGACGCCGACGTCGATGCTGACCTCGAGCTCCGGCTTCTTCATGTAGGCGCTCATCTTCGCCTCGGAGTAGGTCGGCGAAACCAGGCCGTCCTGGGCGGCGACCAGCTTGCCGAACATGACCTTCATCCGGTCTCGGTTGACCGGCTCGTCGGCCCGGCCGACAGCCATGACGATGCGGCCCCAGTTGGCGTCCTCACCGGCGAAGGCGGTCTTGACCAGCGGACTTTCGGCCACCGTGCGGGCGATCTTGCGGGCGCTGGCCGCGCTCTCGGCGCCGGAGACGTTGATCCGCACGAACTTGGTCGCGCCCTCGCCGTCGCGGACCAGCTGCATCGCCAGATCGAGCAGCAGGGCCTCCAGCTTCTCGCGGAAGTCGGCCAGCCGGTGATCGCCCGCCCTGGTGATGCGCGGCGCCGAGGAGGCGCCGGTGGCGAACAGCAGCAGGGTGTCGTTGGTCGAGCGGTCGCCGTCGACGGTCACGCTGTTGAAGGTCGTGCGCGTGTAGAGGCTGACCAGGGTCTGCAGGGCCTTGGGCGCAATGTCGGCGTCGGTGGCGACGAAAGCCAGCATGGTCGCCATGTCCGGCGCGATCATGCCCGAACCCTTGGCGATACCGTTGATCCGCACCGTCTTGCCGTCGATCCTGGCGGTGGCCGTCGCGCCCTTGGCGAAGGTGTCGGTGGTCATGATCGCCCGCGCCGCGTCGGCCCAGGCGTCGTCGGCCAGTCGGTGCTCGATCTCGGGCAGGCGCGCAGTAATCTTGCCGTCGTCCAGCAGCACGCCGATGACCCCGGTCGAGGCCATCATCACGTCGCGCTGGCGGCAGTCGAAACG
This sequence comes from Caulobacter sp., assembly GCA_021741355.1. GTDB lineage: Bacteria > Pseudomonadota > Alphaproteobacteria > Caulobacterales > Caulobacteraceae > Caulobacter. Next base: position 40,053 of record JAIOXZ010000026.1, read on the forward strand.
CTTGGCCAATGCGCCGGCCACCCGGCGGGCGGCGTCCGCGCCGGGCTTGCCGGTGAAGCTGTTGGCGCAGCCGGCGTTGACCACGAGCGCCTGAACGCCCTCGCCGCCCGAGGCCTCGAGCTGCTTCTTACACCAGTCGACCGGGGCCGAGCCGACGCCGTGCCGGGTGAAGACGCCGGCGCAACTGGTGCCCTTGGCGAAGCGCATGACCAGCAGGTCGGGCCGCTCGTGCTTGTAGAAGCCCGCCCGGCCGATGCCGATCTGGACCCCACCGACGGGCGGCATCTTCGGGAACGGAACCGCCAGCGGCGAGACCGCCAGGCCGGGCTTGCCCGGCGTGGCGGGAGCCTCCGGTTCGGCGACCTTGTCCGGCCGTCGGGCCGTGGCGCGCTTGATCGCCGAGGCTAGCGGATCGAGCGCCTGATGCATCGCCTGGCCAACCATCTCGGCCGGTTTGGCGGCGACTTCAAGCGCCCGGGCCGGGGTCAGCTTGCCGCTGGCCTTCGTTTTCGACGGCGGCCGGGTCATTTCTTCGCCGGCGCGGCGGGAGCGGGCTTGGCGGGAGCGGGCTTTGCAGCCGGCGTCGCGGGGGCGGCTGCCGTCGGCGCGGGCGTGGGCGCAACCGCCGGCGGGGGCGGGGCCGAGGCCGGCTCACGCGGCGCGCCGGGCACTTCCTGTGGCTTGCCGAGCAGCACCTCGACACGCGCGTCGGCGCGCAGCTTTTCCAGCAGGTCGCGGACCTTGTCGTAGGTCAGGAAGCGGACGATCTGCGGACGGGCGGCCTCGAAGGTGATCGGCGCCTCCTGGCGCTTCTCCTCGACCTTGACCAGGGCCCATCCCCCCTCGACCGCGAACGGGCCGATCAGGCCGCCGGGCTGGGCGTCTTTCAGCGCGACCACATAGGGTTCCGGCATGACATCGAGGGTGAAATAGCCGCCGATGTCGCCGCCGCTGAAGCGGGTGGCGGTGTCGGACGACCGTTCCATCGCCAGGGCTTCGAAAGAGGCGCCGGCGGCCAGCAGCTTCTTGATCTGCTCGGCCTCGGCCTGGGTCGCGACGACGATCTGGCGCGCCTTGAGCTCCTCGGAGACCTTCGAGAGTTTCAGCTGCTCCTGGTAGAGGTCGCGGATGGCGTTCGGCGTCACCGCCTTTTCGACCACGCTCTCGACCAGCATGTCGCCGAGGATCCGCTCGCGGGCGGCGGCCAGACGGCGCTGGGCGACGGGATCGCGGTCGAGCTTCTTGGTCAGCGCCTCGGCAGCCAGCAGCTTCTGGTCGACCACCTCGTCCATCACGCGGCGGAACAGGTCGGAGGAGGTGTCGAGCGGCTCGCCCTCGCTGATCAGGCCCTGGGCGACGGCCTCGCGCTTGACGTCCGAGGCCCAGACCGTCTTGCCGTCGATGCGCGCCACGGCGGTGTCGCCGGCCTGCGGCGGCTTCTCGTTCCCCTCCTGCTGCCCGCAGGCGGTCAGGGTCAGGGCCACGGCCAGGGCGGCGATGACGCCCCACGCGCCGGTCGTTGCGGTCTTCATGGCGGCCATTTCTCCACGGGAGCCTCCATGGGCTCTAGCGCCAAACGCCCTGTGGCGCAAAGGTCCCATCGCTTGCGCGCGGACACGCCCTCGCGTTGACACTGGGGGACCCGCTGCTTAAGTCTCCGGCGCGCTTAAACGGGCGGTTTTCCGTGCGGCCGAAAGGGCTTGCACGACCACGCCAACCGCCGCCGCGCCCATACGCAACACCGGATTTCCCAACGCATGCTCGGCTTCGCCAAAACCCTCTTCGGTTCCTCCAACGACCGCAAGGTCAAGCAACTCGCCGCGCGAGTGGCGAAGATCAATGGACTGGAGGCCGGCTACGCCGCCCTCAGCGAGGAGCAACTGCGGGGCAAGACCGCTGAGTTCAAGACACGACTGGCGGCCGGCGAGTCGCTCGACGACCTGATGCCGGAAGCCTTCGCGGTTGTCCGCGAGGCCTCCAAGCGCACCCTCGGCCAGCGGCACTACGACGTGCAGATGGTCGGCGGCATGGTGCTGCACAAAGGCGGCATCGCCGAGATGCGCACCGGCGAAGGCAAGACCCTGGTCGCCACCCTGCCGACCTATCTCAATGCGCTCGAGGGCAAGGGCGTCCACGTCATCACCGTCAACGACTACCTGGCCAAACGCGACGCCGAGTGGATGGGCCAGGTCTACCGGTACCTCGGCCTGTCGGTCGGGGTGATCGTCAACGGCCTGAGCCAGGCCCAGCGCCAGGACGCCTACAACAGCGACATCACCTACGGCACGAACAACGAGTTCGGCTTCGACTACCTGCGCGACAACCTCGTCTACGACGCCAGCGAGATGGTTCAGCGCGGCCATAACTTCGTGATCGTCGACGAGGTGGACTCGATCCTGATCGACGAGGCCCGCACGCCGCTGATCATCTCCGGCCCGACCGAAGACCGGTCGGAATTCTACCGGACGATGGACGTGGTAGTGAAAGCCCTGATCCAGGAAGAGGGCATCTACGAACACGACGAGAAGCAGCGCCAGGTGCTGCTGACCGAGTACGGCTCGGAGAAGGTCGAGCAGATCCTGCAGGACGGCGGCAGCCTGGCGCCCGATTCCGCCGGGCTCTACGACCCGGTGAACATCTCGGTGGTGCACCACATCAACCAGGCCCTGCGGGCCAACGTGCTCTACACCAAGGACAAGGACTACATCGTCAAGGCCGGCGAGGTGATCCTGATCGACGAATTCACCGGTCGCATGATGACCGGCCGCCGCCTGTCCGAAGGCCTGCACCAGGCCATCGAGGCCAAGGAAGGCGCCGAGATCCAGCCCGAGAACCAGACCCTGGCCTCGGTGACGATCCAGAACTACTTCCGCCTCTACAAGAAGCTGTCCGGCATGACCGGCACGGCCGCGACCGAGGCGCAGGAATTCCTCGACATCTACAAGATGGACGTCACCGAGATCCCGACCAACCGTCCGGTCGCGCGGATCGACGACGACGACGAGGTCTACCGCACGGCTGACGAGAAGAACCGGGCCATCCTGACCCAGATCGAGGACTGCCATCGCCGCGGCCAGCCGATCCTGGTCGGCACGGTGTCGATCGAGAAGTCCGAAATCCTGTCCGAGCTGCTGTCGAAGCACGAGTTCGAAATCGACGGCAAAAAGGTCAAGGGCATCCCGCACAACGTGCTGAACGCGCGCTATCACGAGCAGGAAGCCTATATCGTCGCCGACGCCGGCTTCCCCGGCGCGGTGACGATCGCCACCAACATGGCCGGCCGCGGCACCGACATCCAGCTCGGCGGCAACGTCGAGATGCACATGGCCAAGTGGCGCCAGGACCAGCTGGGTCTTGGCCTCGCGGTCGACCATGACGCCGAGATGGGCGAGAAGCGCCGCTTCGAGGCCGAGATCGCCGAAGCCAAGCAGAAGGCCCTCGCCGCCGGCGGGCTTTATGTGCTCGGCACCGAGCGCCACGAAAGCCGCCGTATCGACAACCAGCTGCGCGGCCGCACCGGCCGTCAGGGTGACCCGGGCAAGTCGAAGTTCTTCCTCTGCTGCGAGGACGACCTGCTGCGCATCTTCGCCGGCGAGCGTCTGGACGCGATCATGCGCTCCTTCGGGGTGCAGGACGGCGAGGCGATCACCCACAAGTGGCTGAACAAGGCCATCGCCACGGCCCAGAAGCGCGTCGAGCAGCGCAACTACGAGATCCGCAAGAACCTGCTCAAGTACGACGACGTCGTGAACGACCAGCGCAAGGCCGTGTTCGAGCAGCGTCAGGAGTTCATGGAGGCGACCGACCTGTCGGAGATCGTCGCCCAGATGCGTCAGGACGTGATCGACGACATGGTCGCCCGCGACCTGCCGCCCAAGGCTTATGCCGAGCAGTGGGACATCGACGACCTCGAGGAGCGCGTGCGCACGGTCCTGGGCATGGAGCTGCCGCTGCGCGAATGGGCGGCCGAGGAAGGCATCGCCAACGAGGAAATCCGCGACCGCCTCGACGAGGCCGCCAACAAGCGGGCCGCCGAGCGCGAGGAGCTGGTCTCCGCCGGCCAGATGCGCGGTTTCGAGAAGAACTTCCTGCTGCAGATGGTCGACATGCAGTGGCGTGAGCACCTCGTGCACCTGGACCACCTGCGCAACGTCATCGGCTTGCGCGGCTACGGCCAGCGCGACCCGCTGAACGAGTACAAGACCGAGGCCTTCAGCCTGTTCGAAAAGCTGCTGATCGACCTGCGCACCAACGTCACCCGCTGGCTGATGACGGTCGAGTTCCAGTTCGCCGATCCCGAGCCGGAGCACCAGCCGCTACAGTTCCAGGAGGTCCACATGGACCCCCTGACCGGCGAGAACGAGCGGGCCCTGGCCTTCGCCGGCGCAGGCGCCGACCTGGACGGCGAACAGCGCGCCGCCCTGCCGATCAGCGCCCTGCCGGCCGGCTGGGAACGCACCAGCCGCAACGCCGACTGCCCCTGCGGCTCAGGCCGCAAGTTCAAGCACTGCCATGGGCGGTTGATCTAGCGTTCGGGATCCTTCTCCCCTTGCGGGAGAAGGTGTCGGTCGAAGACCGACGGATGAGGGGTTTCCCTGATCCGTCGGCTTGACCCCTCATCCGACCTGCTTCGCAGGCCACCTTCTCCCACAAGGGGAGAAGGACAGCTCCTACGCCCCCACCCAGTTCCCGTGGAAGCCCAGCGGCACGCGCCGGGGGACCTTCGCTCTCGCGATCGGGCCCTTGTCCATGGCCTGGGCGTCGAACACCACGAAGTCGCTGCGGGCCTCGGCGGCGATGTACTGCACCGCCACGATCCAGCCGTCGCCTTCCGGCGCATCCGCCGAGCGGGGCACGAACACCGGCTCTGACACCGCGTCGCCGTCGTTGCTGATCCAGTCGGTGCGCTTGCCGGATGTCAGGTCGATGTGGCTGAGGCCGTTGGTGCGGATGTCGCCCGGCTTGGCCGTCTGGGTCGAGTACCAGCCGTGGCGGTTGGCCTTGAAGGTGAAGCGCTCGTCGTAGCGCGGGAACTCGCCGGCCAGGTCGTCCAGCTGCTCTTCACGGATGACGTCGGACGCGTCGTTCAGGTCAAAGGTCCAGCGCACCAGATAGGCGCCGGCCTGGGTCCCGCGGCTGCCGTCGGCCAGCGGGAACAGCGGCGCGACGGCGTACTTCATCACGTCGGCGACGATCTTTCCGTCCTCGTCCCAGGCGTTCATCACGTGGAAGACGTAGCAGGCGTCGGTCTGGAACCAGCGGATGCTGTCGACCGCCGCGTCGCGCGCCATCACCCCGACCATGGCCGGCTTCTCCGGCTCCCAGGCGAAGGGCGGCAGACCCTTCATCGCCCGCTCCATGCTGCCGCTGAGCGGCAGGATCGGGAACAGCACATGCGATCCGGTGACCATGAAGTCGTGGATCATCGAGCAGTAGGGCGCCTGGAAGGTGTCGCGGCGCTTGAGCACCCCGTCAGCGCCCATCACGCCGTAGCTGACGTTGGGCGAGAAAGGCATCGGCGCGTCGGCGTAGCCGAAGAACACCAGGTCCTTCGTCACCGGGTCTTCCTTGGGGTGGGCGGTGACCTTGCCGCCGAACGCCTGGTAGCCGCGCGGCTCCAGGGTGTCGGGGTCCAGGCCGAAGGGCTGGTGGCCTTCCTCCAGCGCCAGCAGGCGGCCGCCGTGCCAGACGATGTTGGTGTTGGCCACGCCCGAGTCGACCTTGCCGAACACTTCGGGATCGGTGGTCATCGGGTTGCCGAAGGTGCCGAACAACGACTTGCCGGCCTTGTTCTCGGCCTCCCACTTCGGGGTGCGAACGTAGCGGTTGCGATAGCTGACCTTGCCGCCGTCGACCCAGAAGCCGTGGACCATGCCGTCGCCGGCAAACCAGTGGTGGTTCGGGTCGCGCGGGTCGAACTGCGGGTTGGGGCCGATGCGGTAGAGGGCGCCGCGCAGGCCGGCGGGAATCTCGCCCTCGACCGTCAGCTCGAAGTCGTCTTCCGACCGGATCGGCGCGAAGGCGCCCGCCAGATAGGGGTTCACGCGCACGTCACGGTCCATGTCGGCCTCCCGGGCAGTTTGTTATTTACGTCGTAAATTTATGATCCTGGAATCGGGGCTTGGCAAGCGGCGATTGTCAGGGCCGGATACGGAGAGGCGGAGGACGACGGCTTGACGACTGAACTCGGGATCATCGAAGGCTACTACGGCAAGCCCTGGTCCTGGGCGGAGCGGGCGGACCAGGTCAGCTCCCTCGCCCCCCACGGCTACCGCTTCTTCATGTACGCGCCCAAGGCCGACGCCTTCCTGCGCAAGCGCTGGCGGGAGGACCATCCGGCGGCGGAGGCAGAAGCGCTGGCGACTTTCTCGGCGCATTGCCGGTCGCTGGGCGTGCGCTTCGGGGTGGGGCTGAGCCCGTACGAGCTCTATCGCGACTTCGGCGACGCCGCGAAGGCGGCCCTGGCCCGCAAGCTGGCCTGGCTGGACGCTGTCGGGATCGACGACCTGGGCATCCTGTTCGACGACATGCGCGGCGACCTGCCCGATCTGGCGCGAAGCCAGGCCGACATCCTTCACTGGATTGCAGGGCGAACGGCCGCCAGCCGGGTGATCACCTGCCCGACCTACTACACCGACGATCCGGTGCTGGACCGGTTCTTCGGCGAGCGCCCGGCGGACTACCTGGAGACCCTCGGCGCGGCGCTCGATCCGGCCATCGGGGTGTTCTGGACCGGCGAGGAGGTCTGCTCCCTTGAATACAGCCCCGGCCATCTGGCGCGGGTCGCCGGCCAGCTGCGCCGCAAGCCGGTCCTGTGGGACAACTACCCGGTCAACGACGGACCGAGGATGAGCCAGTACCTGCACCTGCGGGCCATGACGGGGCGGCCGGCGGCGATGGGCCAGCACCTGTCGGCCCATGCGGTGAATCCGGCGCTGCAGCCGGTGCTGTCGCGGATCCCGCTGCTGACCCTGGCGGACAGCTATCGCCTGGGCGAGGCCTACCAGTACGGGGCGGCGTTCAACGAGGCCGCCCGGCAGGTTCTGGGCGAACCGCTGGCGGCGCAGCTGCAGGTCCACATCTCCCGCTTCCAGCAGTTCGGCCTGCCGCTGACCGAGCCGGACACCATCGCCTCGCTACGCGCCCGCTACGCCGCCTTCGATCATCCCGGCGCACGGGAAATCGTCGCGTTTCTGGACGGTGAGTATCGGATTACGCGGGAGATGATGGAGGCGGACTGAAAGCCCCTCTCCAACACCGTCATGGCCCGACTTGTTCGGGCCACCCAAGCGCGGCGGGCGATCAGGTTCTCCTGATTGTTTGAGCCTGCTTCGGCGCGGTCCGTGTTCCTGGGTGGCCCGGACGAGCCGGGCCATGACGGGAAAGGGGGCGGATGGAGTTTGCCCGATACTAGGGCCGGCAGATCAGCCCCTCGCTCGAGGGCGCCTTGCCGTCCAGCACGGCGAGGAAGGCGGCCTTGACCCCTTCGGCGCCGGCGAAGTCCTTCAGGGTCAGCCAGCGGGGCGTGTCGGCGACGAAGCGATCCCAGGCCTCCCCGTAGCGGCTCTCCAGCCCGCCGGGGCCCCAGTCCTGTCGCCGCTTCACCACCCGGTCGGGGGCAAAGAAGAACGTCGGCGCGGGACCGGGCAGGGGAGCCGGCGCGCTGCGCGCCTCCCAGTGGGTGATGCCGACCAGGCAGCTGTAGGCCAGATCGTCCCTGAAACGGTTGTGCACGGCGGCCCGCACGGCCGGATCGCCGGCGAAGTCGACCAGCACGGCCGGCGTCTCGACCGGCGCGCCCGGCAGGTCGTCGTAGAGGACCACCTGGTCGTAGTAGCCGAGCCCCTCGACGAAGGCCTTGTTCCGCGGCGAGGTCAGGCCGAGCACCTTGACCCGCCCCGACTGCTTCAGCAGCCAGGCCAGGCCCATCGACGTGCGGCTGGACGCGCTGGCGAGGATCACGGTCTTCGCGCCGAAGTCGCCGTTGTCGACCAGCAGGTCGTCGATCAGGAACGAGGTCATGAACAGCGGGTTGAGCAGCGACCGCTGGTCCTGGTGGGGCGCGTCGGCGGGCGCCTCGACATACTGGTTGTAGGTCGGCGGCAGGTCGGCGCGGCAGGCGGCCCCATCCACGAACCCGGCCCGCGACCGGCGCGGCGTCGCCAGCAGATGGCTGGCCATCGGCCAGTAGCCGTAGAACCGCTCGCCCGGCGCGAAGTCCGGATTGGCCGAGGTCTCGACCACGCCATAGCCCCAGGCCGGGATACAGCCCCAGCCGTCCGGCTTGGGGAAGAACCGCCAGTAGCCGATCTGGTCGCCGGCCACCGCATAGGTGACGTTGTTGGCGGTCAGCGAGAAGGACTCGACCCGGAACAGCACCTCGCCGTCCGCCGGATCGGCCGGCGTCACCGGGGCGATCTTCGTCTGGTGAAGATCGCTTCGAAGCACGAGAAAGTCCCAGCCCTGAGCCGCCATGTCCGGTGTCCTTGCGTGATGATGCGCGTACACTGTAAATCTGCCTCACCGTCAGAGTCCAACGCTCCATGCCCCGCCTGTTGTCCGAAGCCGACGTCGCCGAGTTCCGCGAGCGCCTGATCGCCGCGGCCGAGCGGCTGTTCGGCGAGCGCGGCCCGGACGGGGTGACGATGCGCCAGCTGGCGACCGAACTGGGCGTCAGTCCGATGACCCCGTACCGCTACTTCAAGGACAAGGACGCGATCCTCGCCGCCGTGCGGGCCAGCGGCTTCGCCCGGTTCGCCACGGCGCTGGAACAGGCGACGGCCGGGGTCACCGATCCGCGGGAGCAGTCCGAGGCCACGGGACGCGCCTACGTCCGGTTCGCGCTGGGCAATTCAGACGCCTACCGGCTGATGTTCGACTTCGCCCAGCCTAACGAGACCGACTATCCCGAGCTGGTCGAGGCGTCCTCGCGCGCGCGGACGATGATGGCGCGCCATGCCCAGGCGCTGGTGGCGTCCGGCGAGGCGCGCGGCGACCCGATGATGATCGCCCACATGCTCTGGGCCGCGCTGCACGGCGGGCTGGTGCTGCAGATGGCCGGCAAGCTGTCGCCGGACATCGACCCCTCGGCGCTCAGGCGGCAGGCGTTCGAGACGATCCTGCGCGGGTTGAAGCCGGACGCTTGACGGTCGCTGGGGAAGGGCGCTGAAGCTGGGTGCGTGGTTCGAGACGCTCGCCTGAGGGCTCGCTCCTCACCATGACGAAGAATTTTGCTCGCCACCCCTGCGCGTCATCCTGAGGAGCGATCCCTCAGGATCGCGTCTCGAAGGACGCACCATGACCCAGCCCAAGCCCTTCACCGTTGACTGGTCCGAGACCGAGGTGCGCCGCGTGCTGGACCAGGTGCGGCACTATCCCTGGCCGCCGGCGCCGGCGGTGGATGACGGCTGGCTGTACGGCTGCGACGCCGCGTTTCTGGAGGAGACCTGCGCATACTGGGCCGACCACTATGACTGGCAGGCGGCGGTCGCCGACCTGAACCGGTTTCCGCAGTTCACCGCCCGGGTCGCGGACTTCGACCTGCACTTCGTCCATGTGGTCGGCGAGGCCGGCGGCAAGCGGCCGCTGCTGCTGACCCACGGCTGGCCGGGCAGCCACTACGAGTTCTGGGCTTCCATCGACAAGCTGGCCTTCCCCAGCAAGCACGGCGGCAAGGCCGAGGACGCCTTCGACGTGGTCGTGCCCAGCCTGCCCGGCTTCGGCTTCTCCTCGAAGCCGACGCGGCCGATCGGCCAGCGGCTGACGGCGAAGCTGTTCAATCATCTGATGACGCAGACGCTCGGCTACGACCAGTATCTGGCTCAGGGCGGCGACTGGGGCGGACTGGTGACCTCGTGGATCGGCTTCGACCACGGCGCCCACGCCAAGGCGATCCACCTGAACATGATCGGCTTCCGGCCCAAGGGCGGGCCGCAGTCGCCGGACGAGATCGCCTGGCTGCAGCACAGCCAGATGATGATGCAGATGCTCGGCGCCTATTTCAGCCTGCAGGCGTCCAAGCCGCAGTCGCTGGCCTGGCTCGGCGCCGGCAACCCGGTGGGGCAGGCGGCCTGGATCCTCGAGCGGTTCTACGACTGGTCGGATCTGCGGACCAAGCCGCTGATCGGCGCCTACACCCGCGACCAGCTGCTGACCAACATCATGATCTATGTGATGACCGGCAGCTTCACGACCGGCGCCTGGTACTATCGCGGCCTGATGGAAGAGGGCGGCATCGCGGCCATGGAGGGCCAGCGCTGCGAGACCCCGACCGCCTTCGCAAACTTCCCCGGCGAGCCGCTCTACAAGGCCCCGCCCCGCAGCTGGGCCGACCGCGCCTACAACATCACCCGCTGGACCGACATGCCGTCCGGCGGCCACTTCGCCGCGATGGAAGAGCCGGACCTGTTCGTGGCGGATGTGCGAGCGTGGGCTCGGGAGGTCTAGGGTCCGGACTCAATTGAGCCAGTAGGCGCATGTGGCGGCGAGGAGGGCTCCGGAGAGGTAGTTCCGGGCGAGCTTGTCGTATCGGGTTGCGACGCGCCGGAAGTCTTTGAGCCTGCACCACATGCGTTCGACGCG
>JAIOXZ010000052.1 GCA_021741355.1 Caulobacter sp.
CTCGGCCACCGTCGATCCAGCAGCAGCCGGTAGCAGCTTTCCTCGTCGGGAAACCACGTCTGGAAGTCGAGAAGGGACAACTGCTTCGCCATGGAGGTGAACATATCTTGGCGATCCGCCCCGCTCAAGCCCCGTCATGAGACATCGTGATAAGTCGTCACCGGACGGCTGAGTGAAGACGATTCACGATTTGATCTTATCGTTTCGTTTGGCTGCCTGTCTTATGTGCCAAGTTGGACAAGTATGCTAGATGACGTCGTGGCAAAGGAGCCGGAATACTTTGTCCTGGGCAGGACGCTTCTTTGTTCACAGCCCCTGGCGGCGTTGCGCCAGCGTATCTGGTCGAATCAGAATCCGGATCTGATGCTGGGAGAAATCGTGGCGTGGGTGTTTCCCCGTGATTTGCTGGTCTCGAAGCTGGGGGAACGCGGCTATCGCCTGACCGGCTTTTCCGAGGGCCCACCCGTACCGCATTACTTCGCGGAGACGATTCCGCCAGCGTACCGGGACGCCCGGGAATGCGCCATGCTGTTCGAAAGAGCGCGTCGAGAATCCGCCGCAGCCGCGCCGGGTTCGTTGACAGGGCGGGGCGATGATCCTAAGCACGGCCGGTGACATGGCAGCATCGGGACGGCGCGGCAGAGGATGCGTTTTCTCTTCGTCCACCAGAACATGCCGGGCCAGTTCCGGCATCTCGCGGCGCATCTGGCGCGCCAGCCGGCGCACCGGGTGGTGTTTCTGACCCGGCGGCGCGACATCGAGATCGAGGGCGTGACGCGGGTCAGCTACGAGCCGGCCCGCGAGCCCGGCCAAAACGGCCATCACTACCTGTTCCGCACCGAAAACGCCGTCCTGCACGGCCAGGCGGTCGCGCGGGCGGTGAGCGACCTGATCGGCCAGGGCTTCGTGCCCGACGTGATCGTCGCGCATCCCGGCTGGGGCGAGGCGCTGTTCCTCAAGGACCTGCTGCCGCGCACACCGCTGGTTTCGCACTGCGAGTTCTTTTACCGCGCCCACGGGGCGGATATCGGTTTCGATCCGGACGAGCGTCCCGACATCGACGTCGTCCTGCGCACGCGGGTGCGCACGGCGCACCTTCTCCTGTCCCTCGACGCCTGCGACCGCGGCTGGTCGCCCACCGAATGGCAGCGCCGGGTGCATCCGGCGGTCTATCACCCGAAGATCGCGGTGATTCACGAAGGAATCGACACCAGCCGCCTGATCGCGGATCCCGAGGTGCGCTTCGCGTTGCCCGACGGCACCCTGGTCGGGCGCGGCGACGACGTGGTGACCTACTGCGCCCGCAATCTCGAGCCGTATCGCGGCTTTCCCTCGCTGATGCGGGCGATTCCGAAGATACTCGAGGCCCGACCCGGGGCGCGGGTGGTGGTGATCGGCGGCGACGAGATCAGCTACGGTTCGCCGCCGCCCGCCGGCGGCACCTGGCGCGCGCGGATGCTGGCCGAGGTTCCCGTCGATTCGGCCCGGGTGCATTTTCTCGGCCGCGTTCCCTACGACCGCTTCGTGGCGCTGATGTCGGTTCCGGCGGTGCATGTCTATCTGACGGTGCCCTTCGTGCTGTCGTGGTCGATGCTCGAGGCGATGTCGCTGGGGGCGGCGGTGGTCGGCTCGCGCACGCCGCCGGTCGAGGAGGTGATCCACGACAACGTCAACGGTCTGCTCGCCGACTTCTTCTCGCCGGACGAGATCGCCGAGCGGACGGTCGCCCTGCTGGCCGACCGCGAACGGCGTGACGCCCTGGCCGGGGCGGGCCGGCGCACCGTCGCGGCGCGCTACGAGCTGCGCCGCTGCCTGGCGCGGCAATTGGCGTTGCTGGAATCGGTGGTGAACGGGGCGTGACGCCGCCCGGAGGCGGTCAGTGCGCCGGGGCGGCCTCGATCCAGTCCAGGGCCCGCAGAACCCCCTGGGCGAGGCGGATGATGGCCGGCGAGGCGAGGAACAGTTCGATCAGGGCGGCGCCCTCGCCGAAGCGGACGACAAAGCCGTTCGGGTTGAACACCACGGCGATTTTCGCCGTCTCCGACAGGACGTGCTGGGTGCGCCCCTGGAACACCGCCTCGACCAGATAGCGGGCCAGTTCGTGGGCGTCGCCGCATTCGAGGACGGCGATCAGGGGGTCTTCGCGGCTCTCGTTGAACTGGAACACGGCGTCCAGGCGGATGCGGCCGGCCTCGTCCTGCACGGTGACGTGGCTGAGGAACTTGCCAGCGGGCCACAGGATGGTACGGTCGTCCATCTCGACGTTGAAGATCGTCCGTCCCTTTCCCTGCATGGGTCTCGCGCTCCGTTTCGCCGGCCCCGCCGGGCGGCCGGTGGCGAAGCTAGCGGTGAAGCGGGTCCGGCGCAACGGGTGGCGTGACAAAATCCTTGCGCGGCGCGCATCGACCGGGTTCTTTTATGGACCGTTTCGCGGGGCCGGTGATGGTGCCGCGCTTTCTCCGTCCGCAAAGGGATCCGACTTACATGAAGAAAGTGGCTCTGATCACCGGAATCACCGGCCAGGATGGCGCCTATCTGGCCGAACTCCTGCTTGGCAAGGGCTACGAGGTCCACGGGATCAAGCGTCGCTCGTCCTCGTTCAACACCGGACGGATCGAGCATCTTTACGCCGACCCGCACGAGAGCGGAGCGCACTTCCACCTGCATTACGGCGATCTGACCGATTCCACCAACCTGATCCGCCTGATCCAGCAGGTTCAGCCGACCGAGATCTACAATCTCGCCGCCCAGAGCCACGTCCAGGTAAGCTTCGAGACCCCGGAATACACCGCCAACGCCGACGCCCTGGGCACGTTGCGCCTGCTCGAGGCGATTCGCATCCTGGGCCTCGAGAAAACGACCCGGTTCTACCAGGCCTCGACGTCCGAAATGTTCGGCCTGGTCCAGGAGACGCCGCAGCGCGAGACCACCCCCTTCTATCCGCGCAGCCCCTATGGCGCCGCCAAGGTCTACGCCTACTGGATCACCGTGAATTACCGCGAGGCCTACAGGATGTTCGCCTCGAACGGCATCCTGTTCAATCACGAGAGCCCGATCCGCGGCGAGACCTTCGTCACCCGCAAGATCACCCGCGCCGTCGCCGCCATCGAGGCCGGCCGTCAGGACCTGCTCTATCTCGGCAATCTCGACGCCAAGCGCGACTGGGGCCACGCCCGCGACTATGTCGAGGGCATGTGGCGCATGCTGCAGCACGACCGGCCCGACGACTTCGTCCTGGCCACCGGCGAGGCCCGTTCGGTGCGCGAGTTCGTCGAGATCGCCTTCGGCCATATCGGCCGCAAGATCGTCTGGCAGGGCGAGGGCCTGGAAGAGAAGGGGCTCGACGAGGCCACCGGCAAGCCCCTGGTCCTGATCGATTCGCGTTACTTCCGACCCACCGAGGTCGATTTCCTGCTGGGCGATCCCGCCAAGGCGGCGGCGCAGCTCGGCTGGCGGCACACCACCAGTTTCCACGAGCTGGTGCGCGAGATGCTGGAGAGCGACCGCCGCCTGGTCGCGGAAGGGCGGGGCTGAGCGATGACCGTGCCCCACGTCTATTCCCTGTCCGGCAAGCGGGTCTGGGTGGCCGGCCACCGCGGCATGGTGGGCTCGGCCATCGTCGACCGGCTGCGAAGCGAGGATTGCGAGATTCTGACCGCCGGCCGCGACGAGGTGGACCTGCGCCGCCAGGCCGAGGTCGAGGCCTGGATGGCGAAGACCCGGCCCCACGCCGTGTTCGTCGCCGCCGCCCGGGTCGGCGGCATCATGGCCAACAACACCCGCCCGGCCGAGTTCATCTACGACAATCTGGCCATCGAGGCCAACATCGTCGACGCCTCGTGGCGCAACGGCGTCGAAAAGCTTCTGTTTCTGGGCTCGTCGTGCATCTATCCCCGGCTCGCCCCCCAGCCGATGACCGAGGACGTGCTGCTGACCGGGCCGCTGGAGCCGACCAACCAGTGGTACGCGGTGGCCAAGATCGCCGGCATCAAGCTGTGCCAGGCCTATCGCCGCCAGTACGGCTGCGATTTCATTTTGGCCATGCCGACCAACCTGTACGGATATCGCGACAACTACGACCTGACCAGCAGTCACGTCGCCCCGGCCATGATCGCCAAGGTGCATGCCGCCAAGCTGGCCGGCGCCCCCAGCGTCGAGGTGTGGGGTTCCGGCGCGCCGAAGCGCGAGTTCCTGTTCGCCGCCGATGCCGCCGACGCCATGGTGTTCCTGATGCGCCATTATTCCGGCGAGGAGCACGTCAATGTCGGCACCGGCACCGAGGTGACCATCCGCGAACTGGCCGAGACCGTCTGCCGGGTGATCGGCTACCAGGGCCGGCTGGCCTTCGACAGCTCGAAGCCCGACGGGGCGCCGCGCAAGCTGCTCGACGTGGGCCGTCTGGCCGACATGGGCTGGGTGGCGCAGACCGGCCTCGAGGAGGGGCTGAGGCTGGCCTACGACTGGTACCTGGCCCACGAGACGCCGCGCTGAGCCGGCAAGGAGTCCGCTTGAAACTGAACTTGGGATGCGGGTTCGCCAAACTGGACGGCTGGGTCAACGTCGACAAGTTCGCCGCCTGCGAGCCCGACCAGGTGGCCGACATCGAATCGCTGCCCTGGCCCTGGGCCGACGATTCGGTGGACGAGGTGCTGCTGTCGCACGTGCTCGAACATGTCGGCCAGAGCACCGATCTGTTCCTGGGCATCGTCACCGAACTGTGGCGGGTCTGCCGGCACGGGGCGCGGATCGACATCCGGGTGCCGCATTTCCGCAACGACAGCTTCGTACAGGATCCGACCCACGTGCGGGCGATCCATCCGCGCAGCTTCGAGCATTTTAGCCGCAAGACGAATCTGCGGTGGAAGGCGGAGGGCAGTCCGGCGACGCCGCTGGCGCTCTATCTCGGCGTCGATTTCGACATCGAGCTGATCCATCTGGAACTGGACCCGGTCTGGGCCGAAAAGTCCCGGGCGGGCATGGGGCGGGACGAGATCATGGATGCCGTGCGCCAGCACAACAACGTGGTGATGGACTGTCAGGTGGTGTTGCGGGTGGTGAAGCGCGATGCCGGCCAGGGCCTATGACCTGATCCCCGTGCGCCGCTGGCTGCCGACGGTGGCCAGCGCCGCCGAACTTTCCGGTGACCGCGAGGGCGTGTTGGTCTGCCGGCCGGCTGGCGAAGACCTGCTGGACCCGCCCGACTTCGCCGCCGATCCGGAAGACGTCGCCGGCATCGGCGAGGGGCGGTCGCTGGGCTATCACCTCGAGAACTTCCGCCTCGGCCGCGAGGCGGCCACTTTCGCCGCCCTGAACGAGGTGCGGATCGACAAGCTCGGCGAGATCCCCCGCGCGGTCAACACCTACAACGTCCTGGTCTCGCCGTCGCTGGCCCTGGCCGAGCAGCAGCATTGCGAGTTCACCCACCGCCACCTTTTGCGGCATATCGGCGAAACCGTCGAGGCCGATGTCGCCGGACGACGGGTGCCGGTGCAGATCTATGACGACATCGAGCCCGATCAGGTGTTCGAGCAACCGGTCCTTCTGCTGGCGTCGCGCTTCACCCACTTCAACTATTTTCATTTCGTGGTCGATCTGCTGGGGCGCCTGTGGGCCCTGTCGCTGTTCCAGCGGCCCGAAGAGATCGCGCTGCTGCTGCCTCATTCCCCCCTGGAGCCCTTTCAGGCCGAAATCCTGCAGACTTTGGGGCTGCCCAACCCCATGCACGCCATGACCGGCCGCATGACCCGGGTGCGGCGGCTCTACATGCCCAGCTTCTACGCCCCCGGCGGCTACAGCCGCGAGCAGATGGCCTTTCTGTCGCGCATGTTGCGCATGGCGTTCGGGGTCGAGGGGGTGACGGGCGGGCGGCGGCTGTGGCTCAGCCGCGCCGACGCGTCCTGGCGGCGGGTCGCCAACGAGGACGAGGTGATGCGGGCGCTCGGTCCGCTGGGCTTCGAGGCGGTGGTGCCGGGGCGCCTGCCGGTGGCCGGACAGGCGCGCCTGTTCGCCGAGGCCGAGATCGTCGTCGCCCCTCACGGAGCCGGCAACACCAACATGCTGTTCGCCCGGCCCGGCGCGACCCTGATCGAGATCGTGCCGGGGGCACTGGCCAACAATTGCTACTACATGCTCACCAAGCTGAACGGCCAGCGCTACGGCCGGGTGCTGGACCGTGGCGACAAAAGCCGTTCGGACGACGTTCGGGTGGATGTGCCGCGGCTGATGGAGGTGGTCGGCCAGGTGCTGCGGGGGTGAGCATGGACAGGGCGGCCATCGCCGGGCTTCTCTCGGCGGCTCTCGACGACGAGCGGGCGGGGCGCGACGACCAGGCCGCCGAACGTTACCGCGCCGTGCTGGAACGGCAGCCCGACCTCGCCGCCGCCGCCGTCGGTCTGGCGGTGATCCTGGCGCGGCGCGGTGAAACGGACCAGGCCTTCCGGCTGTTCCGCCGGGGCCTCGCCCTCGAGACCGGGAGCGCCGCTTTCTGGATCGCCATGGCCCAGGCGGCGCAGGACGCGGGGCGGCCCGACGAGGCGCGCCGGCTGCTGCTCTGCGCGGCGCGCCTGGAGCCCCGCCAGCCGGCCCTGCACGCCGGATTGGCGCGCATCGACCGTCAGGCCGGCCGCCGCGCGGCGGCGGCCGGCGGCTATCAGCGCGCCCTGGTACTGGATCCGGCGCGCGGCGAGGATCTGTTCTGGCTGGCCATGGTTCTGAACGGGCTCAGCGACTACGAAGCGTCGATCACCGTGCTGAAGGCGATGGTCGCGGCATGGCCCGAGGCCCCGGAAGGCTGGCTGAATCTGGGAGTCCATTATCAGCAGAAGGGGGCCTTCGACGACGCCCTCGCCGTCTTCGGACGCGCCGCCCTGTGCCCGCGGGTCGATCCCCGCCTGCTGCGGCGTCACCGCGGCCAGACATTGCTGATGGCCGGCGAACTGGACGGGGCCGAGAAGGATCTCGCCGCCGCCGGCGACGAGACCGCCCTGGCGCGCTGCCGTCTGCATCGCCGAATCCAGGCGGGCGCCGGGTGCGATCCCGATCCGGGGCTGGTGCTGTCCGGGTCCCTGGCCGACACCAGCGGCTATGCCTATTTCGGCCGGCAATTCGCCGAGCGGCTGCTCGACGCCGGACGAAGGATCTGGCGGGTGGACGGGGCGGGGGCGGCGCCGAGACTGGATCTCGCCGAAAGCCATCCGCGCCTGGCCGCGCTCGACCAGCCGCTGCGGGCCCGGCTTCAACTCGCCATCGCCCTGCCGCCGGTGGTCGAGCGAATTCCCGGCCTGAAGACCGTCAACTTCACCATGTTCGAGGCGGCGCGGCTGCCGGCCCACTGGATCGGTCAGAGTCTGCGCCACGATCTGGTGATCGTGCCGACCCGCTCGTCCTTCGAGGCCTGGGCCGACAGCGGCATGCCTGCCGAGCGAATCGCCTTGTGCCCGCTGGGCGTCGATCCGGCCCGCCATGCCCCGGTGCTCGACGTCTCCGATTCGGCCGGCCGGCGGGTGCTGGACTACCGGACCCGGATCCTGAACATCTCGGATCTTTCGGTGCGCAAGAACATCGACGGCCTGTTCAGGGTGTGGCTGACGGCGACCTCGGCCTCGGATGACGCGGCGCTGATTCTCAAGGCCGGCAAGGGCCACGACCGGGACAACGCCGTGATCGGCTCACTTCTGCGCCACGCCGCCGCCCAGGTCGGCCGCCAGCCCGCCGATGCGGCGCCGATCTTCGTGCTGACCGGCCGTTTCCCGGATGCGGTGATGGACCAGCTTCTGGCCACCGCCACCCATTACTGGAGCATGTCCCACGGCGAGGGCTGGGACCTGCCCATGACCCAGGCCGGTTCGCTGGGACTGGGGCTGATCGCTCCGGCCCACAGCGCCTATCTCGACTATCTCGACGAGACGGTCGCCACCATGCTGCCGGTCAGACGCGTGCGGGCGGCCGATCTCGACGGCTCGCCGTGCCACGGCTTCGTCGGCCTGGAATGGTGGAAACCCGACGAATCGGCAGCCGCCGCGGCCCTGGCCGACATCGTCGCGGGCCGTGCTCCAGCCCGCTCGGCCCGCGGGCGTCTCTCTTCCCGTTTCACTTGGGACCGGGCGTCGCACCGCCTGATGGAGATCCTCGACGGGCTGTGAGCCGCGGAGGCGCGGAAAAGCGCGTCGATCAGCCGAAATTCAGGCGTGTAGGTGGCAGGGGAATCGGGTGAACGGATTATTTGGCGATGAGGCTTGCAAGGAAGTCGTCATCCCAGGCGGCCACCTTGCGGCGGAGGCGGAGGGAATCCTTGCCCGGCGCCTTCCGGATCAGGTTGTGGGCCATATGCTTCAGGGTCGTGAAGTTTGCGGGAGCATTCTCGGTTCGCACCCGGCATTCGTCATCGCGGAAGACCATGTCCATCACCCAGTGCAGGCTGTTCTCGATGGCCCAATGGCTTCTGACGATCGGACCGACCAGGGCGGCGGCGAGCACCAATGATGTGATGTAAAAGGTATCCGTCAGGAGCGCCCCACGTGGACAGGCTTGGCGGATGTCGCGATGATGCTCGCGGGCGGATCGCCGGCGGGGATGCGGGTCAGCCGGCGGCCTGGGCGGCGCGCTCGACCTTCCAAGCCCACGGGAGCAGGCGG
>JAIOXZ010000027.1 GCA_021741355.1 Caulobacter sp.
AACCTGCGCCGTGTCGCGGTCCTGACCGGCTGACCAGGCCCGGACTCCCACCTAAACCAGCCGATCCCCGCTCACCGGGGCCCATCAAGGCCGTCTCAGACGCCGAAACCGGACACAGCGACCGTAATGCAGCGGTCCCCATGAAGGGGAGGGAAGGGCCTAGGCCGGTACGAGCTCCCGCCGCACGAGACGGGCGTAGTCGTCCATCAGCGTCAGCGAGATCTGGCCGGGGGTGAAGCGATAGTCGCCGACCTCGGCCACCGGAGTCACCTCGGCGGCGGTGCCGACGATGAAGCACTCCTGGAAACCCGCCATCTCTTCCGGCTTGATGTGGCGCTCGACCACCTCGTAGCCCCGCTGCCTGGCCAGCTTCATCACCGACTGGCGGGTGATGCCGTTCAGGAAGCAGTCCGGCGTGGGCGTGTGGATCACTCCGTCCTTGACGAAGAACACGTTGGCGCCCGTCGCCTCGGCCACATAGCCGCGGTAGTCGAGCATCATCGCGTCCGAATATCCGTCCTTCTCCGCGGCGTGCTTGGAGATGGTGCAGATCATGTACAGGCCGGCCGCCTTGGCCGCCGTGGGGGCGGTCTTCGGCGAGGGGCGATCGTATTTCGCCCAGGCCAGGCGGATGCCCTTCTTCTTCTGCTCGGGATCGAAGTAGCTGGGCCAGTCCCACACGGCGATCGCCACGTGGATCTTCGACTGCTGGGCCGACACGCCGATCATCTCCGACCCGCGCCAGGCGATGGGACGAAGGTAGCAATCGGTGAGGCCGTTCTTCGCGCAGGTCGCCTTGCAGGCCTCGTCGATCTCCGACACCGTGTAGGGGATCCTGAAGTCGAGGATTTCCGCCGATTTGAACAGCCGCTCGGTATGAGCCGTCAGCTCGTAGATTTCTCCGCCGTACATCCGCTCGCCCTCGAACACCGAGGAGGCGTAGTGGAGGCCGTGCGTCAGTACGTGCACCTTCGCCTCGCGCCAGGGCACGAACTGGCCGTCCAGCCAGATCCATCCGTCGCGATCATCGAAGGGAACGAGAGACATCGGGAAAAACCCTCCTTTCAAGGGAAGGGCGACCTTAGACGCTCCACCCTCTATGGCGTCAAACAAAATGGTGCAGTGCAGTGACCCAGACCGCTGATCCGCGGCTGATCCTTCGGGACGAGGAACTCGACTCCGGGCTTGAGCTGATGCTCCTGGCCGAGGCCAGCCTGTGGGCGGCCGTCGACGCGGCGCTCGAGTCGGAGACCGGACTGGGGCGGCCCCACTGGCGCGCGGCTTTCCTTTTGCGGCTGCGGCCGGGGCTCGGCGTCCGGGATCTGGCGCGGCTGACCGGACTGTCGAAGCAGGCCGCCAGCCGGACCCTCGCCGACCTCGTGCGGCGGGAGCTGGCCGAGGCCGAGGCGGGCGATCTCGACGGACGCCGACGGCCGATCCGGCTGACCGCGGCGGGGCGCGCGTTCGAGGATCGGATCGCCGAGCGGCTGCGCGCGCTGCTCGGGCGGGCCTATCGTACGGGCGGGCTTGACGGGGTGGCCGGCGCAAGGCGGATTCTCGCGGCTCTGGCCGGACCGCGCACGGGCGTCGGTCGTCGCCGGGAGGAGAGCTGACGTGAGCCAGCCGGACCGACATCTGCTGGTGGTCGACGACGACGATCGCATCCGCGACCTGCTGCGGGAATTCCTGGCGCGCGCAGGCTTTCGCGTCACGACCGCGGCCGACGCGGCGGCGGCCTGGCGGCTGATCGAGACGCTCGACTTCGACCTGATGGTGCTGGACGTGATGATGCCCGGCGAGGACGGCCTCTCCCTCGCCCGCCGCCTGCGGGCCCGCACCGATCAGCCGGGCCGCACGCCGGTGCTCATGCTCACCGCGCGCGGCGAATCCGCCGCCCGCATCGAGGGGCTGACGGCCGGGGTCGACGACTATCTGGCCAAGCCGTTCGAGCCGCAGGAGCTGCTTCTGCGCATCCAGGCGATCCTGCGCCGCGCCGGACCGCGCGAGAGCGGGCCGACGAGCCTGTCGCTGGGCGGCTGCGTATTTGATCTCGAGCGCGGCGAGCTGACCCGGGGCGGCGCCCCGATCCGTCTGACCGAGGCCGAGGTGGAGCTGATGCGGCGGCTGGCCCAGTCGGCCAACGCCCCGGTCGACCGGCTCGAACTGGCCCGCGACACCGCCGACGTGACCGGTCGGGCCGTCGATGTCCAGGTGACCCGCCTGCGCCGCAAGATCGAGCCGGACCCGAAGAACCCCCGCTATCTGCAGACCGTGCGCGGCGTCGGCTATCGCCTGGCGCCTGACTGATGCAGCTGCGCGCGCTCAAGATCATCATTCCACGCCAGATCAAGCGGTGGCTGCCGACCTCGCTGTTCGGACGCAGCCTGCTGATCATCATCCTGCCGATCGCCCTGATGCAGATCGCGGTGACCTGGGTGTTCTTCGACGCCCACTGGCAGACCGTGACCAGCCGGCTGTCGGACGGGCTGGCCGGCGACATCGCCTGGGCGGTCGAGAGCTACAGCGACGATCCGCGGCCCGAGTCGCTCGCGCGGATCGCCGAGCGGGCGCAGGACTCGATGTCCCTGTCGATCGCCGTGTCGCCGATCAAGGACCTGCCGCCGCGTCGGCCGACCTCGCTGTTCGGCGCCCTGGACCGGTCGCTGGACAAGGCGCTCTCAGAGCATCTCGAGCTGCCCTACTGGTTCGATACGGTGCGCTTCCCCGGCTATGTCGACATCCGTGTGAAGGTGCAGGGGCGGGTGCTGCGGATCATCGCGCCGGCCGATCGCGCCTGGGCGACGCAGGGCGGCATCTTCGTGCTGTGGATGACGGTCGCGACCCTGCTGCTGACGGCCATCGCCATCCTGTTCATCCGCAACCAGGTGCGCGCCATCGAGCGGCTGGCCGAGGCGGCCGAGGCCTTCGGCAAGGGCGGCGATGTGGCCGAGTTCAAGCCCCACGGTGCGCGGGAAGTGCGCCAGGCGGCGCAGGCCTTCCTGGCGATGAAGAGCCGGATCCAGCGCCATCTCGAACAGCGCACCGCGATGCTGGCCTCGGTCAGCCACGACCTGCGCACCCCGCTCACCCGGCTGAAGCTGGAGCTGGCGCTGGCCGAACCCTCGAAGCGGGTCGAGGCGATGAAGACCGACCTCTCCGAAATGGAGCACATGATCGACGAGTATCTCGCCTTCGCCCGCGGCGAGGGCGGCGAGTCCGTCGAGGTCACCGCCCTGCGCGACCTGATCCAGGAGGTCAGCGAGGGCGCGGCCCGGGCCGGCGCGGAGGTGTCGATCGAGGCCGAGCCCGGCCTGTCGCTGGCCGTGCGGCCCAACGCCCTGAAGCGGGCGCTGTCGAACCTGGTGATGAACGCCGCCGTGCACGGCGAGCGGATCGTCATCTCCGCCGTGCAGACCACCGCCGGCGGCGTGGAGATCACCGTCGACGACGACGGCCCGGGGATCCCCGCGGAGCAGTTCGACGAGGCGTTCCGACCGTTCAACCGGCTCGATGAGTCGCGCAACCAGAACGACAAGGGCGTCGGCCTCGGCCTCGCCATCGCCCGCGACGTGGCGCGAAGTCACGGCGGCGAGCTGACACTGGACCGCTCGCCGATGGGGGGGCTGAGGGCGGTGATCCGGTTGCCGGGGTAAGCCCCGCTGCATCCAACTTTTCAACCGTCATGGCCCGACTTGTTCGGGCCACCCAAGCGTGACCTGTCGGCCAGTTCGGGACGAAACTTCGATCGCGACATCTGTTGGTGAGGCGTTCTTGGGTGGCCCGAACAAGTCGGGCCATGACGGAAAATGAGATAGGGAAGTGGGCGCTACCCCAGCTCCCGCGACCGCTTCACCGCCGCGGCGACCGCCTCGTTCAGCAGGGAGCCAAGCCCCCCATCGCCCATCAGCACCTCGAGCGCCGCTTCGGTGGTGCCGCCAGGCGAGGTGACCTGGGCGCGGAGTTCGGCGGGGGAAGCCTCGCTCATGGTCATCAGTTGCGCCGCGCCGGCGATGGTCGACTGCGCCAGGGTCGCGGCGGCGGCGGGCGTGAAGCCGGCCTCGATGGCGGCGGCCTCCAGCGCCTCGACGAAGGCGTAGAGATAGGCCGGACCCGACCCCGACACCGCCGTGGCGGCGTGCATCAGGTCCTCGTCCTCGATGTCGACGGTGTTGGCGATGGTGTCGAACAGGTCGTGGGCGCGCTGACGGGCGAAATCCGAGTTGGCGGCGATGCTGGCCGTGCCCTGGCCGATGGCGACCGCGGTCGTGGGCATCACCCGGGCGATGTCGCGCTCGCCGAAGACCTCCGCCAGGGAGGCGATCGAGACGCCCGCGGCGATCGAGATGATCACGGCGTCCTGCGCGAGGTAGGGAGCCGCGGCGGTCGCCACCTCCCGCCACATCTGCGGCTTCACCGCGACAATCACCGTCGCGGCCAGCGCCAGATCGGAGTCGGACGGGTTGAGGGTCGCGCCATCGTCGGCAGCGGCCAGCGCCTCGGCGCCCGGATGCGGGTCGCGGATCAGCAGCTCGCCGAGGGCCACCGGTCCCGCGCCGGTCCAGCCCTCGATCATCGCGCCGCCCATGCGGCCGGCGCCGAGCAGGAGAACAGTCGTCGGATTCATGGTCGCGAGCTTACGCCTCGCCGACGGTCTCGAACATGCAGGCGGCCATCGCCTCGTCCGGGGTCTTGGCGCCGGCCAGCAGGAAGTCGAACGCCGGATAGAAGCGGTCCGCCGCCTCCACCGCCGCGTCGATCATCGAGGCCGCGGCGGCCAGGGTCGGACGCTCGCCGCCCGGCAGGCTGAGGGCGTGGCGGAAGACCACTTCTCCGTCATCGGCCCAGACCTCGAAGTGGCCGAGCCAGACCCGCTGGTTGATCAGCGCCAGCAGTTCATAGGCCGAGGCGCGCTTGGCCTTGGGCGTGGTCATGCCCATGGACAGGCACAGCTGCAGGCAGTCGGCCTCCGGCCGCCAGGCGAACCACAGCTCGTAGTCCTTCCAGTCACCGGCGAGGGCGAAGGCGAGATCGCCGTCATCGGTGCGGTCGAATGTCAGATTTTCGGCGGCCAGGACATGCTCGACGACTTCGAGCGGGTCCAGCGCCAGCAGGGCGTCGTCTTCTTCGGGATGGGGCGTGTCCATAGGGCCTCTGTATCCCTCCGACCTGTGGCCGGGCGGGGAAGCGCCCGGCGGAAGCAGCGTCCTTGAACAAGGAGCCTAGACTGCTTCGCGGCGGGCGTAAGGGGGTTCTTGCCGGGCGCGAGCCCTACTCGCCCTTCTTGGCCGGTCTGGCCTTCGGGGCTGGTTTGGCGGCGGGTTTAGCGGGTGCGCTGCTGCTTTTCAGGGCGGCCACCTCGGCGCGCAGGGCGGCAATCTCGGCCTTCAGGGCGTCGAGGTCGTCGCGGCGCACCAGGTCCATCTCCGCGACGAAGCGGTCGGCCTGCGAGCGGAACTGCGTCTTCGCCTCCTCACCGGCGGCCTGTGCGAGGCCCGCAGCGGCGGTGGTGAGCTTGGCGATCTCGTCGAGGAAGGGGTTCTTGGTCTGCATCGGGGCCCTGTCGGACGCGAAATGGCGCGCCCACTCCCCCTAATATGGGAAACCGGGGGTGAAAGCGAAGGGGATCACCGCTATCACAGGCGCGAAGTCGTCCATCCGGAGAGAGACGTGCAGTTTCCGAACTTCGATCCCGTCATCTTCAGCATCGGTCCGCTGGCCATCCGCTGGTACGCGCTGGCCTATGTGGCCGGCATCCTGCTGGGCTGGCGCTATGCCGTCGGTCTGATCCGCAAGAGCGGACTGTGGGGCGGCGAGAAGCCCATCGCCACAGCCGAACAGATCGACGACCTGATCCTCTGGGTCACGCTCGGCGTCATCGTCGGCGGCCGGATCGGCTACATCCTGTTCTATGCGCCGAACCTGATCTGGGACGACCCGCTCGAGATCTTCCAGGTCTGGAAGGGCGGCATGAGCTTCCACGGCGGCTTCATCGGCGTCGTCGTGGCGATCGTCCTGTTCGCCCTCGGCAACAGGATGGACATGCTCAAGCTGGGCGACCTGGTCGCGCCGGCCGTGCCGATCGGCCTGTTCTTCGGCCGCGTGGCCAACTTCATCAATGGCGAGCTCTGGGGGCGTCCGACGACCGTGCCCTGGGGCATCCAGTTTCCGGCCGCGGGCCCGGAGTTCCGCCATCCGAGCCAGCTCTATGAGGCGGCGCTGGAGGGCCTGGTGCTGTTCTTCATCCTCCGGTTCGCCACCCACCGCCTCGGCTGGCTGCAGCGGCGCGGCGCGCTCTGCGGGTTGTTCATGATCGGCTACGCGGCCTTCCGCATCTCGCTGGAAAGCGTGCGGGAACCGGACGCCCAGATGCTGCCGTTCCTGCGCGACGTGGTGACCATGGGGACCCTGCTGTCGATCCCGATGCTGCTGGTCGGCGTCTGGCTGGTCTGGCGCGCGCGCCGGACGCCGGTTGACGCACCGGCGGCGGAGCAGGTCGAAGGCTGATGAGCTTGATGGAACGCCTGCGCGCCGAGATCGCGCAGACCGGCCCGATCACCGTGGCCGACTACATGACCCGCTGCCTGCACGATCCGCAGGAGGGCTACTACGCGACCCGACCCGCGCTGGGCGAGGGCGGCGACTTCATCACCGCGCCGCTGATCAGCCAGATGTTCGGCGAATTGCTGGGCGTCTGGGCGGTCGAGACCTGGACCCGGATGGGCAAGCCGTCCGCCTTCCGGCTGGTCGAGATGGGGCCGGGCGACGGCACGCTGATGAGCGACCTGCTGCGCACCGTGCGGCTGGCGCCGGACTTCGTCGCCGCCGCCGAGGTCTGGATGATCGAGACCTCCTGGCCGCTGCGCGCGGTGCAGAAGGCGAAGCTGGCAGAGGTCTTTCCGGAGCCGAACTGGACGGGCTCGCTCGGCAACCTGCCCGACGGCCTGCCGGTGATCCTGATCGCCAACGAACTGCTCGACTGCCTGCCCGCGCGGCAGTTCGTCCACGCCGGCGACGGCTGGATCGAGCGGCTGGTGGGCCTGGGCGAAGACGGCGGGCTGGCGTTCGGCCTCGCGCCGTCGCCCGATGGCACGACGCCCTCGCCGGACAGTCCGATCCTCGAGGTCTCAGCGGCGCAGGAAGCGCTCGGCAACGATCTGGGCGCCCTGATCGCCCGCGAGGGCGGCGCAGCGCTGCTGATCGACTATGGCCGCGGCGGGCCGGAGTTCGGTGACACGCTGCAGGCTATCCGGGCGCATGAGAAGGTCGATCCCCTCGCCTACCCCGGCGAGTCCGACCTCACCGTCTACGCCGACTTCCCGACCGTGCGCGACGCGGCCCGGGCGGCCGGCGCGGAGGCCACCGATCCTATCGCCCAGGGCCTGTTCCTCGGCATGCTGGGCATCCAGCATCGCGCCGAGGCGCTGAAGGCCGCGCGCCCCGACCGGGCCGAGGTCATCGAACGGCAGCTGATCCGGCTGATCTCGCCCGACGAGATGGGCGAGCTGTTCAAGGTTGCCTGCATCCATTCGGCGGAACTGATCCCGCCGGGCTTCGAGGCCTCGACGTGACCGGCCTGCCTGTCCTGCAGAGCGACCTGCTGGCCGGGCTGCCGGGCGTCCGCCACGCCTTCTTCTCGCGGCAGGGCGGCGTGTCGAAAGGCATCTATGAGGGTCTGAACGTCGGACGCGGCTCGGGCGACGATCCCGCCGACGTGCTGGAGAACCGCAGGCGCGCCGCCGACTGGTTCGGCGCGACGCCGGACGCCCTGAACACCTGCTACCAGATCCATTCCGCCACCGCCGTCACCGCCGACCAGCCCTGGTGCGGACAGCTGCCGGAGGGCGACGCGGTCGTCACCGACAGGCCGGCCATCGTCTGCGCCGTGCTGACCGCCGACTGCGCGCCGATCCTGTTCGTCGATCCGCAGACAAGGGTCGTCGCCGCCGCCCACGCCGGCTGGCAGGGCGCGCTCAACGGCGTGGTCGAGGCGACCGTGCAGTCGATGACTGCGCTCGGGGCGGACCGGTCGCGCATCGTCGCCGCCATCGGTCCCTGCATCGCGCCGGAGTCCTACGAAGTCGGGCTCGAGTATCTCGACCGGTTCGAGGCCGCCCGTCCGGGATCGTCGCGGTTCTTCAGCGCCGGCGCCGCGCCGGACAAGCGCCAGTTCGACCTGCCGGCCTTCGTGCTCGACCGGCTGGCCGAGGCCGGCGTAGCCCAGGCCGAATGGATCGGGCGCGACACCTGCGCCGAGGGCGACCTGTTCTTCTCCAACCGGCGCGCTTTCAGGCAGGGCGAGCCCGATTACGGACGTTTGATGTCCGCCATCATGGTGACCTGACCCCGCGACCCCACATCTCCTGAACCGGCGAGGCTTTTGTGCGTTGCGGTGGTGATGAAGGACAGTGGGAGACCCGGTGTGGCGCGGAAGCGACCCAAAGGCGTTCTGGAAATCGGCTGGGCCTGCTTTGAATCGGCCGCCGCCGGCCGGTTCGAGCATGTGCCGATCCACGTCTGCTACGCCGAGGACACGGTCCGCAGGGTGACGCTCGAAGCCGGCGGCGGCCACGGCTGGCGCATCTCCGCCCTCACCACACCGCGTGACAAACCCGCCCCGTGGAAGATCGTCGTGGTCACCGGCGCGCCGAGCTGGGCCGAATACTGGGCGCCGCTGCTGGCCGCGCTGCCCGCGGATCGCGAGATGATCGTCGTCGACCGCCCGGGTTTCGCGGGCAGCGAGCCGGTGGAATATGTCGGCGACATCCGCGTCCAGGCCGCCGCCCTCGCCCCGCTGCTGGAGGCGGCGCCGGGTCAGAAGGTCCTGCTTGTCGGCCAATCCTACGGGGCGGCCATCGCCGCGCTGATGGCCGCGGAAGGCCCGAAATCCCTGAAGGGCCTCGTGCTGCTGTCGGGCTATTTCGGCGAGTCCGGGCCGACCGCCCGCTGGCTGGTCGACTGGGGCGGCAAGCTGCTGCCGTTCATCCCCCGCGACCTCAAGAACGCGGTGCGCGAGGTGGCCGGCCAGGCGACCCAGCTTGAGCACCTGCATACCGCGCTCGACCGCCTGACCCTGCCGCTGCACATCATCCACGGCGACGCGGACGACTTCGCGCCGATCGAGACGGCGGAACGCCTCCGCGACCGGCTGGCGACGCGTCGCAAGCTGAAACTGCGGTTCCAGCGGGTCGCCATGGCGGACCATTTCCTCAATGACGGCGCGCCCGAAGACCTGATCACGCTGATCGAGGCCTGCCTGCCGGCGCCGACGCACCTTGAACGCTTGCAGACCGCCATTGAGTCTCAATGGTTGCAATTCGTCAAAACTATACCCTTGAATGCGTCGCGCGTAGTCACCCGCCCCGGGTGAAGCGGCCAGATCGGTGAAACGTGCTTTACCCAGTGATCATGAGTGGAGGATCCGGCCAGCGTCTGTGGCCCGCCTCCCGACCGCATTTCCCCAAGCCGTTCATTCCGCTTGTCGGCGCGCGGTCGACCTTTGACGAGGCGCTTGAGCGCAGTCAGGGCCTGCCGGACGCCGCGCCGGTGACGGTGGTCGCCGGTCGCGCCCATGCACCGGCCATCCGCCGCGCGCTGCAGCGGGCGGGCGGCGGCGGACTGCTGTTGCTGGAACCCGAAGCGCGGGACTCGGCCCCGGCGATGGCGGCGGCCGCACATCTGATCGCGGCGAAGGATCCCGAGGCCGTCATCCTGTTCCTGGCCGCCGACCACCATATTCCCGACCACCATGCCTTCGCCCAGGCGGTTGGCCTCGCCGAGCGGCACGCCCGCGACGGCTGGATCGTGACCCTGGGCGTGCAGCCCGACGCGCCGTCGACGGCCTACGGGTACATCCGTCCGGGCGAGGCGCTCGGCGGCATCCATCATGTGGCGGCCTTCGTCGAGAAGCCGAACCTCGCCGAGGCGGAACAGTTCCTGCGCGACGGCTATCTGTGGAACAGCGGCATGTTCATCACCCGGGCGGATGCGTTCATCGCCGAGCTCGATCTGCATGCGCCCGAGATCAACATCGCGGCGCGTGACGCCGTCGAGCAGGGCGATCACGAACCCCACCAGGTGACGCTCGGCGGCCGGTTCCGCGCCGCGCCGAAGATCTCCATCGACTACGCCGTGATGGAGAAGACCGATCGCGCCGTTGTGGCCCCGGCGCATTTCGCCTGGTCGGACCTCGGCGCCTGGAACGCGGTTCTGGCGGCGTCGAAGCGCGACGCCAGCGGCAACAGCGCCGCCGGCGAGGTGGTGCTCGAAAACGTCGAGGGCTGCCTGGTCCGCGCCGGCCAGGGCATGACCGTGGTCGTGGTCGGCGGCCGCAACCTGGCCGTCATCGCCGATCGCGAGGCGGTGATGGTCTGCGATCTCGACTCCGCCGAGGGGTTGAAGGCCGCCGTCGATCGCGCGTCGCGCATGGGCAATGTGGTGCTCGGGGAAACCGGCTTCCCGTCCCAGCGCTGACGGGCGCACGGCGGCATGACAGGGCGCCACGCATCCAATCGGCCCTCTTCCGCGTTGCAACATCGACAGGCGCCGGACGGCCCGCGCCGCCGGGGACCGCCATGCAACGATCGACAGCCGCCACGTTCGCCGTCAATCCTTCGATGACCCCGCTCCCGCTGGCGCAGACGCTGCGCAGCGTCGTGCTGATCGGCAGCTTTCCGCCCCGCCGGTGTGGCATCGCCACCTTCACCTGTGACGTCCTGGACGCGCTGAAAGCCGCCGCACCGACGATCGACTGCCGCGTGATCGCCATGACCGACGAGGGCGGCGGCCACGCGTACGGCCCGGAGGTGATGTTCCAGGTCCACCAGAACCGCGCCGCCGACTATCTCGAGGCCGCCCGCCGGATCAACGACGCCGCGCCGGACTGCGTCTGTGTCCAGCACGAGTTCGGACTGTTCGGCGGCCCGGCCGGCGAGCATCTGATGCTGATGCTGGACGCGGTCAGGGCGCCGGTCACCACCACGCTGCACACCGTGCTGACTGATCCGGACGCCGACCAGCGCCGCGTCTTCGAACGGCTGACCAAGCGGTCGGCGCGGATCATCGTCATGGCCGAACGCGGCCGCCAGATCCTGACGGACGTCTGGAAGGTCCCCGCCTCGAAGATCGTCGTGACGCCCCACGGCGCGCCCGACCGACCGCTGACCGACACCGCCGAGGCCAAGGCCAGGCTGGGTTTGGCGGGGCATGAGGTGATGCTGACCTTCGGCCTGCTGTCGCCCGGCAAGGGGCTGGAATCGATGATCCGGGCCCTGCCCGCGATCGTCGCCGCGCGACCGGACGCGCTCTATGTCATCCTCGGCGCGACGCACCCGCACCTGATCGCCCGCGAAGGCGAGGCCTATCGCGAAGGCCTTTTCGTCCTCGCCCGCGACCTGGGCGTCGGCGACCATGTGCGGTTCCACAATCAGTATGTCGACACCCCGCTGCTGCTCGACTGGCTGGAGGCGGCCGACCTCTATGTGACCCCCTATCCCAACGTCGCGCAGATCACCTCCGGGACGCTGTCCTACGCAGTGGCGCTGGGCAAGGCGGTGATCTCCACCCCCTACTGGCATGCACAGGAATTGCTGGCCGACGATCGCGGCGTGCTGACGCCCTTTAATGATCCGGACGCCATGGCGACCGCCGCGGTCGCGCTGCTCGGCGATCCCGGGCGGATGAACGCCCTGCGCCAACGGGCCTGGGACGCGGGTCGCGAGACCCTCTGGAGCCGGCTGGCGGAGCGCTACCTCGCCGTGTTCGCGGAGGTTCGCCAACAGCGGATGCCGGCCCGCGCGAACGGCGCCGAGCCGCGCAGCTTCGCGGTCAACCCCCTGCCGCGGCCCGCGCTGGGCGGGGTGCGGCGCATGACCGACGGCGTCGGCATGCTGCAGCACAGTGTCTACGGCGTTCCCGACCGCAACCACGGCTACTGCGTCGACGACAACGCCCGCGCGCTGCTCCTCATGCACCGCCTGCGGGCCGTGGGGATGAACACGCCGGAGACGACTACGCTGGCGGAGACCTACTCGGCCTTCGTCCATCACGCCTGGAACAGCGACGCCGGCCGGTTCCGCAACTTCATGGCCTATGACCGCACCTGGCTTGAGGAGGTCGGGTCGGACGACAGCGTCGCCCGCGCCTGGTGGTCGGTGGCCGTGACCGCGTCGGAAGCCGGCTCGCCGGCCCTGCGCCTGTGGGCGCGCGAGCTGGCCGCGAAGATCGCCCCGCATCTCGACAGCTTCACCGCCCTGCGCACCTACGCCTTCCTGGTGCTCGGCCTGGCCAGCCTGGTCCGCGCAGAGCCCGGCCTCAGCCATGAGCGCGAGCTGCTGCAGCGGCTCGCCCGGGGTCTGGCCGGCGTCCTGCGCGGCTCGGAGACCGACGACTGGTGCTGGTTCGAGGACGGCCTTACCTACGACAACGCCCGGCTGCCGGAGGCCCTTCTGCGGGCCGGTCTGGTGCTGGATGACGAGGCCCTGACCCAGGCCGGCCTGAACGCGCTGCACTGGCTCTGTGGCCGGCAGACCGGTGTCGGCGGCGTCTTCCGCGCGGTCGGCACCCGGAACTTCGGGCTGCCGTTCACGGTCGCCGCGCCGTTCGACCAGCAGCCGCTCGAGGCCGCCGCGACGGTCGACGCCTGCGCGGCGGCCCTCGCAGCGACCGGTGATCGCTGGTGGCTGGGCGAGGCCCGGCGCGCCTTCGACTGGTTCCTCGGCAAGAACGACCTCGGGGTTCCCGTCGGCGATCCCCTGACCGGCGACTGCTACGACGGCCTCACGCCGGACGGTCCCAACCTGAACCGGGGCGCGGAGTCAGTGCTGTCCTTCCAGCTGGCCGCCTGCGCCATGCTGGTCCTCGAACGCCTCGCCGAGCCTGCCGCCCGTCCCGCCGACAAGGCCTCCACAGAAGATCGATCCGCCGAACGATGCCCCACATCACCCACAGTGACCTCCGCATCCCGCCCGACCCCGCGCGCGTCGTCATTCGGCCTTTCCACATTGCTCCAGATCCCCGACCGCTGAAGGCGGGCCAGGTCTCGCGCGCACGGCGCATCGTCGACGCTGTGCTGGCGATGGACATGCGCACCTGCGAATCTGAACTGGCGCTGGTGAACCAGGACTTCGGCGACCGGCACTGGCAGACGCGCGGCGTCCACCTGGAGCGCTATGCCCAGATCAAGGCGCAGCTCGGTCTGAAGCCCGGCCTGCGCGAGACGCGCAAGGCGCTGATCGGCGCCTATTTCTGCCATGAATACAGCTATGCCGGCGCGGCCCTGACCAACCCCAGCATCACGCCACACCCCGACCAGACAGGTCTGGTCGGCGGCGCTGTGCGGATCGTGCTGTCGATGCGCGCCGTCGGTGAGGGGCACATCTCCTCGATCGCTTTCCGCGAAGGGATCGTCACGCCCGACGGCAAGCTCGCGCTGATGCCCGAACCCCGTGTGGCGATGGCCGCCCACGTCTGTGATCCGCCGCCGGAGGGCATTCCGGAGGGGCCGGTGGCGGCCTGCCGCTACGAAGAGGCTTCGCTGTCGGGGACCGTGATCTTCCCCTTCACCCAGGCGCAGCGGAACGGTCTGGAGGATCTGCGGCTGGTGCGGTTCATGGCCCCGGGCGAGGATCCCGTCTGGTACGGCACCTACACGGCCTACAGCGGCATGGCGATCGCCTCGGAGATGCTGGTCACCCGGGACTTCCGCGACTTCGACCTGCTGCCGATGAGTGGCACGGCGGCGCGCAACAAGGGCATGGCGCTGTTCCCGCGCAAGATCGGCGGCCGGTACGCGATGATCGGCCGGCAGGACGGCGAGAACATCTGGTTCCTGCACTCGAACGACCTGCTGGACTGGAACGGCGGCGAACGGATCGTCACCCCGCGCTTCCCCTGGGAGCTGGTCCAGATGGGCAACTGCGGCTCGCCGATGGAGATCGACGAGGGCTGGCTGCTGCTGACCCACGGCGTCGGCGCGATGCGCAAATACGCCATCGGCGCGGTGCTGCTCGACAAGGACGATCCGACGAAGGTGCTGGGCCGGACCGCGACGCCGCTGATCTCGCCCTCGGACGAGAACCGCGAAGGCTACGTGCCCAACGTCGTCTACACCTGCGGCGGCCTGGTCATCGGCCGGCGCCTGGTCCTGCCCTACGGCGTCGCCGACAGCTCGATCGCGTTTTGCTCGCTGGATGTGGACGAGCTGGTGGGGGAGCTGGTTTAGAACCTACCTCTCCCTATTGGGAGAGGGGGACCACCCGAAGGGTGGTGGAGTGGGAAGCGCCACGGGCCGACGACTAGCCTCAAAAGATGTGTTGTTAGAGTACAATCTCTATGATTGTATTTCGACATGGACGCAACCTCACCCGCCACCCGGGCGCGAGCCAAGCGCCTCAGGGCCAACATGAACCTGCCCGAACGCCGACTCTGGTGGGTGTTGCGCAAGAGCGGTCTGGATGGGCTAGAGTTCCGGCGGCAACATCCGCTCGGGCCGTTCGTGCTGGATTTCTACTGTCATGCCGCCCGATTGGCTGTGGAAGTGGACGGCGGATCACACGACATCGCCGGCCGGCGCGAGAGCGACGCCAGACGCGATCAATGGCTCAAGGACCGTGGAATCCATACCCTGCGCTTGCCGGCGAGGCTGCTGGAGGATGATCCGGGCATGGCTTTGGCGCGGATACGCGAGGCTGCGGCGCGACCGAAGCACTAACGTCCACCACCAAGCATCCCACGCCACCATGCTTCGCATGGTCCCCCTCTCCCAAGAGGGAGAGGCTATCTCAGCGCGGCGTTGATCTTGGCGAGGGCCGCCGAGCCGGGCGTCAGTTCGGCGTCGGTCAGGGCGTTCAGGGCGCGCGGGACGGTGTTCAGGGCGTCGTGCAGGTCCTCGGCTTCCGGATCGACATAGAGCAGGCCGGTGACGATCTCGCCGACGGCCTGGCGCTCCTGCAGGTAGCTCATCGCCCGCACCCGGTCGGTCGCGTCATAGTCCTCCGCGACCTTGCGCAGCAGCAAGGTTGAGCCATCGTGCTGGGCCACCTCGACCAGCGAGCCGGGCTCGTAGGCGGTGGTCACCGGCACGCGGCCGAGCAGCACGTCGAGCCGGTTGACCGCCTCGTTGTGCTCGCGCACCCAGTCGAAGCTCTTGGTCGAGCCCTTGTGGTTGTTGAACGCGATGCAGGGGCTCAGCACGTCGATGAAGGCCGCGCCCTTGTGGGTCAGCGCCGCCTTGATCAGCGGCACCAGCTGGTCCTTGTCGCCCGAGAAGCTGCGGCCGACGAAGGTGGCGCCCAGTTGCAGGGCCAGGGCGACCAGATCGATGCCGCTGTCGGAATTGACCACGCCCTTCTTGGACTTGCTGCCCTTGTCGGCGGTGGCCGAGAACTGGCCCTTGGTCAGGCCGTAGACGCCGTTGTTCTCTACGATATAGGCCATGTTGACCCCGCGCCGCATGGCGTGGGCGAACTGGCCCAGACCGATCGAGGCGCTGTCGCCGTCGCCGGAAACGCCCAGGTAGATCAGCTCGCGGTTGGCCAGGTTGGCGCCGGTCAGCACCGACGGCATCCGGCCGTGCACGGTGTTGAAGCCGTGGCTGGCGCTGAGGAAGTAGTCCGGCGTCTTGGACGAGCAGCCGATGCCTGACAGCTTGGCCAGACGGTGCGGCTCCAGGTCGATCTCGAAACAGGCCTGGACGATCGCGGCGCTGATCGAGTCATGGCCGCAGCCGGCGCAGAGGGTCGAGACCCGTCCCTCGTAGTCGCGGCGCGTGAAGCCCAGCTTGTTGGTCGTCAGGGACGGATGATGGAACTGCGGTTTGACGATGTAGGTCATCTGGCCATCTCCCCGGCGGCGTTCACATCGACCGCGCCCATGCCCCGGGCCAGTTCGGCCTGGATGAAGCGCGCCGTGATCGGCGAGCCGTCGTAGTTGAGCACCTTCACCAGCCGGGCCGGATCGACCCCGCCTTCGTTGATCAGCAGCGCGCGAAGCTGGGCGTCGCGGTTCTGCTCGACCACGAAGACCAGCTCGTGATGGGCGATGAAGTCGAACACCTCGCCCGGGAACGGGAAGGCGCGGACCCGCAGGGCGTCGACGTGCAGGCCACGGGCCTCAAGCCCCGCAAGGGCCTCGTCCATCGCCGGCGAGGTCGAGCCGTAATAGATCACGCCATAGGCCGTCTGTTTGCCGGCCTTGCGCTGGACCGGCGCCGGCACGAGCGACTTGGCCGTCTCGAACTTGCGCAGCAGCCGCTCCATGTTGTCGACATAGACGGCGCCCTCTTCGCTGTAGCGGGCGTAGGGGTCGCGCGAGGTGCCGCGGGTGAAATAGGCGCCCTTCGACGGATGGGTCGCCGGCAGGGTGCGGAACGGGATGCCGTCCCCGTCGACGTCCTTGTAGCGGCCGAAGTCGGCGCCGGCGTCGAGCATCTGGGCGGTCATGACCTTGCCGTGGTCGAGGACCTTGCTGTCATCCCATTTGAAGGGATCGATCAGCCACTCGTTCATGCCCATGTCGAGGTCGAGCATCACGAAGATCATCGTCTGCAGCCGGTCGGCGAGATCGAAGGCCTGGGCCCCGAATTCGAAGCACTCGTTCGGGCCTTCCGGCAGCAACAGGACGTGTTTGGTGTCGCCGTGGCTGGCGTAGGCCGCCGACAGGATGTCCGACTGCTGGGTGCGGGTCGGCATGCCCGTCGAGGGACCGCCGCGCTGCACGTCGAAGATCACCGCCGGGATTTCGGCGAAGTAGCTGAGGCCGATGAACTCCTGCATCAGCGAGACGCCGGGGCCAGAGGTGCAGGTGAAGGCCCGCGAGCCGTTCCAGCCGGCGCCGACGACGATGCCGATCGAGGCGATCTCGTCCTCGGCCTGGACGATGGCGTAGCGCGCCTCGCCCGTCTCCGGATCGTGCCGCAGCTTCTTGCAGTAGTCGATGAAGCCTTCCGCCACCGAGGTGGAGGGCGTGATCGGATACCAGGCGCAGACCGTCGCCCCGCCATAAACCGCGCCGAGCGCCGCGGCGGTGTTGCCGTCGACGAAGATGCGGTCACCCACCGCGTCGGCGCGCTTAAGCTGCAGACCCAGCGGCTTGAGGTTGGCCTTCGCATGGTTGAAGCCGATGCCCATGGCCTCGATGTTGGCCGGGATCAGCGCCGGCTTGGAGGCGTACTCCTCGGCCAGCAGGGCCTCGACGACCTCCGGCTCGATCCCGAGCAGGAAGGTCAGCGCGCCCAGATAGATGATGTTCTTCAGCACCTTGCGCTTGGACGGCTCGGCGTAGGCAGCGTTGCACAGGGCGGTCAGCGGGATGCCGACGACGGTGATGTCATCGCGGAACTTGCTGGCCGGCATCGGCTTGGTGGAGTCGTAGAACAGGTAGCCGCCGCTATCGATCTCGGCGACGTCGCGGTCCCAGGTCTGCGGGTTCATGGCGACCATCAGGTCGACCCCGCCGCGCCGGCCCAGCCAGCCCTGACCGCTGACGCGGATCTCGTACCAGGTCGGCAGACCCTGGATGTTGGACGGGAAGATGTTGCGCGCGGCGACTGCCACGCCCATCCGCAGGATCGCCTTGACGAACAGGCCGTTGGCCGAAGCCGAGCCGGAGCCGTTGACGTTGGCGAACTTGACGACGAAGTCGTTCACAGCCTCGATCGGACGGGTCATTTCGAGCATCCCCCGCCAGCGTGGGTCATTTCGATGACGAACTTCTGCATGTCCCAGGCGCCCGTCGGGCAGCGCTCGGCGCAGAGTCCGCAGTGCAGGCAGACGTCCTCGTCCTTCACCAGCACCCGGCCCGTCGGCAGGCTGCCGGACACGTACAGGTCCTGCGTCAGGTTCAGCGCCGGCGCCTTGAGGCGGGGCCGAAGCTCCTCCTCCTCGCCGTTGACGGTGAAGGTGATGCAATCCGTCGGGCAGATGTCGACGCAGGCGTCGCACTCGATGCACAGCGGGGCGGCGAACACCGTCTGGACGTCGCAGTTCAGGCAGCGCTGCGTCTCGGCCCAGGAGCGGGGATCGTCGAAGCCCAGCTCGACCTCGGCCTTCACGTCGGCCAGGGCCTCGGCGATCGGCAGCAGCGGCACCTTCTGACGGTCCTCGTCGGAGACGTCGTTGTCGTAGCTCCACTCGTGGATGCCCATCTTCTGCGAGGAGACCAGCACGCCCGGCGGCGGCCGCAGGCGCAGGTCCCCGCCGCGGCAGAAGCGGTCGATCGAGATCGCCGCGTCATGGCCGTGCGCGACGGCCCAGATGATGTTCTTGGGCCCGAAAGCCGCATCCCCGCCGAAGAAGACGTTCGGCAGGCTGGACTGGAAGGTCAGCTCGTCGACGACCGGCATGCCCCACTCGTCGAAGGTCAGGCCGATGTCGCGCTCGATCCAGGGGAAGCTGTTCTCCTGGCCGATGGCGACCAGCACGTCGTCGCATTCGAAGTGCTGGTCCGGCTCGCCGGTGGGCTTCAGCGACCGCCGGCCCTTCTCGTCATAGACCGCGCCGACCTTTTCGAACGTCACGCCGGTGAGCTTGCCGTTCTCGTGCGTGAAGGCCTTGGGCACCAGGAAGTCGTGGATCGGGATGCCCTCGTGCTGGGCGTCCTCCTTCTCCCAGGGCGAGGCCTTCATTTCCGAGAAGCCGGACCGGACGATGACCTTCACGTCCTCACCGCCGAGGCGACGCGAGGTGCGGCAGCAGTCCATGGCGGTGTTGCCGCCGCCCAGCACGATCACGCGCCGGCCGATCTGTTCGATATGGCCGAACGAGACGCTGGAGAGCCAGTCGATGCCGATATGGATGTTGGCGGCGGCCTCCTGCCGGCCGGGCACGTCCAGGTCCCGGCCGCGCGGCGCGCCGGTGCCGACGAAGATGGCGTCGTAGTCTTCCCTGAGCAGGGCGCCCAGGCTGTCGATCCGCTCGCCCAGCCGCATCTCCAGCCCGAGGCCGGTGATGAAGCCCATCTCCTCGTCGATGACGCTTTCGGGCAGCCGGAACCGCGGGATCTGGCTGCGGATCATGCCGCCGGCCTTGGTGTCCGCGTCGTAGACGGTGACGTGATAGCCGAGCGGCGCGAGGTCGCGGGCGACCGTCATCGCGGCGGGGCCCGCCCCGACACAGGCGATCCGCTTGCCGATCAGCTGCGTGGGCGCCGACGGCATCCGGGCGGCGACGTCACCCTTGTTGTCGGCGGCGACGCGCTTGAGGCGGCAGATAGCCACCGGCTCCTCGTCGACACGCCCGCGCCGGCAGGCCGGCTCGCAGGGACGGTCGCAGGTCCGCCCGAGAATCCCGGGAAAAACGTTGGACTTCCAGTTGACCATGTACGCGTCGGCGTGACGGCCTTGGGCGATCAGACGGATGTACTCGGGCACAGGCGTATGGGCCGGACAGGCCCACTGACAATCGACGACCTTGTGGAAGTATTCCGGCGCCTCGGTGTTCGTAGGCTCCAACGCGTAGAACTCCTCTCCCCCTGCTCCCGTGTCTGAATGAGGAAGGCCGTTCCAGCTACTGAAGGACCGGCCGTCCTACGTCCGCACAAGATGCTCGAACATTTGTTTTAACGCGCGTCGTTCGGCCTATCCAGCCCGCCGCGACGATTAATCGCTTTCGGGAGCCGGCGCCGGCGCGCGTGACGTCATGCCCGAGGCGGCGGCGTCATCGGCGATCTGGTCGTCCGACGCCGGATCGATGCCTGCGTCGCGCGGAATCGGGATCGCGGCCGCCTTCGGTTCGGGCGCCGAGGGCGCGGGAATCGTGCCCGGATCAGGCAGCTGGCCCGCCGCTGTCGCCGCCGCGTCGTCCGCCGCCGTACGGGTGTCGGCGCCGTCGCCGGACCCCGCATTCAGGAACAGCAGCGCCGACAGCGTCAGCGCAATACCCGCCAGGATTCCGACCAGCAGCCAGAACCAGCTGCCCCCCGATTTCTGAGCCATGAGTCTTCTACCCCCTACGCGCCCTGCCAGGTTCTGACAGGACCGATATCAACATGGACGAACGCCGAGTCCGGATAGTAGCCGACGCCGCCGCCCTGCAAGGTCAGCGCGGCGTCGCGGAAGCCGGTCAGCGACACATCGTTGAGCCGCACATCCATCGCCTTGCCTTCCATATGCAGGCTCTTCTTCGCCACCTGGCTGGTCCCGTTGGCCGCGGCGCTCTGGCCGCTCAGCATGGCGT
Source organism: Caulobacter sp. (assembly GCA_021741355.1). Lineage (GTDB taxonomy): Bacteria > Pseudomonadota > Alphaproteobacteria > Caulobacterales > Caulobacteraceae > Caulobacter. The sequence goes on from JAIOXZ010000027.1 coordinate 20,169, forward strand.
TGGTCTGGGCCGAACGGAAGGCCGAGATGATCCGGTAGGGCTCCCTGGAGCCGGTCAGCGACTGCAGCGTGAACAGGATGTCCAGCAGCCGCACATCGATCGGATGCACCTCGGTCGAGCGGAAGTCGCGCAGCAGCGTGTTGATCGCCCCAAGCGCGTCCCAGACGTACTTGCCGTCTTCCCAGTAAACGACTTCGAGGTTCTCGCCGGTGTGCAGGTGGCGGAACTTCAGATGACGCGGGCCGGGCGGCGGCGGGGTCAGCGGAACCGGCGACAGCAGAAAGTCGGGATAGGCGTCTTCAGGATCGTCACGCGGGCCGTAGCCGTCGGCGACCGGCGGCGCGGCCTCCTGGGCGCGAGCGGACGTGGCCGCGGTGGTCGCCAGCCCGGCCAGACCGGCCGTCAGCAGCGACCGGCGCGGGATCAAGCGCCGCGCCCCTGCGCCGCGATCCGCTGCATCAGCAGGGTATCCCAGCCATAGGGGTCCTGGCGGAAGTTCACCTGGCCGTCGGGCGTCACATAGGCCGTCCAGTACAGCAGGAACACCGCGACCGGCCGGGCGACCGGCGCGCGGGTGGTCTTGCCACCGGCGATCGTTGCGTCGATGGCCTCGGGCGTCCAGACCGGGTCGCCCTCCATGATCGCACGGGCCAGGGCGAGCGGCTTTTCAAGCCGCACACAGCCGTGGCTGGCCAGGCGTGTGTACCGCGCGAAACCGCCCTTGCTCGGCGTGTCGTGCAGATAGACGGCGTAGGGATTGAGGAAGTCGAACTTGATCAGACCCAGCGCGCTGCCCGGACCGGGCGCCTGCTGAAGACCGCCGCCCGGAAGGATGCGGAAGCCGGCGCTGGCGAGATAGGCCCGGCCCTTCGGGAACAACTCGCGCGCGGCGATGCCGGCCGGCACGTTCCAGGGCGGGTTCAGCACGATGCTGTGGATGTCGGAGCGCAGCAGCGGCGTTTCACCGCCGTTGGGCTTGCCGGTCACCGCCCGCATGGACAGCGCAGGCTGGTCGTTCTTGTAGAGTGTCAGAACCCCCGCGGCGACGTTCACCTGGACCCGGTCGGCCGGCAGGACCGACGGCAGCCAGCGCCAGCGTTCCATGTTGGCGACGATCTGGTCGAGGCGACGCTGGACCGGGATGTTGAGCGCATTGCGGGTCGCGGCGTTGACCACGCCCGTCGGCTCCAGGCCCATCCGCTTCTGGGCGCGCTTGACCGCCTCGGCCAGCGCCATGTCGAACACCGGCTCGCCGACCGGCGCCAGGGCGCCCGGCGTCGCCGGAGCCGTCGCCGTCGCCGGGGCCGCAGGCTGGGTGAGCGTGGCCGCGGCGGGTGCGGCGGGATCCTCGATGGCCAGCCGCGCACGCAGGGCCTCGACGGCGAAACCGGTCGCGCCGAGCTTCAGGTCAGGACCGGTCGGCAGGGACTGCCAGCCGCCCCGCTCGCGGATCGTACGATAGGTGACCAGTCCCCGCTGCAGCGTCTCGTAGCCGGGATAGTCGGGCGGCAGGCTCTTCAGCCAGGCCTCCAGACGGTCGTCATAGACCGCGCGGGCCAGGCCGCCGCGGGCGTCGAACGGCAGCGGCCGCAGGCCCCAGTCGTCGCGGAATCCTGACAGCGCCAGACGGCCCGTCTTCACGGCGCGCGCATAACGGATGACGGCCTCGACCAGACCGGCGTCGCCGGGACTGCGCGGCGCGAACTCGTCGGGCTCGAAGCCATGACGATCGGACTCGGCCAGGGTGCGCTGCAGCAGCTCCGCCTGGGCCGGCGTCAGGGTTATGGGCGCGGTGGGCGAGAGCGGCGCGGGGCGCGCGAACGTGGACGGAGGCGCCGGCGCCTGGGCCATCGCCGGCGACAGGGCGCTCACCATGACAGCCGCGGCGAAGCAGACCGTGGCGACTTTACGCGTCAGAAGCGGCATCGAACCCGTGCGCCCTTTCATCCCAGCACCAAACCCTAGCAGAGCATTTATCGCTACGCGCACCGTTGTCTCCCCTCACACGAAAAGAGATCACAGGTGTTGCAGTCCCGCCTGTCCCTGCCCCTGGAGGGGAAGGCCGCCGCCACCCTGTTCGACAACGCAGGCGCGCCGAAGATGTTTCAAGGTCTCCCGTCAGACACTATCGCGCCGCATGTCTCGCAATCGGGCGCGTGTTGGGCCATATGAGGGCCATGACCGAAAACGCCCCCACGCGCCCGTTCCGGACGGGCCTCCTGCGCGGCCTGCGCGGACGTTGCCCCAACTGCGACAAGGGTCGCCTGTTCCGGAGCTACCTGAAGGTCGCGCCCGTCTGCGACGCCTGCGGCCACAACCTCGGCGCCTACAAGGCCGATGACGGCCCGGCCTATTTCACCATCCTGCTGGTCGGCCACCTCGTCGTCGCGCCGGCCTTCTTCTTCCCCTTCATGTGGGAAACCTCGCCCTGGGTGATCGTACCGGGCGCGCTGGTCGCGTTGACGACGCTGATCCTGATCCTGCTGCCCCGCATCAAGGGCGCCTTCCTGGGCGCCCTGTGGTCGATCCGGCCGGCGCCGGCCCACGGCTGACGCCTCACGCGTTTGTGGCCGCCCGCGCGATTGACCGGCGGCGGCGGGAACCGGACTGTCGGGCTTCCGACAGCAGAGGAGCGCCCGCGTGGCCCACAAGTTCGAGATCTACAAGGACAAGGCCGGCGAGTTCCGGGTCCGGTTCAAATACAATGACGAAGTGATGTTCTCCACCGAGGGCTACAGCTCCAAGGCCTCCGCCCAGAACGCCATCGCCTCGATCAAGAAGAACGGCCCGGACGCGCCGACCGAAGACAACAGCTGACGCACCCGCTGCGGCGCTCCTGAACAGCCACCGGAACCGCAAGCCCTCGCCGGGAATTGATCTGGCGAAGCCGGGGCCGTTCTGTTCAGGAGACATCGCATGCTGGGGACCATCCTCATTGTTGTTCTTATTCTCGCCGTCATCGGCTCGCTGCCGACCTGGGGGCACTCCAGGTCCTGGGGCTACTATCCCAGCGGCGGTCTCGGCCTTGTTCTGATCATCCTGATCATCCTGTTCCTGATGGGCAGGCTGTAGGGCTCTCTCTCCCCTTCATGGGGAGGGACAGACCGCGAAGCGGTCAGGGTGGGGAGGCTGGAAGCCCTGCCGGAAGCGGCCATGTGGCGACCACCTTCCCCACCCGTCCCGTCATCGCCGCTTCGCGGCGAGACCGGTCCACCCTCCCCATGAAGGGGAGGGAGAATTACTTCCCCTCACCCCATGCCGCGCCTAACCTCCCCTCAACTGAACCGGTTCGGGGGGACGGCATGGCGGTGACAGAAACAGGCGTGCTCGAGGAGACGCCGGACGGCCCGCCGCCGCCCGGCATGACCGCGGGTCAGCGCCTGAAGGCGATCCTCGGCGGCTCGGCCGGCAATCTGGTCGAGTGGTACGACTGGTCGACCTACATCTTCTTCACCGTCTATTTCGCCAGCCACTTCTTCCCCGAGGGCGACCAGACCGCGCAGCTGTTCAAGGCGGCGGCGATCTCGGCCGTCGGCTTCCTCGCGCGGCCGCTCGGCGCCTGGCTGATGGGCGCCTACGCAGACCGGGCCGGACGGCGCGCGGCGCTGACCCTGTCGGTGTCGATGATGTGCGTCGGCAGCCTGGTCATCGCGCTCGCCCCCACCTACGCCCAGGTCGGCGCCCTCGCCCCGGCGATCCTGCTGGCCGCCCGCATCCTGCAGGGCCTGTCGGTCGGCGGCGAGTACGGGGCCAGCGCCACCTACCTGTCCGAGGTGGCCGGCGCGAAGCGGCGCGGCTTCTGGGCCAGCTTCCAGTACGTGACCCTGATCGCCGGCTCGCTGTCGGCCCAGGGCATGGTCGTGCTGCTGCAGAATGTCATGCCTGAGGCGGACCTCAAGGCCTGGGGCTGGCGCATCCCGTTCTTCATCGGCGCCGTGCTGGCCGTGGTGGTGTTCTGGATCCGCAGCGGCATCCACGAGAGCCAGGGCTTCGAGAACGCCAAGGCCGAGGGCGAGAACCGCGGCCGGACCATGCTGCTGTTCGTCAAGCATCCGCGCGAGACCATGATGGTCATGGGCCTGACCGCCGGCGGCTCGCTCGCCTACTATGTCTACACCAGCTACATGCAGAAGTTCCTGATCAACACCTCGGGCTTCAGCAAGGCGGCGGCCAGCGAGATCATGCTGGCGGCGCTGTTCTGCTTCATGCTGATGCAGCCGGCGGCCGGCTGGCTGTCTGACCGCATCGGCCGCAAGCCGCTTCTGCTGTTCGCCTTCGGCGGCGGCATGATCGCCACCTGGCCGCTGCTCAACGCCATCGCCGGAACGACCAGCGCGGTGGCGGCCTTCGGGCTGATCATGATCGCCCTGGTGTTCCAGTCCGGCTACAGCGCCATTTCCGGCCTGTTCAAGGCCGAGATGTTCCCCGCCCACATCCGCGCCCTCGGCGTCGCCCTGCCCTACGCCATCGCCAACTCGATCTTCGGCGGCTCGGCCGAGGCGGTCGCGCTGAGCTTCAAGACGGCCGGGCAGGAGAGCAACTTCTACCTCTACGTCACGGCGATCCTGGCGGTCGGCCTGCTGACCGTCATCCTGATGCCCGACACCCGCAAGACCAGCCTGATCAAGGAGGACTGAGGAGTCCGGTCAGGCCACTCCCGGAGGAAACGATGGACAGTCTGAACCTGCAGAACCCGGTCTTCGCCACCTGGGTCATCGCCGCGGCGCTGATGATCCTGAAGGCCGTCGCCATGTCCTGGCTGACGGTCGTGCGGATGATGCAGGTCAAGGGCGGCTACCGCTCACCCGAAGACCTGCGCAGGACGCCGCTGAACCCGGCCCCCGACCCGCGCCAGCTCGAGCCCGACGAGCGGGTCGAGCGGGTCCGGCGGATCCAGCAGAACGATCTGGAGAACCTGCCCTTCTTCCTGGTCGCGGGACTGCTGTTCGTGGTCGCCGCGCCGGAGCTGTGGCTGGCCAGGCTGCTGCTCTACGGCTACGTGGTCTCGCGCCTGCTGCACTTTGGCGCCTACATCACCGCCCAGACCCATGATGTGCGCGCCATCCTGTGGACCATCGGGTCGCTGATCCTGATCGCCATGACCGTGATCGCGCTGCTGGCCGCCCTCGGAGCCTGATCATGCCGCTCGCCGACATCGCCGCCCTGGCCTTCTTCGCCCTGTGCTGGCTGTTCTACGAGCAGCTGCTGCGGATGCTGTCGCGCGAGAGCGTGCTGAACACCGACATGACCATCGTCCGCGCCGCCTGGATGCGCCAGATGGCAAAACGCGAAAGCCGGTTCATGGACGGCCAGCTTCTGGGCCACGCGCTCAACTCGGCCAGCTTCTTCGCCTCGTCCAACCTGCTGCTGATCGCGGCGGCCGCCGGGGTGCTGTTCGGCGGCGAGCGGTCGTTCGCCAGCCTGTCCAGCCTGGAGCTGATCCAGACCTCGTCGCGGATGCTGTTCGAGCTGCAGCTGGCGGTGATCCTGATCGTGCTGGCGCGCGGCCTGCTGGCCTTCATCTGGTCGATCCGCCAGATGAACTACTGCCTGACCATCTTCGGCGCGACGCCGGAGGGTGAAGGCGCCGACGAGGCCGATCTGGCCGCCTTCGGCGAGGCCGGCGGCGAGGTGCTGAACCAGTCGCTGTCGGCGTTCAACGCCGGGGTGCGCGGCTACTACTTCGCCCTCGCGGCGGCGGCCTGGATGTTCGGCCCGATCGCCATGACCCTGGCCACTCTCGGCGCGGTCAGTCTGCTCGTCTGGCGCCAGCGGCAATCGCCGTCGGCGAAAGCGATCCACAAGCTGAGGGCGCGGATAGAGGGCTGACGCGGGGCGCCGACGCTTCATACGAGGCCGTCATGGCCCGACTTGTTCGGGCCACCCAAGCGTCGTGGCGCCCGGCGATTGGCCGCTGACGGTCAGTGGGTCGCCATCCCGAACCATGTGCTTGGGTGGCCCGAACATGTCGGGCCATGACGGTGATTGGACTGAACACCGAGCTCAGAGCCCCAACTCCGCCCGCACCTTCTTCGTCAGTTTCGCCGCAATCAGCCCATGGGCGCTGGTCAGCCAACCCTCCACCTCGCCGGCCTCCTGCCCGGCGAGGCTCGCGAACCAGACCCACTTCGCCCGCGCCAGATAGGGGGCCGGCTTGCCCGGGCCCGTCTCGGTCAGCACCTCGAAGGCGATGTCGCTGGCCTTGAAGCTGAAGCTGTCGGCGGCCGGGCCGTAGACCGCGAACATTTTGCCGCCGACCTTGTAGACGTGACCATCGCCCCACTGGACGTCCATCGTCGCGCCCGGCAGGGCGCGACAGACCGCGTCAAAGGCCTGTGGCGTCACGCGCTGACGCCTACGCCGATCGGGCAGGTCACGCCGGTGCCGCCGATGCCGCAATAGCCGTTCGGGTTCTTGGCCAGGTACTGCTGGTGATAGTCCTCGGCGTAGTAGAACGGCCCCGGCGCGGCGATTTCCGTGGTGATCGGACCCATGCGGTACTTCGCCAGCTCCGCCTCGTAGGCCGTCTTCGACGCCGCCGCCGCCGCCGCCTGGGCGTCGTTCAGCGGATAGACGCCCGAGCGGTACTGGGTGCCGACATCGTTGCCCTGGCGCATGCCCTGGGTCGGGTCATGGTTTTCCCAGAACGCCTTCAGCAGCGCGTCGTAGCTGACCACCTTCGGGTCAAACACCACCAGCACCGCCTCGGTGTGGCCGGTGCGGCCGCTGCAGACCTCCTGATAGGTCGGGTTTGGGGTCGCGCCGGCGACATAGCCGACCGCCGTGCTCCAGACGCCCGGGATCTGCCAGAAGATCCGCTCCACGCCCCAGAAACAGCCCATGGCGAACACCGCCTCTTCCAGCCCCTCGGGCCAGGGGCCCTTCAGCGGCCGGTCGTTGACGAAATGGGTCAGGGCGGTCGGCAGTTCCTGCGCCCGGCCCGGCAGGGCGTCGGCGGCGGAGGGGATTTCCAGGGTCTTCTTGGCGAACAGCATGGCGTCCTCGGCTTGCGGCTGGCTGACAAGATAGGGCGCGCGCCGCCCGATTTCACCCGCCGGACGACGAACATTGTTATGCCCGGCCTGGCAAACGGGAATAGCGGCCATGCGCCCTTGCCCCGGAAGGGTCCATGAGTATATTGCGCGCCTTCCTGCGCCGGGGGCTTTGACCAGCTCTCGTACGGTGGTGCTGGTGAGGTGGCCGAGTGGTCGATGGCGCACGCTTGGAAAGCGTGTGTAGGTTAACGCCTACCGTGGGTTCGAATCCCACTCTCACCGCCATCCAGTCGCGCGCTGAATCCCGCTTCAGGGAACTCCCCGCCCGTCTCCGCATCGCCGTCGGCGGGGTGCTGACAAGTTTAAGTCGGCTCGGTCGGAAGGTCCCCTTCCCTACCCCTGGATCAGGCGGCGTCCGACCGTCCTCACCACCCGGCCAGCGACCAACGCCACTGACCGGGTCGGGTCTAGAACTTCATGGTCATCCTGGCGTTGATCTGGCTGGTCGTGGCGTTGTCGCTTCCGACGCCGCCGCGATACTCGAGGCCAAACAGCACCGGACCCCGCTGCAGGTCGGCGCCGACCCCGATGGTCAGACGGCCCCGGCCCAGCGCGTCGGCCCGCGCGGTGAACACCGGTCCGCCCACCCAGTCGGCCCAGTTCAGGCTGTAGGTCCCGACGTCCTCGAACTCATAGGCGTACTCCAGACGAAGGGCCGGGGTGAGCAGGCCGTAGAGGGTGCGGGCGACATAGGTCGAGGTCAGCCCCGCCACGCCCTTGACCGAGCGGATGTCCTGGCCATGGAAAGTCAGGCCGCCAACGCCGCCGCCGGTCTCGGTGAAGGCGTCGAGTTCGGCGGCCACCACCGCCACACGGCCGTAGGGCGTCCAGACAAGCGGTCCGTCGCGCTGTTCGAACGCGGCCGTCAACGAGGCAAACAGCTGCCTGCCATCCCGTTCACCGTAGGCGGTCAGGCCGTTGACCGGCACGAAGCGCCTCGATTCGAAGGTCATTTCGCCATAGCCGAGGACCATCTCGAGATAGGTTTGGTCGGCGGGATGGTAGGCTCCGTAGAGCACCCCCACATAGCTGGTCGCCCTGCTGCGCGAGCCATCCGTTCCGATGGACGTGCTGTCGCTCGAATAGCCCGTGCCAGCGCCGATCACCATCTGATCGTTGAGGCTGAAGTCCGCACCGACGCTGACACCCTGGGTGGTGAAGTCCAGCCTGGACAGACCGGCCCTGCTTCGGCGCAGGCCCATATCGATGGTCCCGCCGGTCCACAGACTGATGCCGGCTTCATCATCACCGCCCGAGCCGCCGTCGCCGGCGGCGTGGAAGCCCGTCGCCTTGTCGGCAGGCGCGGTCGGCCTGATTCCCCAGGCGGCCACGTCGGCCTCCTGACGGCCCAGTTGCCGGTCCCGCAGGGCGAACGGATCGCTCTCGTCGCCCCTGTGGATCAGATCGCCAAAGTTGAAGGTCGCTCCCGTCAGGTCCGATCGACCTGGTCCGGCGCGCAGGCTTTCCAGCCGCTGATTGAAGTTGCTCATCTGGGCGGTCGCGAAACGCATCACCGCGTCGGTCTGGGCCGCCACCAGACCCCTGACATCCGGGTCAAGCGTGGGATCCGCCCGCGCCTGCACCTGGAAGATGACCGTGCCCGGCGCCGAGGTCGCGAAGGCGTTCGACAGGGTGTAGCTGACTGTCGCCGGGCCCGAGAAGTGCGTCGCGGCGACAAAGGTCAGGGTGAAGGTTGGACCGGAGGGGCTGGAACCCTCGCTGATCGCCACCGTGCCGGAACCCGCCGGCGTCAGCGAGACGATCGCCGCCGACCGGAACGGACCGCCGGCAGCGTCGGTCGTCAACGACGCCGACCCGGACCCGTCCGCCGGCACTGTGACGGTGATGGGTCCGCTGGTCACCGGCATCGGATTGACCGTGATGGTCACCATGATCGGCGTGGAGGTCCCGAAGGGATTGTTCAGGCCGTAGGTGAAGCTCGTCGTTCCCGAAAACGTCGGGGGGGCGGCATAGGTGATCTGCTGACCCGAGACCATTGCGATCCCCTTCGCGGGCGGATCCACGATCGTCACGCCGGTGAAAGGTCCGCCGGCGGCGCCGTCCGTCGCGTCCAGAGTCACGGATTGGCCGGACACCACCGACGCGGTGCGCGCAGAGGCGCTCGGAACCGGCAGCGGACTGACGGTCAGAGATACGACGGCCGGGGCCGAGGTCCCGCCGTCGCCCGTGGCCGTGTAGCTGAAACTGTCAGCGCCGAAGTAGTTGGTCGTTGGCGTGTAGGCGACCACCAGGCCGTTGATCACCGCGACGCCATGCGCCGGCGCCTGGGTGATCGCGATGCTGGAGATCGGACCCCTGTCGCCGGTGGTCACCGCGACGTCGACCGACGCGTTGGCCAGGGTTGTGGCGGACTTGGGCGTGGTTACCGGCGCCGGCGTCGCGACCGTCACCGCGATCACGGCCGGTGCTGAGGTCCCGCCGTAGCCTGTGGCCCTGTAGCTGAAGCTGTCCGGGCCGTAGTAGCCGGACGTTGGGGTATAGGTGAAGCGCGTGCCCAGTCTGACCAGTGATCCATGGGCCGGACCGGCGGCCAGGGCGACGTCGCTGTAGGGCCCTGACACCAGTGTGGCGACGTCAATCTCTACGCCAGCGCTGTTGAAGGGCGCGTCCAGCGCCGCCGCCGAGGCAGTCGGCGCCGCGGGAACGCCGATGGTCAGGGTCAGGGCCCGCTCGCTCGTGAACGGCCCGCTGCCGGTCGAGGCGTCGATCGCCCTCACCGTGAAGCTGAAGTCGCCCGACTGGATCGGCGTTCCGGACAGCTGGCCGGTGTTCGAGAGGGTCAAGCCTGTCGGCAACGCCCCCGAAGTCAGACTGAAGCTGTACGGGGCGGTTCCGCCTTGTCCGGCGAAGGCCACCGGGGTGTAGGCTTCTCCCTGGATCCCGTCGGACAGGACGGCCGGGCTCAGCGACATGGTCGGCGCACTGACCGCGAGACTGTAGACCCGACTGGCGGTGAAGGGACCACTCCCCGTGGACGAGTCGGTCGCCACGATGGTGAATCCGAAGGTCCCCCCGGCCGTGGGCGCGCCGGTCAGCCGGCCGTCCGACGACAGGGTCAGACCGGCCGGCAGGGCGCCATCCGCGACCCGATAGTCGTGATACGGGCCCGTGCCGCCGCTCGCGGCGAAGGTCTGGCTAAAGGCGATCCCGACCGAAGCCGGCTCCGCCGCGGCGGGCGACATCGTCAGGGTCGGCGGCGACACGCTGATGCTGACCATCGCCAGGTTCGAGACGGCCGGAGCGCCCAGGGGTGACGGAGCGGAAAGGGAGCGCCTCGACGAGGAGCCCGCCAGGGCGGCGGGCGCCGAACTGGCGCTGCTGCCGGGCAGGCCGACCGCCCGGTAGGTGAAACTGTCGGGCCCGAAGTAGCCGGGGTCGGGCGTATAGGTCACCACGAAGCCGCTGACCGTCACTGTTCCGTGGAGCGGCGGGGTGACGATCATGATGCCAACAGCGTTGCTGACGGCGGAGGACAGGTCGATGGAGGCCGACCCGCCCGTCTCGTCGGTGGAGACATCGACGGACACCGCGACGGCCTCGGCCAGCGGCGCCGGGGGCGTCGCAACCGTCAGGTTGACGGTCGCGGCTGCGGAGGTCCCGCCGGGACCGGTGGCCGTGTAGCTGAAGCTGTCAGGGCCGAACGAACCGGTGGTCGGGACATAGGTCGCCGTCGTGCCGGAGATCGTCACCGAACCGTTCGCCGGAGCCGTGGCTACGTCCAGGCTGGTGAACACGCCGGCCGGCAGCAACGTTATCGCCTCGCCTGCGGAGTTGTAGGCCACATTGGCGTTCACCGCCCCGACCGTCGGCGCCGGGGGAGTCGCAACCGTCAGGCTGACGGTCGCCGCAGCGGACGTCCCGCCGGGACCGGTGGCCGTGTAGGTGAAGCTGTCTGAACCGAAGAAGCCCGGGGCCGGAACGTAGGTGGCGGTGGATCCGCTCAGGGTCACCGAACCGTTCGCCGGAGCCGTGGCCACCGCCAGGCTGGTGAACACGCCGGTCGGCAGCAACGTCACCGCCTGGCCTGCGGAGTTGTAGGCCACATTGGCGCTGACCGCCCCGGCGGTCGGGGCCGGGGGCGTCGCCACCGTCAGGCTGACCGTGGCCGCAGCGGAGGTCCCACCGGGACCGGTGGCGGTGTAGGTGAAGCTGTCTGGGCCGAAGTAGCCCGGTGTTGGCGTGTAGGTGGCGGTGGATCCGCTCAGGGTCACCGAACCGTTCGTCGGGGCCGTGGCCACCGCCAGGCTGGTGAACACCCCGGCTGGCAGAAGCGTGATCGCCTGGCCTGCGGAGTTGTAGGCCACATTGGCGCTGACGGCCCCGGCGGTCGGGGCCGATGGCGTCGCCACCGTCAGGCTGACCGTGGCCGCAGCGGAGGTCCCGCCCGGACCGGTGGCGGTATAGGTGAAGCTGTCCGAACCGAAGTACCCGGCGGCCGGAACGTAGGTGGCGGTGGATCCGCTCAGGGTCACCGAACCGTTCGTCGGGGCCGTGGCCACGGCCAGGCTGGTGAACACGCCCGAGGGCAGCAGCGTGATCGGCTCGCCCGCCGAGTTGTAGGCGACGTTGGCGTTCACGGCGGACACCGTCGGCGCCGGGGGTGTCGCCACCGTCAGGCTGACGGTCGCCGCAGCGGAGGTCCCACCGGGACCGGTGGCCGTGTAGGTGAAGCTGTCAGGGCCGAAGGACCCCGGAGTTGGCGTGTAGGTGGCGGTAGATCCGGAGATCGTCACCGAACCGTTCGTCGGGGCCGTGGCGACGGCCAGGCTGGTGAACACGCCGGCCGGCAGCAACGTCACCGCCTGGCCCGCGGAGTTGTAGGCCACGTTGGCGTTCACCGCGGACACCGTCGGAGCGGCCGGCGTCGCCACGGTCAGGCTGACGGTCGCCGCAGCGGAGGTCCCGCCGGGGCCGGTGGCGGTATAGGTGAAGCTGTCGGGACCGAACGAACCGGTGGTCGGCGTGTAGGTGGCGGTAGATCCGGAGATCGTCACCGAACCGTTCGTCGGAGCCGTGGCCACCGCCAGGCTGGTGAACACCCCGGCTGGCAGAAGCGTGATCGCCTGGCCTGCGGAGTTGTAGGGCACATTGGCATTGACCGCCGCCGCCGTTGGCGCGGCAGGGGTCGCCACCGTCAGGCTGGCCGTGGCCGCTGCGGAGGTCCCGCCCGGACCGGTGGCCGTGTAGGTGAAGGTGTCGGGGCCGAAGTAACCCGGAGTTGGCGTGTAGGTGGCGGTGGATCCGCTCAGGGTCACCGAACCGTTCGTCGGACCTGTGGCCACCGCCAGGCTGGTGAACACGCCGGCTGGCTCCAGCGTGATCGCCTCGCCCGCGGAGTTGTAAGGAACATTGGCGTCCACCTTTGACACCGTCGGAGCGGCCGGGGTCGCCACCGTCAGGCTGACGGTCGCCGGGCTGGAGGTCCCGCCGGGACCGGTGGCCGTGTAGGTGAAGCTGTCGGGACCGAACGAACCGGTGGTCGGCGTGTAGGTGGCGGTGGATCCGCTCAGGGTCACCGAACCGTTCGTCGGACCTGTGGCGACGGCCAGGCTGGTGAACACGCCGGCGGGCAGCAACGTCACCGCCTGGCCCGCGGAGTTGTAGGCCACGTTGGCGTTCACTGCCCCGACCGTCGGTGCGGCCGGGGTCGCAACCGTCAGGCTGACGGTCGCGGCAGCGGAGGTCCCGCCGGGACCGGTGGCCGTGTAGGTGAAGCTGTCGGGGCCGAAGTAGCCCGGGGTCGGAACATAGGTGGCGGTGGATCCGCTCGGGGTCACCGAACCGTTCGTCGGGGCCGTGGCCACCGCCAGGCTGGTGAACACGCCCGAGGGCAGCAGCGTGATCGCCTCGCCCGCCGAGTTGTAGGCCACGTTGGCGCTGACCGCCCCGACCGTCGGCGCCGGGGGCGTCGCAATCGTCAGGTTGACGGTCGCCGGGCTGGAGGTCCCGCCCGGGCCGGTGGCGGTGTAGGTGAAGCTGTCGGCGCCGAAGTACCCGGCGGCCGGAACGTAGGTGGCGGTGGATCCGCTCAGGGTCACCGAACCGTTCGTCGGACCTGTGGCTACGTCCAGGCTGGTGAACACCCCGGCCGGCAGAAGTGTGATCGCCTCGCCCGCGGAGTTGTAGGCCACATTGGCATTGACCGCCGCGACCGTCGGGGCAGGGGGCGCGGTGACGGTCAATTCGTATGAGGCGGTCGCCCCGGCGTTGACGCCGGCCGTGGCGGCCTGCGTGGCGGTGATGGTGGCGGTCCCCACGCCGAGCGTCGTGATGGCGCCGGAGCTGGCGTTGACCGTGGCCACATTGGTGTTGGACGAGGCGTAGGTGATGGCGCCCGCGCCGACGACGGAGATGGTGGAGGTCGCCGCATTGGTCATGCTGCCGCCCAGAGCCACGCTGGCCGCCGTCGGGGTTGCGAAGGTCAGCACAGGCGTGGGTGTCGCGATCGCCACGCCGAGGGTGTGCAGGCTCGCGGTGTCCGTGTTGTTCGGTCGGAAGAAGACACTCAGATCGCTGGTCGCACCAGGCGCGCCCACGGCCGTCAGGTGGAAAGCCACGGTGCAGCTTGCCCCGTTCGCCACCACCAATGAAGTCAGACGCTTGAAGCTCGCATTGGTGAGCTGAAGTGTGCCGCCGCAGCTATTGCTGGCTGGCGCTCCGGGATCGATCTCAAAGGCGCTGTTGGAGACTACAAGATCGAACTGGGCGAAATCTGAGCCCGTCCAGTCCGCGCCGGTGTTGTTGGTGAACGTGAGAGTCAGGTCGACCCCCTCGCCCACGTTGGCCGTGCTGGCGGAGACATTCTCGCTCATCAGCATCGGCCCTGGCGTGACCGACAGGCTGTAGGTCGCCGCGGCAGTTGCGTTGGCGCTACCCGCCGCCTGGGTGGCGGTGATGATGACCGTGCCCACATGAACGGTGTTGATCGCTCCGGTCGTGGAATTGACCGTGGCCACATTGGTGTTGGACGAGCTGTAGGTGATCGCGCCCGCGCCCGGCGCGGTGATGGTCGAGGTCGCCGCGTTGGTCAGGCTGTCGCCGTAGGCCACGCTGGCCGAGGTCGGGGTGGCGAAGGTCAGGGTCGGCGTCGGGGTTGCGATGGTCAGTGTCAGGGCATGCTCGGTCGGAGCGGTTGCGCTATTCGGCCGGAACGAGACGATGACCACGTCAGTCATGCCGGGCGTACCCGTGGCCACCAGGCGGAAGGTCAGGGCGCAGCTCGCGTCCCTCGCCAGGCCCAGACGGCCAATGACCTTGTGGACGCGATTGTCGAACGCCAGGAAGCCGCCACAGCTGTTGCTGGCGGGGTCTCCCAGGGCGAGCATCGCCACGCCGCCACGAACCATGGGCTCGATCCTGGCGAAATCGTCGGGGACGATATCCCTGCCGGTCGTGTTGGTGACCGTGACGGTTAGATCAAAGCCATCGCCCGCATTGACCAGGTTCGCGGACAAGCTCTCGCTCACGGTCATCGACGCCGGCGTGACGAACAGGAGGTAGACGGCCAAGGCCTGGTTGTTGACGCCGCTTGCGGCCGATTGGGTGGCGACAAGAGTGGTGCTGCCCACGCTCACAGGGGTGACGGCGCCGGTGATCGCGTTGACCGTCGCCACGCTTGTGTCGGACGACCTGTAGGTGATCTCGCCCGCGCCGCCGCCGGAGATGGTGGAGGTGGCTGCGTTGGTCAGGCTGCCGCCGTAGACCACGCTGGCCGAGCCTGGGGTGGTGAAGGTCAGCACGGGCGCGGGATCCGGACGCGCGTCGACGGTCAGGTCGAAGGTCTTCGACGAGGTCAGCGCCGTCGGCGTCGAGGCGTCGGTCACCGTCACGGTGTAGGTCGACCTCGACTGCGGACTGAGAGGCGTGCCGGTGATCTGGCCGGTCGTGGTGGAGAAGCTGAGCCCGGCCGGCAGGCCGGGGCCCGAGAGACCATAGTGGAGCGCGGGAACCCCGCCGGCGGCGGTCACGGGGATGAAGGGCGTGACCGCGAGATCCTGCCGCAGGCCCACGGAGGCGATCGCCTGGGTGGTCGTCAGGGCCGGGTTCACCGCCAACGTCAGGGGCGTTCCCGCGACGCCCGGGGTCGCCGCTGTCGCTGCGGGTGTGCCGGTGGACACGGACGGCGCGCCGGACGCGGCGCCCCGAACCACGACGGTGAAGGTGCAGGACGAGCCGGCGTTGATCTGCGCACCGCTGAGGGACACCGAAGCGCCGCCGGTGGAGCCGGACAGGGACCCGTTGGTGCAATTGTTGACGAACTGGCCGCCGTTGTTCTGGTTGATGACCAGACCGAACGGCAGGCTCAGGGAAACCGCCACCCCTGTGATCTGCACCGGGTTCGGATTGGTCAGGGTAAAGGTCAGCTGGGTGGTCCCGCCGACGGCGATGGTGCTGGGGAAACTCGTGGTGCTGACCGTGATGGTCGGCGCCGCCGGCGCCGTGACGGTCAGGGCGTAGGTCTGGGTCGCCTCGAGGTTGACGTCTTCCCCCGCCGCCTGGGTGGCGGTGATAGTGCTCGTGCCGGTGCCGACCGTGCTGATGGCGCCGGTGGTCGCATTCACCGTCGCGACATTGGTGTCGGACGAGCTGTAGGTGATCGCGCCCGAGAAGGCCCCGGAAACGCTGGAGGTCGCCATGTTGGTCAGAGCGCCGCCATAGACCACGCTGGCCGAGGTCGGCGTCGCGAAGGTCAGCACCGGCGTGGGCGGGGTCACCGTCAGCAGATAGGTCTGAGCCGCGAAAGAGTTGACCGTCTCGGTTTCCGCCTGGGAGGCGGTGATGGTGGTCGGACCGACCGCCAGGGTGGTGATCGCGCCTGTACCGGCGTCAACCGTGGCCACATTTGTATTCGACGAGACGTAGGTGATCGCACCCGCGCCCGGGGCGGAGATCGTCGAGGTCGCCGCGTTGGTCAGGCTGCCGCCCAGGGCCAGGTTGACCGCAGTCGGGGTGGCGAAGGTCAGGACTGGAAACGGCGGATAGATCGACAGATAGTGGCCTGGGACTTGAATATGGAGGAACTCTGAGCCGGCGCGAATGAGCGAGATCTCGGTCGACAGACGTGTTGCGGCGCTGGAGGCGGAGATGGCGTTGAGGCGATAGACGACGGTACAGCTCTCGCCATTCGCCAGCGCAATGCCGTTCAGAGACTTTGAATCCGCCTCATCAACCGTCTGAATCCCGCTGCAGGTACTGCTGACGGACCCCGCATCGAAGGCCACCTGGCCGCTCGGGCCGGTCATGGTGACGACGATCCGCGACCCGTCACTTGGCGCCAGGTCCATCCCGGTATTGTTCGTCACGGTGATCGTCAGGTCCCCCGACTCGCCCACCACGAGGGAGGCGCCGGTGGAGAGGATCGCGCTGGAGGTCGATCCGGCTCCGGGCGTCACGCTGAGCGCGTAGGTTGTCGTGGCTTCGACATTGACGCCGCCGGCTGCCGCCTGGGTGGCGGTGATGGTGGTCGTACCAACAGACACGATCGTGATGGCGCCGGAACTGGCGTCAACCGTGGCCACGCCCTCGTCGGACGAGCTGTAGGTGATCGCGCCGGCGCCCGGCGCGGTGATGGTCGAGGTCGCCGCGTTGGTCAGGCCGCCGCCGTAGGCCACGCTGGCCGAGGTCGGGGTGGCGAAGGTCAGCACCGGCGTGGGCGTCGCCGCCGTGATGGTCAAAGGCAGGCTGTAGCTGGCGTTGTTGAGGTTGGAGGTCCCCTTGGCCAGACCGACCGTGATGGTGTCGGAAAGCACGCCGGTGCCGGTCAGGCGATAGACGATCGTGCAACTGGCGCCATTGGCCACCGCGATTCCGGACTGCGTCTGGCCGTAGATGTGGTTCTGCGACCAGCTGCCGCCGCAGCTGTTGCTGAGCGGTCCGGTGGTCGTGTTGTAGTTGATCGCACCGGTGATCAGGCTGGCGGCGACGCTGGCGTTGTCGCCGGCGACGACATCGACGCCGGAGGTGTTGGTTACGGTGATCGTCAGGTCAACGGTGTCGCCCAACTGCGCCGTGCTGGCGCTGAGCGTGGCGTCGGAGGTCGAGCCCGCGCCGGCCGTGACTGTCAGGGCATAGCTCGTCGTGGCGCTCGCGTTGACGCCGGCCGCCGCCGCCTGGTCGGCGGTGATGGTGGCGATCCCGGCAGACACAGTGGTGATGGCGCCGGAACTGGCGTCGACCGTCGCTACGCCTGTGTCGGACGAGCTGTAGGTGATCGCGCCGGCGTCCGGCGCGGAGATGGTCGAGGTCGCCGCGTTGGTCAGGCTGCCGCCGTAGGCCACGCTGGCCGAGGTCGGGGTGGCGAAGGTGAGGGTCGGCGTGGGATCTGGAGCGGCCTCGATCGTCAGATCCACTCCCTGGTTGGCAATGTAGATGTTGTTGGGGCCCATGTTGATCACGGAGTTGATCGTAACGGGGCCGGTCGAAGCGCCGGTGCTACGCAGGCGGAAGACGACCTGGCAGCTTGCGTTGCTGGCGAGAGAAATCCCGGTGAGGCTCGTGGCGATTGGCAGCTGAAGGCCGGTATTGCCACCGCAGGTATTGCTGATGGGAGTGGCGTCGATGGTGAGCCGCCCGCTTGCGCCCGTTCCAATGACCATGTTCGCGCCGGTGTCGCCCGACAGGGACATCCCGGTGCGGTTGGTCACCGTAACGGTCAGATCGACGGCTTCTCCAATCGCAACGGTATTGGCGGCAAGGGTCAGACTGGAGGTCGAGCCGGTCCCCGGAACCACGGTCAGCTCATAGGTCGCCGTGGTCCCTGCATTCACGCCAGCGGCGGCTGCCTGATTGGCGGTGATGACGGTCGAGCCGACTCCGATGGTAGTGATCGCGCCGGTAGTCTCGTCGACGATCGCGACGCCGGCATCGGTCGAACCGTAGCTGATCGCGCCCGCGCCCGGTCCGGTGATGTCCGAAGTCGCGGCATTAGTCAGGCTGTCGCCATAGGCCACGCTGGCCGAGGTCGGCGTGGCGAAGGTCAGGGTCGGCGTCGGGTCGGGCGCGGGGGTGATCGTCAGGGTTTGGGGTAGCGTTGCAGATCCGCCCGCATAGTCCAGTTCTTCACCTGAACCATACGATACGCTCAGTCCCATGGACCCGAACCCGTATTCTCCGGCTACGACGCCCTTGAGCGTAAATCTGATGACGCACGAAGAGCCCGCCGCGAGTGTGTAAGCCCGTATGTGGACTTCTGCGGACCCTTCCACATACCCGCCGGCGCCCGCGTCGGAGCTAATACTGGAACCGCAAGTATCGTACAAAATCGGAAGCGGGCCAGCGATAATTCCCGATGGATATGCATAGAAACTGTCGGTATCGTCTGCGCCAATGACAATCTCATTGGCATCCTGTCCTGTATTATTGGTAACCGTGATTGTGAATTCCGTCGTGCTACCGGCCTGAATTGAATAGTCCGAAAGTGAAATATCAATATCGAAAGGCGCCGCCCTCGCCTCGCCCGGCGTCGCCAGGTTCAGCATCACCGAGGCGGTGACCAGGAGCATCAGCACGGCCAGGCCGCGGCGGATGATCTCCGCGCCCGACACGATGGACTGCCTCGACGCGAGCCCGATGGCCCGCTTGCAGATGCTCTTGAACATGACGCCCCCAGACTCTCGGCTCCACGCGCCGACTCCCGGCGGACCGGGGGGCGCATGGACGGGCCAGCCAGACGGCCTGCGACCGGGCTGGGGCAGTGGCGAATTTTGGAACGGGGGTGGCGATTCTTGGAACGGTCCGGTCTGAACCGCCAAATGCCCGCCAGACAGGCGCCCTCGGCCGCGATAGTCGCGCGGTAGGGGAATTAGCCGGCCGGCGCGACTTCCGCCGCGACCAGCACCCGGTGACCGGCGCGGATCTGGCCCATGAACACCAGGGCCTCGCACAGGCGCAGGGCCTCGCGCATCGGCGGCAGGATCACCGGCCGGCCGCTGTCGGCGTCAAACCGGATGAAGCCGGCCGCCTCCATCTGCCTCAGCAGGCTGAGGATGTGGCTGCGCGACACGCCGAACTTACGGGCCAGGCCGGCCACCGACGTGGCGGCGACGCCGCAGCAGGGGAAGTCGCCCTCGCCCGTCACCGACGTGACCAGCTCGTACATGACCAGCACCCCGGCGGTGCGGGCAGCGATCCGGTTGTAGACCTTCAGTCGGGGCTCCTCGCGAACCGCGGCGCTGATCAGGTCGTCGCCCATCTGCCGGATCAATCCGCGAAACACCGCCGGCTCGTCGAGCCGCGCCAGTACCGGCGCGATGGCCGGCTCCAGGATCGTGATGGCCTGCAGGTCGACGCGAAAGCGCTCGCGGAACGCGTCCTCCATGGCCCGGGTCGGGACAAACCGCTTCAGCAACCCCTTGCCAGCGTCGCCGTCGAGGGGCTCGATGAACTTGCCCAGACGCAGGCGCCACAGCAGGGCGCTGGCCCGGCCGGCGCTGATGAGGCCGGAATCGCCCATAAGGCCGCGCAGCCGCCGGTGGGTCAGGCCGCCGCTGGCGTCCATGTAGAGCGCCACGCCGCAGAGGAAGAACTGGCCGGCGTCGCTGACCGTGGCCTGGAAGGCCGTATGGCCATGGGCATAGGCCAGCGCGCCCTCGACGGCCTGGCGGTGCGCCTCGGGAAACCCGGGGGACGCCAGCACCACCGACTGCAGGAAGTCCTCGTGGACCTGGTCGCTGACCGCCGCCTCCCAGGCCTCGAGGCCGGTGAGCGGGACGCGCGAGTCGAACGCCTGCCCGCGCGACCGCGGACCGTTCGGTCCGTTCAACTCCGCCGATGACATGGCCCGCCCCCAGGATCGGGCCCGACAAGGTCGATACCCCAGAATGAGCATCGCTCTCGCGCGCGGGAATGTCTTTGACGCGCCGTGCCTCATTCCTTGACCCAGCGTCCCAAACGAGGGCTGATGAGGACGTCCGGCGGACCACGGCGCGCCCGTGCGGTCGATGCCTTCTGGCGGTCCCGGCGGTGCTGATCAGGCCGCGGGAGCCTAGCCAGCGTCAAAGACCGACCGTGCAGGCGTGGAGACGCAATGACCGTTGCCGCGGCCCCAGGGCCCCAGAAGTTCGAGTGGCTGCTGTCGGCGGAGACCCAGCCGGACGCCTATGACCGCTACCGCGCCAGCCTGGCCAACACCTACCAGGTGACCGGGGTGTCGGATCACGACATCACACATTTCCGCAATCTGGCCATCGGCATGCATCTGGGCGCCGCGATCATCGTGCGCTGCTGGTCGGTGGCCCAGACCTTCGTCCGCACGCCCAGGGAGGTGAAGCGGTCCGGTCACGATCACATCAACATCATCCTCGACATCAGCGGTCAGGTGACCGCCGACTATGACGGCCGGGCGGTCAACAGCCGGCCCGGCTGCGTGCGGTTCATGGACCTCGGCCGAGAGGTCAACACCCGCATGGCCGCCTTCGAGATGATCAACCTGGTGGTGCCCCGGACGAGAATTCCAGAACGATTCCTGGCGCTTGATCTGCACGGTCTGACCCTTGACCCGAACCTGGGCGCCACCCGGCTGTTGGCCCGGCATCTGACGGACTTGTTCGACCACGGCGACACCATGACGGCCGGCGAAGCCAATGCGGCGCTGGAGGCCGCGTTCGCCCTCGTCGATGGGGCTCTGGGCGCCGCGCCGGAGATGAGTCCGACGCAAAGCCTGGCCATCCAGCCCACGGTGCGCAGCGCGGCCAAGGCCTATGTGGACGCCAACCTGACCCTGGAGCGGCTGGATCCGGCGAAGATCGCCGCCGCGGTCGGCGTCTCGCGATCGGTGCTCTATCGCGCCTTCGACAGCTATGGCGGAGTCGCCGCCTATGTCATGACCCGCCGGCTGGACCGCTGTTTCGAGGCCCTGCTGACCCGGCGCGGACGGACCCCGCCGATCAGCCAGATCGCCTACGCCCACGGCTTCACCAGCGACGCCCACTTCAGCCGCGCCTTCAAGACCCGCTTCGGCATGAGCCCGCGGGAGGTCGAGGACCGTCCGGGCGGGCCCGATGCCGCCGACCTGCGGTTCGAGGGCCCCTCCGCGCCGGCGGCCCTGACCTGGTTCAACACCCTTTAGCCGGCCGTGACAGCCTGACCACATGCCGGACTAACCCGGCGAAGGCCGGTTGCGCCTGCAGGAAATGGGTCTCAAGGCGGCCTGCCAGGGGGCAGCCAAGCCCTTGGTGGAGACGGGTTAGCGTTTGCCTGACAGCACCGCCACTGTTCTCCGCAGGCTCTGCTCTACAGCAGGAGCCCGCCAGGCAGACTCCCTGTTTTCCACGAGTTTTCGCGGACCAAACCGCCGTGGCCCTGGCCTGATCAGGTCGGGTTTGCGGACCGTTTTGGCCGTTTTCGGCGGCCGGTCTCCGCATGGGTGAGATCCGCTCGGGTTTCCCTGATTTACAGGGGAATTTCAGGGAAATTTTGCAGAGCCGACTGCGCGCCAGATCCCGGGCCCTTGTAGCAGAAGGGTTTTCGCGGCATCTCGCTCAGAGGAGCGAGGAGGGCTGGCTGCCGACCTTCCAGGATCGATTGTTGAATGTCAGTCGCCAGGAACGCGAGCGCTGTCAGGTTAGCCAGTCAGGGTGAACCTGAAATACAGCCACACTGCATGTCGAATGACATCGGCGGGAAGCCGATGCCGCCTGAACGATATCGTCCTCATAAGCCCATAGATTCTCTCAGTTTTTCGGACCGGCTGGGAAAGGGTTGTCGTTAGCCTGACCGCAACGGCTTGTGATATGATCGAGGGGGCGTTTGAACTTCGGGGGATGCGAATTGGACTGGACAGCAGGGTATGTATCCGAGGTCGAATATACTCATGGATATTATCGAGAACTGTCGCCCGGGTTCATCGACTTCGCGCTACTGCTGGCCGGATTTGCGCCGCCCGCCCGGGCCGGCATGCGCTATCTTGAGCTTGGTTATGGACAGGGCCTGAGCGCGAACATCCATGCCGCCGCATGCCCGGGCGAATTCTGGGGCGCGGATTTCAATCCGACCCATGCGTCGAACGCCCAGTCGCTGGCGGCGGCGTCCGGGGCGCTTGCGCACTTCAGTGACGACAGCTTTCTCGACCTGTTGGAGCGCAATGACCTGCCCGACTTTGACCAGGTCGCCCTGCATGGCGTCTGGAGCTGGTTGAGCGACGACAACCGGGCCGCCATCGTCGAAATCATCAGGCGACGGCTCAAGGTCGGCGGGGTCTGCTACATCAGCTACAACACCTTGCCGGGCTGGGCGATGGCCATGCCCTTGCGCCATCTGATGACCCTGCACGCTGAAACGGCCGGAAGCGAAGCCCAGGGGGTCTTTGCCCGGATCAATGCCTCGATCGCGTTTGGGGAATCGCTCGCCGAGACGCAAGCGCGCTATTTCGTCGATAATCCCGGTGCGAAGGGGCGACTTGGGGATATTGCCAACCAGAACCGCAATTACCTGGCGCATGAGTATTTCAATCGGGATTGGAAGCCGATGTACTTCTCTGAGGTGCACGACTTTCTGGCCCAGGCAAAGTTGAGTTTCGCCTGCCCTGTGTCTCCGATTGATCAGATGGACGGATTCAATCTGACGCCGCCTCAGGCCGAAATTCTGAGGGGCCTGCCGTTCAGCACCCTCCGCGAAAGCGTGCGCGACTACATGGTCAATCAGCAGTTTCGCAAGGACATCTATACTCGCGGCGCCCGTAGGCTTTCCGGCCTCGAACAGGTTGAACGGATGGACGCCCAGCGCATCGCCCTCCTGGTCAACGCGGACGACATTGTTCTCGAGATCCAGACGGCACTTGGTCCAATGTCTCTCCGACGCGATGTCTACGAGACGGTGCTCCAGGCCCTGTCCGCGACCAAGGGCAATGTGCGGACTATCGGTGAGCTGGGCCAGGACAAGGCGGTCGCCGCGTTGCCGCCGGGCGCCCTCATTGAAGTTCTCGCGGTCCTGGTCGGCGCCGGCTTTGCCCACCCTGCGCAGAGCGAGGCCGAAATCGCCAAGGCCCTTCCCCGGACCGATGCGCTGAACGCGCATCTGATCGAACGGTCCAGGATCAGCGGCAACGTCACATGGCTGGCGTCGCCCGTCACAGGCGGTGGCGTGGCCGTGGGTCAGTTCGAACAGATGTTCCTGGGTGCGCGCTCGCGCGGGGCCAAGACTCCGGCCGACTGGGCCAGCGCGGTCTGGAACGACCTGGAAAAGCAGAACAAGGCCGTTGTCCGCAACGGACTGCTTCTCGAAGGCGCTGACGCGAACATCAAGGAACTGACTGCCCAGGCCAAGGCGTTCTCTGACAATCGACTGCCCCAGCTCATACGCCTGGGTGTCGCTGCCTAGGCCTGACGTCGAACCACCGCCCTCCGCGCCCGAATGCCGCCCCTTGCGAGCCTTCAGATCCTGAAGGCCGCTGCGGCGGCATCGTGACCCATCGTCAGAACGACATGGTCACCTTGACCGAGAACGTCTGGTTGGACAGTCGGTCACCAAACTGCCCGGACCAGCCGAGGCGACCGCTGCCCCAGGCGCCGACGGCCGATATGCCCAGCTCGGTGTCGAAGGTCGTCTTGTCCAGTCGCGACTTGACGTCGAACGGATTGACCCCGCCGGGCGCTCCCTCGAATCCGGCGGTGAAGGGCGAGTCGGATCCTGACACCAGATTGGACACGCCAATGCGGGCGAACGGACGGGCCACGGTCTCGCCCTGCGAAATCTCGCCGCCGACCTCCAGCTTGAAGCTGGCGCGGGCCGAGTCGGTCGACTGCTGGGGGACCACCAGGTTCAGAGGTCCGGCCCCGGTCTCGGTGAAGCCGTCCGTGGACACAGATGTGCCGCTGAGCTCGACGATGGGCTTGAGGTAGAATTCGTCGTCGCCATGGAGCCAGCTTGCCCGTGCGGTGATCGCCTGGAAGGACAGACTCTGGTCGCCCCTGGCGATGAACTGGTTCGACGGCAGGAGCACATAGCGCTTGGCGACCAGGTTGCCAGCGCCGGCGCCCGCGGCCAGGGCGAAGGTGAACGGACCGGCCATTCGTTTGACCACCGCGCCCAGCTGATAACGCTCGCCCGAGCCGCTGGTCCGGCCGGTAATCCCGCTGTCGACGGCTTCACCGGAGGCGGCGACGCCGAAGCGCCAGTTCTCGGCCACGACGGCCTCAAAGCCCAGCGACAGCCCCAGGGACCGCTCCTTGAAAGCCATGTCCTGAGCCGTCGCGTCAAGCGTCAGCGACCGGTTGCTGATGCGACCCCAGGTGCAGCCCCTGTCGGACTCGCCGCCGGGCGCGGCCGGACAGGTCATCATCGAATCGGCGAAACGATCGACCGCGAAACCGGCCATCGCGACCTGGTCGCCATAGGTCTCCGGACTGAAGCTGTCGTAGTAGTTGCTCAGCGCGGTCTGTGAGGGTTCGAAGAACAGCTGGGCCACAACCTGAGAGAATTCGGCCGAGCTGCCCGCGTCCTGGACGGCGTTGATATAGTCGCCCACCGCCGTGCGATTGGCGGTCAAGCCGCCCGGCGAAAAGTCGATCACGTAGTTCAGGTTCAGCTCGTGATCCGTCGTCTTCAGCGCGAAGGTCGCCACGGCCGAGGTCGGCGCGGTGAGCGTCAAGCTCGACGCCGTCAGAGGCCCCCCTGCATTGATGATGGTGGCCGTGTGATCGCCAGGCCGCGCATAGCCGGGGTTGAGGAAGTTCATGACGAACTGCCCCCTCACATCTGCCCAGCCGGTGACGTTCAGGCGGTCGATCTCGCCGCTGAGGTCGGTGCGAAGCAGATCCAGGTCTGTCAGGAAGGTGGCCGTGGCAGTCTGGTTGTAGCTGCCTGCGACCAGGGTGACCTGGACGGCGTCAATACCCCCGGGGGTGATAACGCCCTCATTGGTCAGCAGTCCCGCGGCCGGATCGATAGCCAGGGCCCGGATTGCTCCGCTCGAAGTAGCGGCCTTGGGCGCGGACGTGCCGTTCAGCAGGACATAGTCGAGGGTTTGGAGGACCGACGAGGCGTAGTTGTTGAAGGCGTTGACGCCAGCGCCCAGGTCGATGTTGCCGATGACGCCTTCATAGCTGTTGATGGTGTCATCGCCGCCGGTGGCCACGATGGCCAGGTTTGACCCGGCCGAGACTGTGCCCAGAAGATTGATGACATTGGTCCTGCCGCCGTCGATCAGCACGCCCTTGCCATAGACAGAGCCACCGCGGACGTCGCCGTTCAGGGTGACGACGATATTCTGCGCGTCGTAGCCGTCGCCGGCCTGGCTCTGGAACAGGGCGCCCGTGCCATTCTTGCCGCCGACATAGACGTTGCCGTTCTGGTTGACGGTGACCGTGCCCGCGTCCCCCCAACCGCCGAGCGATCCGGCGAAGGCCAGGCCCATGGCGCTGCCGAAGAGGCCGCCGCCGCCGCCGACCGACTGGGCGAAGATGCCTACACCGCCCTCGCCGAGAATGACGATGTCGCCGGTGTTGGTCACCGTAACGTCGCCACCGTCGCCGCCGTAGCCGTCGAGCGGATTGACCGAGAAGCTGCCGTAGCTGGAATAGTCCTCGCCGCCGTAGGTGGTCAGGTCGCCCCAGGAGGCGATGCCCAGCGACATGTCGCCGGCCACGCCGCCGCCGCCGCCGATGGACTGGGCGAAGATGCCGTAGGCGCCGAAGCCTTCGGTCTGGATCAGCCCGGAGTTGGTCACCGTGACGTCACCACCGTCGCCAGCCGAGCCGCCGGCGCCCGAGAAGACGATCTGGCCGACCGAGGTGATCACGCCCTCGCCGCCCGTGCCGCCCCCACCGCCCACGCTTTGGGCGAAGACGCCATGGGACAGGGTCCCGCTGGTGAAGATGGACCCGGAGTTTTCGATCGTGAGATCGCCGCCGTCGCCGGCCGAACCGCCCATGCCGCCGATGCCAATGCCCCAGGCAGGCTCGCTGAACGACTCGATCAGGTCCTTGGTCGCGGTCAGGTTGCCGAACACGCCCATGGTGTCGGACAGTTCCTGGCGATAGCTGTAGGTGTCTTCGCCGTCATAGTCAGTCGCGCCGCCGGTGCCGCCGCCGCCGCCGACCGATTGGGCGAACACACCGCGGGCCAGGTCGCCCTGGGTGATGATCACACCGCTGTTGCGCACGATGACATCGCCGCCGTCGCCGGCCACGCCGCCCTGGCCGCCAACGCTGACGTCGCCTGCGAGACCGGAGCCGCCGTCGCCGCCGCCGCCGCCGACCGACTGGGCGAACACCGCATGAGCGCCCTGGCCGAGAGTCATGATCAGGCCGCTGTTCTTGACCGTCACCAGGCCGCCGTCGCCGCCGCCGGCGCCATCGCCGCCGATGGCGATCTGGCCGCCCTTGGCCTCGCCCTTGTTGGCCAGGCCGAGAATGTCGACGATCTCCGCGCCCTGGGTCGAGATCAGGCCGCCACGACCACCGCCGCCGCCCACGCTCTGGGCGTAGACGCCGACCGACTGACCGCCTTCGGTGACGATCTGGCCGGCATTGTCGACCAGCACGTCGCCGCCGTCGCCGGCCGCGCCGCCTTTACCGCCGATCGAGACATTGACCGAGGTCAGACCGCTCTTTTTTGTATCCTTGTTCGAGAAGCTCATCGAGAAGCCGCGCGCGTCGCCGCCCGCTCCGCCGCCGCCGCCAACGCTCTGCGCCAGGATCCCGGCCGAGCCGTCGCCGACGGACCACAGGGCGCCGGCGTTGATGACGGTCACCAGACCGCCGTCGCCGGCTTGGCCGCCGGAGCCGCCCAGGGCGATCGCGTAGGTGCCGTTCTTGCTGGCGCCGAACGCGCCTGACGCTGCGGTCGCGACCCCCGCGTCACCGCCGCCGCCACCCACGCTCTGGGCGTAGATCACGTTGGACTGGGCACCCAGGGTCGTGATGGAGCCTTTGTTGGCCACGGTGACGGTGCCGCCGTCATCGCCCGTGCCACCCGCGCCGCCAAGGGCGACGCTGATGTTCTGGCTTTTGGAGCCGAAGCTGACCGTGCCCGAACCGCCGGCCATGTATTCGGACCAGGCGTTCTCGTCGATGCCGGCCATGCCGCCGTGACCGCCGCCGCCGCCGATGCTCTCGGCGAAGACGCCGTGGGCGGATTCGCCCCTGGTGATGATCTGGCCGCTGTTGTCGACGTTGACCGATCCGCCGGTGGATCCGGCGCCGCCGTGACCGCCAACATTGACCGCCAGGTTCACCGAGTCGCTGCCCGACACCGCCATGGCGCCCGCCGCGCCGCCGGCGCCGCCGCCGCCGCCCACGCTCTGGGCGAAGATGGCCGTGGCGCCTGCGCCGTCGGTGATCACCAGACCGCTGGAGGAGACCGAGACGTTGCCGGCCGCGCCGCCGGCGCCGCCAGATCCGCCAAGGCCCACCGAGATGTTGGTGGACTTGGACTTGCCCAGGGCCGCCGAAATGGCCATGCCGCCGGTCCCGCCGCCGCCGCCCACGCTCTGGGCGAAGATGGCGTAGGAATCGGCGCCCGTCGTGCCCACGTCGCCCCGATTGACGACGCTGACATCGCCGGCGTCGCCGGCCGCGCCGCCGGCCCCGCCCAGGGTGAAGCCGAGCGCCACGGACGCCTTGTCCGAGATGGACCCCGAGAGAGCGCCGGCGAATCCGCCGTCGCCGCCGCCGCCGCCCACGCTCTGGGCGAACACCGCGTAGGCTCGATCGCCGGACGTCGTCGTGACGCCGTCAGCGGTCACCCAGACGCCGCCTGCATCGCCGCCGACGCCGCCGCCGCCGCCGAGGGCCGCGGAAATGCCGACCGCCGTATCCCCGGTCGAAAGGGCTCCGCTGATCGAGAAGCCGCCGGAGCCGCCGCCGCCGCCGACGCTCTGGGCGAACAGGCCGTGAGCCGCCGCGCCGGTCGTGTCGGCGCCCAGCAGGCTGGTGACGAAGACGTCGCCGGCGTCGCCGCCGACACCGCCGCTGCCGCCGACCGAGATGCTGATCGCGCCGCCGACCTTCTTTGCCAGGGCCGCGGTGATCGAGCCGGCGAAGCCGCCGGTCCCGCCGCCGCCGCCGATCGACTGGGCCTGGATCGCATAGGAACGATCACCCTGCGTCGACACGAAGCCCGAGCTGTCGACATGCACGTCGCCCGCGGAGCCACCCGCTCCGCCCCCGCCGCCGACGGTGATGGCCGCCGCGCCGGCCGACTCGCCAAGGCCGCCCGCTCCGCCAATGGCGAACCCGCCCGTGCCGCCGCCGCCGCCGATCGACTGGGCCAACAGGCCCGCCGCATCGACACCGGTCGTTGAAATCCTTGCAGAATTGGTCACATCGACGACTTTCCCGTCGCCGCCGAGGCCGGCCGAGCCGCCGACCGAAACGCCGACCGCGCCGGCGCCCTTGCCGCCGCCGGCCAGCGCCAGCGCGCCGCTCCAGCCCCCGTTGCCGCCGCCACCGCCGACCGACTGGGCGAAGACGCCCGCCGACCGCGCGCCGGATGTGCCGATTTCTCCGGTGATGGTGACGTTCACAGTGTCTGCCGAGCCGCCGCCGGCGCCGGAACCGCCGATGGAGACCGAACCTGAACCCGCCCCGCTACCGCCGCCGGCGCCCGCGCCGGCCAGCGAGAATCCACCCGCACCGCCGCCGCCGCCGACCGACTGCGCCATCACGCCATGGGAATCAGCGCCCTGGGTAACGATCTGCCCCGCGCTGGAGACCACGACCTTGCCGCCCGCGCCGCCGCCGCCGCCGGAGCCGCCGACCGATACACCGATCGCGCCCGCGCCCGAGCCGCCGCCGGCAATCGCCAGGGCTCCGGTCCAGCCGCCGGCTCCGCCGCCGCCGCCCACGCCCTGGGCGAAGATTCCGGAGGACCGGTCGCCGGTGGTCAGGATGTTGCCAGTGCTGCCCACATCGACCTGGCCGGAGTCACCCCCGAGGCCGCCGGAGCCGCCCACGCCGACGCTGCCTGCACCGGCGCCGCTGCCGCCGCCGGCGCCCGCGCCGGCCAGCGAAAAGCCGCCCACGCCGCCGCCGCCGCCAACGCTCTGGGCGAAGACGCCCGAGGCGTCCACGCCGTGGGTGACGATCTGGCCATGACTGGTGACCACGACCTTGCCGCCCGCCCCGCCATCGCCGGCCGAGCCGCCGACCGAGACACCGACCGCGCCCGCGCCAGAACCGCCGCCGGCCACCGCCAGCACGCCGGTCCAGCCGCCTGCGCCGCCACCGCCGCCAACGGCCTGGGCGAAGATCGCCGCGGACCGGTCGCCGCTGGTGAAGATGTTGCCCTTGTTGGTTACGGCGACCTCGCCCGAGGCGCCGCCCTTGCCACCCGAGCCGCCCACGCCCACGGCGGCAGACCCGGCGCCTGTTCCGCCGCCCGCGCCGGCCCCGCCGAGCGAGAAGCCGCCGGTTCCGCCGCCGCCGCCCACGCTCTGGGCGAAGATGCCGTAAGCATCCACGCCCTCGGTGACGATCTGTCCGTGACTGCCGATGGTCACCTTGCCGCCAGCACCGCCGCCGCCGGCGGAACCGCCGATCGCCACACCGACCGCGCCGGCTCCCGTGCCGCCGCCGGCCACGGCGAGCGAGCCGCTCCAGCCGCCCGCGCCGCCGCCGCCGCCGACCGACTGGGCGAAGATCGCCGTCGCCCGATCACCTGACGTCATGAAGTCGCCGGTGCTGGTCACGATGACCTCGCCGGACACGCCGCCGTCACCGCCCGAGCCGCCGACGCCGACACTGCCCGATCCTGCGCCCACGCCGCCGCCGGCCAGTCCGACCGACAGCGAGAAGCCGCCCGTGCCGCCGCCGCCGCCGACCGACTGGGCCATCACCCCGCGGGCGTCGTGGCCCTCGGTGGTCACCATGCCGGCGCTGGTCACCGTGACCTTGCCGCCCGCGCCGCCGCCGCCGGCGGATCCGCCGACGGACACCCCG
>JAIOXZ010000053.1 GCA_021741355.1 Caulobacter sp.
AGGACGATCAATGTCCGGGTCGATGGGCGGTCCATGGATCCTCGGTCGCGGTGACGGCCGGGGCGATGTAGCATGGCCGGCCAGCCCTGACCACCGAGGATCGCGCATGCGCCTGTCCCTCGTCATTCCCACCCTGAACCGCGCCGCCACCCTGGACCGCACCCTGGCCAGCCTGGTGGACCAGGATGTCGAGATCGTCGCCGTGGATGGCGGCTCGACCGACGGCAGCGCCGAGATTCTCGAGCGCCACCGCGACCGCCTGGCCCGTCTGGTGCGCGAGCCCGACCGGGGCCATTACGACGCCGTCAACAAGGGTTTCGCCCTGTGTTCGGGTGAGATCATGGGCTGGCTGGGCGGCGACGACATGCTGCTGCCCGGCACCGCCGCCCTGGTCACGTGGATCTGTTCGGGCAGACATGAATGCGATACCCTTTCCCGCTGGCGAGCGACGAGGTGGCGGCCTCGGCCGACACCGGCGGGGGCCAGGAGCAGCAGACGGATCATCGCCCCATGACACCCGAGGGGCCGGCCGGCATCAAGGAGTTTTTCGGTCTGGTCCCGAGGCCAGGGCGGCCAGCAGACGTTCGACCACCGCCTCGACCATGCCGCCGGCCCGGGACTCGGCGAAGGCCAGGGCGCGGGCGGCGGCGGTCCGGGCCTCGGCGGGGTCGTCGGGCAGGCGGGCCAGGGCGTCGGCCAGCCCGTCGGCGTCCGCGACCCGGCGGGCGGCGCCGCTGTCCAGCATCGCCGCGGCCATCTCGGCGAAATTGGCCATGTGCGGGCCGAACAGCACCGGCCGCCCGAGCCGCGCCGGCTCCATCGGATTCTGCCCGCCGGACGGGGCGAGCGACTTGCCGACGAACACCGCCTGCGCCAAGCGGCAGAACAGCCCCATCTCGCCGATGGTGTCGGCCAGCCAGACCGCCGTGCCGGGCCCGGGCTCCGCGCCGCGCGAGCGCACCGCCACGCTCAGCGCCATGCCGCGCAGGGTGGCGGCGATCTCGTCCGAGCGGTCGGGATGGCGCGGCACGATCACCGTCAGCAGGCCGGGCCGCGTCGCGGCGAGGCGCTGATGGACCCGGGCGGCGATCACCTCTTCGCCGGCATGGGTGCTGGCCGCCAGCCACACCGGCCGCCCGGCGATCAGGGCGGACAGGCGGTCGAGTTCAGCCGGATCGGCGGGCAGGGGCGGCATGGCGGCCTTGAGATTGCCCAGGCAGGCGACACCGCGTCCGCCCAGGGCCTCCAGGCGCTCGGCGTCGCCGGCCGATTGGGCGAGGCAGGCGTCGAAATGCGACAGCAGCCGGCCGATCAGCCCGGGAAAGCGGCGCCAGCGGCGGAACGAGCGATCCGAGATCCGGCCCTGGACCAGCACCATGGGAACGCCGCGCCGGGCGGTCTCCTCGACCATCACCGGCCAGAACTCGGATTCGACCCAGACGGCGAGATCGGGTCGCCAATGATCGAGAAAGCGCGTCACGAAGGGGGCGCGATCCACCGGCACGAACTGATGAAACGCGCCGCCGGGCAGGCGCTCGGCCATCAGGGCGGCCGAGGTGGTGGTGCCGGTGGTGATCATCACCGGCAGATCCTCGGCCCGAAGGCGCTCGATGACGGGCAGCACCGACAGGCTCTCGCCGACGCCCTGGCCCGGCTGCTCGACTGTCCCGGGCCGACGGCATGATCGAGGCGGTGGCCGAGCGGCTGCTGGGCCGGATTCGAGCAGATAGGTCAACTCGTCCAGGGCGCCGACATCCAAATCGGCCCACTTGGTGCCGAAGGCGCGGTTCAGGATGACCCGCCGGCCCCAGGCGTCGGGCGCCGCGTCCCGCAGGCAGCCGGAGAGCCGCAGCCCGTCCCGCGGCGGGATGGCGCCGCGCCGCAGCGGCAGTTCCGCATCGAAGATCGCGATCGCGTCCGCCCGCCCGAGGTAGGAACGGCCGTAATTGAAGACCAGCCGGTCGCCGTCGCGGGCCAGCCGTCCAGCCACCACGGGCTCGGTGGCGTCGGGCAACCAGATCCAGACATAGGCCTCGTCGTCGCCCGAGTCAGAATTCATCCTTCACCGCCTTGCCGCCCGGCCGCACCGAGCGGGGCAGCAGCGCCAGCCGCTCGCGCGTCGCCACCAGGTGCGTGCCCAACGTCGCCTGGTCCGCGTCGAACAGGGGCAGGCCGACGATGGCGGCCAGTTCAAAGACCGCCCCGATCGAGCATCCCATGTCCCCCGCTTCGACCCGATGAACCAGACCGCGCGACACCCCCGCCCGTTCGGCGACCTCGGCGATCGTCATGTGGCGGTCGATGCGGGCATCGCGGATCATCAGGCCGAGAAGCCGTGCCGCGTCGCGGCCATAGCGCGAATGGATGCGGCTCGCCGGCTTCGCCACATGGCCTCCGTGTCTCATCAATGGGTCGTGAAGACATTATATGTTCCATTCATCGAACATCAAGATGTCACGCCAACAGACATTCCTGCTCCAGCCCCGCGCCGTGGCGCGGAGGACCGCTGCTGGTCAGGAATCGGGGCGGGGCTATGAGAACCACACCGCCGCCGCCATGCACTGTCCGCCGCCCTGGTCACGGGGATCTTCGCCGCCCGGCCCTAGGCGGAACAACCTAGGTAAGGTCGCGACCGTCCCGGCCTGGCCTGGGGGCTTTCGGCTCCTTCGGCGGCTTCGGCTCCCTGACCGCGCGGACCCGCGGCGGTCTCGGTTCGGCCGGAGGTGCCCAATTCGGGCCGCCGGTTCGCGTCCGGAAGCGGCCTGGAGAAGCCAGGGGGATGTAAAACGCGGCGCCCCGGCCGGAGCGCCCGCGTTCGTATTGCGAAACGCACTACGGCGGCCTATGTTGGCTTTGTCACAGGGAGTCGAACCATGCCCGAGACCGCCGGTCGCAAAGAGCACCCGTTGTCCATGCGCCTGCCGGAGTCCGATCTCGCCATCATCGACCGGGCGGCCCGGTTGCGTGGCCGGTCGCGGACGGATTTCATGCGTGAAGCGGCGGTGCGCGCCGCCGAGGACGCGCTGCTGGAAGCCGGACTGATCCGCATGAGCGAGGAAGGCTTCGCCCGCTTCATGACGGTGCTGTCGGAACCGGCCGCACCGGTGGCGCCGATGGTCGATGTCCTGAAGCGCCCGGCGCCATGGGACCGCGAGGGCTGATGCCGCCGTCCGCGCCCGAGCCGCTGACGGAACGGCACGACCTGTCCTGGTTCGACTGCGGCAAGCCGGCGCTGGACCACTGGCTTCGAACCCGGGCCTTGTCGAACCAGCTAAAGGGCTTCACCGTCGTGATGGTGGTCCACGAGGAGGGGCGCGTGGTCGGCTATTACGGCCTGGCGCCCACGGCGGTGGTTCCGGCGGTGCTGCCGCGCTCGGTGAAGACGGGCCAGCCACCGAACCCGGTTCCATGTCTGCTGCTGGGGCAATTGGCGACCGATGTGGGCTGGGCGGGGCGCGGCATCGGCACCGGCCTGTTGCGGCACGCCCTGATCCGCTGCGTTCACGGCGCCCGGTTGATCGGCGGTCGCGCCCTGATGGTCAACGCCATCGACCCCGAGGCCGCCCGGTTCTGGCAACGGCGCGGGTTTCTCCCGTCGAAGGACGATCCGCTGATCCTGTTCCGCTCCATCCCCGACATCGCCGTCTCGCTGACGGCGGCGGGGTTCTGAAGCGCTCGTGCGCAGTTCGGTGACGGTGCTGGGCAGCCAGGGCCACCCCGAAGACTGTGTAGCGGGCCATCAGTAGCCCAGCACCAAATCCCGGGCGCCGCGGCGACGAGTTCCTCCAGCGCGGCCCGGCGTTGCGCGTCGTGTTATGGTCCTTGAAGTCTCGCTGCCGAGCTTGGCTCGACGCCCCACTGCCGAGGCGTGAAGGGGAAAGACGAAGGGAGGACCAATGACGGCTGGGACTCCGATCTTCTCGCCTGACCCTGCGCTGTACCCGGACCCGACCGCCGGGCCGATCGCATCTGCCGCTTCGTCCAGAAGGGGTAGACCCCAATTCGCGCTCCGCAGCGCGTTGAGACGACAGCTTTTTTCTCAGAGGACTACGGAAGTTGGGTCAGGTTTGGAAGGGCCGCATCACGAACCACTCCATCTTCGGACGGAACTCGTGAACGGCCAGGCTCGCCAGATTCGGGGGCAGGCCGTCGAGATCCGCGAAGCACCGAGGGTCGGGCTTGCGGCTGCTCATGCGCTCGATCGCGTGACTGCGACAGAAGCGCTTCAGCAGAACGTCGGAAATGCCGTCGCACCACCTGGCAATTGACCCGCTGCCCGCCGGCTTCGAACAGGCAGACATCGAGCGGGCTTTGCGCGACATCGCGCGGCAGCGGGCCGATCTTGCGGCCACCTGACCGACCCCGGCCGCCAGAAGCGCCTCGGACGCCGGGTGGCGCGTTCATGTCAGCCTCTGTCGGCCTACCAGCCCAAGGTCGCCCGGAGATGGGCCAGCCGCTTGGCCAGGCAGTCCCGTATCGCGCAGGCGGGCGACTGCTGGAGGCCGTGCTGGACGACGAGGTCGTCGAAGGCTGCCAGGGCGCGGTCGGCCATGGGCTTGAGCTGCGTCTCCAGAAACCGCGCGCCGCCGGCGCCACGAAACCCGGCGATGGCCAGGAATGCCAGCCAGTCTTCGCGTTCGATGTCGTCCCACATTTTCTTCCCCGCCACCGCACCGTCGACGCTGCCGCCGATCCGCATCGAGAATTCCTGGGAGTGCCGCGGGTAGAGGGCGATGCAGATCAGGTCGTAGAGCGGTGCCAGCCGAGGGCGGCGGCCGTCGTGGAGGAGCGAGAAGTTCTTGGCGTGGGCGTCCGCGTTGCCGATCAGGAAATTCAGGAAGTTGGCCTTGGCGATCGTGGCCCGGAAATCCGCAGGGACCGCAGTCTTGGCGTTCAGGCCGAACAGGCGGGCGAAGTCGGCGATGCGGCCGGTGGCCCGGTCGCCGCGCTTCTCGTACTTCAGGCTGGGCGGCAGGCCGAGCGCCTGGCAGCAGTCTTCCTGGTGGAGGCGGTGGACGGTGCCGTTGCCATAGTCGACGGCCCGGTCGTAGCGCGGGACCAGCAGGGAGCGGACACCGGCGCGCTCGCGCATTTCCCGCGCGACCACCGGCAGGCCGAGCGCCGCCGCCAGCTCCAGGCACAGGAACTCGTTCTCGACCAGGGCCTCGTGGTCAGCGTCGCCGACCTTGAGCACGTGCGTGGTCGGCGCGCCGCTGCCGGGCAGTGGCTCCAACAGGGTGCCGTCTGCCGCCACCGTTACCGCCATTTTCGACTGCACGCCCGCCAGCGAGAACTCGGTCCCCGGCTTGGCTGGCCTGCCCGCGAACAGGTTGGCCAACTCGGCCGCCAGTTCCTCGTCCGGAATGGGCGCATAGTCGGTGGCCAGGACGCCCGGCCGCTTGCCCGGTGGGGCGCCTGGGGGCACGGCGGAGACGGCGCCGGGGCACTCGCGGCCCAGCTGCTCCAGCAGGCCGACCACGTCGTTCCTGTCGACCGGGAGCCGCCCTGGGCCGCCGGCGCAGATGTCGTCCAGCCGCTTGCCTTCCTGGAGCAGGTTGGCGAACCACGCCCGCGCCGCCGCGTCGCCATAAGGCTCTGCCGTCAGCGGCATGCTGAGCGACAGGGCGGTGGCGTCCGGGCGCCGGAGGTACGCGGGCTTGTAGGTGAAGGTGAGCGCGTAGAAGTCGTCGGACACGAGGCGGCCGACGGGGGCGTCGCAGGGCTCAAGCCAAATGGCAAGCTCGGGCATGGGCTATTCCTTGCCGAGCCGGAGAACGAACCCGGCCTGCACCAGCGCCGACAGCATCTTGCCCGCCTCGACCGTCTCCTTGCCGCGCTCCAGGTCGATGAGGAAGCGGCGGCCGACGCCGAGCATCATGGCGAAGTCGGTCTGCGTCATCCCTCGCGCCTTGCGCTCGTCGCGGAGCAGCTGGCCGATCTCCTGGACGGTCTGCACTGTCATGTTCCCGCTCGGGTACATTTCTCACTCCTGGGGCCTGCGATGCACTCGGAGTTCCCGTATGGGAACTATGGCTGCCGCGAGGCCCTTGGTCGACAGGAAAGTTCCCGTTCGGGAATTGTGCTCGACAGCGCCACGAACCGGCGTGACACCGCCGACCTCAGCGCCTCGCGGCGATCCGCGACCGGCAGGCGGAGAAATCAGCCATGCGCGGCCTTCCCCACGCTGCGCGCGAGCCAAGTCGTAAGCGTCGGACTGCCGGAGCCGCCGGCGCCACCGGGCTGGCCGACCGCCGGAAGGCCAAGGAGACGCTGATCGGCGCCCTCCTGAAGGGCTGGAGCGAAGAGCGGGTGAGCGAGCGGGCGCACGCCTTCCCCATCGGGCGCCTGGTCAATCCCCGGGCGGTCGAGCGGATCCGGCGGCACCATGCCGAGGGTCACCGGGTGGTGGTGGTGACCGCCTCGCCGGAACTGTTCGTCAGGCCGTGGGCGGCCGGGTTGGGCATCGATTCGGTGATCGGCACCCGGCTGGAGGTGGCCGACGGCGTGCTGACCGGCCGCTTCGCCGGCGCCAATTGCCACGGCCCCGAGAAGGTCGCCCGCCTGGCCGCCTTCCTGGGCCGCGTCGACGGCCTGACCTTCCACGCCTATGGCGACAGTTCCGGCGACCGCGAATTGCTGGCTCTGGCCGAGAGTCCGGGCTTCCGCAGCTTCCACGGCCGCCACCACCGCATCGCCGGCCTGACGGCCTTCCTGCGGGCGCTGGCGTGAGGCGGCCCGATTTTGCCAACCCGGCCAATTGCGTTACATGGCCAGTCGCGTTACATGATCGTCACTTGATGACATGACCCCGAATGACGTGATGTCGCCCCTGCCCAACCGTTCGATTCGCATCGACCCGGCCCATGCCGACATCCTGAACCGGATGCTCGGACTGTTGCGCCGAGGCCGCGCCGAGGAGGTGGACGCGATGCTGCGATCGTTGTCCGCCGCCCCCGATCAGCGCCGCGTCGGCCCGTTCAGGACCGCCCGGGCGGCTCTGGACTTTCTGGTCGGGCGAATGGTGTTCGTCGCCCGCCCCCGGGCCATCTGGCTGTTCGGCAGCCGCGCCAGGGGCGACGCGCGGCCCGACAGCGACTTCGACCTGATGGCGATCCTGCCCGACGACGACCCGGTCGACGTCGAGACCAGACGGTCGCAAATGGCCGAAGCCGTCGCCGGGACCGGCGTCGGAGTCGACATCGCCGCCTGCGACGCCACCGACTTCGAGCGCTTTCGCGACGCCGCCGGGTCGCTGATCCGAACCGTTCGGGAAGAGGGACGGGAAATCTGGGTGTCGCGCGCCGAGTGCCGGCGAAGGGCCGGGCGATGAAGCCGATGACCGCGGGTTTCTTCCAGGTGCTCGAAGAGGACATGACGGCGGCGCGGCAGTTGATGGCCGGCGTGCCCCGGATCAGCGCCTTTCACCTCCAACAAGCCGCCGAGAAGCTGGTCAAGGCGATCCTGTCCGCCGAAAACATTCATGCGGGAGCCGGTCACGAGATCGGCCGTCTGGTCGCCCTGCTTCCCGACGGGCACGCCTGGAAGGCGGATCTGATGGTTCTGGACTGGCTCAGTCAGTTCGCCACCGCATTCCGGTATCCGTCGAGACAGGGCGGGTGCGGCCGCCTCCCGACGGAGCGAAACTGAAAGAGTACGCCGGACTGGTCGCCACCCTGGCCGAAGATGCCCGGCGGTGGTGCGACGAGCGCGACACGCTGGCGTAACCACAATCCGCCGCCACACGGGATGACCGGCGCTCGCGCGAAGCCGTCCCGACCGCCGGTACCGTTCCCGCCTTTTCCGCTGGTGTATGGTCCGCGCCATGTCGCCGCGCCTTTTCGTCTCGCCATAAGCGCCCTCGCCGCTTCCCTGCTGCTGCTCTACCGCCAGGCCGGCTGGCTGGCCTGGGCGAAGCCTCGCGCGCCAGGCCCGACGGGCGGCTGGTCTGGGTCCACGCGGCCAGCGTCGGCGAAAGCCTGTCGGTGCTGCCCGTGGTCGGGCGCCTGGTGGCCGAAGGTCTGGCGGTGATGGTCACCACCGGCACCACCACCTCGGCCGCCCTGATGGCCGAGCGCCTGCCCGACGGCGCCTTCCATCAGTTCGTGCCCGTCGATCGGGCGCGCTTCGTGGCGCGCTTTCTCGATCATTGGCGGCCCGACTTCGCCGTCTGGGTGGAATCCGAGTTCTGGCCGGTGATGCTCGAGGAGACGGCCCGCCGCGGAATCCCCATGGCC
>JAIOXZ010000028.1 GCA_021741355.1 Caulobacter sp.
CCGTCGCAACACCCGCCTCCTGCTCCCGCAGGATCGCGATGATCTGCTCTTCCGTGAACCTTGATCGTTTCATTCGTCCGTCCCTTCGTTGGGCCGGACTCTAATTATATCTGGAGGAGTTTCAGGGGGTCACGTCAGGGGGCGACCGATGTCGGCCATCAATTCTTTGACTGCGTTGAGCGCGCCCAAGCCGTATGCGTCTTTCATCAGCAGAATGCGTGAAGAAGTGCGGAAGGCCTCGAGCACTTCTTCCCTGTCCGCCGGACGGGTCATCTGAACCGACCAGTAGTGCAAATGGGCGAGGGTTTCGGGCACTTTGACCGCCATGGTGACGACGTCCAGATCCGGGTCGACGGTCTGGGCGTCCGGCCCCTGATGGCTGGGAATCTCGGGCTCTGGCACGAGGGTGTTCATGATGCCGCCGTCGTGGCTCTCCCATGGATCGGTTGCCCGGCGAAGCAACGTGCCCCGCGCGCGACCCAGAAGTCCGGCGCGCTTGAGGGCGGTGAGCGTTCTCACGGTCGCCGTCGTGTTGCAGGAGACGACTCTCGTCGCCTCGCGCCCCACTGCCGTCTCGTAGTTCGCTTCCGCCACGAAGGAGTGGCCGGTGACGGCGTGCTTTTCTCCCCCTTGGAGAATAAATTTTAGGCCCCGTTGCCGGTAGGTCGGCACGTTTTCCGCCGCGACCCGCTTGGGCGTGCAATCGACAATGACGTCAGCCTGCCCCAACAAGTCGTCCAACCCGCCGGCCAGTGTCAGGCCCGCTTCGGTAATCGCGGCGCGCGCTTGAGTCGTGCCGGAATAGAATTCCACGCCCTTGGTTAGGAGCACGCGGGTGCGCCAGTCCGTGGCTATGTCGGCGACACCAACAAGGGTCATGTCCTTCTGGAGGCGGACGGCGTCGGCGACGCGTTTGCCGATGACTCCGTAGCCGTTCACGGCCACACGGATCTGCCTATCCACGGCGAACTCCCAACGACGGTAGATCCATACGCTGCGGTCGGCGGTCGAACGTACTTGATCCCGTACAACACCGACCAGGCTCCGCGCCTTGGCTATTTCCGTATGGCGCCATGACTATCCATCCTTAGTCAGTGGCCAAAGAGAATGGCCCGTTTGGTTTGGTCAAGGAGCGCTCGGGTGAAGCCCCCAAACACCCATTCCCGAAGGCGACTGTGTCCATAGGCGCCAGCAACGATGAGATCGGCATTGTGCCGCTCGGCGACGTCCAGCAGCTGATGGGGGGCGTTCGCGTCCCGGCCTTCTATGTCAGCGCCAATCGTGGCGCTGACACCGTGGCGAAGCAGGTAGTCGGCTAAATGGGTGAGGCGGTCGGTCGCAGCGGGGATTGCCTCCGCGCCATCGCAAAGTTCCACCAGATGGACCTTCTCGGCTCCCTGCAAGAAGGGCAGGGCGTCGGAGACTGCACGCCTCGCCTCGCGGGTATCCTTCCAAGCGACCACGGCCCGTTTCACCGTAAGCTGGGCGGTGTCGGGCGGCGTTACCAGCACCGGGCGGCCTGCTTG
The DNA here is from genome assembly GCA_021741355.1 of Caulobacter sp. Classification (GTDB taxonomy): domain Bacteria; phylum Pseudomonadota; class Alphaproteobacteria; order Caulobacterales; family Caulobacteraceae; genus Caulobacter. The sequence continues at coordinate 1,527 of JAIOXZ010000028.1, forward strand.
CAGGATCAGGGCGGCGGGAAGGGCGATGTTGTAGTCTGACGCGCCCTTCGCACCGCTACGGCTGGTGATGACAAGATCGGCGGCGCGCGCTTCGGCTGCTACAGCGGCCACCGGGAACCGTACCGACCCGCGCCATTCGTGCCCCTCGCGCACGGCGGCGGCGGCGGCCCGGAATTTCGCCTCTGCGCTTTTCAGATCGGACTCTATGGATTCCATCTCCGCCGCGATCAGGTCGCCGGCGAAATAGTCGATGCCATCACCCCCGTAATATGGGCTCCGAAAAAACTCTGCCCCGACGCCAATCAGCTTCGCGTGGAGTTGGTTGGCGAGGTTTACGGCCAACGACAGCCGAACGTCCGGCGACGTATTGGCCTCTACATGGACAAGAAGTGTCTTGAAGGACATGACGGGCTCCTAGGGGCTACGCTGCCTGCCCGCGCGGAGGGTGGGAGCGGACCCCTCGGGGTCCGCTCCCACCGCGGCTGCCGAAGGGGAAGCAGTTCGGCAGGCGACGTGAAAATGGGGGCATGTTCACGCCGGTCCGCGGGTGCTCGCCAGGCGAATGTCGGGAATTGCGAAGGGCGGAAGCGCACAACGACCGCCGGAAAGTCGCGCCTCATGGCCCCCCGGGGCGGGAAGTGAAGAAGATACAGAGTCTTCGGCTGGCGTGATCGGATCGGCGCTCTTCGGCACCGCCATCGCCCCTAGCCTTGGATCCAGTCTCACAGTCGTCGCCATAGCTAACCGCCTTCGTGCCCGCATCGGGCATCGCTCCCGCAGACCTGAAGACTAGGACGCGCACTAGACCGAAAACTTACACCAAGCCTCTCCCAACCAGGTTGGTCGGCAGACGTTCCGGGGGAAAAACAGATCAAATTGGAAATGGCCCTTCACGAGCTACGGGCGAGAAGGGTCCAGGCTTCGCCAGCTCTCGCCACTGGGCCGGTGGTTCTGGCGGCCGGGAGAAGTCCGTCGACAATTCGCCTGCCGCCGCCGAAGAGGTAGCCTGACACTTGTGATCGGCGAACGCCGCGCCGAACCTACTCTGAGCTTCCGGGAGATCGGCCTTGTCTGATGACTTGACGCGCGTGTTGTTGAACCGCTGGCGAGATGATCCTCGCGGGGCTTACCAGGGCTGGTTTCTGCGGGAGGATCGGTTGAAGAACTTCCGGTCGATCCGCAGGGGGGTCCAACAGGTCGCCGCCGAGATCAAGGGCGATTGCTTCGGCGTCGCCTACAGGGGCTCGTCACTGGAGACGGTTGTTCATTCCATCGCCGAGCAGAGGCAGGTCTTCAAAGGCGCCGACCATGCATTTCTGTGGAAGCCGAAGCTGCGCATTCCCGACATCTACGAGCATCCGGGCAATCAGCGCGCTTTCGGCCAGCTGCTGGATGCCTGCGTCTGTTGCGACACCGAGGAGCATGTTCTCGCTGAAATCCATCGCATTGACGCCCTGAAGATCAAGGGGCTCGGACCGGCAGTGGCCAACATTCTCTATTTCCTGCACCCTACGATCACGCCCCCGTCCAACACGGCGATCGTCCGGGGCTACAACGCACTTACGGGTCACAACGTGAAGCTCGGGCGTTGGGACGAATATCTGGCCATGCGGAAGGGGCTGCTCGCCTTCAACCAGCGGCATCGCGACCTCCTGTCGAACGATCTCGGCGCCGTGGCGGCGTTCTGTTTCGATATCGGCGCGGGTCTCTACGCGGCGCCGCCACTCGCCGACGACGCGCGCGCCCGCGCCGCCTGGGCGGCGGATCTGGCCCAGGTGCGCGCGCAGGCCGCCAAGCCGGCGCCCTCCGAAGCGGATGACCGCACCCACACGGAAATCCAGGGCTGGCTGCGCGATCTTGGCGTAGCCCTCGGTTACCAGGTCTGGATTGCGCAGAACGACCGCGGCCGGAGCTTCGGCCCCGGTCGCCTCGGCGATGGTTGCTTGGAAAAGCTGCCGTCCGCCTGGGACGGGCGCGCGGGCGCCGACGCCGTGCGGCTGATCGATGTGCTCTGGCTGGACGGGCAGGGGAACATCGTGGCCGCGTTCGAAGTCGAGCACACCACGTCAATCTATTCCGGTATCGTCCGGATGCTTGATCTGGCGTTGGGCGGTCACGCTACTGAGCTCCACACACTCTTTCTTGTCGCCCCCGACCGGCGTGAGGCGGACGTACGCGCGCAAATCGCCAGGCCGGCGTTCAGCCGCATCGCCGATCTGTCCGTGCGTTATCTTCCCTACAGCGAGCTCCAGCGCCATCGGGAAGCGATCGGAAAATTTGGAGCCGGCATGGCCGCGCTGGACAAAATTTCCCATCGCCTTACCTGACCGATGACTAACCGATCGGGAAGGGATACGGGGGCCCGTCCATGGGCCGGCGCGGCCCGATTCGGGCGAGCTTGGGCCGCCTTTGTCGGGATCGCCGGCGACAACGCGTTGCATCGCCACCACGCGGTTCAGGCGTTCGCAGGACAAGACTTGCGCGTTTTCGACCGGGATGGAGCCGAAGCCGCCGGGGACGGATTCGTCGTTCCGCCAGACGTCTGGCATCGCATAACCACCCTTCAGGAAGGCGTTTTCCTGTACATCGATCCGGGTGCACCCGGCGGTCGCGCTATCGCGAATCTGTTGAAGGCTGGCATGCACGCCCTCTTGCCGGACGAGGCTAGGTCGTTTCGCGTGATCGTCGCGGACGCGCTCGCGGACGGCGATGCGGCCGACCCAATCGGACGACTGATGCGGCTCCTGGGCCTTTGCGAAGCGTCCGGCGACAAAATCGACCCGCGTATCGAGAGTTTGCTTGAGCAGATTGCGGTCGCCGATCCGCCCATTCTGGACTCCGGCGGACTGGCCGCCTCGTTGGGCCTCTCCAGATCCCGCCTCGTCCATCTTTTCACCGACTCTGTCGGCATACCGCTACGATCATTCCTGCTTTGGACGAAACTCCGCAGGGCGTTTGAGTCCATAGCGGCGGGATCAACGCTGACCGAGGCCGCCCATTCTGGCGGATTCGCTGACTCAGCGCACTTTTCGAGGACCTGCCGAGCAATGTTCGGAATTAACCCACGCGCTTTGACCGGCAGCATGGTCTTTCGACCGTAGGGCAGCCCCGCAAGCGACCAGTTCGTTCAAGCGCACGTATCCGCTCCATGGGACACGGGAGACGTCAAAGGAGGTCTCAATGCGCTGGCTCGTTCGTTGGTTTTCCTATCCTGTCGTCATGGGTCTGACGATCCTTGGTGTCATGGTCTTGTTGAGAGCGAGCGCTGCACCAGCCTGGGGCTTGATTGCCACAACACTCTCCGGCGTCCTCGTAGTCGGACTGCTGGAACGCGTCGCACCCTATGAGCCAGCCTGGACGCACGGTCACGGAGATTTGCTCGCCGACCTACAGTACAACTTTCTCGGGGCCGTGCTCCTGCAGGCCAGCGCGACCTTCATCTATCCGTTCCTCGTTGGGTCGATATCGTTCAACGTCTGGCCCGAGGAATGGCCGTTGTGGGCGAGCGTTCTTGCCCTGGGCGCGATCATCGACCTCGGACTCTACGTGATGCATCGGTGGAGTCATCGCTCCAAGCTGCTTTGGAGATTTCATCAACCTCACCATAGCCCCGAGCGCCTCTACTGGCTCAACGCCGAGCGGCGGCACGTCGTCAGCGCGCTTCTGCTCGCCGCCCCGGGCCTAGCGGCCGTCGCCCTGCTGGGCGCGCCGACGGAGGCCCTCGCGGCGTGGTTCGCCATCCTGCCGGTGCATCTCGCGTTCCAGCACGCGAACATCGACTACTCGCTGGGCCCGTTCCGGTTTTTGTTCGGCGTCGCTGAAATGCACCGGTGGCATCACAAGCGTGACTTCGAGGATGCGCAGGTCAACTTCGGAGAAGCGCTGCTTGTCTGGGACTGGATATTCGGCACAGGACACGACGCGCGCGAACGGGTGAAGGCTAGCGACCTGGGACTGAGCGACGGCGCCTATCCCAAGGGATTTTGGGGCCAGCACCTGGCGGCGTTTTTCCGCAGGACACCCTGACTGGCGTCGGCCAGCTTGTTCGCTCGCGCTGGCCGGCGCAACGCGGATCTTATGGGGTGATCTGTGGGCAGGCGCTCGGCGCCCCGGAGCGAGGCTGGACCCCTATCGGGTGGTCCTTTGCCAATCGAACCAAGCCATCAACACCGCCGCATGCAAATGGGCGCGGCGATCCGAAAACGCGGAGACAAGCGATGACCACGAACAACCTGGGGCCCAAGGCGGGATCGTTCACCCCGGCGGCGGGGGTGCATTGGCTGACCCCCTGGTACGATCTAGGCCTGGCGGTGCTCACACGGGAGCGTCGCTGGAGGGATGAGCTGGTCGCCCAGATCGCACCGTCGTCGTCCGACGTCATCGTTGACCTCGGGTGTGGTACAGGGTCCCTTCTCGTCCGACTGGCGGCGACCGAGCCTAGGGCGGAACTGATCGGCATCGATCCTGATCCGGCTGTTCTGGACCGAGCCCGCAGGAAGATCAGCCGCGCGGGCGCCGCAGTGCAGTTCATTCCGGGATTCGGTCGGGAGGCCGCCCGGTTGCTGCAAGGGCGGAGCCCGACGAAGATCGTTTCAAGTCTCGTGTTTCATCAGGTGCCGATGGCCGAAAAGTCGGCGGCGCTTGGCGCGGCCTATTCCGCCTTAGGCCCCGGTGGTACGCTCCACATCGCTGACTATGGCCTTCAGCGCACCGAGTTGATGCGGTCCCTTTTTCGCGCCACCGTCCAGAACCTGGATGGCGTCGAGGACACCCAACCACAGGCGGACGGCATTCTCCCGGAGCTAATGCGCTCGGCTGGCTTCGTCGATGTTGCCGAGACCCGGGTTATCCCGACGCCAACGGGATCCATTTCTCTCTTTCGAGGCGTCCGCGGGTAGGCGCCGTGGCGTTGGCGCCTGCGGGTCGGTCCGGCGAGGTCACGGGTCTGGGACAGCTGACATCGTGGAGCTGCCAAGTTCTTCCGATCTCCCGCCGGATCGAAGCGCCGATTCAGGGCTTTCGCGAGGAGCTATGCATCGAGGCTATCTGCCAACGACCGTCCACCTTGCGGAGCACAGAGGTCGCCACGCCCCTGCGCTCTATGACATCTGGCTTGCCCTTGAGGTGGATCGAGTAGCGGTAGGTCTCGGTGGTTAGCGCGAGAGCACCTTCAATTCGGACCTGAACCGAGTAGTCCGCGAATTTGAAAGATGAGAATTCAGCGAGCTCGGGGCCAATATGGTGGTCACGGTAATTGGCGTAGGTCCCCTCAATCTTGCCGGATTCTATAATCTGGCTGTCCACCGCAAACAATCTTTCGACGTTCTCAAGATCTAGACGTTCGAGGGACGATTTGTAGTTCGCCAGTACAGTCCTTACGGCTGCTGTGTCCCCGCCATCCTGGGGTTGGGCGACCGCGCTTGCGGAAACAGCCAACGATAGCACGCTGACCAACACGAACTTTCTCAACATATGTTGCTCCTATTCCCTGGTCCGTCGCGCGGGGACTATCGCGCCTGAATGGCTGTAACCTCGCCCGTTCCATCGGTCACCTTCATCTCGAACGAGACCTTGTCGCCGACCTTCACTGTGTCGAGAAGGCTCGCGGGCGTGGCTTTGAACTCCATTTCCATGGCCGGCCATTTCGCTTCGGCGATGGGGCCGTGGTCGAGGGTGACCGTGCCGGCGGTCTTGTCGATGGCGGTGACCGTGCCGGTTCCCTTGGCCATCATCGCGCCGGCCATGTCCATGCCGGGCGCCATGCCGCCCGCGCCCGGGGCCGCCGCCGGGGCGGCCTGTTCGGCATTGACGGCTGGCTCGGCAGTCTTCTCGCCACAGCCGGCAAGGACCGTTCCCATGGCGGCGACGGTCAGAATCAGGGTGAGGCGTTTCATGGTGTGTCTCCTTGTTGAATCGATTGAGCGGACTTGGCGCGACGCCGCCTGAGCAGCAGATAGGCGGCGGGAACGATGAGCATCGACAGCAGCGGCGCGGTCAGCATGCCGCCGATCATCGGGGCGGCGATGCGGCTCATCACCTCCGACCCCGCGCCATGGCCGAGCAGGATGGGCAACAGGCCCGCGAGGATCACCGCGACGGTCATGGCCTTTGGTCTTACGCGCAGCAGCGCGCCTTCCCTCACGGCCGCCTCGACCTGACGGGCGTCAGGATCCTCGCCGCGTTCGGCGAGGGCGTGTTTGAGGTAGATCAGCATCACCACCCCGAACTCGGCCGACACGCCCGCAAGGGCGATGAACCCGACACCCGTGGCCACTGATTGGTGGTAGCCCAGCAGATAGAGGGTCCAGATGCCGCCGGTCAGGGCGAACGGCAGGGTTCCCATGACCAGGGCCGCCTCATCGAACCGGCCGAAGATCACGTAGAGCAGGACGAAGATGATCAGCAGGGTGGCCGGCACGACCACCTTCAATCGCGCCATGGCCCGCTCCAGGAACTCGAACTGGCCGGAGTAGGCGATGGAGACGCCCGGTGAGAGCCGGACATCCTTGGCCACGGCCGTGCGCAGGTCCTTGACCACGGAAGCCAGATCGCGCCCCCGCACGTCCACATAGACCCAGGTCGAGGGTCGCCCGTTCTCGGTCTTGAGCATCGGCGGGCCGTCGGCGACCGAGACCGCCGCCACCGTTCCGAGCGTGATCTGCTGGCCCGAAGGCGTCAGGATCGGCAGGGCCCGCAGGCCCTCCAGGCTGTCCCTTGTCTCACGTGGATAGCGGACGCTGATCGGGTAGCGCGCCAGGCCCTCGACCGTCTGGCCGATGGTCTCGCCGCCGATCGCGCCGGCGACGATTTCCTGCACATCGGCGATGTTGAGACCGAACCGCGCGGCGGCGGCGCGGTCGATGTCGATGTCCACATAACGTCCGCCCGTAAGGCGCTCGGCGAGCGCCGAGCTGACGCCGGGCGTGCGCCGGGCCACCGCTTCCACATCGTGTGCGATGCGATCCAGTTCGGCCAGATCGGCGCCGGACACCTTGACCCCGATCGGGCTCTTGATGCCCGTGGCCAGCATGTCGATGCGGTTGCGGATCGGCGGCACCCAGACGTTGGCCAGGCCCGGGACCTGAACCGCCCGGTCCAGTTCCTCGACCAGCCGCTCTGGGGTCATGCCGGGCCGCCACTGGTCGCGGGGCTTGAACTGGATGGTGGTCTCGAACATCTCCAGCGGCGCGGGGTCAGTGGCGCTCTCGGCGCGGCCGGCCTTGCCGAACACGCTCTTCACCTCCGGCACGGTGCGGATCATCCGGTCGGTCTGCTGCAGCAGCTGCGAGGCCTTGGCCGCCGAGAGGCCCGGCAGGGCCGAGGGCATGTAGAGCAGGTCGCCCTCGTCCATCAGCGGGATGAACTCGCCGCCGAGCTGCGACAGCGGCCAGGCGGTGGTGGCGAACACCAGCGCGGCAATGATCAGCGTTGTCCGGGGCCGGTCCAGCACCCAGTCGAGCGCGGGCCGGTAGATCGCGGTGAGCCAGCGGTTGAGGACATTGTCCTGCTCCGCCGGAATGCGCCCCCGGATCAGCCAGCCCATCAGCACCGGGACCAGGGTCACCGACAGCAACGCCGCCCCGGCCATGGCGTAGGTCTTGGTGAAGGCCAGCGGCGAGAACAACCGCCCTTCCTGCGCCTGCAGGGTGAACACCGGCATGAACGACAGGGTGATGATCACCAGGCTGAAGAACAGCGCCGGGCCGACCTCGACGGCGGCGTCGGTGATCACCCGCCAGCGTTCGTCGCCCTCCAGGCGCTTGCCCGGGTGATCGTGTTCCCAGCGTTCGATCTTCTTGTGCGCGTTCTCGATCATCACCACGGCCGCGTCGACCATGGCCCCGATGGCGATGGCGATGCCGCCCAGCGACATGATGTCGGCGTTCACCCCCTGCAGCCGCATGATGATGAAGGCGATCAAGACCCCCAGCGGGAGTGTCAGGATGGCCACCAGCGCCGAGCGGACGTGCCAGAGGAACAGGCCGCAGACGAGGGCGACGATGAGGAACTCCTCGCCGAGCTTGCCGGTCAGGTTCTCGATGGCGCGGTCGATGAGCTGCGAGCGGTCGTAGGTGGTGATCACCTCCACGCCCGGCGGCAGGCTGCGTTTCAGGTCGTCGAGCCTGGCCTGCACCGCCTTGATGGTGGCGCGGGCATTCTCGCCGGAACGCAGGATGATGACCCCGCCGGCGACCTCACCCTGGCCGTCCAGTTCGGCGATGCCGCGCCGCATTTCCGGCCCGATCTGGATCGTTGCGACGTCGCCGAGCAGAACCGGCGTCCCTCCGGCGGCGCGCAGCGGAACGGTCCGGAAGTCGTCCAGGGTCTTCAGATAGCCGCTGGCCCGGACCATGTACTCGGCCTCGGCCAGCTCCAGCACCGAACCGCCGGCCTCGCCATTGGCGCGGCCGATCGCCTCGACCACCTGTCCGTGGGTGACGCCGTAGGCGGCCAGTTTCACCGGGTCGAGCACCACCTGGTACTGCCTGACCATGCCGCCGATGCTGGCCACCTCGGCCACCCCCGGCAGACTCTTGAGCTCATAGCGCAGGAACCAGTCCTGCAGACCACGCAGCTGTGACAGGTCGTGGCGGCCGGTGCGATCGACCAGGGCGTATTCGTAGACCCAGCCCACGCCAGTGGCGTCCGGGCCAAGAGCCGGGCGGGCGGTGTCCGGCAGTCGACCCTGGACCTGGTTGAGGTACTCCAGAACCCGGGACCGCGCCCAGTAGAGGTCGGTCCCGTCCTCGAACAGCACATAGACGAAGCTGTCGCCGAAGAACGAATAACCGCGCACCACCTTCGCGCCGGGCACCGACAGCATGGTGGTGGCCAGGGGATAGGTGACCTGGTTCTCGACGATCTGCGGCGCCTGGCCGGGATAGCTGGTGCGGATGACCACCTGCACGTCGGAGAGATCAGGCAGGGCGTCGACGGCCGTGGTGCGCACCGCCCAGACGCCGGTTCCGATCACGGCCAGAGCAGCCAGCACCACGAAGAAGCGGTTGGCGACAGACCAGCGGATGAGGGCGGCGATCATGGCCGGTCCCCGATCGGGCGGGCCGTGACGCCGGCGAGGCTGGCCTCGGAGTCGATCAGGAACTGGCCGGAGGCGACGACCTTCTCTCCCTCCGCCAGGCCGGCGAGGACCTCGGTCTTGCCGCCGGCCTCCCGGCCCGTCCGGACCTCGGCCGGCTGGTAGCGGCCGCCGTCGAGGGCCAGCATGACCAGGGTGCGCTTGCCCGTGCGGATGACGGCTTCCGACGGGACCAGCAGGGCGGGGCTCGCCGCCTCGCCGAGCTGCACGGTGGCGAACATGCCGGGCTTCAGCCGACCGCCGCGATTGGAAAGCTCGATCCGCGCGGTCAGGGTTCGCGTCTCGCCCTGCGTTTCGGGCAGGATCGTCGAGACGCGACCGGCGAAGGTCTCTCCGGGGAAGGCGGCGAGGGTCACGCTGACCGGCGCTCCCGTCCGAACCTGGCCGGCCAGCGCCTCGGGAATGGCGGCGTTGACCCAGACCGCGCCCAGCCCGTTGACCTCCGCCAGGGTCTGGCCGGCCATGACGGTCATGCCGGCCCTGACGTTCAGCGTACGGATCACCCCGCCCGTCGGGGTCGAGATGGTCACCACCGTTTGCGGGCGGCCGGCGCGCTCGATCTGGTCGATCAGGCGATCGGACATGCCGAGCAGAACCAGCCGCTGCCGCGCAGCCCGCGCCAGGTCCGCGTCCCCGGTGCGACGAACCGCGAGATACTCGGCCTGGGCGCCGCCCCATTCGGGAACCAGCACATCGGCCAGCGGCGCGCCGGCGTCGACGAGATCGCCCGGCGCGCGGTTGTAGACCCTCTGCACGAACCCCCCGGTCCGCGTCTGCACGATGGCCACGTCGCGCTGATTGAAGTCCACCACGCCCGTCGCGGTGAGACCGGACGGCAGGGTTCCGCGGGTGACGGCGACAACCCGGCCACCAAGGTTTTGCAGGCTGGCCGGATCGATGCGAACCCCGGCCTCGCCGCTCTCGTCGGCGTATTTTGGAATCAGGTCCATGCCCATGGAAGACTTGCCCGGGCCGGGATAGCGCTCCGCGGGCAGCATCGGGTCATGCCAGTAGAGTATCTTGCGTCCGGCCTCATTGGCCGGCGGCGCCGGATCGGCCGAGGGCGAGCCTAGCCGCGCCAGGCCATAGCCGGCCGCGCCGGCAACCAGCGCCAGCGCCACCGCCGCCATCGCGACCTGAGGCGTCGAAACTCGTTTGAACGCGCTCATGATGCGTCGCTCCCGTAGGTGATGTTGATCCGCACGGCCTCGCGCAGGGCCTCGGCTTCCTTGTCGAGGAGATCGAGCTTGGCGTCGGCGAGAGCGGTGAAGGCGGCCAGCACGTTCGGCAGACCGGCGGTTCCAGCGGCATAGCTGGCGGTCTCCAGGTCCGCCCGGCGCAGCGCCAGCGGCAGTCGGCCATCCCGCGCCCGCGCCCAGAGTTCCTGGCGCATCTGCAGAGTGGCCAGGTCGCCATCCAGCGCGGCGACCAGCTGCCGTCGCGCGATCTCCCGATCGACCCTCGCCCGGCCGGCGTCGGCGGACCGGGCGTCGATCGTCGGGCCCTGCCGCTCCCCTTTGCGAAACGGAAGGGACACCGTGACCCGCGCCGAGACCATGTCGCCGAACGTCGGGTCGCGGCGTTGATAGGCCAGCTCCCAGCTCCAGTCGGGCGACAGCGCGGCCCGGGCTCCCGCCAGGTCCGCGTCGGCCAGCCGGGCGCCGGCGTCGAAGGTCAGCAGGATCGGATGGCGGTCCAGGCCCGCCCTCAGCGTGACAGGATCGACTTCCCAGCGCGGCGGCTCGCCACTCACCGAGGCCTCCGGATCGCCGGCCCATTGCACCAGCGCCGCCCGGGCCTTCTCGACCTCGGCCATCAGCGCGCTGCGGCGATCGGCGATGGCCAGCAGCCATTCGGCCGGCTCGATGGTCTCGGCGGGTCTTGCCCCGCGCGTCACGGCCGAGGGCGCCGTGCCGAGAATCGGCGTGAGGGCCTTCTCCACCTCGTCCAGCGCGGCCAACCGCGCCTGGGCGTAGTAGAGGTCGACCCAGGCCTGGGCGACGGCCAGTCGGACCGCCCTCTTTTCAAGGCCTGTCTGGGCGTCCGCCATCCCGATCTCGGCGCCGGCGCGTTCGACCGCCGCCCGGCGGGCGGGGCGGCTGGGCATGTCCTGCATCACACCGACGCTGGCCATGGTCATTTCGTCCGCCCCAAAGCGACCCGCCATGGGGCCGCTGATCGGCAGGTTCTCGATCCCCAGAGCGATCTTGGGGTCGGGCAGAGACCCTGCGCTGCGGCTGGCCGAGCGCGCCGCATCAACGCGCAAGGCGGCGGCTCTCAAACTCGGCGCGGTCTCGCCGGCCAGAGCCAGAGCCTGGTCGAAGGTCAGCGGCTCGGCGTGGGCCGAGACGGCGGTGGCGCTCAGGGCGAGCAGCCATGCCAGTTTCAAGGGAGACATGCTCCAAACTCCTCATGACGGCGCGCGGGCGCCAGCGGCCGGCCCACGGAGAGGCCGGCGGTCAACTGAGAGTTTAGAGAGCGATGGGAGGTCGTATGTCCCGGTCGGGCGGCAGGGACGCGAGCGTCCGAGTCGGGGCCCGGATGGGCTCAACGCTGTCGAAGGTGATGATCGCCAGATCGACGCCCCCGGCGGGCAGCGCCGCCGCCGTGGCGAAGCAGGCCATGCCCGGCTTGCACGGCGCCGTCTGGTCGGGGGATCCCTGGCCGTGATCGCAGCAGCCCATTTCGGCGTGATCCACCGCCGTCATGCCGCTGGCTTCCATCGGGCAGGGGGTCGTCGCCATGGCGCGCGCGGACGGCACCGCAACTAGCGGCAAAGCCAGCGCGGCGGTCCAGACCAGCAGCAAGGCAAGAAACCTGTTCAGGTCAACCACTCCATGAGCGCGAGCATGAAACGCTCGACCCGACTGCACAATACACGAGCGGTCGGTCGGGAGCCTGATATAAATCAACTGCGTCGGGGTTGGTGATGAGAGGCTGGTGGAACTCCCGGATGGTCTTGAGCTCCTGACTCGGGGAGGGGTGGCCAGCGCCTTCACCGGGCTCGCCCAAATAGTGGGCCTGGAGGGCGGACGCCGGCCCGCATTGCCGGGGCCTTGTTCAGCCCTGCCACCGCCGCCGTCTACGCACACCTGGCGCCGCTCATGGGCGCAGAGTTCCTGATCGCGCAGGACCTCGATCACCCGGCAGTCGCGAACCTTTCCCGTGCCGCGGCAGGCGACCATCCGGGCTAGCTCGTCGCGTAGTCCAGTGAGCTGGCTGATCTTTGCCGCGATGATTTCGAGATGGGTGCGGGCGATGGAAGCGCAGGCGATAGATAGCGTCATGTCCCGCCACGAGCTCAGAATCATTCTCAAATAGCTTGCCCCTCTAGTGGCTTGAGGGTTTAGGGCAGTCTGGTCTTCGAGGATCGACCATGCTGCCATCGCCAGCTTCAGACCGTCAGCCGCGCCGGACGCTGCATGTCCTCGCACCTGCGTGCCTCGCCCTGGTGCTCATGGTCAGTCTGCTGATGGGTGGCCGCGCCCTCGCCGCCGCGACCCCGGCGGAGACGATCTGGCGCCTGCTGGACTATGTCGCCGTGGACTATCCCGGCGCCATTCAAGATGGGCGGGTCATCAGCACCGCCGAATACGCCGAGATGGTCGAATTCTCGCAAACGGTCAGCAGTCAGATGGCGACCTTGCCCGCGACTAAGGCGAAGCCGGGTCTCCAGAGGCAAGCCGATGCGCTCAAGCAAGCCATTGCGGCGAAGCGGCCACCCGCCGAGGTCGCCCGTCTGGCCAAGGGCCTCGCTGCCGATTTGCTCGCGGCATACCCGGTGCCGCTCGCCCCTTCGGGTGCGCCTGATCTGACTCGCGGAGCCTCCCTCTACGCCGAGAACTGCGCCTCCTGTCACGGAGCCACGGGGGACGGCAAGGGACCGGCGGCCAAGGGTCTGGACCCGGCGCCCATCGCTTTCACAGATCAGGATCGAGCCCGGCACCGGAGCCTGTTCGGCCTCTATCAGGTCATCGAGCAGGGGCTGGAGGGGACCGCCATGCTCAGCTTCGCTCAAATGCCGTCGAACGACCGCTGGGCGCTCGCCTTCTACGTCGGCGGCCTGTCTCAAGATGAAGGCGCCCGGAGCCGGGGCGAGGCGCTCTGGAAGGGCGACGCGAACCTTCGCGGACAATTCCCCAACCTGGAAACCCTGACCAAGACCACGCCCGCTGAGCTTGCGCAGGCGGTGGGAAGCCGGAAGGCCGACGATCTCATGGCCTACCTCCGCCGCTCGCCCGGTATCCTGACCGAGAAGCGGGACGCCTCCCTGGCGTTCGCCAGGAGCAAGCTGAAGGCCACGGTCACCGCCTACGCCGCCGGGAGCGCCCGCGACGCCACCGCCCTGGCCCTGTCCACATATCTCGACGGCATCGAGCCGTTCGAGCCCGCTATCGCGGCTCGCGATCCCAAGCTCCTGGCCCGGATCGAAGCCGCGATGGGCGAGTTCCGGTCCCGGATCGGGCGAGGCGCGCCAATTGACAGTATTCGACAGCAGGCGACCGTGATCGAGGGCCTGCTGGACGAGGCCGAGGCCGTCCTCGCTCCCGCCCAGGCCGACACGACGGCGGCCTTCGTAGGCGCCCTGACGATCCTGCTGCGTGAAGGTCTCGAAGCCCTGCTGATTGTCGTCGCCATGATCGCCTTCCTCAAGAAGGCGGATCGGCAGGACGTGCTTCCCTATGTCCATGGCGGCTGGGCGGCAGCGCTCGGCGCGGGCGTCCTGACTTGGGCGGCGGCGACCTTCTTCATCACCATCAGCGGCGCCCAACGCGAGCTAACCGAAGGCTTCGGCGGCTTGTTCGCCGCCGCCGTTCTGCTGAGCGTCGGGATATGGATGCACGGGAAGAGTCAGGCCGACGCATGGCAACGCTACATCAAAGAGCGGCTGTCAAAGGCCCTGTCGAGGGGGTCGGCCTGGTTCCTGTTCCTGCTGGCGTTCGTGGTGGTCTATCGAGAGGTTTTCGAGACCATCCTCTTCTTCGCCGCCCTGTGGAGCCCGCAGACCGCTGGGGCGGTCCTGGGTGGCGCGGCAGTCGCGCTGGTCGCGCTGGCGGCCATCGGCTGGGCCATGCTCCGCTACAGCACCCGTCTGCCGATCTCCAAGTTCTTCGCGGTCAGCGCCGCCCTGGTCGCCGTCCTGGCCTTTGTCCTGGCGGGGAAGGGCCTGGCGGCGCTCCAGGAGGCAGGGATGGTTCCGGTGACGCGGGTGGCCGGGCTGCCCAAGCTGGAACTGCTAGGCTTATACCCGACTTGGCAGACCATCCTTGTCCAGCTTGCCGTCATCGCCATCCTGGTTGCCGGGTATTTCTATAATCGGCGTGCACTCCAGCCCCGACCGGCAGCTTAGGTGTGGTGGCGCGGCACGGTTCAATAGCCAGTTTCCGACTACGGCGACGATACGCACGCCAGGCTAAGCCGGAAACTGCGCGATCACCGCTTTGCCGATCAAGTATACGGCCAGACCGTAGGCGGCCATCGTGGGAATGACGGTAAGGACCAGGCCAAAAGCTCGTCCGCTCGCACCGTTGGAGTAGCCCAACAGGAGAAGCAGAGCCGCCCGACGCCGAACAGCACCACGGCGCCGACGATCAGCGAGAGGGCGTTGCCCGCAGCGTCCCTGTCCCGCAGCCCACATCCAGCATGGTGTCGTGAACGTGGGGACCAAGTTCGCCGATAAGAGCCTGCCGCCAGATCTTCTCCCGCGTCAGGAGGGCAATCGCCAGGTCATAGAGTCCCTCCATTCGGGGCGACCAAGTGCGAGTGTAAACGTAGGGTCGGTCATGCCGTTCGCCTCGGAGCACTTGCCCAGTCCAGCACCAGAAGCGCCGCCCCAATGACAATAGCGCCGTCCGCCATGTTGAAGGCGGGCCAATGACGACCACCGGCGTGTAAATCCAAAAAATCGGTCACTGCGCCGCGAGCCAGCCGATCCCACAGGTTGCCGAGTGCGCCCCCAATGAACAGCGCGAGCGCCAATCGCGCGAGTGGGCGGGTTTCCTTGGCTAGCCAGTAGATCAGTCCAGCAGCCACCAGACCGGCCACCCCGATCAATGGCCACGGACCCCATTCTGCCGCGGCGAACAGTCCGAAAACGATCCCCGAATTGGAGCCCAGATTCAGGTCAAGAAAGGGAGACAGCTCCAGCGGCGCGCCCTCGGTCAGGTGAACGCGCGCGAGCGCCTTGGTTCCCTGGTCCAGAAGCACCACGAAGAGGATGACGCCGAGAGGCCAGAACCAGCTCATGCGGCGGGCCTTGGGCAGCTCGCGCTGCGCGTCCCAGATAATCTCGAAAGAGGAATGCAGAAACAGGGCTGCGATCCCCAATCCCACCACCACGTCGGGCCATCGGGTAGCGGTCAGGGCGACAAGTCCCGCCGCCGCCATGACGGCGACATTTCCGATGGCGTCGTTGCGGCTGTAGAGCCAAACCGCCCGAACGCTGGCGTCTCCCTTCCGGTGTTTCAGCAGCAGCAACGCCGCGCTCAGGTTCACGCCCAGCCCAAGGATGCCGTAGAGGCCCATGCCGTATGGCTCGGGCGTAGCGCCTCCGAAGGCTCGCGAGACCGCGGAACCTAGGGCGAAGAGCCCAAGCGCGCCGAGGGCGAGACCTTGCCACAGGCTGGCCATCGAGCGGACGGAGGCCGAGCGGCCTACGAGGAGGAGTCCGATTCCGGTGGCAACCGAATCGCCCAGAAAGTCCAGCAGGTCGGAACGGACGGAAACCGAGCCGCCCGTCGCGGTGACGAACACACCGACGACAAACATGGCCGCGTTCATCGCAACCACGAGCCACAGTGTGCGGACATAAGCCGGGGTGTTCGCCGCCTCCACCGCCCTTGCCCCGCAGCTGTCTCCACAATCGTTCATAGCGACACCCTCTGCCGACCATCCAAGCAGCCTAGACCCTCCAGTCACTTGAGGGGCAAGGACCAGATGAGCGGGCCGCGTCAGCGCGCGCCAGCATCACGGAGGGCTGGCCGGAAGTGCAGAAAATGCTTCCCTCCTGACGGAGGGGGCGGGATCAGTGGGGCTCGTGCTCGCACAGCCCATGGTCGCTCAGCACCTCGATGACCTTGCAGTCGGCGGTGACGCCCAGGCCGCAGTTGACGGTCATCCGGGCCAGCTCCTCGCGGAGCCGCGTAAGCTGGGCGATCTTCTCGTCGACGCCTTCCAGGTGTGACCGGGCGATGCGATCCGCCTCCGCGCAGGGGAGGTTGGGCCGGTCGGCCAAGCCGAGCAGGGCTTCGATGTCCTTGATCTCGAAGCCAAGCTGGCGGGCATGGCGGATGAACCGCAGGCGCCGCACCGCCGCCGCGCCATAGACCCGCTGGTCGCTTGGGGTCCGCAATGGCGTCGGCATCAACCCGATCTGCTCGTAGAACCGGATGGTCGGGACCTTCACGTCCGCCGCCTTGGCGAGGCGTCCAATGGAGAGGTCGGGCATGCGCGTTTTTCCTTCTTGAACCTTCACATAGCACTTGATGCTCTAGTGACTAGAGGGCTCATAGCTCTGCAAATGACCAGCCCCGCACCCTCAGCCAAGCCCGCCGCCGCCTGCGGCTGTGGCGAATCTCAGCCTTTCGACGGGGCGACGCCGGAATACCGCCGGGTTCTCGCCTGGGTGATCGCGATCAACCTCGCCGGCTTCGTCGTGGTGGCGTCTGGCGGGCTGCTGGCCGGATCGGCCTCCCTGGCGGCCAACGCCCTCGACTTCCTGGCCGACGCCGCGACCTACGCGCTCAGCCTCTGGGTCATCGGCAAGAGCGTCGCGATCCGCAGTGGAGCGGCCTTGGTGAAGGGCGCGAGCCTCAGCCTGTTGGCCGTTTCGGTGCTCGGCTTCGCGACCTGGCGGGCGGTCAACGGCGTGCCGCCGGAAGGCTTGGCGATCTCGGGCCTCGGCCTGTTCGGCGCGGCAGCCAATCTGGTCGCGGCGATCCTGCTGTCGAAATATCGCGACGGCGACGCCAACGTCCGCTCGGTATGGCTCTGCACCCGCAATGACCTGATCCAGTGCCTCGCCGTGGTGGGCGTCGGCGCTGTGGTCTGGTTGACCCATTCCCGCTGGCCTGACCTGATCGCGGGCGGCGTCCTGGCGGCGGTGTTCCTTCAGTCGGCCTGGTCGATCACCGTCCAGGCTTTAGGCGAACGCCGTGACGCTCTCGTGGCGGCGCATTGATCTCAAGAGCCGACGCAGCTAGTTCGGGACATCATGGCCTTCTCGGCGCAACTTTCACGACTGATCGGACGGCTTGGTAAGCCGCTCATGGTCGTGTGCGCCTTGATGCTTGCCTTCGCCCCCATCGCTGATGGCCTGATCTGTGGGCTTGAACCTGCAACTGCCGAGGCGGGCGTGCTCGATGCAGGACATGACGGCGACAGCCGAGATTCGAGCGATCCGGATCACGCCGTCTGCGCGCACGGCCACTGTCATCACGGCTCGGCGCTGACCGGGGGCGCCGATATCCAAGTCGCGACCGCCCTCTACGCCGAAACCGTCTCTGACCGCATGGCGGCTCCACAGCCGCCATCGGCCAACCAATCAACCCTGAAGCGTCCGCCCCGAGTCTGACCGCGATCCGCGCCGCCGTGCGCGTCCGCCCTTGTCAGAACTGAAGCAGGACTTCCCATGCCCTTCCCATACCTGTCGCGCTGCGCCATTCTTGGCGCTGCCGCGATGCTGTTGGCGAGTTTCGCTAGCAGCGCATTCGCCGAACCCGTCACCCTTGCCCAGGCGCTCGACCGCGCCCAGGCCGGGTCTCCGCTCATTACTGCCGCAGACGCCGATGTTCGGGCCGCCGAAGGGCGCGCTCGGCAGGCCGGCCTGTTGCCCAACCCCGAGATCGATCTTTCAACCGAAAATGTCGGCGGCACCGGGAGCCTGACGGGCGTTCAGGCCGCCGAGACCACGCTCTCCATCGGACAGCGTTTCGAGTTGGGCGGAAAACGCACCGCTCGCGTGAACGCTGCCCGCGCCGAAGTCGAGACGGCGGGGCTCCGGCTACTGATCGCCCGCGCGGATCTGGAGAAGGAGGTTCGAGAGGCCTTCGCCCAAGCCGTCGCTGCCAAGCGTCGTGTTGACCTGGCGAGAAACCAGTTCGTCCGCGCCGAGAGCCTGCAGAAGATCGCCGCCACGCTCGTGGAGGCCGGCCGAGAGCCGCCGCTTCGGGCCTTGCGGGCGCGCACCGTCACACTGGAGACGGTGGGGCGGGTCCGGGCGGCTGAGGCCGACTATGCGGCAGCCCAGCGGGCGCTAGCCGCGTTGTGGGGCGGGTCTGGAAACTTGCCCGATCCGGTCGCTGCCGAAGAGGCGGCCCCAGCATCGGTCTTCGATCCGACCGCCGTGTTGGATGTTCGGCTCGCTGAGGCTGAATTGGAGACCGCCATTGCCGCCGAGCGTCGGGAACGGACCCTCTCCCGCCCCGACGTGACGGTCAGCGTCGGCGGCCGTCGTCTCGCCGCATCGGATGAGACGGCGATGGTTGTCGGCCTGTCGA
Organism: Caulobacter sp.; assembly: GCA_021741355.1. GTDB lineage: Bacteria > Pseudomonadota > Alphaproteobacteria > Caulobacterales > Caulobacteraceae > Caulobacter. The sequence goes on from JAIOXZ010000028.1 coordinate 20,121, forward strand.
TGCCTTTGGGCCTGTTTGATCGCAACCAGGGGAACATCGCCGCCGCCAACGCTGACCGCGCCGGCGCCGACGCTCGCAGGAACGCCGCGTTGGCAGCGGCCCTGCGCCGCACGCGCGACGCGACGGCCGCCCTTCAGACAGCAGAAGCCCGCTTGGAGTTCCTGGAGAAACGGGCGGAACCGGAGGCTCTGGAAGCCGTCCGGATTGCCCGGGAAGGTTTCGCAGCGGGCCGGTTCACGCTGCTCGACGTGCTGGACGCTGAAACTGCCCTCAACGCCCTGCAATCCGATCTGATCACCGCCGAGCTCGACCGCGCGCTCGCCCTGGCTGCGCTCGTGCGCGCCAACGAAACCCAAGGAACCGCCCAATGAAGACCCTGACCAACAAGAGGCGCCTGCTACTGGGCGCGGCCGCCGTCGTGCTGTTGCTCGGCGCCGGCCTCACAGGCCGGAGCGTGACCCGGTCCAAGCCCGGAGCCGCGCCGGAGGCCGCCGAGGCGGCGCATGGCGCTGGAGAAGGGATCGAGATCAGCGGAGCCCGCATCCTGGCCGCAAACATCGTGCTGGCCCCAGTCGAGAGCGGCTCGCTGAGCGCCGAAGTCCTTGCCCAAGGCACTGTTGTCGGCACGCCGCAGGGGGAGGCTGTGCTGGCTGCCCGCGCCGACGGCGTTGTCAGCCGCATTTCGCTGCGCTTGGGCGACAACGTCCGGGCCGGGCAGATCGTCGCCCTGATCGAAAGCCGTGAGGCCTCGACCATCGTCGCCGAGCGTTCAGCCGCCCAGGCCAGGCTGACCGCCGCGCGTCAGGTCCTGGCGCGGGAGCAGAGGCTGTTCGACGCCGAGATCACCGCCCGTCAGGACCTCGAAGCGGCGCAGACCGCGCTGGCGGAGGCGGAGGCGGAAGCCCGCCGCACCGCCGCCGCCGCCGCCGCCGCACGCGTATCCAGCGATGGTCGCAGCACCGGGGTCGTCAGCCCGATCAGCGGACGCATCACCTCGGCGCCGGCGGTGCTGGGCGCTTTCGTTCCCGCCGGGACAGAGCTGTTCCGTGTCGCCAACAGCAGCCAGATCGACATTGAGGCGTCGGTGTCGGGTTCAGACGCAGCCCGGATCAAACCCGGTGACCGGGCGCGCATCCACCTGCCGGATGGCGAGATCGAGGCGATGGTCCGCTCGATTACGCCGGGGGTAGATCTGGAAAGCCGCTCAGCGACGGTGTTGCTGAGTCCGTCCGGCACCACAGGCCTTCGGCCTGGTCAGGCGGTGTCGGCCCGTATCTTTACACGAGACGCCCAAGCGTCGGTCGGCGTCACCGTGCCCGAGGACTCCATCCAGACCGTGGAAGGCCGCGAGGTGGTGTTCGTCAGGACCGCCAGCGGCTTCAAGGCTGTCGCCGTGATTGTCGGCCAACGCGGCGGTGGCCGGGCACAAATCACCTCCGGTCTGACCGCCGGCCAATCCATCGCCACCCGCAACGCCTTCCTGCTGAAGGCCGAGATGGGCAAGGGCGAAGGCGAGGAGCACTAGGTCATGATCGCCAACCTCATGGCCCTGTCGGTGCGGTCGCGATGGATGATCATCGCGCTCACACTGATCGTTTCCGCCTACGGCGTGTTCCAGCTCACCCGGCTGCCCATCGACGCCGTTCCCGACATCACCAACAAACAGGTGCAGATCAACACGCTCGACGCGTCCCTATCGCCGGTCGAGATCGAAAAGCGGGTCACCTTCCCGGTCGAGACAGCGCTGGCCGGCATTCCAGGCCTGCAACAGACCCGGTCGTTGTCCCGCAACGGCTTTTCGCAAGTCACGGCGATCTTCGACGAGAACGTCGATCTCTACTTCGCTCGCCAACAGGTGAGCGAACGGATCGCCCAGGCGCGTGACAGTCTGCCCGAAGGCGTTCAGCCCCAGATCGGGCCGGTCACCACCGGGCTGGGCGAGGTCTTCATGTACGCCATCGACTACGCCAACCCGGGGGGAAAGGGCGCGACCGTGCGGAACGGCCAGCCCGGCTGGCAGAGCGACGGGTCGTTCCTGACCCCGGAAGGGGATCGCCTGACCGATGAGGTCTCGCGGGCCGCCTATCTGCGGACGGTGCAGGACTGGATCATCGCGCCCCAACTCCGGACGGTGGGCGGGGTCGCGGGCGTGGACACCATCGGCGGCTATGAGAAGCAGTATGTCGTCGAACCCGACCCGGTTCGTCTGGCGCAATACGGGGTCTCGTTCAGTGAGCTCGCCAAAGCGCTGGAGGCCGCCAACCTGTCGGTCGGCGCCAACTTCATGGAACGGGGCGGCGAGGCCTATCTGGTCCGCGCCGACGCCCGTATCCGCAGCCTGTCCCAGATCGAGGAAGCCATCGTCGCCACGCGCGGCGGCGTCCCGGTCTCGGTCCGGGATGTGGCGGCCGTTCGGCTGGGCGGGGAACTGCGCACCGGCGCCGCGACCATGAACGGGCACGAGGTGGTCATCGGCACCACCCTGATGCTCATCGGCGAAAACAGCCGCACCGTTGCCCGCGCCGTCGGCGACAAGCTCAAGACGCTGGATCGGTCGCTACCGCCGGGGATCAAGGTCTCGCCCACCCTGGACCGGTCCAAGCTGGTCAATGCGACCATCGCCACCGTTCAGCGCAACCTGATGGAGGGGGCGATCCTCGTGGCGATCGCGCTGTTCCTGTTGCTCGGCAACGTCCGCGCCGCCCTGATCGCGGTGCTGATCATCCCGATCTCGTTCTTCATGACGGCCATCGGCATGAACTACATGGGCGTGTCCGGCAATCTAATGAGCCTGGGCGCCCTCGACTTCGGCCTGATCGTCGATGGCGCGGTGATCATCATCGAAAACTGTCTCAGACGCCTCGCCGAACGACAGCATCACGAAGGCCGCCTGCTGAACCTCCGCGAACGTCTGGAGGAAACGACGCTGGCCACCCAGGAAATGATCAAGCCGACTGTTTTCGGCCAGGCCATTATCCTGTTGGTGTTCGCGCCGCTGCTGACCTTCCAGGGGGTCGAGGGCAAGACCTTCTCGCCCATGGCTATCACCCTGATGCTTGCCCTGGTCGCGGCCTTCGTCCTCTCGATCACCTTCGTCCCGGCGATGGTGGCGCTCCTGATCCGCAACAAGGTCGCGGAAAAGGAGGTGTTCGCGATCCGCTGGATCAAGCTGCGATATGAGCCGATCCTCCGGCGGGCGGTGGCGCGGCCTCTGCCGTTCATTGGGGCCGGGGTCGGGATCTTTGTTCTGGCCGGCTTCATCTTCACGTTGCTGGGCCAGGAGTTCATTCCGACGCTCGACGAGCGGAATCTGGCGCTCGCCTCGCAACGCGTTCCATCAACCGCACTCGAACAGTCAGTGCGGATGCAACGGGGCGTCGAACAGGCGATCACCAGTCTTCCCGAAGTGCTGATGATGTTCTCCAAGACCGGCACGGCCGAGGTCGCCACTGATCCAATGCCGCCAAACATCTCGGACGGGTTCATCATCCTGAAGCCACAGGAGGATTGGCCCGCGGGGGTCAAGACCAAGGAGGATGTGCTCGAACGGGTCGAAGCAGCCGCCAACGCCCAGGTCGGTCAGGGCTACGAGTTGAGCCAGCCGATTGAGCTGCGCTTCAACGAGCTGATCGCTGGCGTTCGCGGCGATGTGGCGATCAAGCTGTACGGCGACGACTTGGACAAGCTTACAGCGACGGCCAACCGGATCGGCGCGGCTTTGCAGTCAACGCCGGGTGCGGCGGACGTGAAGGTCGAACAAACGAGCGGTGCGCCGTCGCTGGACGTCATCTTCGACCGAGCCGCCATCGCCCGCTTGGGTCTGACCGTGGAGGATGTGGCCGATACAGTGGCCGCCGCCATGGGTGGCCGGGAAGCCGGCCTACTGTTCGAGGGAGACCGGCGCTTTGATGTGGTGGTGCGGGTGCCGCAGGGCAGCCGAAACGATCTCGATGCCCTCGGCGCGCTGCCGGTGATGATGCCAGAGGAACCCGGACAGACCCGACATTCGGTGCCGCTACGCCAGGTCGCGCAGTTCCGGTTCACCGAAGGGCTGAACCAGATCAGCCGCGAGAACGGAAAGCGGCGGGTGGTCATCCAGGCCAACGTGCGCGGTCGGGACGTGGGCTCATTCGTCAGGGAGGCCACGCCAAAGGTGGAAGCGGTCGCCCTGCCAACCGGCTCCTGGCTCGAATGGGGCGGGCAGTTTCAGAATCTCAAGGCCGCCTCGGACCGGCTCGCCATCGTGGTGCCGATCTGCTTCCTGGCCATCTTCGCGGTGCTGTTCCTGGCCGTGGGGACGTTCGGACGGGCGGTCTCGGTGTTCGCAGCGGTGCCGCTCGGACTGGCCGGCGGCGTGTTCGCACTCGCGTTGACCGGCATTGCCTTCTCGGTTTCAGCGGCGGTGGGCTTCATCTGCCTCTCCGGCGTCGCGGTGCTGAACGGGCTGGTGGTCATGTCCAGCATCCGACAGCGGCTTGAGGACGGGATCGAGCTATCGACCGCGATCATCGACGGCTGCATGGAGCGGGTCCGTCCGGTGATCATGACCGGCCTGGTGCCGGCCATCGGCTTCCTGCCCATGGCTCTGGCGCATGGCACGGGGGCGGAAGTCCAAAAGCCCTTGGCCATGGTGGTCATCGGCGGCCTGATCACGGCCACGGCCCTGACGCTGCTGGTGTTGCCGGCGATCAGCAAGGTGGTCTTGGGGTGGACCGAACGGCCCAATCCGGCCTGGGGCGATGATCCGGCGCCGATCCTGGCGCCTGCGGAATAGGCGAAAGCCCGCGCCGTCAATCCTGGCGGCGCGGGCGCTTCTCATTCGGAGACACGCGATGAACAGCTCTTTCAAGCTCTTGAGGATTTACACCGACGAGGCCGCCTATTTCGGTGATCATAAGGTGTTCGAGGTGGTGGCCAGCCGTGCGCGGGCGTGCGGCGTGGCCGGCGCGACGGTGCTCCAGGCCTTGGTCGGCTTCGGCCACACCCCCAGGACGCACCGACGACATGTGCTCGATGACGACCGGTCGGTGGTCATCGAGATCATCGACGAAGACGCCAAGCTCCGGGCCTTCGTCGAGACCATCGCCGACTTGGAACACCTGGGCCCGATTACGCTGGAGGCCGTTGAAGTGCTGCGTTGGCCGCCGGCCAAGGGCGCCTGAGACCAGATCAGCGACGGGCGCGGACTGTGCAGTCTGCACCTCACACAGAGAAGGCCTGCTCCTCTAGTCGCTAGAGCTTGCATGAATGAACCCGCGTTCGGCCCGACCCGTCTCGTGGACTGGGCCAAGGCACCGTCCTTGATACCTGGAATCCGAAATGGCCGATGAAAACCAGAAGGTTGCTGCTCCTTCCCAGACGCAAGACCAGCACGAGGGCCATGATCACGCCGAGGGCGGCGACCGCGGCCACGACCACGGCGGCATCTTCGGCGAACGCACCGAACTGATCTTCGCGGGTCTGTCGGGGGCCATGCTGGCGGTGGGCTGGCTCATCAGCCAGCGTTTGGAGGGCGTCGTTCCCCTGGGCTTCTACATCGCGGCCTACGGCTTCGGCGGCTACTTCACCCTCAGGGAGGCCGTCGGCAACCTCCTCAAACGCCGGTTCGAGATCGACACCCTGATGCTGGTCGCCGCCGCCGGCGCCGCGTCTCTCGGCGAGTGGGCGGAAGGCGCGTTGCTGCTCTTCCTTTTCAGCACCGGCCATGCCCTGGAACACTTCGCCATGGGCCGGGCGCGGCGGGCCATCGAGGCCCTGGCCAAGCTTGCACCGGAACAGGCCACGGTCCGGCGGGGGGAGACAACCCAGGAGGTTCCGGTCCGGGATCTGGTCGTCGGCAACATCGTGCTGGTCCGGCCCAACGAACGGATTGCGGCCGATGGGGTTGTCGTGGCCGGGGAAAGCAGTGTCGATCAGGCGCCGATAACCGGCGAGAGCGTCCCGGTGGACAAGCGGGCGGCGGCTGACCCGGCGCTCGATTTCAACAAGGCGGGCGCGGAGCATCGCGTCTTCGCCGGCACGATCAACGGTCCTGGCGCCCTGGATGTTCGAGTCGCCCGCAAGGCGTCCGAAACGACCCTCGCCCGCGTCGTGAAAATGGTCGCCGAGGCCGAGGCGCAGCAGTCGCCAACCCAGCAGTTCACCAACCGCTTCGAGCGCATTTTCGTGCCGTCCGTGCTGGCGGGCGTCGGCCTCCTGATGCTGGCCTGGGTGGTCATCGACGAACCCTTTAGCGTGAGCTTCTATCGCGCCATGGCGGTCCTGGTGGCCGCAAGCCCGTGCGCCCTGGCGATCTCGGTGCCCAGCGCGGTCCTCAGCGCGGTCGCCAGGGCGGCCCGAGGCGGGGTGCTGGTGAAGGGCGGAGGCCCGCTGGAAAACCTTGGCACGCTGACGGCCATCGCCTTCGACAAGACCGGCACCCTGACCGAAGGAAAGCCCCGGATCACCGACGTGGCGCCGGCTGAAGGCGTTGACGAGCGGGAACTGCTCTCCATCGCCGTGGCCGTGGAGGCGCAAAGCGATCATCCGCTCGCGGCGGCGGTCGTCAGGGACGGCGGCGAGCGGTTGAAGGGGCATCCCGTGCCCACGGCCGATGCGGTCCAAAGCATCACCGGAAAGGGCATAGAGGCCCAGGTCTCTGGAAAGGCCACGGTGATCGGCAAGCCCAAGCTGTTCGAGAGCGGACCGGGACCAAGACCCTCCGACGCGCTCTGGAGCGACATCCAGCGGCTGGAAGCGAGCGGACGCACGGTGATGGTCGTTCGCCACGGCGAGCGTTACCTGGGCGCCATCGGCCTGATGGACACGGCGCGGCCGGCCGCCGAGGGCGTCATCCGGCGGCTCCGCGCCATGGGCGTAAAGCGCTTCATCATGCTGTCGGGCGACAACCAGTCCGTCGCCGACGCCATCGCCCAGAAGCTTGGTCTGGATGAGGCCAGGGGCGGCCTGATGCCCGAGGACAAGGTCGAGATCATTCGCGGCCTGAAGACCCGGGAAGGCAGGGTCGCCATGGTCGGCGACGGAGTGAACGACGCTCCGGCGCTCGCCAACGCCACGGTCGGCATCGCCATGGGCGCGGCGGGGTCCGACGTGGCCCTCGAGACCGCCGACATCGCCCTGATGGCCGACGACCTCAACCACCTGCCGTTCGCGGTAGGGCTCAGCCGCCAGACAAGCTGGATCATCAAACAAAACCTTTGGGCCAGCCTCGGGATGGTGGCGTTCCTGATCCCCGCGACGCTGTTCGGCCTGAAGATGGGCGTGGCCGTCATCTTCCACGAGGGTTCGACCCTGCTGGTGGTTGCGAACGCCCTGCGGCTGCTGGCCTACCGTGACAAGACCGCCTGACGGGGCGCTTGCTCCTCTAGTCACTAGAGGGTGTAGCCGTGGTCCCCAAGCTGGAGACACCCTGTGCGGATCGCCCTGTTGGCCTACTACCTCGCCTTCTTCGTCATCGCGTTCGTCTGGCCGACGTGGCGGCTCTGGAGAAGGGACCGCATCAACGCCCTGGTGCTGCCCTTCGACGACAGCGCGTATGGCGTTGTGTCCAAGGGCTTCCGGCTGCTGATCCTGGGCCTCTTTGCGGTGCTGGTCGCCGCCCTCTGGCTGCCGACGGCGCAGTTCGGCCCGCTGCCCTGGCTCGACCACGCCGTCGTCAGGATCGGGGGCGCGGCCCTTCTGGCCGGCTCCTTGGTGCTGATCGTCGTCGCCCAGGCCCAGATGGGCCGCTCCTGGCGCATCGGCATCGACACCGGCCGCCGCACCGCGCTCGTCCAGACGGGCGTCTCCTCCCGCAGCCGCAACCCGATCTTCCTCTCGATGCGGATCAACCTGTTCGGCCTGCTGCTGGTCTGGCCGAACGCCGCCACCTTCGCCGCCTTCCTGCTGGGCGAGGCCCTCATGCAGGTGCAGGTGCGGCTGGAAGAGGAGCACCTCGGGCGTATGCTCGGGACCGAATACGAGGACTACCGGCGCCGAGCGCCGCGCTTGGTCCTGGCTGGATAGGACGGAGAAAATCCCATGCTTGGTCGTCGAACGGTTCTCGCGGTCTTTTTCGGTCTGGTCTCCGCGTCATGCGCCGAGGCCGCGCCGACCCGTGACCTCGTGGTTTACAAGACCGCGTCCTGTCCCTGCTGCGGCGGATGGGTGTCAGCCATGGCCAAGGCGGGCTTTCGTCCCAAGGTCGTCAACGTGGAAGACATCAGCCCGCTCTGGCGAGCGCGGGGCATCCCCGACGAACTGTCGTCCTGTCACGTGGCGACCATCGGCGCCTATTTCACGGTCGGCCATGTGCCGCCTGCCGATATCGAACGCCTGCTGATGGAGGCGCCGGACGCCATTGGCCTGTCTGTCCCCGGAATGCCGTTCGGCTCGCCGGGCATGGAGGGGCCAGGTGGCGTCAAAGAGCCGTTCGAGACACTGCTCCTGCTGAAGGGCGGCAAGTCTCGGGTCTTCTCGCGCCACAGCTGACGTTTGCAATTCCGCTTCGAGACGGTGCGACAGGTGGCCCAGCGCGAGATCGTCCTGCCTATTATTTCCGATAATGCTTATTATGCGCAATATATAACTCACTGATTTATCAGAGTTTTCTGCCGATATGATACATCAGGCGCAACGACGCGATGGATGGATTCTCTACTTTTGAGAGACCTCTTCCTCGCCCTTTAGAGCGGCCAGTTGCGGCTCCAACAGTTTGATCGCGTAGTCGCGAATCTGCTCGGCGTCAGCGGGTTCCTGCTCGATCAGGTCGCGGACATGGGCAAGCGCCATCCGAACAAATGACATGCAGACGATCGCGCGTCGCTCAGGCACGGTCAGCGCTCGGAGCGGCCGCATCAGCCCCTCGACCACCGCGTCGATGCGCCGATCGAGCTCTGAGAGGCCGGCGGCTGAACGGATGTCAGGCCGCCAGGCGTGCCGGGCGTCGAGCTTGCCTTGATAGCCCCACTCCAAGCTGGCCAGGCCGTCTTCGTCGACCTGGTCCGCAAGGGCTCGAAGGAGGCTCGCAGCCTCGAACCGGCGGTCCGTGCTAGCGCTCTTGTAGGTGGCCCCGCTAACCGCCGCGGCAACGAACGCTTCCGCAATGTCCCAGCCTATCTCGGCCCGTGGCAGCTGCAGGGCGTCGGAGTCAAATTCTCTCAGCTTGAAGAAGGCGTTGAGGGCGAGGTCGTAGACCTGCGCTTTGTACTTGGTGCGCTCCGACGGGTCGTTCACGCCGTTGTCGCTCATAGCCAGCCTACCTCAAGCGCCAAATACTCCCTGAGGACCATACGAACCCGCATCCCGTCCTCCTGGCTCACGCGATAGCGGAAACGGTCCTGTTGCACGACAATCCAGCCGTTGACGAAATCGTCCTCCCGACCCAACAGCACCCGATGGAATGCCCGGCTTCCGAGTTCTGGCCATAGCGCGAAGCCTCCCGGCTCACCCTCGAAGATCCTACGCGCGTCGTCGGACATCAAGATGAGCGGCACGATTCCGACGCCGTCCGGCGCATGGAGTTGCGGCTCGTTGAGCTCAAAGTCGACCAGGCCTCGGGCCAGTTTTATGGCGATCCGTTTCAGCCGTTCGGCGTTGGGATCCCAGACAACGGTGCCGTCTTCCTCACGCCGGGCGGCGAGGATTTCCCGCCGCAGACGTTGGTTGCTGCTCAGCGTCTTGGCGACCGATGCCCGGGCTAGGCGTGCCGGTTCGACGTGACCCGCGATGGCGCATTCCATCAGGCACGCGACATACTCTTCGTCATCAGAGAAGCCGGCGTTGCAGGCCTGGCAAGATGAGGCGACGGGCAGATTGTCCGGCAGCGGATCGTCGAGGAAGATTTTCGAAGGGTTGTGGTCGCGGCTCTGCTCGGGACCTCCACAATGGGCGCAGAAGCCCTTGTTGCGGGTGTCGCCGTCATCAGGCCACTGACGCATCTTGCTGGCGGGCGGTCCGCGCGATCCCGTCGTCATGCGGACTTCTCCGGCGCCTCGCGTGCAAGATGCCGCTTCAGGGCGGTCTCACCAAACCGGTGGAGGTCGAAGTCGGTGCGGGCGCACAGTCGCGCGAGGCCTCCTTCCGTCGTGTCCAGCCCGACGTCCGCAGCGACGGCGATCGCCATCACCTCGCCGGCGATCTCCCGGGGAAGGAAGAATACGACATAGGGAAACCGGGCCACGTGGCGCCCACCGAAGCCGCCGGCGTTGCAGCTGCTGACTGTCGTCGCCCCCAATGCCGACAGGGACAGGGTGGCGCCAATCACGCCAATATCGAGACCCCAGAGGTCCTCCTCCGGCAAGAAGGCCTCCTCCCGCTCCTCCTCGTACAGCTCGGCTTCTTGGTCGAGGTCAGCACTCGCCGCGAACCGCTGGAAGAGCGCGGCCTCCCGCCCAAGCGCCTCCTCAACCTGGCTCCAGGTGATCCCGCGCATGTCGCGGTATTGCTGGTTGCCCTGCAGCCCGTCGTCTTCGCCGGAATCGGCTTCTTCATCCGAAAGAACGGCGAGCGCGCCGACGTCGAGTTCGCGGACGATGGTCACTGGGTAGGTGCGCGACCCGGTCATCCTTGCCTCCCCTCGCGGTCCTTGACCCGCCGCCCGAAAAGAACAAAATAGAAACGACGCTCGACGGCGCGCCCATGTGGCGCCACTCTGGCGCCATGATACCTGATTCGAAAATGGCGACGGTCCGCACCTTAGACCGGATCAATTTGCGGCTCCCGGGCGAAACCTTCGACGCCATCGATGCTTCCCGAGGCGCTCGTCCCGGCAATGTCTCGCGTAACACTTGGATAACCGAAGCGGTCGAAGAGAAATTGGCCCGTGATCGCGCAGAGAGCGGCCAAGGAAAAGGCGGCGCGGACCATGCCTAGCTTCTACGAATTCTTCGCAGGCGGCGGCATGGCGCGGGCCGGCCTGGGCAAGGCCTGGACCTGTCTGTTCGCCAACGACTTCGACACGAAAAAGGGCCTGACCTACCAATTGAACTACCCCACCGGGGACGTGCTCAGGGTCGACGACGTCCGGAAGATCAAGGCGGCTGAGCTCCCCGGACATGTCGATCTGATTTGGGGGTCGTTTCCGTGCCAGGATTTGTCGCTCGCTGGCGGCGGCGCCGGCCTGAAGGGCGAGCGCTCCGGCACGTTCTATCCCTTCTGGGAGATCGTGAAGGGCCTCGTCGCCGAAGGGCGCGGTCCAAAGCTCATTGCCCTGGAAAACGTCCTCGGCACCCTGACATCGCACAGCGGGCGCGACTTCGAAGCGATCTGCAAGACCTTCGCCGACGCCGGCTATCGCTATGGGGCGCTCGTCATCAACGCCGCCCTGTTCGTGCCGCAGTCGCGCCCCCGGCTGTTCATCATCGGCGTCCGGGCCGACGTCGACATAGACCCTGCCCTCTTGTCGCCGGAGCCGATCGCGCCGTTCCACACCGCCGCCTTGCAGCGCGCCTTCGAGCGCGTCAGCAAAACGGCCCAGAAGAAGATGGTGTGGTGGAACATTCCCGCGCCAGCGAGGCGCAACACCACCTTTGCCGACTTTATCGAGGAGAACCCGACCAGCGTCAGCTGGCACACGGACGCCGAGCGGGACCTGCTGATCGGCAAGATGTCGCCGGTCAATAAGGCCAAGCTGGAAGCTGCCAAGCGCGCCGGCCGGCGCATGGTGGGCTGCGTCTACAAACGCACGCGCCTGGACGAGCGCGGGGCGAAGGTGCAGCGGGCGGAGGTTCGGTTCGACGATGTCGCCGGCTGCCTGCGGACACCGGCCGGCGGCTCTAGCCGCCAGGTGATCGTGGTGGTGGACGGCAAGAAGGTGCGCAGCCGGCTGATCTCCGCTCGCGAGACCGCCCGACTGATGGGCCTGGACGAGAGCTACAAGCTGCCGAAGAACTACAACGAGGCCTATCACCTGACTGGCGACGGCGTCGCCGTGCACGTCGTTCGCCACCTGGCCGAACAGCTCTTCGAGCCCCTCCTCGGCGTCGAGGACGCGGCGCAGGCGGCCGCGTGACGGTCATCCCCTGCGAGCAGGATCCACGGCTCCGCGCCGAGATCGAACGCTTCGCGGAAGTCCTAAAAACCCAGGTCCACCAGCTCGGCGAGCACGGGCTGGACGAGGCCAGCTTCTACGCCTCCCCGATCTTCCGCGGCGCCATCGAGAAGGTTCGTGGCGAGTTTTCCGCGACCATGCGGGGCAAGCGCGAGTTCGTGCAGCATGTGCTGAACCATATGGAAGATGGCGGCCATATCGCCGGCTGGGACCGCACCCAGGGCAAGGCGCGCAACGACTACTACGTCCGGCTCAAAAGCGGCCGCCTGGCCGTCGTCGACCTGAAGGGCTGCCTGGACGGCGAGAACACCAACAAGTTCGAGCGCCCCGCCGACGCAGACGAGTTCATCACCTGGAGCCTCTGCACGAACTCCGGAGCCGACCCTCGCCGGAACGCCTGGTCCGGCATCCACACCCGTTTGAGCGCCGAGATGATCAGCCGCAACAAGCGCGTCGACGGCGTGGTGATCTGGGACATGATCTGCGGCACGCTCGGGCGGCCCTGTCCCAAACTCGCGGCGCTGGACGGCGCCGTGCGCCGCACCGCCGTCGGACCCTTCCTGACCCCGCCGCCCTGCATCTACGTCTTCCCGGCGGTCATCCCGTCGCGCGCCCATCCCCAGTCGACAGCGCAGGCCCTGGACCAGGTCGAGCTACTGGCCGCCTTCCACGCGGCCTTCGGCGGGCGCGACGAGGAGGTCAACTATGTGGACTTCGAGGTTGGCGAACAGGCCGATGAACTCTTCCGGCGAACCGTGATCCGCCGCGCCGGCGTCGTGCAGCACGCCTCCGACATGACGGTCATCCAGCGTGTCTGATCCGGGGCCCTTCCTCGGCCGTAACCCGGACGCGGTGAACTTTCCGCCGTTTGAAACAGAAGACCTGCGCGCCAACCTGCAGCGCTTCCTCGACACGCCTTTCGGCCCAGAAGGTGGTTTGGCAATCCCCGTCGGGAATTACCGCTGGGGCGTGTACGCCTTCTTCGACTACGACGGCGAGCCGATCTATGTCGGCCAGACCAACGAGCGGCTGCGCACCCGCATCCGTCGCCATCTGACGAACCAGCGGACAGACGCCGTCGCGATGTCCGTGCTGGACCCTTTCGAGGTGTTCGAAATCGAGGTCTGGCCTTTGCCAGAGCTTCAGGATGCGCCGCGCACCGACTCCGGCGCTCGACAACATCTGGACGCTCTCGAGCTGCTCATCACTGACCAGGCGGTCGAGCACTCCGAATTCAAGGCGATCCTCAATGAGAAGGACCCGCCACCCGGGCGCATAGCCGTCACCGCGCCGGCGGCGCTGCGGGGCCGCATCGTCTCGGAGCGTGTCTTTGAGCTAAGGTCGCACCCCGACTTCCGACTGGCCCGCCGGGCGCTGATCTTGTCGCGTCTGGCGCAGGTGATCTCGGAGAGAAAGGTGCAGGGTGGCCTGCGGCGCGTCCTGCTGACCCAAGCGAAGCGCCTGCAATGGCTGGCCTCACGCCGCTACGAAGCGCTCGGAGGGGCCGCCTCGGTAGCGTCGGAAGGCGATGAAGACGCCGACGCATGACCGCAGCTTGGCCAAGCGGCAACGGCACCAACTCCGGCGAAGATCCCACCGTTAGCTGGCATAAAGCTTGGCCCAGCAAAGTGTGTTGACGAGCTGCATCTGCTCAATGGTTCCGCAAGCGATCTCGAGCAGCCGCGCGTTGGCAAAAATCACCGCGAGGCATCGTGCGCGACTTACCGCCACGTTCAGGCGATTCCGGCTGTAGAGAAATTCGATCTGACGCGGCAGGTCATCGCCGGACGAGGTCGCCATCGAAATGAGGACGACGGCCGCCTCCTGGCCCTGAAACTTGTCAACGGTGCCGACACGCGCGCCCGCCGGCAGCAAGCCACGCAGCAGTTCAACCTGCATGTTGTAGGGGCTGACGACGAGAATATCCTTGGCGGTGATGGGCGCCCGCTCACCCTTCTGGTTGACCCACTCGCACCCGAGCAATGCCTCGTAGGTGGCCTTGAGCCGCTGCCCCTCCTCGACGCTCCTCTGCGCACAACCCTGGTGTGCGACCTCGACGAACCGCAGGCCTGCCTCGGCCAAAGCCGGGTCGGCCAGGCCTTCAGCCAGGATGAGGGCCTGGCCACAAGCACTGTCGTGGGATGTCAGCCGGCTGTCATAGACCGCGTCTGATATGAACCGGCAGATCTCGGGGTGAAGGCGCCGCGTCTGGGCCAGGAATATCCCTCGATCGTCCGGAACGGTGGCCAGGCCGCCGAGCAGGTGATCCAAAGCCGAGACACCAGATCCTCCTGGGTGTGCGCCCTGGATGGGTTGAGCGAGCTGCATTTGGTCGCCGACCAACACAATGTTTCGGGCGCTGACGCCCATGGCGATGATGTTGGCCAAGCTGACCTGCCCGGCTTCATCGACGAACAGATAGTCGAGACGCTGATCCATCTCCGGTCGGGCAAAGAGCCAGGCCGTCCCCGCGACCAGGCCGAATCCCCCATCGGCAGCGCGCTTGTTGTCCGTCGTGTTCTCGATGGATGCGCAGCCCTCAACGTACTGATCCTCGCGCGACGACTTCTTCACGCCCCGGAACCGCACGCCCTTCCGGTCCGCCGCCGCCTGCACACCCGACAGAAGATTGTTGATGGCCTTGTGTGAGTTGGAAGCCACGCCGACGCTCTTGCCCCGCGCGAGCAGTTCGGCGATGGCCTCGGAAGAGGTGAAGGTCTTGCCCGCCCCTGGGGGACCCTGCACGAGCAGGTAGCTGTGATCGATATCCGAAAGCGCCGCTATCGTGGCGGCGATCACGTCTTGTCCGTCTCCGATCAGCGGAGCGCCCGCTTCCCGGCCCGTCAGCCTGGGAGCCTGCCGGGTGAGGATGTCGGTGACGGCGCAGTAGGCGCCCTGCCCGCTGCTGATCGCATCAGCGTACCTGTAGACAGCCTCCCGCAGCTGCTTGTCGCCAACGGGTCCTTCGGGAATGAGGCTGTCGCCGTCAGCCAGCCTGGTGCGCGAGGGCCCTAACTTCACCTCCAGCCGGCGGCTCTCTTCGTCGATGAGCATGACCGTACCCGCGGCCTCGCCCGTGCTCGCGCGCAAGACCTCGTCACCGACCCGGAGCTTGAAGTCCTGCGCCGGGAAGGTGAACGCATAGATCGTAGACTTCTTATCTGGACGCGGGGCTCGACCGGGATCGGCGGCAATCTCGGCCAGGCAGGCGGCGTCATCCAGCAACTCCTGGGGCGTCATCTCGCGGCGAGCGAACATCGCCCACCATTCGGGCTTGGCCTCCCGCCGGTGGAATTCCAGGAGGTGACAGAGCAACTCTCGCCAGCTGCGGTCCGCTTCCGAGCCGCCGGCCATCAATGCGCCGATAAGCGCCGCTGTGCGCTCTTCGGCCTCTTTGCGCTGCACAACCTTCTCTGGCGTGGGAACGACCGCCTCGCCGACGTGGCGCCAGGCCGCTTCGGCGGGCCGCAGCCCGAGCAGCCAGTCTCGGCACAGTCGGGTCGAGCGGCAGTCGAGTTCATTGTAGGCAGAAATTTCGTCGAGGAGCGCCTGGTCGCCAAGCCGGCGCCAACGCTCATACATGACGATGCTGTCTCCAGCGGTTTTGACCTCTCCCCCTCGGCCGCCTTCCAGGTAGAAGGCCTCGAGGTTCTTGATCGAATAGCCCGGCTCCGACGTGCGGATCGCTTCGTGCACCACGCGGTAGAGATCGACGAGCTGGCCGCGGCGCAGGATGTCGTCAACCTCCGTCTCCCGCGTGCCGTGGTACATCGCCAGGCGCTTGAGCGCCGTCTCCTCGTAGGCGGCGTAGTGGTAGATGTGGGCTCCAGGATTGGCGCCCAGGTGCGCGACGATGAAGTCGACCGCCGCCTCGAAGGCGACCTTCTCCGCCACGCGATCATGCGCCCAGAACGGCGCAAACCGCTCCTGGCCGTCCACCGCGTGAACAAACCCAAAAAGGTACTCAAGGCCACCCTCGAATAGAGGATCGCCCTCCATGTCGAAGAAGAGGTCAGCCACGTTGGGCGGCGGCATCCGGTCAAAACCACGGCTTGGCGCCAGGGGGAGAACCTCGACGCGACCTTCGCCGGTTTTACGCCGCACCTGTTGAAGGGCGGCCTGTGCCCGTAGCCTGGCGAAGGTGTCCGGGTTGAGCGTCGGCACTACAAATTCGGTCGGAAGCTCGGCCAGACTGCCCAAGCTGGCGATGCCGGCCTTGCGCAGTTTGTCGATCTGGCCGCGCGTCATTCCCGCAACGAGGCTCAGATGCTCCAACCGCTCCCACTCGGCGTGGCAGGCGTCGCTCCAGCGACAGTAGGTGCAATGCCCACAGGGTTCCGGCGACGACTTTTCGGGGGCGGCGGCAAACAGTTCAAAGCGCCCTCGCGCGATCTCGTAGTACCGCTGCACGCTCGATGTAGCGACGCGGGCCTGAACGCCGTCACCGAGCGAGACGTAGAGGGATGCTGGCATGACGCCCTGCACCTGCCCCACCAGATCGGCATAAACACAGAGTTGGATGACGTGCTTGGGCTTCGCCGAACGGGACAGCTTGGTGTCGGCCACGTCGTAGGCGTAGTCGCCGAGCGCCGACGCGACGCCTTCAACCTTGAGCAGGAAGTCGGAGTATCCGTGCCAGGGTCGCGACAGCAGCGCCCCCTGGTAGATGACTTCAGCGCCGCCACGCATCGCGTGCAAGGTCCGCTCGACCCGTTCCTCCAGGGTTCCCTCCGAGGCGATCTCGACAACGGCCCGACCCTCGGCGCGAAGTTGCTCCAGGAAGGCCCGCTCGTGTTCAATCCCCTTCTCCTGGAGGAGCACGGTTTGGGCGCTGTCCGGCGGGAAATCGACAGGGTCGGTGAATTGGCGCACATCGAGCGCCGTCGCATGGCCGCAACCCAGGAAATTGACCAGGTCACTCGCCGAATACAGCCGCCCGTCAGGGTGTTTTCTCACCTGGCCCTCCTCAGAATCTTCAGAGGACGAGGGAAACGAAGGCGGATTCGAATACCTTCTGCTTGGCTTTAATCGCCAGGCTCAGGTGGCAATACAGCTCCCAGTACAGGCGCCAAATATCGTCCTCGCTCGACATCACATCAACGTCGAGGCCGATCTCCACAGCGTCCTGTGCGCTGATCATCTGGTTGTGGGACTTCCATCGCGCGATATCCATCAGGTTCCCGGCTATCGTCGAATAGGGCTTGCCCCGACGCTTGAGCAGATCCTCCGCCAGGGTGCTTGCACGATCGCGGATGCCCTCGAACTTGCGGACCAGGTTCGGATCGAACTTATCAAACATCAGTTGCGCGACCGGATCCTCCGGGTTGGCCCGGAGCGCTTCCGCGTGCTGCCGATAGGCGTCGAGGTAACGCAGAACAGAATGGCAAATGTCGTTGCCCTGACCGTCCTTCAAATAGAATTGCGGATCGATCGCGCCCAGTTCGGAGGAGTCGCTCATCACGATGGTGTTGGCGCCCAGCGCCATCAGTGTGCCGGCGCTCTTGGCGAAATCAGGCACGATCGCCCGGATAGTACCATTCTCGCCGACCTTGGCCTGCACGAGCTTGATGAGCTTCTCGGCGGCGTCGATGTCGCCGCCAATCGTGTGGAGCATCAGGTCCACATGATCGCCGGGATGGATGTGGTAGAGCAGATCCACAAACCCCGCCGTGTCGTCACGGTCGATCTCTGCCTCCCTTCCCCCCACAAAACAAAGCAGCCTGCGACCAGGGACACGCTCCTCAAGGTCTTTGATGAGGTCCTGCCGTTGATAGCGGGCAGCATGACTGGCGGCGAAAAGCGGCGTCTTGGACGTACTACGCGCTTTGGCCGGGGCCGGCGGAACTGGGGCTGGGGCTGACGGCGTTGCCGAAGTCTTCGGGCCGCTCTTCGGTTTGTCCGTCATCGGATGGTGTCCTTGGCCCATTGAATCTTGCCGTCGCGCACGAAGTAGTGGCACCGGCGTTGCCCGTCGGCATAGTCGACGCTCGGCGCGATCGAGAGCCTGCCGCCGGACACGCTTGCGCATTTCCAGGCCGGACGGCGCCCCGGATCGGTGTTCAGCATGATCCGGTGACCGGTCCGGCAGGGACAGTCGAAGGCGATCCATTTGGGAAAGGCTTCGGACCCGACCAGGGCCGCGGCGTTGCGGGGAAGGTGATCAGGAATCTCGTCAGCCGCCTCGACGGCGCCAACAACTCGCCAAGGTTGGAAGGGCAACCACTGCCACCAGGAAATCTTCATGCTTGCGGCCACACCTGCCCAAGGAAGGGCGATGCGCCCCCCTGCCCCCATTTGCCGCTGGCCGGGTCACAGTAGTGGCCCGCCCTCGGCGCGCTAGTATTGGTCGAGATTTCGCGTTCATGCCACCGCAAGAGGACTTCTGTGGGCCGCGGCTTGGGACCGTAACCAATCAGTCGTTCCAGCAATTCGGCGACGCCGGCGGCGGCCACCGAAGTCGTGAAGGCCACGACGGCAGGTTCACCGCCACCCAGAGAAGGCGCGTAACCCTCTTCCTCAAGACGTTTGCATTCGTCAGGCGTCCGCAATTCCTGGGCCGCGCGCGCTAGATCAATCCTGTCGCGGCAGACCAGGCAGGCCGCGCCCGGAGTGAGGGTGGTGATCCGTCCATCGATACTGGCGAGCAGGCCGGCGGCATCGCTGCTCAGCAGGACGCCGATATCGATCACTGGCGTGAGCAGGTAGGTGGCGACCCGCGACAACACGAGGCGCCCCGCATTGTCGTCGGTGCAGCCAAAGACCACGTCGCAGGCGGCAAGCTGCCGCGCCGTCGCCTCAAGAGTGACCATGGACGCCATGACATCGCAGGTGAGGTCCGGCGCGATGCGGTGAAGATGGTCGCGAAGCACCTCGACCTTCGGGCGGCCGACATCGGCTGGAGTCGAGCCATAGACCCGGGTGACATTGGTCTCGCTCAAGGTGTCGACATCGATGAGGGTCAGGTGACGGACGCCCAGCCTGACCAGCTGTTCCGAAACCGCAGACCCTGTGCCCCCCGCGCCGACGACGCCGACGCGCAGGTCGCCCAGCGCGCCCTGAATGGCAGCCCCAAAGGCACGCACGCTGCGGTCAAAGAGTGATGGGATTTCCGGACCAGCGGCATCGACGGAGCGAGACAGGCGCCAGTCCTCTCCCACCTGCCACAGCCGCTCAATGGGCAGAACCGGCCCATCGTCGGGATGCAGGCTCCCGCTGAACGCAAAGTGGCGGCCGCGCGGCGACGCGATGAGCGCACCATAGAATGGCGCCCCCGATCGCAGACGAAAGAGATCGGCGAGTTGACGATCGACTGTGTGATCGTACCGGCTCGGCAGCGGCACGCCGTCTTCACCAGGATGCGTATGCAGCCAGATGGGCAGCAAGCCTGCCGCCTCGGCTTCGCCGAGGGCGGGGACATAGCCTTCCGAGGCGATCAGGAGCTGGTGCCGCTCTCGGGTCAGGTAGGCGCCGTCCTGAACCCAGGCGACCTTGTGGCCGAGGAGTCGCAGGTCGCCGTTCGGGGCGACCACGAGGTTCGCCAACAGCACGCCCGCGGTCTCCAGGGGCTCGCGGGCGGCAGCGGCGATCTGCGCCTCGAGGTCAGTTGTCAGGACGAGGGTGACCGTCATGCGGCCACCGCCGGTGCGGCCGCGCGCAGCTCTTTTTGGACCAGGGCCAGATAGCTTTGCAGGCTGTCGACGCCGGATCGCCACTGCGCCGGATCGAGGTGGCGGGACCAGCGCTGCCACTCCTTACCCAGGTGCCGCTCATAGCTCTGTGTCGCCGCGATCTCCGCGCCGTCGGTCCGCCGCACCGGCGGATTGAACCACCACATGTCCGGCGGGACGTCCGGGTAGCCTGGCGAGAGGCGCAGGAGGAGGTCCGCCGACAGTCGGTCGAAACCGGGCGGTAGCGGGAAACTCGGCAGAACCACACAGATCATCCCGGCCTCCGAAGTGACGGAGTGATCCGGCGCCCGGTCGCTCAGGTGCTCGGCGTCATGGGGAGGCAGCATCGCGGGATCCTCAGGCGCGGCCGGGGTTGATCTGGGCGGGGGCCGTGAAGAAGCGAAGGCCGTCGCGCATCTTGACCACCTCGGTGAGCTCGATCTTGCGATCCGAGCCCCCCGGGACGACCTCGAACAGATCGCGGTCCGGGCCGACATCCGGCTCGGGCAAACGGCGCAGCTGCGCGCCGGTCAGGGCCTTGTCCGCCACCTTGAACTGAGCGCGGTCGATCTTGATCTTGACCGCGTGATCATCGCCATGACCGCCACCCTTGTCGCCACCATCCTCACCCGAACCCTTGTCTTCCTTGCCGTCGCTCATAGCCACCTCCATTGATTGATACCAAGATACCACATCACCAATGCGGTTGACAAGTCCGGTGTTTCGGTTGCAGGGTGGCCGGGATGAAACACGCAAAAGCCATGACCATCCGTCTGTCCGCAGATCAGGCTGAGGCGCTTGAAACCGTTGCGGGCGTCGAGGAGCGGGCCGTGTCGGACGTGATCCGCGCCGCCATCGCCGAGCACATTGAGAACCGCCGGCGTGACCCTGACTTTCAGGAAGGCCTGAAGGAGCGCATCGAACGCGCTCAGCAGCTCCTGGAGCGCTAAGCGCGCAAGCTGGTGATTTCCGCCACGAGCGGGGCGAGGTTGCCGTCGAAACTGGCGATCATCGCTGGCATGAACGTCCGCGGATTGACCCGGGCAAGGGCGATCGGATGGCCAGCGCGAAGCGCCACCAGGTGCAAGAAGCTGAGCTGCGACCGGCCATTCCCTTCTCTGAAGGGGTGGATGGCATTCAGGTCACCGAGAAAATCGGCGGCGGCTTGGGCGAACTCTTCGAAAGTCGCGCCGCCCGTAAAAGCCTCGGCATCGAGCTTTCTGAAAATCACCGTCATCTGGTGAGCGATGTGCTCGGGAAAGCAGAACCAGTTTCCGCCTTTCGCCGTGCGCACCGTCCGGTAACGGCCAGCCCAACTGTAGGCGTCCTGAAAAAGGTGGCGGTGGACTGCGCAATAGTGCGCTGTTCCGAAGCGGCCGGCCGGCAATGGCTCGTCCGCTCGCAACGCGGACATTTCCAACTCAAACGCCTGAAGCAGCGCGGGATCGCGGGTGCCGAGTCGGTTCTTGAGGACGTCGGTACCCCTATAGGAATAGGGGTCGTCGAAGGCGTCATAGCCTCCGAAGGTCATTTTCGCTTGTTGAGTTCCATATAGGCCCGAAGGACCTCTTCGCGACGTTCCGCGGGCGTCAGGCCGCCAACCTTCAAGGCTTGAAGACGCTTACGACTGGCCGTTCCAAGCCGAAGACCTTCGACGGCGGTGATCGCCGCGAACGTCCGTGAACCGAGGACCCTTCCAGGAACCTTGCTCTTTGGCTTTAGCGTGGTCGAACTCATGGTCTGATCCTACACCAAGGCGAGCCATCAGGCGAGCCCACCCTCGTTATCTCGCTTCGGGTCGACCGAGTGACGATGATGGATACTCAGATCAGATACGCGACCGCCCCTTACGCAAAATGAAGGCTGCAAGGAGCCCGCGCATCGCGCGTGGCGGAACGCGCCGTCGAGTGGCCGGCGGCGCCCCAAAGGCGCCCGCCAGGGGCGGACCCGCAGGAGCCGCGAAGCGGCGGGACCGAGCACGCCCGCCGGCCGCTCTCCGAATCCGGGGCGTTGCGGGGTGTCCCCGCTCGAAGGGGTCGGCCGAGACACCTACTGGCTCGGCCGCAGGGGAAGCCCTCCCCCCCACAAGCCCCCTACCCCTCCACGCAGGCCTCCAGGATATAGGCGTCACCCTCGCGGCCCGTCACCCGGCAGACCTCCTGGACCCGCCGGCCGGCCGGCGCGCGGGCGATATGGATCACCAGGTTGATCGCCTGGGTGATGGCCCGGTAGGGGATGCGCTGGGTCACCTCCCCGATCAGATCCTCCAGCCGTGTCAGGCCCTCCGCCGCACTGTTGGCATGGATGGTCGCCAGACCGCCGGGATGGCCCGTATTCCAGGCCTTCAGCAGGTCCAGCGCCGAGCCGTCGCGCACCTCGCCGATGATAATCCGGTCGGGCCTCAGCCGCAGCGTGTCGCGGACCAGGTCGGTCATGGTGACCTGCGGCTCCGTGCGTTTGGTCAGCATCTGGATCTGATCCGCGGCTGAGCATTGCAGCTCGGCCGTATCCTCGATCAACACCACCCGATCCTCGGCGAAGGCGGGCTCGGCCAAGATAGCGTTGGCCAAGGTCGTCTTGCCCGATCCGGTGCCGCCGACGATCAGAATGTTCTGCCGCGCGACCGCCGCCGCTCGGATGATCGCCGCCTGAACTTCGGTCATCATCCCGCCGGCGACATACTCGTCGAGGGTAAACACCACCTCCGGCCGCTTGCGGATCGCAAAGGCCGGGCTGGAGACGACGGGCATGAAGGCCCCTTGGAAGCGTTCCCCGGTCAGCGGCAAGGTCGCGCTGACCCTGGGATGATCACGGGTGACCACCTCGCCAGCGTGGTCGGCCAGCAGGCGTAGGATGCGGTCGGCGTCGGCCGCGGCCAGGTGTTCTCCGGTCCACGACCTTCCCTCCCCGATCCGGTCCACCCAGATCTTGCCGTCGGGATTGACCATCACCTCGACGACAAGGCGCTCGGCAAGGGCGCCGGCGATGACCGGGCCCATCGCCTGACGCAGAGCCGCGACCTTGCGATCGGTTACGACAGGATGGTGCTGCGACATGGCGCTCTCCACGGACTTGGGTTGGAAGGGGGCGAAGGGTCCACTACAGGCTCCCGTCGTCATCGCCGGGCCGCAGGGCGGCGATCGGCTGGGGCGCCAGGTAATCCTCGGTCAGATGCCCCTCAGGCGCGTCCGCGGCGCCCTTGCCTGCGCCGGAGCGCGCTAGGGGCGGCGAGACCCCCGCAAAGCCCTCAGGAGCCGCCACCACGGCCCGCACACCCTTCCAGTCGATCGAGGCCCGCCCAGGCAGGTCCGCGGCCTCTGGGCGCTGCTCATAGGCCGCGGGCACGCCGTTGAAGTAGTCCCCCGTCCGCGCCTTGAAGAACGGCTCCTCGTAGTAGCGAATCTTGTCGGCCAGGATCGGCTTGGTGTTGTTGACGAACAGGAACTGCTTCCTGTCGTCCAAGCCGCGCACGTCCTCCTCGGAGAGGATGTAGCGCTGCTGCTCAGACTGGGAGGTCGAACGGTTCGCGCGCCCGAAAAGGCTGCGCGGATCGCTGTAGCTCTCGCGCATCTCCAGCGCCTTGCCCGCCCGCCGCGTCACCTTGTCGATGCTGGTGGGCTCCGACGTCGCGAAGCAGGCCGTGATGTGCATGTTGTCGAACAGCGGCGTCTTGTCCCCGTACTTGGAAAAGACGTCGTTGAAGCTCTGGCAGATCAGGTGGGCGGTGATCCCGTAGCCGGCCATCTCGCCCATGGCGTTTTCCAGGAACGGAAGACTGCCGAGCTTCGGGAACTCGTCGAGCAGCAGCAGGAGCCTGTGCAGCTTGCGCCTGCGGCGGCTGTCGAAATGCTCATGCTCCATCAGACTGTTGATGGTCTGGCGCGTGAACACCCGCACCAGGAACGCCAGGCGGTCGGCATGGGCCTGCGGCGTGATGATGTAGAACGACACCGGCGCCTCGGAACAGACCAGGTCGCCGATGGAGAAGTCCGACCAGCTGGTCGCGTACTCCACCAAAGGATCCGCCCACAGCGACAGCGACGCTCGGCAGGTGGCCAGCACATTGGATTTCACGCGCTCGTCCATGGTCGAGAGCGCCGTCGCCCCCAGCAGGACCTCGGGGTGGATCTCCGCGATCGGCGCGCCCTTGGCGTCCCGCGCGAGCCCGTCCGCCGCATGATAGTCCGGCCGCCAGCGGTGCTGGGTGTTCATCATCGCGTGCAGGGTCGGCTCGATGTTGATCAGCAGCCGCCGGACCTGGGCCAGATTCTTCTTGGTGTCCTCCTCGCTGTAGAGGACGTGCAGAATGATCGCGGTGAAGAAGTCCGTCGCGCTCTGGTCCCAGAAGTTCAGGTCGCCGGCCTTGCGGCCCAACGGATCGACCAGGATCCCGACCACGTTCTGGATATCGGCGATCTCCATCGGCCCTTTGCGGACCTCGAACAGCGGATTCCAGCGGACGGTGTTCGGGTCGGTCGGCGAGAAATAGAAGACGTGGCTGAACGTCTTCCGGTGATCGGCGGTGATGTGCCAAAGCTCGCCCTTGCGATCATAGATGAAGGCGCTGTGCGGCCAGGCGATCAGGGTCGGGACCACATGCCCGGCCCCCTTCCCGCTCCGCGACGCGCCCACGATGATGGCGTGCTCGATCCCGCCATAGGTCAGGTATCGGCCGTTGAAACGGCCGAGCACCCGGCCGCTGATCTGACCGCTGGTTTGTCC
This sequence comes from Caulobacter sp., assembly GCA_021741355.1. Lineage (GTDB taxonomy): Bacteria > Pseudomonadota > Alphaproteobacteria > Caulobacterales > Caulobacteraceae > Caulobacter. Next base: position 44,538 of record JAIOXZ010000028.1, read on the forward strand.
GCCCGGGCCAAAGAGTTTGGCGCGCCGCACGTCGTCGACGTCGGCCCAGGCGTCCCGGCCAAAAGCCTTGGGCTCGCGCTGCGATCGGCGGGTCAGCAGCGCCGCCAGCATCACCGGCGCCATCGCGACGGTCAGGGCGGCCAGGCCCGCCAGATCGAACGGCTTCGGGTAGCTCGGTTGGAAGCGCATGTACCAGCCGACGAACGACCAGGGCGCATAGACCCGCACCGTCCCGAGGTCGAAGGCGCCGGCCCCAAACTCGCGCGGATAGCCGTAGGTCTGCGCCACCATCTGGGTGGCCAGGGTCAGGCCGAGAAGGATCGACAGGGCCGCCAAAGGCAGGATGATCGAGGCGCGCGCCCGGCCGTTCATCGTCCCTCCCCTGCCCTAAAGGCCCGGAATGAAGCCACGTCCGATGACGCGCCCCAGTCCTCGGTTGAGCCGTTCCACGGCCTGTTGGCGCGCCGGCGCCGGGAAGCGCATCACCGCCTCCCGCGCGGGCCCGCCGATGTCGCGGATGAAGCGGGTTTCGTCGGGGACCTTGGCCGGCACACGAAGCTCGCCCTGCCCCAGCGCCTGGGCGACCCGCAGGTCGTTGAACGTCCGCGTGGCGCCGGCGATCCGCTTGTCGGCGCGTTTGACTTTTCGCTCCAGGGTCCGCTTGCGACGAGCGACATCGGCGGCGGTCTCCAACTGCGGTCCCCGGCGCGCCGCCACATAGGCCTGGCCCTGCGCCGACCGCGCCCAAGACGCACGAACCTCAAGCTGGAGGTCAGCCTTCCGAAGCGCCGAGCGCGCCCGTGCAAGGGCGTTCAGTTCGGCGTGTTTCGCCCAGATCATTCGGGCCGGATTGCGCACCCATTGGACCAGGTTCAACCGCTTGGACCGCACCCCGGCGACACGCCCCTCCACACGGGCGAGCCGGGCCTTGGCAACCGCGCGCTCACGCGCCGCCTCCGCCATCAGCGCCCGTTCGATCTGCCCGGCGGTCTCAATCTTCGGCCCACCCAAGGCCGCGCGCTCGGCCGCCCAGCCGTCGCGCTCGGCGACCATGCGGACCCGCATCTGCTCGGCTTCCTTGACCAGCTTGGCGACCGGAACCGAGATCAGGGGCACGGCTTCAACAAGCCGATCGGCGGTCTCCTGAAAGTCCCGCCGAAGCTCTGCCCGCTTGCGGTTATGCGCGGCCGTGTCGCGGTTCTGCTCGCCCCGTTCAGAGGCGATGTTCTTGCGCTCCAAGGCCGAAGCCGCGGGTCCAAGGTGGACACCCGGCTCGCGATCAAGACCCCGCTCGGCGAGGGACAGATGCGAGACCTGCGGGGCGTCTGGGCCAAGGTGGCGACGCAGGTGTTGGTTCTGCGTTTCGGCCCACGCCGCACGCCACTTACGCACCGCCTGCGGGCTCCACCATTCCGGCGGCTTTCGCCCGAATCCCGCGGGTCCGACAGAGCGCGTCGTGACCAGCACATGGGCGTGGAAGTTGCGCTGATCGCCCTCTTTGCCAGGCCGGTGCATCGCCACATCGGCGATCATCCCCTGCCCCACCAGATGCTCTGAAACGAAGGCCCGGACGAGGTCGCGCCGCTGCTCGAAGTTCAGTTCATGCGGCAGGGCCAGGAGCAACTCCCGGGCCGGCACGGCGTCCTTCCGCGACTCCTGCGCCTCGGCCGCATTCCACAGCACCTCGCGGTCCCGGAAGGCTGGAGGCGCACCGGCCGGCGCCAGGATCTCCGCGTGCTCGATGCCGTCCTTGGCGGCGAAGTCGAACTCCATCGCCAGGCGCTCATCCACCAGCCGGTCGCCTGACCGGTATGCCGCGGCGGCCACAACAGAGCGGCCCGCCGAACGCTGGATTGTCTGCACCTGGCAAAGGAACGACGCCATCTCTTCCCTCCCCTTTGCCGGCTCTGCCGGCTGGATCGCTAAGGGCTGCGCCCTTGGCTCAAGGCTCCAAGGCCGTGCAGGCCGTCGGGGGGCTTGAGGGTGCCGGGCGGAGCCTGGCCGCGGGGTTGGTGGGCGTAGCCCAACCAACCCGTATATGCGCCATTGTCCGTAATTACTGTTCTGCCATGGATAGACCATGACGGGCGTTATTGATAGGTTTAGACCGTTGGGGGCTTTTGCGACAACTATGGTGTGCGCCATGACCACGGTCGATAAGCGTCGAAGAAACACTCGCCCGTCGAAATATCGCCCGCGAACCGAGGCGCAGAAGGAGCAACGGCGCGAGCTTTGGATCGCCCGGACCGAGGACCGCGAGCAGGGTCGGCGGGTCTCAGAAGAAGACGCGCTGAAGCTCCGATTGGACGAGCTGGAAAGCGCGCTTCGCGATGCCGGCCATGACGGTGTCCATCGCCGCCGCCACGCCACACCGCTCGAAGATATCGCGGACGACGAGCAGCGTTTCCTGGTGCTCAAGGCCCGCGTTGAACGGCTCGAAGCCCTATGGTCGATCAACCAGCGCAAGCGGGAAACCCGCGCCAAGATCATCATCGGCGGCGCGCTGCTGGCCGAGGCCGGCGACGATCTCCTGGCCGGTGACGCCGAGCTCCTCGCACGCCTGGTCGACATCATCGACCGCCGCGTCGAGGGCATCCGCGACCGCCTCACCGTGCGCGAGCTGCTGGGCAATGTGCCGCTCTCGCTGCGCCCCGGAGGCGACGTTAAAGAGAGCCCCGAGAGCGCCCTCCAGGCCGAAGGTGAACCCCTTCCGGACTTCGATCTGATGGCGCAGTCGGCGATGGCCGACGAGCCGGTCACGAGCTTCCTGCCCAGCGACGTCGATGCGGACTATGCCGACCTCGATAGCTCCTGGCAGGCAGCATGATCACTGCCGCCACGCGGTCACGGTCCCGTCCTGCCGAACAAAGATCGCATGGGCGCCATCGGCCGGTTGAGGCCGCCGATCACCGCCCTCGCCTGCCCCGCCCTGGCTCTCCGTAGGCGCCGCCACGACGGCGGCGGCAGGAGCCACGAGGGCCCGGTTCTCGCCCGCGAAGATCGCGCCGCCGGCGGACTGCCAAGGGTCGGATGCCGCGCGGCCGCGAGGCGCTGCGGCCGACCGGCCGGCGCCAGGCGTCGAGCCCCCTCCCCTGCCCGCTTCCACATAGAAGCTATGCGCGCCGATCACCGCCGAAGGCGGGGCGCCACCGAAGTTCACCAGACCAGCCGAGACCTCGCCGCGGGCCGCACGACCGGCCACGATCTGCGGATTCTGGAAGAACCTGGCGCCATTGGTCGGGTCGGGTAACCGGCCCTCCAGGGCCAGGTTGATGATGGTGTCGATCCGCGCCTGCCGGGCCTCCGAGACCGTGGGCAGGCTGCGCCAGCTGCCCCCCGCACGCATCACCGGCTCGAACTGGCGCCGGGCATTGACGACCGCCTCGACCGACCCGCCCCAGCGGCCATCGGCGAGGCGATTGATGATCGTGTAGACGACGCCCGCCAGGCCGCTGTCGCCCTGGTTCGCGGCCTCGGCATAAGCGACCCGCGCGATGGCCTCCCGCGCCTCGGGCGAGGAGACCAGCGTGGCCAGGGACCGGGCGGGCGGAGTGGCTCCCGCGAACGGCGTGGCGGGGGCATAGACCCCTGGGCAGTTCACGCCGGTTGGGACGGGCTGAGCCGTCTCGCCCCGGGCCAGGAGGGCGCAAAGAGCAGCAAGGGCCGCAGGATCCATCATCGGTCTCCAGAGGATTGAGTTGAGGGGCTCAGCGGCCTGAAGACGCCGAGAATCTCGTGCGTCATCACCGGCCCGAAATAGCGGCTGTCGAAGCTGTTCGGGATGCGATCGGAGAACACGAAGAACTCGCCGCGCGCCATCGCGCGGCAACCGGCCCAGCGGGGCAGACCCACACCCCGGCTGTCATGGGAGAGCACCGGCGCGCGACGGATCCCGTTGATCTTCAGCGTCCCGCCATCGGTGCAGACGTGATCGCCCTCCCCGGCGGCAATCGCCTTCAGGATTGGAATCCGGCGCAGGTAATCCATCTGCCCATCGGCGTAGGGAAAGGCCGGCGCGGGCGCCTGAAAAGCGATGATCGCGCCACGGGCGGGATGCCCCAGGGTGCGGACATAGAGCCCCAAAGGCTCGCTTGGACTGCGGTTCCAGA
>JAIOXZ010000054.1 GCA_021741355.1 Caulobacter sp.
TCGCCCCTCACGGCGGGGCTGTTCATTCTCCCCGTCCCCCTGGCCGCCTTCGTTGCCAGCCCACTGGCGGGTTTGATCCTACCCAAGTGGGGCGGCGAGGCGGTCCTGTGGAACGCCATGCTTTTGGCCGGGGCCGGACTGGGGGGCTATCTCTTCTTCCTCGAGGCCCCGGCACCCTATCAGATCGCCAGTCTGGCGGCGCCTGGGCTCGGTCTTGGCGCCACCATGACGGCGGCGTCGAGCATGATCATGCTCTCGGCGCCCGCCGGCCGGGCGGGCATGGCCGCAACGGTCGAGGAAGTCTCCTATGAGCTGGGTGGGGCGATCGGCATCGCCGTGCTGGGCAGCCTGCTCTCCGCCGTCTATGGCGCCTCACTCGTTTTGCCTGGACCCCTTGGGATATTCACCGCCGCCCACGATGGACTCGACCAGGCGCTGATCGTCGCCGACGGACTGCGGGGTTCGATGGCGGATGATTTGCGGACCCTCGCGCGCGCCGCCTTCGACCGGGCATTCGGCGCCGTGGCCATCGCCGCCGCGACGATGCTTTCCATAACGGCCCTGGTCATTCGCCTGCGGTCCGGGCGCGCGCGTCCTGTCGCCGGAGACAGCCGATGACCGACGAGTATGGCGAGCGCGATGATCGCGCTTACGACGCGCTCGCGGCCAGGCACGTGTCGTTGCGGCGCGCGCTCGGCCTGTTCAAGCCGCATGTGGGCCAACTGGCCTTGATGCTCGTCCTCATTCTCCTGTCTTCCCTCGCGGGGGTGGCCGCGCCATTCCTGCTTCGGGCGATCATCGACGACGCGCTTCCTGCCGGCGATCTCCGCCTTTTGGCCTTGCTGTCCTGCGGCCTGATCGCCCTGGCGGGCCTCGGCGCGGTGATCGGAGTCGTACAAGTGCTCGTCTCCTCGAAGGTCGGTCAGGCGGTCCTGCACGACCTGCGCGTGCGGGTCTATGCCCACCTGCAATCGCTGTCGCTCGGCTTCTTCATGACGACACGAACGGGCGAGGTTCAGTCCCGCATCGCGAGCGACATTGGCGGACTGCAGGCGCTCGTATCCCATACGGCGAGCGAGTTGACGCGCAATCTCAGCGTCGTGGTGATGACCATGATCGCCATGCTGGTGCTGGAATGGCGACTGGCCCTGTTCTCCTTCCTGGTGGTCCCGCTCGCGGTCTGGATCAGCCACCGTGTCGGACTCTTGCGCGAGGAGCTCACCCATGAGCAGCAGTCGCGGGTCGCCGACATGTCCTCCATGGTGCAGGAAACGCTGTCGATCTCCGGCATCATTCTGGCGCGCACCATGGGGCGCGCCGCCCACCTGAACCGCCGCTTCGTCGCCACCTCCCAAGGGGTGGCGGCGCTGGACGTCCGCGCCCACACGGCGGGCCAATGGCAATGGTCCGTGATCGACCTGGTGCTTCAGGCATTGCCAGCACTGACCCTGTTGCTTGGCGGCCTGCTGATGGGCCCGGACGCGACGGCGGTGACCATTGGCACGCTCGTAGCCATGATCGCGCTCCAGGAACAACTTCTTTGGCCGCTCGAGGAAGTGCTGGACGCGGGGGTCAAGATACGGACCACGCGTGCCCTTCTCGCACGCATTTTCGAGTATCTGGACCGGCCCGTGGAGATCCGTGAGCGTCCCGACGCGGTCACACTGGACCGAGAGACAATCCGCGGCGCGGTCAAACTCGAGACCGTGTCCTTCGGCTACGCCCCATCGCGGCCGCCAACCATCGACGGCGTGTCGATCGACATCCCCGCGGGCTCCCACGTCGCGCTGGTTGGCGCCACCGGATCGGGCAAGACCACGCTCGGCTATCTTCTGGCGCGGCTCTACGACGTCGATTCCGGTTCGGTCACCTATGACGGCGTGGATGTACGCGATCTGAGTTTCCAATCGTTGACGGACATGCTCGGCGTGGTGACCCAGGATCCCTATCTGTTCAACGCGAGCGTCGCCGACAATCTCCGTTTCGCCAAGCCCGACGCCAGCGAGGACGAACTCATCACCGCGGCCAAGATCGCGCGGATTCATGACACCGTGGCGGCCCTGCCGGAGGGCTACGACACGGTTGTCGGCGAACGCGGGCACCGGTTTTCAGGCGGCGAGAAGCAGCGCCTTTCCCTGGCGCGCACGATCCTGCGAAATCCCCGGGTGCTGCTGTTGGACGAGGCGACCAGCGCACTCGACACGGCGACCGAGCGAGCCCTGTCGCGCGCCTTGGGAGAGTTGGCCAAGGATCGGACAACGATCACCATCGCCCATCGGCTCTCCACCGTGCGTCACGCCGACCAGATCATCGTTCTCGACGGGGGGCGGGTGGTCGAGCGGGGGACTCACGAGGAGCTCCTCGCCATAGATGGCATCTATGCCGAATTAACGCGATCCACCCTTTGAGCAAAGCGCGGGATCTCCCCTCCCCGCCCGGAGGGGCGATACCGCGAGCATGGGCCGGACGGGGTTTTCAGGTCAGGCTGACCCCGGGCCCCGCCAACGGCAGCCTGATCGTCACGAGAAGGCCCGTCGGAGTCCGATTGGTCAGTTCGAGCGTGCCACCGCATGCCGCGATCGCCCGTTCCGCGATCGCGAGCCCCAGGCCATGGCCCTGGCTCGCGCCCGACCTGTCACGGGCGAACGGCTGAAGGAGGCTGCTTGGCGTGGCGGCGCCAATCCCCGGCCCGTTGTCCTCCACGGTGATCAGGCAATCCTGCCCGTCGCGCGCGAGGCGCAGGTGAATGACCTGGCCCTTGGGGGAGAACCGCAAGGCATTGCGCAGGATATTCTCGACGGCCCGGCGGATCAGCAGGCCGCTTCCGGCGACGAGCCAGTCCTGGTCGGGGACCGCCCGCGGCAGGCTCGTCTCCACGCGCACGGTCTGGGTCTCGGCCTCGAAGGTCACATCCTCGAGCACGAGGGCCAGCACCTCGACGAGGTCGAAGTACTCCCCGTCCTTGTCGATGCCGCTTTCGAGCCTCGCGAGGGTCAGCAGTTCACCCACGATCGCATCGATGTGATCCGCCTCCCGGTCAATGCGCTCCAGGGAGGCGTCGAAGCGGCCGGGATCGCGGCGCAGAAGGCCAATCGCCAGCCGCATCCGGGCGAGCGGCGAGCGCAGCTCGTGCGAAACGTCATGGAGCAGTCTGTCACGGGCCGCCACCAGTTCGGCCAGTCGCTCGGCCATCCGGTCGAAGTCCCCGGCGAGATCGGCGATCTCGTCCCGTCGTCGGCCCATGGACCCGCCCAACCGAACCGCGAAACGCCCCTCCGCCAGTTGGTTGAAACCGGCGCGCAGCTGGTGGATGGGCCTGGTCAGATACCAGGCGAGCGCGGCGCTGAAGGCCAACCCGGCCAGGGCGGTCGCGACGAGATCGTCCGGCGGCATCGCGAGAAAGCTCTCGTCCTCCGGCGGCGGGGGCGGGGCGTAGCGCAGGCAATGGCCCTCGCCGCCCGCGTGGACCGAAACCGCGAGTTCCCTGTCCTGGCCGGGCGCGCAGTCGCTCACGCCGAGGCGGACGGTCAGTCGCGCGCGTTCCGCTTCGGGCCAATCGGCGATCTGACGCTCCAGGGCGGACGGGCCACCCCGCTCCAGGGCGGTGGCGGCGGATGCGATCAGGACTCGTCCCACTTCGTATGGCGCGTCCCATTCGCCAAGGCTTGGCATCGGCCGCAGCGACCAGTAAAGCCACAACCCGTAACTCAACAACAGGAAGGTGCCCCAGAAGCCGAGCCATATCTTCCAGAAGAGTCGCCCTCTCACGCTGTCACCCTCAGCCGGTAGCCCACGCCCCGGATCGTCTCGATCGCCACCCGCCCCGACGTGGCCGCGTCGAGCTTGAGGCGCAGGTTGCTGGTATGCACGTCGATGCTGCGATCATAGGGCTGGCGCGACCGTCCCAGGGCCGTGAGCGACAGGGTGTCCTTCGTCGCGACGGTGTCGCCGCTTCGCATCAGCGCCTCGAGCAGGTTGAACTCGGTCGCCGTCAGCTCGACCGGATGCCCCCGCCACGCCGTCTCGCGTCGCGACGCGTCGAGCGTGAGCCCGTCGATCGAAAGCGGTCCGTCCCGTCGCGGGGCGCCCGTCCTCCGCAAGACGGCGCGCAAGCGCGCGACCAGTTCCCGCGGATGATACGGCTTGGCGACATAATCGTCGGCACCCAGTTCAAGACCCACGATCCGATCGACGTAGTCCCCCCGCGCGGTCAACATGACGATCGGCACCGCGCTTTCGGCGCGCACGCGGCGCAAAACCTCCAGGCCGTTGATCCGTGGAAGCATGATATCGAGGATGACGGCGGCGAACCGGCCGGACAGCGCGAGGTCGGTTCCCTCCTCGCCATTGGTCACGGCCGCCACCGAGAAGCCTTCTCCGGCGAGGAACTCGCTCAGCATCAGGCTCAGTTCGGTATCGTCATCGATCAGCAGGACATCGCTCATGGGCGCGATGATAGCAGTGTCCGGCGGCCTTGGGACGCGATAATCAGCCGATTTGGGCCGCCTTTACGCAATCTTTTCAGTTTGCTGACGGACACCTTACACCCGGCCACGAGGAAGCCCGGCATACTCGGAGGATGCTCAAGAAACATCTCATCATACCGGTCGGGTTACCGATCACGGTTCTTCTGGCTGGAGTGGCCGTCTGGTCCACGGTCGGCCTGTCATCCACGCCCCCCGACCTCGTGACGGCGACCGTCACGGTTGGGGATGTCGAGCGCACCGTCCTCGCGACTGGCAAGCTGAGGCCGAAAGAACTGGTCCATGTCGGCGCCCAGGTCTCGGGTCAGGTCAAGCACCTGCACGTCTCCCTTGGCCAGGGCGTGCGCGCCGGCGATCCAATCGCCGAAATCGACGACGAGCCCCAGCGTCTCGCCCTTCAAAACGCCGAGGCCGGCGTGGCCTCTCTCATGGCCCAGCGGGCCGCGCGCCAGGCCGCCCTCACCCAGGCGGAGTTGGCGTTCCAGCGCCAGCGGACCATGCTCGCCGCCAACGCCACCGCGCGCGCGGACTACGAAGCCGCCCGCGCGACGCTGGAGACAACGCGCCGGGAGGGGGACTCCCTCGACGCCCAGATCGTCCAGGCGCGCACGCAAGTGGACACGGCGCGGACAAACCTGGGCTACACGCGGATTGTCGCGCCGATGGATGGCGTCGTCGTCGCGGTCGTCACCAAGCAGGGACAGACGGTCGCCGCGTCCCAATCCGCTCCGACGATTGTCGTGCTCGCCAAGCTCGATGTCATGACCGTGCGCGCCGCGATTTCGGAGGCCGACGTGCTGGACGTGCATCCCGGTCAGACAGTCTGGTTCACGACGCTCGGCGCGCCGGACGATCGCCAGTATGCCCGGATCGAGAGCGTCGATCCGGCGCCCGAGGCAATCGCCACGGAAGGAACCGGATCAACCTCCGGAGCCTCGCAACAGGGGGGGAGCGCGACGACGACCGCCGTCTATTACCCGGCGCAGTTCGACGTGCCCAATCCCGACGGCCGTCTGCGCCCCTCGATGACCGTTCAGGTTTCGGTGCTGCTGGCGAGCGAAAAACAGGCCGTGATCGTTCCCGTCGCGGCGATCACCGATCGGAAGCCCGACGGTCGAGCCACGGTGCTGGTCCTCGACGCGGAGGGGCAACCGGTCATCCGCGCCATACGCGTGGGGCTCAGCGACGAGACGAACGCCGTTGTTCTCTCCGGGCTGCGCCCGGACGAGGAGGTCGTGCTGGCGGAAGCGAGCACTGAACCGCCGGTCGAAGCGGAAGGACTGTTCTGAAGATGACCACGCCTCTTCTCCGGATGACGGGCCTGCGCAGGGACTACCCCGCTGGCGCCGGTTTGGTGACCGTTCTCAAGGATGTTGACCTGGAGATCGAAGCTGGCGAGTTCGTGGCGATCGTGGGCGCCTCGGGTTCCGGCAAATCGACCCTCATGAACATTCTCGGTTGTCTTGATCGCCCGAGCGCCGGAACCTACTTCGTCGACGGGCGGCCGACGGACAAACTCACCTCCGATGAGCTCGCGGCGCTCCGTCGTGAACGGTTCGGCTTCATCTTTCAGCGCTACCATCTGCTGTCCGACCTCTCCGCCCTCGGCAACGCCGAAGTGCCCGCTATCTACGCGGGCGGCGACCCCGCGGCGCGGCGCGAGCGCGCGGAAGCACTCCTCGCGCGACTTGGACTGGGGGATCGCCTACGCCATCGGCCGGGGCAACTCTCGGGTGGTCAGCAGCAGAGGGTCTCGATCGCCCGCGCCCTGGTGAACGGCGGCGCCGTTATTCTGGCGGACGAGCCCACCGGCGCGCTCGACAAGGCAAGCGGCGAGGAGGTCATGCGGATCCTCGCGCGGTTGAACGCCGAGGGCCACACCATCATCCTCGTGACCCACGACGCAACGGTCGCCGCCCATGCCCGTCGCCTGATCGAAATCAGCGACGGCATCATCCTTTCCGACAGGCGAACCTCCGGCCGGATCCCCATGGGTGGGACGCTCGCGGACCCGGGTCCGAGACCGACTTCGCCCTGGCGCGCGCTCGCCGGGCGTTTTGGCGAAGCCCTGCGCATGGCGCTGATCGCCATGAAAGCCCAGCGCATGCGCACCCTTCTGACGATGCTCGGCATCATCATCGGCATCGCCTCGGTGGTCTCGGTCGTGGGCCTCGGCAAGGGCGCGCGGGAGCAGGTGATGGCGCAAATCAGTGAACTCGGCGCCAATACGATCGACATCTTTCCGGGCAGGGACTTCGGTGATCCGGACGCGGCCAGCATCGAGTCACTCACCGAGGCCGACGCCGCGGCGCTGTCGCGTGAATCCTACGTCGATAGCGTGACGCCCAATGTCTCCCGGGCCGTCACCGCGCGCCACCGGAACATCGTCGCGGCTTCCACGGTCAGCGGGGTCGGCGCGGACTATTTCCACGTTCGCGGCCTTCGCCTCGCGGCGGGTCGGCTGTTCGACAGCGACGCGTCCAGGACCACCGCGCAGGTCGCGGTGATCGACACCAAGGCACGCGCGGCCCTGTTCCCGGGACGCGTGGATCCATTGGGGAAGACCATCCTTCTGGACATGCTGCCGGTTCGCGTCATCGGCGTCCTGAAACCCGCGACGGCGGAGTTCGGTTCGAGCCCGACGATCTACGTCCCCTACGGCACGGCCGCCGTACGGCTTGTTGGCAAGACCGACCTCGACAGCATCACCGTCCGGGTGAACACCGATGTTTCAAGCCGCGCGGCCCAGGAGGCCATCACCCGACTTCTGACCCGTCGGCACCGGTTCAAGGACTTCTCCATCTTCAACTCCGATCAGTTTCGCAAGGCGATCAGTTCGGCCAGCCAGACCCTGACGCTCCTCATCTCCGGCGTCGCCGTCATCTCCCTGCTCGTCGGCGGCATCGGCGTCATGAACATCATGCTGGTCTCGGTCACCGAGCGGGCGCCGGAGGTCGGCGTGCGCATGGCGGTTGGGGCCAGACAGAGCGACACCCTGCAACAGTTCCTCATCGAGGCGGTGCTGGTCTGCGTGATCGGCGGCGCGATCGGCGTGCTGCTCGCCCTGGCGATTGGCCCTCTCCTCAACCTCATGGGAGGCGGCTTCCGCGTCGCCTACTCCCTTCCATCAATCCTCTTCGCCTTCGCCTGCTCAACGGGTATCGGCGTGCTGTTCGGATTCCTTCCGGCACGCAACGCCGCCCGGCTCGATCCGGTCGAAGCCTTGGCTCGAGACTAATGACACGCACCACGCTCCTGCTCGTCTCCTGTGGCCTGCTCCTTGGCGGCTGCTCTTCGCTCACGCGCACGCCGTACACCGCGCCAGATCCGCCACTTCCCGCGCGCTACGAGCACGCGGAGCCAGACACCGCCGGCGCGGTCCAGCGGGAACAATGGTGGCGGGAGTTCGATGACCCTGCGCTGGACGCGCTGGTGGCCCTGGCCATCGACCGAAATCCGGATCTGGCGGCCGCGGGTGTTCGCGTGCGCCGCGCGACACTCGAGGCGCGCCGGGCGGGCGTCGCGCTGTTGCCGGTTCCCAGCGGCACCCTCTCGACCGGCATCTCCCGGTCCTTCTCCGGCGATTCCCCGAGGATTTCCGAAACCGCCAGTGGTTCGTT
>JAIOXZ010000055.1 GCA_021741355.1 Caulobacter sp.
CCGGCGGCGGGCGGCTGATCGACCTGGCGCCCGATCTGTCGGACTTCGCCGAGACCGCGGCGGCGCTGGAATGTTTGGATCTGCTGATCTCGGCGGACACCGCGCCGGTCCATCTCGCCGGCGCCCTGAACCGCCCCTGCTGGGTGTTGCTGCCCCACGCCGCCGACTGGCGCTGGTTGACGGAGCGCGAGGACAGCCCCTGGTATCCCAGCCTGCGCCTGTTCCGCCAGGCGGCACCGGGCGGTTGGGCCGGCACCGTGGCGCGCGCCGCCGAAGCTTTGGCCCGGTTCGCTCAGGCGCGCCGGCCCTGACGCAGGCCGCGCAGAACGGCACGGCCCAGCAGTCCCGCCGACAGCAGCAACCAGGCGGCGTTGCGCACCAATCCGGAATGGCCGGCCGCGAAGTGTTCGCGAAAATAGATCCGCATGCTGCGGCACTTGTGGAGTTCGACGAACAGCGGCGAGGCGCGACTCTGGGACTTGCGGTGCACCAGGGTCACGTCGGGGCAGAACAGCACCGTGCCGCCGCTCCGGGTCATGCGGATGCAGAAGTCCAGATCCTCGAAATGCAGGAAATAGCGCTGGTCCATGCCGCCCAGATCCTCGTAGGCCCGGCGGGGCATGAACATGAAGGCGCCCGAAATGGCCGGCACCGGAGTCACCTCGGCCGGCAACGGCCGCTGATGCAGGTTCACCCGCTCCAGCCAGCCGACATCCATGGGCAGGTCCAGGCACAGCGCCTCCACCAGCCATTGCAGCGGCGAGCCGAAATTGCGCCGCGTGCCGCGCTGTTCCGAGCCGTCATGGTTGACCAGCCGCGCCCCGGCGACCCAGGCCCCGGGCCGATGGCCGAGATGGCCCGTCAGGCGGCGGACGGTGCCGGGCTCCAGATAGCAGTCGGGATTGAGCAGCAGAACGAAACGATGCCGCGCCAAAGCGACACCGATGTTGCAGCCGGTGGCGAAGCCGACATTGCCATGCCCCGAGACGACACGAAGGCGGGGCTCGGCTTCCGCTCTGCGGGCGATTTCGGCACGGGCCGCGGGGCCATTGCCGTTGTCCACCAGCACGAGTTCGGACACCGGTTCGGCCAGCGCCGAATCGAGCACCGGGCCGATCTCGTCGTTGTTGTACGAAACCATGATGACCGACACGCCCTCGGCCTCGTCACGCCGGTCGAAGACCTGGCCGGCGGCGGCGGCGGGCCGCCGGAAGGTCTCGACCATCTCGGCCAGCCCCTCTTCCACCGCGCAAGGCGGCGCCCAGCCCAGTTCGGCGCGAATGCGGGAATCATCCACCGCCAGCGAGCGCAACAGCCGGGTCGAGCGGTTGGCGCCGAGAACCAGGTCGAGCAGCGCCGGCGGCACCGCCACCAGCCGCGCCGGCCGCCCGAGCAGGCGCCGCAGAATCGCCACCAGTTCGCCGGACGACAGGTCGCGGCCGTCACGCAGCAGCCAGGTTCGCCCGGCCGCCTCGGGCCGGCGCAGGCAAGTCAGCACGGCATCGGCCAGATTGCCGGCGTGAATCAGGCTGCGCCGGTTGCGCACGCCGCCGAAGGGCAGCGGCAGCCCCGTGTCGCACAGGCGCATCAGGCTGAGCAGATTGCCCTTGGCACCGCTCCCGTGGACCAGCGGCGGCCTGAGCACCACCACGTCGAGCCCGCCTTCGGCCCCGATGGCGCGCAGGCGCTGTTCGGCCAGCCATTTCGAGCGGGCATAGGGATCCTGGGGGTTGGGGGGATCGTCCTCGGTGAAGGGCCGCTCGCCGGTGTGCTCGCCATTCACCTTGACGGTGCTGACAAAGATCAGGCGGCCGACCCCGCAGTCCCGGGCCGCCTGGGCCAGGGTCTCGGTGCCCTCGACATTGACGGCGTGAAACTGCTCGGCAAGACGGTCCGAGACCTCGCCGGTGACATGGGCCGGGGCGGCCAGATGAACCACGGCGTCGATACCGGCCAGATGATCGCGCCAGGGGAAGGCCGCATCAATCTGCGGCACCCACAGCCTGCGCACGCCCTCCGGAAGCTTTCCGTAGGGCCGGCGTGTCCCGGCGACGACGCGATAGCCCGCGGCGACCAGACGGCGGCAGACGGCACCCCCGACGAAACCGGTGGCTCCGGTCACCAGAACGGCCGCCCCTTCGCCTACCGCCGCCATGGCCGGCCCGGTCAGCGGCTTCGGACGAGGTCGCGAAAATAGGCCACGGTCTTCTCGAGACCGCGGTCGAGAGGCACCGCCGGATTCCAGCCCAGAACGCCCCGGGCCAGGGAAATGTCGGGCTGACGCTGGCGCGGATCATCCACCGGCAGCGGCCGGTATTCGACGGACGAGGCCGATCCGGTGATCTCGATCACCCTGCTGGCCAGTTCGGCGATGGTGAACTCGCCGGGATTGCCCAGATTCATCGGCCCGGTGACCGAATCGTCGCTGTCCATGAGGGCGACGAAGGCATCGACCAGGTCGTCGACATAGCAGAACGAGCGGGTCTGGCTGCCGTCGCCGTAGATCGTGATGGGCTTGCCCTCGAGGGCCTGGACGATGAAGTTCGAGACCACCCGGCCGTCGTCGGGATGCATGCGCGGGCCGTAGGTGTTGAAGATCCGCGCCACCTTGATGCGCACCCCGTGCTGGCGCTGATAGTCGAAGCACAGGGTCTCGGCGCAGCGCTTGCCCTCGTCGTAGCAGGCCCGCGGACCGATGGGATTGACGCTGCCGCGATAGCTCTCGGGCTGGGGATGAATCTCGGGATCGCCATAGACCTCGGAGGTCGAGGCCTGGAAGATCTTCGCCCGGGTGCGCTTGGCCAGGCCCAGCATGTTGATAGCGCCGTGGACGCTGGTCTTGGTGGTCTGCACCGGGTCGTGCTGGTAATGCACCGGCGAGGCCGGGCAGGCCAGATTGTAGATCTCGTCGACCTCGACATACAGCGGAAAGGTGACGTCGTGGCGCATCAGCTCGAATCGCGGATCGGCCAGCAGATGGGCGACGTTCTGCCGCCGGCCGGTGAAGTAGTTGTCGACGCAGAGCACCTCGTGCCCCAGCCCGAGCAGGCGTTCGCACAGATGGGAGCCGATGAAGCCCGCCCCGCCGGTGATCAATATGCGTTTCGAAGACTCCACTCGTTCCTCCTCGCCCGGATATCGTCAGGACTTATCACAATCGCGACGGAAGATCGAGCCGGCGCTCATGGCTCGCGCAGGCTCTCGTCGAAGGTCCGGATCAGCGGATAGAGGAAGTACGAGATCACCGAGCGGGTGCCCAGCTTGATCTCGCTGGACAGCGTCATGCCGGGCAGGA
Organism: Caulobacter sp.; assembly: GCA_021741355.1. Lineage (GTDB taxonomy): Bacteria > Pseudomonadota > Alphaproteobacteria > Caulobacterales > Caulobacteraceae > Caulobacter. The sequence continues at coordinate 3,296 of JAIOXZ010000055.1, forward strand.
GCCGGTGGCCCTCGGGCAGGTTGCGCAGATCGGTCACGGTCAGCTTGATCTGGGCTCTGTAATAGCTGCCGCCTTCGGCCTGACTGCTCGGGGTGAAGGTGTTCTCCGAGATGCTTCTCAGTTCGCCTTCCAGGGTGCCGTGCTTCTGGAAGGGAAAGGCGTTGAGCTTGATCTTGGCCGGCAGGCCGGTTCTCAGCGGGCCGACGTCCTCGGGCATGATGCGCACCTCGGCCTCGAGTTCGGCATGCAGCGGCACCATGGTCACCAGCGCCTCGGCGGCCTGCTGCACCGAGCCGACCGAGCGTTGCGCCACCTGCAGCACCACGGCGTCCTCGGGGGCCACCAGATTGACCAGTTCACGGCGGCGTTCGGCCTTCTGCAACTGCTCGACGACACTCTCGAGCCGGCGTCCGACCTCGATCAGCTCCTCGGTGACCTTCTGGCGCCACTCGCTCTCGAAGGTCTCCTGCTGGGCCCTCAGGGCGGCGAGGTGGTGCTGTTCCTGGACGATGGTGCTGCGGGTGCGCTCGAGTTCGCGGCGCACCGACAGGCTGTCGCTGCGGGCGATCAGCACGTTGAGCTTCGAACCGACCGAACTGCGCTCCAGGTCGCGGCGCATGCTCTCGATCTGCTCAATGACTTTCAGGCGGTCCTGCAGCACGACCTGGTCGCGCTTCAGGGTGTCGAGAGAGGCCTCGCTCTCGGCGATCTGCTGGGCGATGTCCTCGAGGCGGGAGGTGTAGGTGGCCCGCCGCTGGCGCCAGACGGCCTCCTGCAGGATCTGGTCCTTGGTCGGGCTGTCGGGAATGACGTAGTCGCGCTGCGCCAGTTCGGCCTCGAGACGGTCCTTGTGGGCGCCAAAGCTGGCGTGCTGGCTTTGAAGCTGGGCGTAGTCCGAGCCGACGAAGGTGGCGTCGAGCACGACCAGCACGTCGCCCTTGCGCACCACGTCGCCGGCGCGGACCTTGATGGCCTTGATCACCGAGGTCTCGAAGGGCTGGACGACGATCTGCGGCGTGGTCGGCACGAGCTGGCCGCGCGCCGTGACGATCTTGTCCACCTCGGCCCACGAAGCCCAGGTCACCGCGGTGGCGAACAGGCCGAGAAGGGTGTAGGTGGTCAGGCGCGCCACCTGCGGCGGCGGACCGCGCTCGATCTCCACCGCGTCGGACTGGAACTCGGTGACCATCTCGCTGATATAGCGTTTCTTGCCGCGGTCGGCGCGTTCGCTCCAGCGCTCACGGATCGAGGCGAAGAGGCCGGGAGCCTCGGCCGGGGTCTGGCTCTCGGCCAGCCTGAGTTGGGCCGGGCCCGCCTTCCCCCCCGGTTCGGCCGCGTTCTCGTTCTGCTCGGAAGGCTTGGTCATGATCAGGCCATATGTCTGGTCTGCTGGTTCCACAGTCCGCGATAGATGGAGCTGCGGGCCAGGAGTTCGTGGTGTCGTCCCAGTGCCTCGATACGACCGCGCTCCATCACCATGATGGCGTCGGATTCGACCAGCGTGGACAGGCGGTGCGAAACGACGATCAGGGTCCGTCCCTGGGCGATGCGCTTGAGGTTCTGCTGAACGATGGCCTCGCTCTCGGGATCCAGGGCGCTGGTCGCCTCGTCGAGGATCAGGATCCGGGGCTGGGTGACCAGGGCGCGGGCGATGGCCAGGCGCTGCTTCTGGCCGCCCGACAGGTTGGCCGCGTTCTCGTCCAGCATGGTGTCGAAGCCGCGCGGCAGGCGCTCGATGAACTCGTCGGCGCCTGCCATCTTGGCCGCCTCGACCACCTCGGCGATGGAGCAGTCCGGCCGTGCCGAGGCGATGTTCTCGCGGACCGTGCCGCGGAACAGGAAGTTGTCCTGAAGCACCACCCCGATATGCGACCGCAGATGCACCAGATCGATTTCGCGGATGTCGTAGCCGTCGACGCGGATCACGCCGCCCTGGGCCGAATACAGGCCCTGGATCATCCGGGTCACCGTGGTCTTGCCCGAACCCGACCGCCCCACCAGGCCGAAGATGCTGCCCTCGCCGATGGTGAAGGAGACGTCGTCGAGCGCCGGAGCCCCATCGGCGGCGTAGCGGAAGGTCACACCGTCGAAATCGACCCGCCCCTTGATCCTGGGCCGCATGCCGACGCCGCCGCGCTCGGGCTTCTGGTTCATGATGTTGCCCAGCATCTGCACCGAGATCGACACCTGCTGATAGGCGTGGACCAGGCCGACGATGGCCACCAGCGGCTGGACCACCCGGCCCGACAGCATGTTGAAGGCGATCAGCGCGCCGACCGTCATGGTGCCGTCGAACACCGACTGGGTGCCCAGGGCGATCACCGCCACCGGCATGCCCTTGGAGAGCACCTCGACCACCGTCATGGCGGCCAGCGACATCTTGCCGACCCGGAAGGTCTGGGCCACGGTCAGGGCCGAACGGTCGTTCCACTCGCGCCGGTGATGGGGTTCGAGGGCCAGCGACTTGACGGTTCGCATGCCCTGGATGGTCTCGACCAGCAGCGCCTGACGGGAGCCGTCCGCCGCGTAGAGTTCCTCGAGGCGGCGGCGGAAGGGTTTGAGAATCGAGAAGATCACTCCGGCGATCAGGAACGCGAAGACCACCACCACGACGGTCAGCTTCCAGGAATAGAGCGCCAGCATGGGCAGGGCCACGCACAGCATGGTGGTGTCGAGCAGGGTGGTGAACAGCGAACCGGTCAGGAACTGCCGGATGCTGCCCGCCTGCTGCATGTGCTTGACCAGCAGGCCGGTCGAGGACCGCTCGAAGAAGTCGATCGGCAGATTGAGCATCTTGCCGAAGATCCGGTCGTTGATCCGGATGTCGATCTTGTTGGTGGCGTACAGCGTCAGATATCCGCGCAGGGCGCCGAACAGCGCCTCGAACAGCACCACCCCGGAAATGCCGCCGACCAGCACGTAAAGGGTGGAATAGCTCTGGTGATGCAGCACCTTGTCGATGATGAGCTGGAAGAACACCGGCATCAGCAGCCCCAGGAAGTGCATCACCAACACCACGATGCCGATGTCGATGAACAGGCGCTTCTGGCGCATGATCTCGGGAATGAACCAGAAGATGTCGAACTTCCGGTTGGGATCGTCGGCGGTGCGGCCCCGCTTGAGGAACATCACCTTGCCGCTCCAGGCGGCGGTGAACTGCGCCTCGGACAGGAACATCATCTCGGGCGTGTCGGCCAGCGGATCGAAGACGGCGACCTTGTGGTCCTCGGCGCGCCAGCCGCTCAGCACCACCCAATTGCCGTTCTTCAGTTCGGCGATCAGAGGGAAGGCCTCGCCCAAGGCGGCGATGTCGCCCCAACCGAGTTGTCCGTAGCGGGCCCTGAGCCCCAGATCCTTGGCGATGCGCTGAAGCTGCGCCGTACTCGGCTCACGTTTTCCGATACCGTAATCGTGCAGAATCCGCTGCACCGACATCTCAATCCCGCGATGGCGCGCCACCAGAACCAGGCAGCGCAGCGAGGTGTGCCGGGGCGGCTCCTCGACGATCTCGGGCGCGACCGGAGCCTCGGGGCGGTCCTGTGTGATCTCCTGCTGGCTTTCCATGAATATCCCTTGCGCGGCGTCGGTGAACGGGACCAGGTCAGCCCCGGACGGTGGCGCTGCCGCTTTCCTGTGGTTCGTCTGCCGGATCGGGGAAATTGGGGGACCGCGGCGTGTTGATCCGGGGGCGTTCCTCCTCCGGCACGGCTTCGGGTGCCCGGGCCGGTTCGGACGCCGGTTCGGGTGCCTGGGCCGGTTCGGGCGCTGGCTCGGGCGTCTGGGCGACCGGTGCCAGGGCGGGATTACCCGGCAGGGCGCCCTTGTCGCGCAACGACTGCACGGCAAGCTGCAATCCGCCCACGAAGTCGACGAAAGCCTGCGAGCCCATCACCATGCGCTGGCGAAGCTCGGGCTTGGGCTGACCGCTGGCGTGCTTCTCGGTGGCCGAGTAGCTGTAGACGTCGACGCGCACGATGCCACGCGCAAAGGAGACGTCGAGAAGGCCGTCGATGTAGAGTTCGGAATGAGGTTGGCTCATCGTCCCGGTCGAATCTGGGTTACCGCCTTCGGACAGAGGCCGTGACCGCCTCTGCCACGGAAGCTATAGACCGGTTTCCCAGGCAAATGCAAAGGTTCTTCTCCGTCAGCCCGGCCCTGTCGATCGGCGTCCGGGCCGAGGCCGGTCCCCGCCCCGCCAGCCGGTGGCCCGCCGAGACTCGCGAGATTCGGGCCTTGCCCCCCCCGTTCGCGCCCGGTATACCTTGGCTCCGCCCCGAGCGGCGGATTGTCTCCACAAGCGGATGCCCCGATGACCCCTGCCCCCATCGTCCCCGTGATCCTGTCCGGCGGTTCGGGAACCCGGCTG
>JAIOXZ010000056.1 GCA_021741355.1 Caulobacter sp.
GGTCCCGATCACGCTCAATCTGTGCCGTCGGGTCGGCCTCAATCCGGTGCCGGTGATCATCGCCGAGATCGTCGCCGCCAATCTGGGCGGCGCCTCGACCATGATCGGCGACTTTCCCAACATGATCCTGGCCTCGGTCGGGCATCTGCACTTCAACGACTTCATCGCCGGCCTGATGCCGGTCTGCTTGGTTCTACTGGCGGCGCTGCTGGTGTTCTACGAGGTGCGGGCGGGCGATTGGCATCCCGTCTCCCCTGCGGTCGCTGTGGATGTCGGTCCATTGGACCGCGCTCCGGGCGACGACGGTCTGATGCGGGCCGGCATCATGATCGCCGTGGCCACGGTGTCGTTGCTGGTTCTCGCCGGCCCACTCGACCTGCGGCCCGGTCCCATCGCCTTTCTGGCCGGAGTGGCGGCCCTGGTGGTAGGGCGCTTTTCCGAGGACGAGTTGCTGCACGCTTGTGGCGCCACCGACGTCTTGTTCTTCGCCGCGCTGTTCGTCATGGTGGGCGGGCTGCTGGCCGCCGGGGTTCTCGACACCACCGTCGTCTGGCTGGAGTCGGTCACCCGAGGCCATGCCGGCTTGCGGGCCATTCTGTTGATGTGGCTGGCCGCCGCGACCACCCTGTTCATCGGCGCCGGCAGTTCCGCCGCGGTGTTCGCGCCGATGGCGGCGTCGCTGCAACTGGCAGGCGACAGCGCTGCGGGGTGGTGGGGGCTTTCCCTGGGGATGATGGCCGGCTCGTCGGGAGCGCTGTACGGCGCCACGGCGGGATCGCTGGCCATGAACCAATATGTCCAGTTCGTGAGAAGACACCCCGAAACGCTGGCGACGGTTCCCGAAGGCCGCGACTTCACCCACCGCGAATACATGCGGTGGGGCATGCCGCTGATGGGGATATTTCTGGGCGTGTCCACCGTCTACATAGCCGTCATCACCCCATGAGCGAGGCGGATTGCGAAGCGCCCCGCGCTTCTATATCCTTCGCCCGAGAATTTGGATTGAAGTGAATGACCACGATCGAGACCGGCGAAACGATGGGCGACACGCCCCGCAACACGATCATCTTCTGCTCTCGGCAGTGGAAGTTGCCGGCGGCCGCGTTGGCGGTGTTGGTGGCGCTGACCTTCGCCTGGGGTTTCTACCTCCTTGCCACCTATGACGAGCACGAGGTCTTCTCGTCGGCCGACGACCTTTCGGTCACCGATTTCCTGTTGCGAAACGTGGCGATGCCCGATGTGCAGCGGCTGTACCACACCGTTCCGCCGGCCGTGGTGGGAATCGGGGGGGCCGGCGTCAACGCCGGCACGGTGGCTTCGGGCGCGATCATCGGGGCCAACGGCTATGTGATCACCACCCTGCATTCCGTGCAGTCGCTGCCGGCGATCCAGGTCCAAGTGGCGACCGCCGTCGGCCTGCGTCAATTCCCGGCCCAGTTGGTCAAGACCATCCCCGCCCACGATCTGGCGCTGCTCAAGCTTCAGACCACCGAAAAGTTCCTGTACTTCAAACTGGCCGACCCGCAATGGGCCACGCCCGGCCAGCAGGTGTTCGCGTTCGGACGCAACGCCTCGGGGACGTCGGTGGTGCGCCAGGGCGTCGTCCGAACGGCCAATGTCGCGCTGGATGTCGGCGGGATGCGCATCACCCATCTTCTGCGATCCGACGCGGTGACCGGCTGGGAGATGAATGGCGGCCCGCTGGTCAATGTCAACGGCGAGTTGGTGGGCATCGACCTTGTCGTCAGTGGCCCGACCGGCGCCATCGACGGTTTCACCGTGCCGGCCCAGGTCGTGCTTTCGCACTTCCAGGACGTTCTCGGCTTCGCCCAGGGCGCCATCGCCCCCGTGGCACCGTCCGGCGCCGCGACCGGGGTGACGGTCGCCGGTGGTGGCGGCGCAGCGGGCTGGTGGGCGCAGGCGCGGTCGGCGGTCGGCAACCCGGTGGACGGGGGCGCGGGCGCCCTCGGACTCAACGTGGTCCAGACGGCGGTACCGGCGCCCAGCCCGGCCGGCTCGGCGATTTTCGATCGCGACCACGCGGGCGGCCTGCGCATCGCCGGCTACGCGCTGGCCGACGCCCTGGGCCTGATGATGCTGGCGCTCCCCGCCGGCATCACCGGCGGGATGATGACGATGGGCGGCGGTGTGTTGCAGGTCGCCGGCATGATGATGTTCTTCGGCTACGGCATGTATCTCATCCGCCCGGTGGCCTTTCTCACCAATGTCGCCGTCTACGGCGCCGCCTCGCTGCGCAACGACCGCGCGGGCTTGGTGCAGTGGGACAAGGTGAAGGCGCTGGCGCCATGGGCGGTGGCCGGTGTGGTGCTGGGCTATTTCATCGGCAACGCGGTGGGCGACGAGGCCGTCGCGGTGCTGCTGGGTTTGTTCGCCCTGGCCATGGCGCTGAAGGCGCTGCACGAGATCGCCTACCCCGAGGCCGAGGCCGACCCGCTCGACAAGCCGACCGACGACATCGAGGCCCTGATGGGCGAGGCCGAGGGCCGCGCCGCCAAGCCGTCGGTCCTTCCCGAGGGGCTGGCCCGGTCGGCCGTGCTCGGCCTGCCCATGGGCCTGATCAGCGGCATTCTTGGCATCAGCGGCGGTGTGGTCGAGGTGCCGTTGCAGCGCTATATCGGCCGCATCGGCCTCCAGCACGCCATCGCCAACAGCTCGGTGCTGGTTTTCTGGGCCTCGGTGGCCGGCTCGGTGGTGTCGTTCGTTCACGGCACCCAGACCGGCCTGATCCACTGGCAGGCGCCGGTGACCCTGGCCTTGCTGATGATCCCCGGCGCCTATGTCGGCGGCCTGATCGGCGCGCGGATGATGGGCGTGCTGCCCATTCCCGTCCTCAAAGGCATCTACGCCGCCACCATGCTGGCCGTGGCCGCCAAGATGTTGTTCGCGCGGTGACTCGCGCATGGGCCTGATGAACGCCAAGGGACCGATCATCGCGGCGGTGGTGATCGCCGCCGCCGCTCTGATCGTGTCCAACCAGCGCGCCGCGCCGCCGCCGGCTTCCCCCGCGACGATGGCGCCGGCCCAGATGGCCCAGCCCGCCGCCCCGGTGGTCATGCCGGCCGCCGCCGTGGCGCCGATCGCGCCGATGGCGGGCGGCGATCCGGTCGCGCCGAATTACATGGCGCGAACCCTCAAGGTCTTCGAGGGCCATTGGCAAGGCATGGACGGCCGCCTGATGACCACCGAACTGGCGCGCAAACTGAATTATCCCCAGGGCACCATCGGCGTGCTGCTGGGCGAGGTGACCTTGAACGCCGCCCGTTCGGGCCTGCTGGCCGGGGACGTGGTGGTCAAGGTCGACGACATGGCGGTCGCTTCGGTCGAGGATTTCCAGATTGCGACCCGGCTGGTGATGAACCGCTCGACGGCGCGGGTCACGGTGATTCGCAAGCAGGGCGGGACCTTGCGCACGCTGTCATTGACGCTCGCCACAGAAGGGCCGCTCGGATTCGCCCAGGTCGAGGGCGCGCCGATGATTCAGGCCGGCGATCCGCGGCCACACGGCTATCGCGGCGCTTGCACCGAGTGTCATCCGATCGGCGAGGGTTTCGAGTTGACCCCGGACCCCGACTTGATAAACTTGCCGCCGCCGGTGATTACCCGCGACATCGCGGAAGGAGGGGGCAACCCTCATGAAAACCGGGGCGCCTGCGAGGCCTGCCACGTAATCAGGTGAACAGCGGCCTTCGACCCGAAATCTTGGAGTGGCGAATTATGGTGAGGAAGTCTGCGGATTGGGGTGACATCGGGCTGTATGCCCATTGCGGCCTGTCCATCGTTCAGCGACTGGGGTCGAATCTGGTCGATGCCTTCCGCTCGACGTTTTCGCTCGACGAGGATATCCGGCGCACCTATTACCGTGACAAGGGTATCGCCCACGCCAAGGCCGGCCGCTACGAGACGGCCGTGGCGGCGCTTGAGCCGCTGTGGACCGAAGGCACCGACGACAATCAGCTCGCTTTGCATCTGGGCATCGCCTACGTCAAGACCGGCGCCGCCGAGCAGGGGCTGAAGCTGCTCGAGGCGGCCCACCGGGCGGCGCCTGACGACGTCAAGATCGCCACCGTTCTCGGGCTGACCTACGTCCAGGCGCAGCAGCATGAACTGGCGGTGCCGGTGCTGATCAAGGTCGCCGAGGCCAATCCCCTCAATTTCAATGTCCGTTTCCGGTTGGGCGTGGCGCTGGACAATCTCGGGCGCTTCGCGCAAGCGATCGACAGCTTCAAGATCGCCCTCGGCCTGCGTCCCGACGAAGGCAAGGTGCATCGCGCGATCGCCTATTGCTACGAGCAGATGGGCCAGCACGACGAGGCGCTGCCCTATTTCAAGAAGGCCAACGAGCTGGAAGGCTCGGGGATCTGAACACCGGCGGAGTGATGGGGGATCATGGCCAAGGGCGGCAGTGAAGGCAACGCGGCGGAAGTACTCGATTTCCAGGCCGTCAAGCGGGTGAAGGACGCCGACGAGCGGCTGGCCAACCTGTATGCGGTCGAGGAAGGCGAGGGGCTGGAGCCAGTCGGCTCGCGCACCGTCCGGACTCTTCTGGTGTTGTCCTTGGCCGGCATCCTGGTGTTCGTCGTCACCCTGCTGCTGCGTTACAACACCTTCGTCATCCTGCACGAGGAAGCGCTGGCCAAGCGGGCCAATCTTGAAGCCGCGCTCACCCGCCGCGACAATCTGTTTGGCAACCTGGTCAAGTTGACCCTTAATCACGCCGCCCTCGAACATTCCGTGTTCAACCACGCCGCCGACAAGCGGGCGGAAAGCGTGACCAGTGGTCGCGGCACGCCCGAAGCGCTTGAGAAGCTGTTCGAGAGCAGCGATCTCGGCAAGGCACTCGGGCTCGACGGAGCCGGCCTGAACGCCGCGCTCGGGCGCCTGATGGCCATCGTCGAGCAATATCCGAACATCCAGTCGGCCGAGACCTACAAGAAGATGATGGGGTCGCTGGTCGACATGGAAGATCGCATCGCCCTGCGCCGCGAGGAATCAAATACCTCGTCGGCCATCTTCAACACGGAAATCACCAAATGGCCCTGGGATTATCTGGCGCGGCTCACCGGTTTCGATCGGATGGATTATTACCAGCGCCCGGCGGATGGGGACACTCCGGTGATCACGCCTGAATTGTTTCAGGAACTGCTGCCCTTGGCGCATGGAAAGGCGAGCGGGAAATGATCTGGGAAACAATCGCGCGGGGCACCAGCGTGGTATGGTTGACGCAGGGAGTGCTCAGCCTGTTCGAGTGGGCGTTCAAGCACGACATCCGCCCGCACCGATTCTACTCCACCCAGGAATTGGCCAACCTGCTGGGTATCGAGAGGATCGAAGCGATCGAGATGGTACGATCCGGCAAGGTCAAGGGAAAGAAGTTGGACGGCAACTACCGCATCTTGGGTAGCGCCATTTTGGAATATATGAGCCAATGAAGTTCGATTATTGCAGAGACTGTCGCGAGGAGGTGGTCTGGTGGGCGTTCTATGTGAACATCTTCCAGACTATCTTCAAGGGAATCCTGGGCCTTCTCAGCGGAAGCGCCGGGCTGCTCGCCGACTCGCTTCATTCCGGTGCCGATGTTGTGGCCACCATGGTCACGATGTTTTCGGTCAAGATGTCGAACAAGCCGGCGGATGACAAGCATCCCTACGGCTATGGCAATATCCAGTACATCTCGTCGGCGATCGTCGGCTTGATTTTGCTGCTTGGCGCGATGCTCTTGATGTACGAATCGATCCTCAAGATCATCGGTGGCAACCTTGAGGCCCCCAGTATCATCGCCGCCGTCGGCGCGGCGGTGACCATCGTCACCAACGAGTTGATGTACCGTTACCAAGTGTGCGTCGGCACCGAGAACAACAGCCCGGCCATCATCGCCAACGCTTGGGACAACCGCTCGGACGCCATCTCGTCGGTGGCGGTGTTGGTGGGCGTGGTGGCGTCGGTGATCGGCTTCCCGATCGCCGATACGCTGGCCGCCGTGGGTGTCTCGCTGCTGGTGGGCAAGATCGGCATCGAGCTGATCAGCGAGGCGTTCAAGGGCCTGATGGACACCTCGGTCGATGTCGAGGTGCTGGAAACCGCTTGGCAGGCCGCCAGCGAACATCCGGCGGTGCATTCGATCTATTTCCTGCGCGGCCGCAATGTCGGTGAAGAGGTACATCTCGACGTTCGCCTTCGGGTTAACCCCGGTCTGAAGGTCAAGGACGGCACCAAGGTGGCCGAAGCGGTCCGCGCGCGCATTCAAGAGAAGCTGCCGTTCGCCCGCGACATCCGTTTGTTCGTCAGCCCCGCGCCGGCGCACGAAACGACGGCTCGGGCCTAACGATGACGGGCCTGACCCTGATCGCGCGGCTCAGGGACTCGTCGCGTCGCCTCGCCGAGGCGGCCCGAAGCGGCGACCCCAGTCAGGCGATCTTGGTGGGTGGGGTCGTTCTGGTTGCGGCGGTGGTCGTCCTGGCCCTGTTGCCCGATCGTGCGCCGGCCGTGATTTCGTCCGATGCCTCGTCGGCCATGACGGCCACCGCCGTGCCGGCGGCGCTGCCCGGCCTGACGCCCTTCGTCCCGACCGCGCCGATCCAGTTCGCCGGCCGGGTAACCCGCACGGTCAGCGTCGGCGATGCCGCCGGGTGGGGGCAGGTGCATCTGTGGATCAATGACGGCACCGGCAACTTGCTGGAAATCTCGGTGGCTCCGCAGTCCTATTTGCGGCAAATCGGATGCCCGACGCTGGACAACGCGCGTCTGACTGGCACCGGTTTTCTGTTCGACCCCACCCGTCCGGGTGCCGAGATCTATGCCAAGGACGTCATCGTCAACGGCGTCACCTGCCGTCTGCGCGATGACGAGGGCTTGGCTCTCTGGTTCAACCCGACGCAGTGAGGCGAAGCCCGGCGATGGCCTTCCCCAAACTTCCGCGTCGGCCCGTGACCTACGCCATCCTGGCTTTGTTGGCGGCGGTGGGTGCCGGCCTGTTCTGGAACAAGATCGCCGGCTCGCCGTCGCCGCTCGATGGCGTCTCGTCATTGCGCCGGGCCGAGGGGCTGCTGTTCGGCCGCCTGCCCTTGCCGACCGAGCCGACCCTGCTGGACCCGATGACCGATATGGTCGCACCGAAGCCAGCCTACAAGCTGATGACCATCAAGCACATCCCGCCGGTCAAGCTGGGCACGGGGATGCCGCATCCTTATGTGGGCGACTGCCGCCATTGCCATCTGACCATCGGCGGGGCACCCGCCGGCTCGCAGTATAAGACGCCGGTAGGTGCCATCCTCGAAAGCCTTTCAAGGGTGCGAAAATTGGGGCCGCCCATCCTGCCCACCTCGCGCCAACCGCATCCGCCGGCCGGTCGTTGCATCAAATGCCACGACATCGTCGTCAAGGTTCCGTTAGACGGGAACAGTGGAGTCCGCTGGCGGCTTTAAGCACGGGGCCCCGTCGGTGGGTGCGCCGGGACGCTGACCATCTGCTCAGATAATGACGCCCAGCGGCGCGGGTCGCTAGGGCGTGTCGTCAGTTAGGGGGTTCCCATGAGGCGAAATCGGTGATTCATAGGCGGTCGGCAAATTGGAGGGCCGACCGATGCGGCGTTATGGTCTCAGGGATGATCAGTGGGAGCGGATCAAAGACTTCCTCC
>JAIOXZ010000057.1 GCA_021741355.1 Caulobacter sp.
GACCCGCGGCGCCCTGTGCTATCTGCTGGAAACCCTGATGCGCGAGGCGCAGCGCCCCGGCGGCGGCCTGGACGAGAGCCTGGTCGATCCGGTGGTGCGGCTGTGGATGGCCACCCAGGATCTGATGGGCGAGTTGGGCACCGACCGCGCCGGCCTGCCCCTCCCCCCCGCCGCGCCGGCCGAACCCGGGCCGCGGCGCCGCACCTTCCTCGGCCGCTGGCTGCGCCGCGGCGCCTGAAGGAGAGAGCATGAGTCGTCCCCGCATCTCGATCGTCACGCCGTCCCTGAACCAGGGGCGGTTCCTGGAACAGTGCCTGGCCTCGGTGGCTGATCAGAACTGGCCCGATCTCGAACATTTCGTCATCGACGGCGGCTCGACCGACGGGACGCCCGCGGTCCTGGAGCGCTGGCGCGACCGCCTGACCGGACTCGTGTGCGAGCCCGACGACGGCGCCGCCGACGCCATCAACAAGGGCTTCGCCCGCTGCACCGGCGACATCGTCGCCTGGCTGAACGCCGACGACTTCCTGCTGCCCGGCGCCCTCGAGCGCGTCGCCGCCGCCTGGGCCGAACATCCCGGCGCCTCCTTCTGGTTCGGCAACGGGCTCAGGGTCGGCGAGGACGGCGAGCGGCTGGCCGCGTTCAATCCCCACCCCCTGACCTTCGACCGCCGCGGCCTGGTCGAGGGGCTGAACTACATCCTGCAACCCGCCACCTTCATCAACCGCGAAACGCTGAAGGCCGCCGGACCGCTGGACTCGTCGCTGCGCTGGAGCTTCGACTGGGAGCTGTGGATCCGCCTCGCCGAAATCGCCCCGCCGGCTCCGGTCGAGGGACTGCTGGCGGCGTCGCGGGAATGGGGCGACACCCTGACCGCCTCGGGCGGCTTCCGCCGCGCCGAAGAGCTGCGCCTGATGGCCGAGCGCCATTGCGGCCGTCCCGTCACCCTGGGCGCCCTGTGCTACTGGCTGGACACCCTGCTGCGCGAGGCGCGCCGGCCGGGCGGCGGCATGGAGGCGCTGGTCTGGCCCACCGTGCGGCTGTGGACCGTGGCCCAGGACAGCTTCGCCGGGCTGGGGCTGGACCGGGCCGGCATGCCCGCCCCGGAGCCGGAGCGCGGCGGCAGCGCCGTCGAGCAGGGATCGCTGACCATCGGCATCGACCTCTATCCGCTGGTCGCCGGAGTCAGCGGCGGCATCGTGCCCTGGATCACCGGCGTCCTGCGCGCCTATCTGCGCCGTTTCCCGAACGACCGCCTGGTGCTGTTCCATCGCCCGGGCGAACCGCCGATCCGGCTGAACGGCGTTTTGACCGTGCCCCTGCCCGGCGACGGGCCCGGCTTCTACACCGCCCTGCCCCAGTTCCTGCGGGTCGCCCGGGTGGACGTGCTGCTGCGCAGCTATCCCCAGGAGGCGTCGCTGGAGTGGCAGGCCGACGCCCGTCTGCCCGACTTCCCCATGGAACGGCAGGTCTTCGTCGTTCCCGACATGCAGCACGAATTCTTTCCGGAATTCTTTCCCGCCTGGAGTCTGGCCTCGCGGCGGCGGGCTTTCCAGCTCGCCCTGGCCCGGGCCGGGGGCATCGCCACCCTGACCGGCCATTCCCGCCGCACGCTGCTCGACTCGCCCTGGACCCGCTGCCCCGACGTCTTCCTGATGCCGGCCGCCCTGCCAGAGGAGCTGGCCGCCGAGACCGACGCCGCCGAGGCGTCGCGGGACGAGGCCCTGGGCCCGGCGGCGGGCTTCCGGCGCTATTTCTTCATGCCGGCCAATCTGTGGCCGCACAAGAACCACCGCCGCCTGTTCGAGGCGTTCCGCAAGGCCCTGCCCGACCTGCCGCCGGACACCGGGCTGGTGCTGACCGGCAATCCCGACGGCTGGCAAAGCGCGGTCGACGGCTTCGGTGACCTGCCGATCTGGCATCTGGGCTATGTCGATCACGGCCGCATGCGCGCCCTGTTCCGCCACGCCGAGGCGCTGGTCTATTTCTCGCTGTTCGAGGGCTTCGGCATGCCGCTGCTGGAGGCCTTCCATTACGGCACGCCGGTGATCTGCTCGGAATCCTCGTCGCTGCCCGAAGTGGGCGGCGACGCGGTGCTGGCCTGCGACCCCACCGACATCGAGGCCATGGCGGCGCTGATGGTGCGCATCGTCACCGAGCCGACGCTGCGCGAAAGCCTGATCGCGCGCGGCGCCGGGCGCCTCGCCGCCTACGACTGGAACGAATCGGCGGCGGCGCTGCGGGCCGGCTTCCTGCGTGTCCTCGACCGGGCCGAGGCCCGGGCCGAGCCGGAACGGCGCACCCCCCTGGTCAGCATCGTGATGCCGACCCGAAATCACGGCCGCTGGATCCGCCGCGCCATCGACAGCGTGCTGAGCCAGAGCTGGCCCGATGTCGAACTGATCGTCATGGACGGCGCCTCGACCGACGACACCGTCGACATCCTGAAGAGCTACGGCGAGCGCATCACCTGGGTCTCGGAGCCCGACAACGGCCAGACCGACGCCATCAACAAGGGCATGGCGCGGGCCCGCGGCGAGGTTCTGGCCTATCTCAATTCCGACGACGTCCTGCTGCCCGGCGCCCTGGAAACCGTGGTCCGCTTCTTCGACGCCAATCCCGAATGCGACATGGTCTACGGCAATGCCGACTACATCGACGAGGACGACGCCGTCACCGGCCCCTATGCCACCGCCCCCTACAGCTTCGCCCGGCTGATGGAGGATTGCTGCGTCTGCCAGCCGGCCGCCTTCTGGACCCGCCGCATCGCCGAGCGGGTGGGGCCGTTCAACGCCGAGCTTCAGACGGCGATGGACTACGAATACTGGCTGCGCATCGCCAATGCCGGCGGCATCGTCCGCTTCGTCGAGGACAGGCTGGCCCAGTCGCGGCTGCACGGCGAGACCAAGACCCTGACCATGCGCGAGAAGATCTTCGCCGAGGTGTTCGACATCTGCCGCGCCCAGGGCGGCTATGTCAGCTTCGGCTATGTCTGCGGCCTGTGGTCGCACCGCCTGTACGAGCGCAACCGCCTGGGCCGCTGGCTGCACCGCGCCATGCCGCGTCTGTACAAGGTGCCGGCGCTGATCCACTACGCCCGCCTGGCCACCGGCGGCGGTCGCCCGGGCCTGCGCTTCCTGGCCCGCCACGGCTTCCATTGGGTCCACCGCCGCGCCCCGCGCCTGGCCGAATCCACCCGTCACGCCCTGCTGGCGGTGCGCGTGCTGGGCGTGCGGCGGGGATGAGGTCCGCGGTGAGCCGGCCAGCCGTTCCCTTTCGAACCGTGTTCGCGACCCGCTGGTTCCGAATCGACGAGGTTCCTTCGGCGCCGGGCGCCGGGATTGACGACGACCCCCATTATTGTCTGGTCGAGCCGGACGGAATGATGGGCGTGATCCTGACCGTGGCCGGCGACATTCTGCTGGTCCGCCAGTTCCGCCCGCCCCTGGGTCACGACACCCTGGAATGCCCGGCCGGAGGCTTGGGACCGGGTGAGGATCCGCTGGAGGCGATGATCCGCGAACTGCACGAGGAAACCGGCCATTCTGTGCGGGGATGGCGCCGCTGGGCAGCTTCCGGCTGAAGATGAACCGCTATCGCGGGCTCGAACATGTCTTCGTCGGAGTCGGCGCCCGCCCCGATCCCGCCTGGGTGCGGCGCGAGGCGATCGAGGTGGTGACCGTGCCGCGCCCACGCTTTCGCGAGATGCTGGCCGACGGCCGTTGCGAGCAGCTCGGCGCCCTTGGCGTTCTCGCCCTGGGGCGGCTCGAATGGGGGCTCGACCTGCTGGAGGATCCCCTCGATCTGATCGAGCGCGTCGTCCTCAGCCATATTCCGGATCGGAGTTGACATTCTCCACCGGCCAGCGGACACCGCGCAACGGCGGCAGGCCGTCGGGCGGTACGACGTGGCGCAGCCGGTGAAGGCGGCTCATGGTGAAGACCCTGGCGGCGATCTGGCGCGACAGCAGATCGCGTGGCAAGACTTTCTGGTCGCTCGGAACCCGGCCGGTGAATTCGTCCGCCTGCACGTCCAGGGAATTTCCGGGCCGGCGACGATAGACAACCGTCTGGCGCATCTTTCGGATCCCATAGAAGAACGTGGACAGGAAGTCGGCATAGGCGACATCCTCGCCGCCGCCGTCGCGGAAACAGGGCTCCTCGGGAAAGCCGCCGACAAAGTCGTGGCAGGCGCGGCGGACGCACAGATTGATCGGCGATGTGTTCTGATTGCGGATGCGGGCCGTCAGGGTCACCTGATCGTCGATCGTCTCGAACACCATGCCGGTCCGCACGAAACCGGCCCGGGGCGTGTGCAGCAGCAGATCGCGGGTGATGTGCAGATGTTCGGGCAGAAACTCGTCGTCGGCGTCGAGGAACCACAGCAGCGGCCCCTCGGCCAGCCGGGCCCCCGTGTTGCGGGCCACGGCGGCCCCCCTGTTGACGGCGACGGCGGCGAGGCGCAGATCGTTCCAGTCTCGGGCGCGGGCCCAGTCCAGGGCGGCGGCGGCGCTGCCCTTGGGGCAGGCGTCGTCGGACACCACCAACAGCACCCGCAGGCCGGGATCGTCCACCGCCGCACGCAGATGGTCCACCGCCCGGGCGACGCTGTCCAGAGCCCGGGCGATGCAGCCGGCGGCCCGGAAGGCCGGGACGATCACGGTGCCGACGACGCCGGCCGGTTGGCTGTGGCGCCGCCAGTTCTCGACCATGTCGCCGGGGGTCAACTCGTCGTCCAGGCGGGGATAGCGGGCGGCGATGCGGGCCGCCTCGTCGGGCCGGCCGGTCGAGAGCAGCAACGAGACGAGCAGACCGGCGGCCGGCCGCCAGTCCGGCACGGCGTTCAGGATCTGACGGCAGATCGCCTCGGCCTGCTCCAGCTCCAGGCGCTCCTGGCGCTCCACCGCCAGGCCCAGAGCTTCGGACAGGGTCATCTGGACTGCCATCGTCTCACTCGCCCGGAAGGGTCATTCCTCTCATGCGAAGATAACCTCCGACGATACGGCTGCGCCACAGGCATTGGCCGAAGCCGCGCCAGCGTTCGGCCTCGGACCGGGAGTCGCGCAGTTCGGCGGACAGGCGTCCGGTCTCGGAGGAGAGATGGCGCACCTCCTCTCCCAGGCGGGCCAGATCGGCTCCGGCCCGTTCGAGCATCGCCCGGTGTTCCAGGATCTGGCGCTCGGCGTCGGCGACCTGGGCCCGGTGCCGTTCCATGTCGTCGCGGGCCCGATCCAGGGCGGCGCGATGGGACTCGATCTGGCGCCCGGCCTCGTCCAGGGCGGAGCGGTGGAATTCGATCTGGCGCCCGGCCTCGTCCAGGGCGGAGCGGTGGCGACTGATTTCGGTCTCGGCCTCGGCGTGGGCCTCGGCGATCTGGTGGCGCAACCCGTCGGCGACGGCGGCGGCGTGCAGCACCTGACGGGGGTCGGCATGGGCGATGTCGATGGCCGCGCGCAACTCGTCCAGCCCCGGTGTGCTGCGGGCCACCCGGGCAGTGTCGTCCCAGCGGCGGGCCAGTTCCGCCTCGGCTCCGGCGACGCGCGCCGCCACCGCCGCCGGTTCGGGCGCCGTGACGCCCCGGGCCAGAACCTCGGCCAGCGATGCGCCGTAGCCCAGATCCTCGACCAGTGCGGTCCCCCACAGGTTGAGGCCGGCCTGAAGCTCCTCCGGGGTCAGAACATCCCGCCAGCGGCCCACCGACCCGGCGTGGACTCCGGCGCTGGACAGGATCTTGCGGTCGCCCAGCGGCGAGTCGCCGAAGGCGGTGGCGATCTCGGCAAAATCCACCCGAGCGGCGTTCACCAGTGGCTCGAGCCCGAGGAAACGCTGTACGTGCGCGAGCGTCGGAGCGGTGTCGCGGACCAGATCCTCGTAGCGCACCACCATGGTGCCGGGATCGTCCGCCGCCCTGTGAGCGGCGACGCGCGAGAAGCCGAGGGTCAAATCCAGACGCATGAAAACGTCGCGCCCCAAAGGATCGGGACGGGTCACGTCGAGGCCCCAACTGCTCTTGTACGAGGCCAGAACGTCGAAGGGATCGCGCAGGATCAGCAGGACCGGCGATTCGGGGAACAGCCGGCGCAGAAAGGGCAGGACGTGCCAGTAGCGCGGGGTCTTGTCCACCATTACCCGCCGGCCGGCGGCGGCGAGGCGGCGGCGGTAGAGATCGGCGGCGAAGCCGGCCAGGGCGGCGTCGAGGTCGATGTCCCCGCGGAACGCCGCCAGACCGTCGCCGATCAGGTTGCTCTCGGCGGGATGCCGGGCGGAAACGCGGCCGAAGCTCTCGACGGCCAGCATGATCCAGGGTTCGGCCGGCGCCGCGACTTCGGGATGGCGCCCCAGCAGAAAGGACAGCAGCGTCGTCCCCGAGCGGGGCACGCCGATCAGGAAGGCGGGGCCGGCCGGTCCGTTCACGGCACGTCGGGCCGGGACAGGCCGGCGCGGGTGATGGGCACCCGGCGTCGTTTGACCCCGTAGGCGTAGAGGCGGTCGTCGATCCAGGCACAGGTGATGTCGTCGAAACCCGCGCCCCACAGCATGCGCGCCAGGGCCAGGGGCGAGGGCGAGAACCAGTTCCAGCCGCCACGACTCAGCTCCTCGCGGTTGCCGGAATGGAACAGCACGCTCCCCTCGTAGCGGCACAGCGCGCCGCGAACGTTGATTCCCTCGGACTCGACCAGGATCGCGCCGCCCGGCACCAAGGCGTTGTTCAGCAGCCTGAGCGCCAGCAACGGATCGGAAACATGGTAGATCACCCCGGGAACGTGCACCAGATCGACGGCCTCGGACAGGTCGAGGGCGTAGAGGCTGCTTTCGCGGACCCGCACGTCGGCACCGAAGGAGCGGGCCAGGAAGTCGGCCATGCGGGCGTATTTTCGCACCTCCTCGACGGCGGTGACACGGGCGCCCAGGGCGGCGAGCGTCAGGGCGGTGCCGCCGGTCCAGCATCCGACGTCGAGGACACGCCGGCCGCAGAACGAGTCCTCGTCGACGGGAAAAGCCAGCATGAAATTGCGCAACACCCGCAGGTGGCGGTCACCCATCCGGCCGGCCAGACGGAAATCGCCGAAATCGTGGTCGTGGCCCCAGTGGAACTTGATCGACAGGTCGCGCTGGTGTCCGGCCTCGTCCTCGGACCAGCCCTCGACGGCGGCGTCGAGGCGGCCGATCTGCTCTTCCACGTGCTGACGGAAGGCGTGGCGGCCGATGCCGGTCAGACGGTCGCAGGTGTAGCGGCCCATCAGCGCCGAAAGGCGGACGTCGAGGTCGGACGCCCTGGGAAACCAGGGCTCGATGGCCGGCGCGAGGCCGGGCGGCACGTCGCCGGCCCCGTCCTGGGCGGAGGGGTCGTAGCGGAACAGGCGGTCGAAGCGATCGGTCATCGCGGCACGTTAGCCCAGGGCGCGGCGATGGTCAAAGCCCGGACGTGTCGGTAGCAAATGAAAATGACCGACGTAGGTAGCACATCAATTGACCGCTCGTTGGTGACCTGCGCTGTGGGTTGGAGCGGCGTCGACCCCAGGCATCCCTTTGTTCGAACGCAAGGACCATCCCTCCGTCCCGACCTGCGCCCCGAAGAGCGCCGCGCGGAG
>JAIOXZ010000005.1 GCA_021741355.1 Caulobacter sp.
CGGTTGACAAAGCTACGACTCGCCGCATTGGCGGACGCGGACAAATTACCCATGCGGGTGCGAATCAGTGGATAGCTTACAAAACCCGAAAACGCTGACGCCGCCCAGCGCGCCGCCGCCCGGGCCCAGGCCGACGCCGAACGCGCCGAAGCCGCCGCCGCCCGCGCCGCCCGACGCGACTAGAGCCGCCCTAGCCCTTGATCGGCGGCGCCAGGCGGATGTGCAGTTCTTTCAGCTGCTTGTCGGCGACTTCTGACGGCGCGTTCATCAGCAGATCCTGCCCCTGCTGGTTCAGCGGGAAGGCGATGACCTCGCGGATCGCGGTCTGTCCGGCCAGCAGCATGACGATGCGGTCGATGCCCGGCGCCAGACCGCCGTGCGGCGGCGCGCCATAGCGGAACGCGTTGAGCATGCCGCCGAACTGGTCCTCGACCACGTCCTGGCCGTAGCCGGCGATCTCGAACGCCTTGAGCATGATCTCCGGCTTGTGGTTCCGGATCGCACCCGAGCACAGCTCGTAGCCGTTGCAGACGATGTCGTACTGGTAGGCGAGGATCGACAGCGGGTCCTGCGTCTCCAGGGCCTCCAGTTCGCCCTGGGGCATCGAGAAGGGGTTGTGGCTGAAGTCGACCTTCTTCTCCTCCTCGCTCCACTCGAACATCGGGAAGTCGACGATCCAGCAGAACTCGAAGCGGTTCTCGTCGATCAGCTTCAGCTCCGTCCCCACGCGGGTGCGGGCCGAGCCGGCGAACTTGTAGAAGACCTTGGGATCGCCCGCGACGAAGAAGGCCGCGTCGCCGGTTCCGAGACCGAGGCTCGTCATCAGCGCCTGGGTCTGCTCGGCGCCGAGGTTCTTGGCGATCGGGCCGCCCCAGCCACCCTGGTCCTCGCTCCAGAAGACGTAGCCAAGACCCGGCTGGCCTTCGCCCTGCGCCCAGCTGTTCATGCGGTCGCAGAAGGCGCGACTGCCGCCGCCCGGCGCCGGCACGGCCCAGACCGCGTTCTTGGCGTCTTCCAGGATGCGCGCGAACAGGCCGAAGCCGCCGCCACGGAAGTGGTCGGAGACGTCGCCCATCTTGATCGGGTTGCGGGTGTCCGGCTTGTCGCTGCCGTACCAGGCGATGGAGTCCCGATAGGCGATGCGCGGGAACGGATAGGGCGTGACCGGCTTGCCGTCGGCAAACTCCTCGAACACCCCGTGCATCACCGGCTCGATGGCCGCGAACACGTCTTCCTGGGTGACGAAGCTCATCTCGACGTCGAGCTGGTAGAACTCGAGCGACCGGTCGGCGCGCAGGTCCTCGTCGCGGAAACAGGGTGCGATCTGGAAGTAGCGGTCGAAGCCGGAGACCATCAGCAGCTGCTTGAACTGCTGCGGCGCCTGCGGCAGCGCATAGAACTTCGACGGATGCAGCCGCGAGGGCACGAGGAAGTCGCGCGCGCCTTCCGGCGACGAGGCCGTCAGGATCGGCGTCTGGTACTCGAGGAAACCCTGGCCGACCATGCGGTGGCGGATCGAGTGGATCACCTTCGACCGCAGGACGATGTTCCTGTGCAGGGTCTCGCGGCGCAGATCGAGATAGCGGTGCTTGAGGCGCAGCTCCTCGGGATAGTCGGGCTCGCCGAACACCGGCAGCGGCAGCTCGGCGGCTTCCGACAGGATCTCGACGCCGGTGACGTGGATCTCGATCTCGCCGGTCGGCAGGTTGGGGTTCTGGGTGTCGGCCGAACGGGCGACGACAGCGCCGTCGACGCGGATCACGCTCTCGGTGCGGATGCGCTCGATCAGGTCGAAGCCCGGCGTCGTCGGGCCGATGACCAGCTGGGTCAGGCCGTAGTGGTCGCGCAGGTCGACGAAGACCAGGCCGCCATGGTCGCGCTTGCGGTGGATCCAGCCGGACAGACGAACGGCGGCGCCGGCGTCGGCGGCGCGCAGCTGGCCGCAGGTATGGGTGCGATAGGCGTGCATTTGTCGGTCGTTTTCAGTCATTCGGGGCGAAAATCGGAGGCGCGGAAGGGCGCATGGAGCCCCCTGATTGTCAAGGTTTGCGGAGGGGGCGAGCCCCCAGGGACATGCACTTCAGTGCGTGTCCCTTGATTCCGGTTGGCAGGGGACACGCACTGAAGTGCATGTCCCCGCTCAAACTGTCCACAGCCCCAGCCTCCCTATCCCCGCCCCTGCCGGACCCCGGCCTCGCGCGCCTGTACCCGCGTGGTAAACCGCCTGCGTGATCACACGCGCCAGACAGCTCAGCCTGCGCCTCGCCAGCCCGCCTGTGTTTACGCGGGCGGCGTTCGTGACCTCGCGCGCCAATGAGCAGGCGCTGGCCCTGATCGAGGCCTGGCCCGCCTGGCCGGGCGGCGCGCTGGCGCTGGTCGGCCCGGAGGGCGCCGGCAAGACCCATCTGGCGACGCTGTGGGCGGGAAAGGCCGGCGCCGCACACTATGAGGCCGGCGCGTCCACAGACGGTCGTCCACTGCTGGTCGAGAATGCCGACGAGATCGGCGACGAGGCCCTGTTCCACCTGATCAATCGAGCCCCCGCAGACGGCGGCCTGCTGCTGACCGCTCGCACCCGCCCGGCGAGCTGGCCCGCCGCCCTGCCCGACCTGCGCTCGCGGCTGAACGCCCTGACCGTGGCCGAGATCGGTGAGCCCGACGACGCGCTGATGATCGCGGTTCTGGAGGCCCTCTTCCGCGAGAAGCACATCCGCGCCGCGCCGGACCTCTACGAATTCCTGCTGCGCCGCATGGAGCGTTCGGTGACCGCCGCCCGGACCCTGGTCGCCCGCCTCGACGAGGCCGCCGCCGAACAGGGCCGCCCGGTCAACCGCCTGCTGGCCCGCGAAGTGCTGGAAGCGACAGCGGACCTGTTTGAGGGCTGAAGCGGGGTGCGTCCTTCGAGACGCGATCCTGAGGGATCGCTCCTCAGGATGACGGGCAGGATTTAATCGCGCCAAAGTTCGTCATGGTGAGGAGCGAGCCTCAAGCGAGCGTCTCGAACCACGCACCTTGCAGCAAAACCACACGCCCTGCGATGATGGCCTCCTGCCACCAAGGAACCCTCCCCAATGCCCAACGCCATCGGTTACGCCGCCACCGCCCCCGACAGCGGCATGGGCCTGTTCCGTTTCGACCGCCGCGCCCTGCGGCCGGACGATGTGAAGATCGCCATCCTCTATTGCGGCGTCTGCCATTCGGATCTGCACCAGGCGCGCAACGACTGGGGCGGGACGATGTACCCCTGCTGCCCGGGTCACGAGATCGTCGGTCGCGTCACCGCGGTCGGGCCGCAGGTGCGCAAGTTCCGCGAGGGCGACCTGGCCGCCGTCGGCTGCCTCGTCGACAGCTGCATGGACTGCGACCAGTGCCGCAAGGGCGAGGAGCAGCTGTGCCGCAACCGCTCGACCGGCACCTACAACGGCAAGGACCGGCACACGGGCGAGACCACCTACGGGGGCTACAGCGACCACATCGTGGTGCGCGAGGCCTTCGTGCTGAAGGTGCCGGAGAGCCTGGACGTGACCCGCGTCGCGCCCCTGCTCTGCGCCGGCATCACGACGTATTCGCCGCTGAAGACCTGGAAGGCCGGGCCGGGCACGCGACTGGGCGTGGCGGGTCTGGGCGGACTCGGCCACATGGCGGTGAAGCTGGGCGTGGCCATGGGCTGCGAGGTGACGGTGATCACCGGCTCGGAGTCGAAGCGGGCCGACGCCCACGCGCTCGGCGCGCACCGGGTGCTGCTGTCCAGCGACCGCGACGCCATGCGCGAGGCGCGCAACGGCTTTGACCTGATCATCGACACCATCCCGGTGGCGCACAAGCTGCAGCCCTACCTGCCGCTGCTCGACATCGACGGCTCGCTGGTGATCGTCGGGGCCATCGACGAGCTGCCGCCGTTCCACTCGGGCCTGCTGCTGGGCGGTCGTCGCCGCGTCAGCGGATCCCCCATCGGCGGCATCGCCGAGACCCAGGAGATGCTCGACTTCTGCGCCGAGAAGAACGTCCTGCCGGACTGCGAGATGATCGCCATGCAGGACATCAACCAGGCCTACGAGCGGATGGAGCGGTCGGACGTGAAGTACCGCTTCGTGATCGACATGGCCTCGCTGGCGGTGGAGAAGGCGGCTGCCTGACGCCCGCCCCGACCCCGAGGCCATGGCGGCGATCGCCGCCGCCGCCCCGGGCGCCTCGCCCCTGCGCGCGCCGGCAGGCCAGGTGCTGTTCCGCCCTGACGACCCCTGCGGCGGCTTCATCGCCCTGCGGCGCGGCGCAATTCGCGTCGGCCTGACCTCGGTCGGCGGACGGGAGCTGGTCCTCTACCGGGTGCGGCCGGGCCAGATCTGCCTGCAGACCTTCGCCTGCCTCGTCGAGGGCCGCCACTACGGCGCGGAGGGCGTCGCGGAACAGGATATCGAGGCCGTCCTGCTGCCCCCGCCGGCGTTCGACCGCCTGATGGCCGGCAACGACGCCTTTCGCGGCGCGGTGCTCGGGTCGGTGGCCAGCCGGTTCGGCGACCTCGAGGGCGTGGTCCAGGCGCTGGCCTTCACCGGGCTGCCGACGCGGGTCGCGTCCGCCCTGGTGGCGGGCGCGGTCGACGGCGCCCTGAGCATCACCCACGAGATGCTGGCCGCCGAAATCGGCTCAGCCCGTGAGGCGGTCAGTCGCCAGCTGTCGCAGATGGCTCGCGACGGCCTGATCACCCAGAGCCGGGGCCGGATCCATCTGCTCGATCCTGCTGCCGTCCGGCGACTGGCGTTGGCCGGCGCGTGACTTGGTCACAGACGCGCGTCCCCTGACCGTGGGATCGCTCCCCCGTCGGCGCTTTCCGACAGAAGGAGACATCTCATGAAACCGAACGAAGGCGGCGTCGACCGCATCCTCCGCGTCCTCCTGGGCCTCGGCATCCTGGCGCTGGTGTTTGTCGGCCCGAAGACCCCGTGGGCCTGGCTGGGGCTGGTGCCGCTGGTGACCGGTCTGGTCGGCTTTTGCCCGCTCTACGCCATCCTGCGCCTCAACACCCTGGGCAAGCGCGGCTAGAATCGACGGTTCCGACCCTTTCCCCCCGGGGGGAAAGGGCTCAGGAAAGACAAAACCGTAACACCCGTGATGTAACACGCCTGTCATGACCTCTTGCGACAGCCCGCCCGCCAAGCGACAACCCGCGCGACGCAGAGGCTCCATGACCGACGCCGCCACGACCACCGCCGCCCTGCCCGCAGACGGCCTTCGCAAGCCGCTGATCGACGAGGCCCTGCTGGCCTCGCCGGACCGGTTCTTCAATCGCGAACTGAGCTGGCTGGCGTTCAACCGTCGTGTGCTGGAAGAGGCCGAGAACCCGCGCCATCCGCTGCTGGAGCGGCTGCGCTTCCTGTCGATCAGCGCCAACAACCTCGACGAATTCTACATGGTCCGGGTGGCCGGTCTGAAGGGCCAGGTTCGCGAGCGCGTTCGCGTGCTCAGCCAGGACGGGCTGTCGCCCGCCGAACAGCTGGTCAAGGTCGACGCCTCGGCCGCCGTGCTGATGGCCGACCAGCAGCGCATCTGGCGCGAACTGCGGACCGCGCTTCAGGGCGAAGGCATCCGGCTGCTGGAGGCGCGCGATGTCGGCGAAGCCGACCGCGACCGGGCCGAGCACATCTTCCTCAACCACGTCTTTCCGGTACTGACGCCGCTGGCGATCGACCCGGCCCACCCGTTCCCGTTCATTCCCAATCTCGGCTTCTCGCTGGCGCTGAAGCTGCGCCGGCCGGACGGCAAGGAGCTCTATGCCCTGGTGCCGATCCCGACGGCGGTGCGGCGGTTCTGGCAATTGCCGCCGGAAGCCGGCCGGGGCCGAAAGGGCGAGCAGCGGTTCATCGCGCTGGAAAGCCTGCTGGTCCTGTTCATCGATCACCTGTTCCCCGGCTGCGAGGTCGAAGGCCGCGGGCTGTTCCGCCTGATCCGCGACAGCGATGTGGAAATCGAGGAAGAGGCCGAGGATCTGGTCCGCGAGTTCGAGGCGCAGCTGAAGCGCCGCCGGCTCGGCGAGGTCGTGCGGGTCAAGGTGCAGACGGCCATGCCGCCGGACCTGCGCGCCTTCATCCTCGACAGCCTGCACTGCGATCCCGAGGACGTGGTGCTGATCGACGGCAAGCTGGGCCTTGCCCAGATGAACCAGCTGATTCCCGATGGCCGGCCGGACCTGAAGTTCAAGCCGTTCGTGCCGCGCTTCCCCGAGCGGATCCGCGACCATGACGGCGACTGCTTCGCCGCCATCCGCGAGAAGGACATCCTGGTCCACCATCCGTTTGAGAGCTTCGACGTGGTGGTCCAGTTCCTGCGCCAGGCGGCGCGCGACCCGCACGTGCTGGCGATCAAACAGACTCTCTACCGCACCAGCCAGGACAGCCCGATCGTCGCGGCCCTGATCGAGGCGGCGGAAAACGGCAAGAACGTCACCGCCCTGGTCGAGATCAAGGCGCGTTTCGACGAAGAGAACAATCTGCGCTGGGCCAAGGATCTGGAACGGGCCGGCGTGCACGTCGTGTTCGGCTTCGTCGAGTACAAGACCCACGCGAAACTGAGCCTGGTGGTGCGCCGCGAGGGCGAGACCCTGCGCACCTACTGCCATTTCGGCACCGGCAACTACCACCCTGTGACGGCCAAGGTTTACACCGACCTCAGCCTGTTCACGACCGACCCGGCGCTGGGCCGGGACTCGGCGCGGCTGTTCAACTTCATCACCGGCTACGCCCCGCCCCAGCGGCTGGAGAAGCTCAGCTACAGTCCCGAGACGCTGAAAGCCGATCTGATGACCATGGTCGCCACGGAGGCGGAGAACGCCCTCGCCGGCAAGCCATCGGGCATCTGGGTCAAGCTGAACGCCCTGGTCGATCCGGAGATCATCGACGCCCTGTACCGCGCCAGCCAGTCGGGCGTGCGGATCGAACTGGTCGTGCGCGGCATCTGCTGCCTGCGTCCGGGCGTGCCAGGCCTGAGCGAGAACATCCGGGTCAAGAGCATCGTCGGCCGCTATCTCGAGCACAGCCGGATCATGGCCTTCGCCAACGGCAAGGAGATGCCGGGCAAGCAGACGAAGGTGTTCATCAGCTCCGCCGACTGGATGCCGCGCAACCTCGACCGCCGCGTCGAGGCCCTGACGCCGGTCGATAACCCCACGGTCCACCAGCAGGTGCTGCAGCAGATCATGGTCGCCAACCTCAATGACGAGGCCCAGAGCTGGACCCTGGACGGCCAGGGCGCGTATCGGCGGGACCCTGCCTGGGACCGGCCGGGTGCCTTCTCGGCCCACGAGTATTTCATGACCAACCCCAGCCTGTCCGGCCGCGGGCACAAGGTCCGCGACCTGCCACAAGCCTTCGACCATGTCGGCCCCCGGCGTTAGTCCGCCCCCGCTGGATCACCGCGCCGACGCGGTGCGCGACGCCGCCGTCATCGACGTCGGCTCCAACTCCGTGCGCCTGGTGCTCTACCGGCTCGAGGGCCGGGCGATCTGGACCGTCTACAACGAGAAGGTGCTGGCGGGCCTGGGCCGGGACCTCGGCTCCACCGGACGACTGTCGCCGGGCGGAGTGGAGGCGGCCCTGTCGGCGCTGCGGCGGTTCCGCGCAGTGCTCGACGCGGCCCGGCCGGACGACATTTTCACCGCCGCCACCGCCGCCGTGCGGGAAGCGGCCGACGGCGCGGATTTCGTCGGCCGGGTCCTGGCTGAAACGGGCCTGACGCTGCGTGTCCTCAGCGGCCAGGAAGAGGCCCGCTACGCCGCCCTCGGCGTGCTGGCCGGCTCCCCGCGCGGCGAGGGCGTGGTCGGCGATCTGGGCGGCGCCAGCCTCGAGCTGGTGCGGCTGACGACCGAAGGGCCTGTCGAGGGCGCAACGCTCGCGCTGGGACCGTTCGCGCTGGACGGCGTCCGGCCCGACAGGGTGCGCGGCGAGATCGAGACCCGGCTCGCGCCCTACGCCGACCGATTCCGCGCGAAGAGCTTTCAGGCCGTCGGCGGCGCCTGGCGCAACCTGGCCCTGCTGCACATGCGGATGAGCGGCTACCCGCTGCAGATCGTCCATCAGTACGAAATGAGCCGCGCCGACGCGCTGGACGCCGCGCGCTTCCTCAGCCGGCAATCGAAGGCGTCGCTGGAGACGATCGAGGGCGTCTCGAAGAAGCGCCTGGAGACCCTGCCCCACGCCGCCATGGTGATGGAGGCGCTCATCGAACAGCTGGGCATCGAGACGATCGCGGTTTCCGCCTACGGCCTGCGCGAGGGGCTGCTGTTCGAGGGCATGTCGCCGCGGTTCCAGGGCCTCGACCCGTTGATCGAGGGCTACGCCGCCCTGACCGGCCGACAGGGCATCGACGAGACGCTCGGTCCGGCGCTGGAGGCCTGGCTGGCGCCGGTGTTTGACGTCCTGCCGGCGGCGTTCGGCGACCGTGACCGGGTGCTGCGCGCCGCCGCCTGCCGACTGGCCGACCTCGGCGCCCGACTGCATCCCGATCATCGCGCCGACCTGGTGTTCGAGCAGGTGCTGCGCGCGCCGGTCGCCGGCCAGACCCATGCCGAACGGGCCTTCCTCGCGGTGGCGGCCTTCTCGCGTCACACCTCGGCCTCCTCCGTGCCCGACGGCGCGACCGTGTCCCGTCTGCTCAGCGAGCCGCAGCGCCGGCGCGCCCGGGCGCTCGGCGCGGCGGTCCGGCTGGGCTGCGACCTGTCGGGGCGCAGCTCGGTGCTGCTGGCGCAATCGCGCCTCGGCCTGAAGGGCGACCGCCTGATCCTCAGCGCCACCGAAGGCTGGTCCGACATGTTGCTGGGCGAACAGACGGCGAGGCGCGCGACGCAGCTCGCCGGCCTGCTGGGGGTAAAGCTGGACATCCGGCGCTAGGGGACATGTACCGCAGGTACGTGTCCCCGAACCGAGCCATTGCTGAATCTGGATGGGGGACACGTACCTGCGGAACATGTCCCCTCGGCCTACCCCGCCGGCATCGTCCTCTCGCGCACCGCGATCCGGCCGAGGATGCCCTTGACGATCAGGTCCATGGCCGTGCCCTCGCGATAGTCGGCGGCGGCGACGAAGTTGACGCGGTCGTCGGCGATCAGCCGGTGCAGCTTGTCCTGGTCGCGGGGCTCGGTGCGGGGATCATAAGCGGCGATCGAGTGGCCGCCCTTGGTGTGCATCATCTTCATGGTCGGCACGTCGGTGTCGCCGTCGCCGATGAAGATCATCCGCTCGAACGGCACCGGGCGATCCTCGTCCGGCATGAAGCGGTTGATCTTCTCGTGCTCCCAGTTGTTGTGCACGCCCTTGTTGATGCGGAACAGGTACTGGGTCTTGGTCGTGTAGTTGATGCCCACCGCCGGCCAGATGGCCACCTCGTCCTGATCGAACACGTAGTGCGAGGCGAAGACATGCTCGAACTGGCCGTGGATCGGGCAGCCCTCGATCATCTCCTGCAGGCCGCTGGAGAGGATGAAATGCTGGATCGTCAGGCCATAGTTGGCGCCGAAGGCGTTGATCCGGTCAAACCAGCTGCCGTCGCGGATGCCCTCGAACAGCGGCACGTCCTTGCCGTGGTCCTGCAGCAGCCCGCGCGTGACCGTGATGCCCTTCTCGCGGGCTGTCTGCAGCATCAGCTGCATGTACATCAGGATGTCGTCGCCGTCGGCGGCCAGCGTCCTGGGCCGCACCGTGTCGTTCCAGAACTCCGCCGGCGTCATCCCCAGGGCGGGAATGAAGCTGGTCTCCTGCATATTGCCCCGGGCCAGGGTGCCGTCGAAGTCATAGATCAGGGCGGTGGTGCGGACGGGCTGGGACATGGCAAACCCTTCAGGCTGAGGCGGCTTTCGGCGCCCGGCGGACCTCGACGACCCGCACCCGCGTGCCGTCCAGCACCAGGGCCAGCTCGCCGCGCTTGAGCTTCAGGGCGTCGGCGCCGAAGGCGTCCAGCCGCCAGCCGGTCAGGGCGCCGACGTCGGCGTTGTCGTCGTTGGCGATCTTTTCCAGGTCCGAGACCGTGGCCAGCAACTTTGACGCCACGCCGGCGTCCTCGGCCCGGGCCTTGAGCAGCACCTTGAGCAGCTCGACCACCGCGCCGGCGGCGGCGTTCTGCGGCGCCCGCTCACGGTCGATCTTCGGCGCGTAGGCGTCAGGATCCTTCAGCGCCTCGCGGATGGCTTCCAGCAGATCCGGTCCGAACTTGCTGCCCGAGAAGCCCTTGGGCACCCCGCGCAGGCGGTCCATGGCCGCGGCGTCCGTCGGCGCCTGGGCGGCCAGTTCGTCGATCGCGTCATCCTTCAGGATGCGGCCGCGCGGCTGGTCGCGCTGCTGCGCCGTACGCTCGCGCCAGGCGGCGACCGCCTTGAACACGGCGAGGTATTTCGGGACGTGCTTGCGCGGCTTGAGTCGCTTCCAGGCGTTCTCCGGCTCGACGTCGTAGAGCGCCGGATCGGTCAGGGCGGCCATCTCCTCCTCGACCCAGGCCATGCGCCCCTCCTTCTCCAGCCGCGCGCGCAGCTTCGGATAGAGCTCGGCCAGATGGGTCACATCGGCCAGGGCGTAGGTCAGCTGGTTGTCGCTGAGCGGACGGCGGGCCCAGTCGGTGAAGCGGCTCGACTTGTCGAGATCGATCTTCAGCATCTGGCGCACGAGCGCGTCGTAGGCGATCTGCTCGCCGAAGCCCGCCGCCATGCCGGCGATCTGGGTGTCGAACAGCGGACGCGGCATGGCGCCCAGGTTGTTGAAGATCTCAACGTCCTGGCGGGCGGCATGGAAAACCTTGTCGACCGTCTCGTCGCGGAGAATGTCGAGCAGGGGTGCGAGATCAAGTCCGTCGGCAAGCGGGTCGATACAGGCCTCGACGCCGTTCGGCGCCGCAACCTGGATCAGGCACAGCTTGGGCCAGTAGGTCGTTTCGCGCATGAACTCGGTGTCCACGGCGATGAACGGCTGACCTTTCAGGGACTTGCAGAAATCCGCCAGCTGGGCGGTGGTCGTAATAGGCTGCATCGGGTAGCTATAGCGCCGCCCGGGGCCGAGTCTGCAAGAGATCAGGCCCCACCCGCCATAATTTCGTTTCCCATCGTTGCCGCGAAGCCTCCCCGAGCACCCCATGACCGATCGGCCCAACGGCCTTACCTACGCCCAGGCCGGAGTCGACATCGACGCCGGCAACGCGCTCGTCGAGGCGATCAAGCCGCTGGCCAGGGCCACGGCACGCCCCGGCATGCAGGGCGGCCTCGGCGGCTTCGGCGCGCTGTTCGACCTCAAGGCCGCCGGTTACGAGGACCCGTTGCTGGTCTCGACCACCGACGGCGTCGGCACAAAGTTGAAGATCGCCATCGAGACCGGTCTGCACGACACCGTCGGCATTGATCTGGTGGCCATGTGCGTCAACGACCTGCTGGCCCAGGGCGCCGAGCCGCTGCTGTTCCTCGACTATTTCGCCACCGGCAAGCTGGACGTGGCCACCGCGACGCGGGTGGTCGCCGGCATCGCCGAGGGCTGCAAGCTGGCCGGTTGCGCGCTGGTCGGGGGCGAGACCGCCGAGATGCCCGGCATGTACGCCGAAGGCGAGTATGATCTGGCGGGCTTCACCGTCGGCGCGGTCAACCGCGACGGCGTGCTGCCGCGTCTCGACGAACAACGGGCCGGCGATGTGCTGATCGGCCTCGCCTCCAGCGGACCGCACTCGAACGGCTATTCGATGGTCCGCAAGGTCGTCGAGCGGTCGGGCCTGGGCTGGGACGCGCCCTCCCCGTTCGGCGACGGCACGCTGGCCGAGAGCCTGATGACGCCGACGCGGATCTACGTGAAGTCGACCCTGCCGCTGATCAAGGCCGGGCGGATCAAGGGCGTCGCCCACATCACCGGCGGCGGCCTGATCGAGAACCCGCCGCGCGCCATCGCCGACGGCCTGGTCCCCCGCTTCGACTGGAATGCCTGGGACATGGGCCCGGTGTTCCAGTGGCTGCAGCAGACCGGCGGCATCGCCGAACACGAGATGCGCCGCACCTTCAACTGCGGCGTCGGCTTCCTGCTGATCGTCGCCCGCGACGAGGCGACCGCCGTGCTGGCCGACCTGCTGGAAGCGGGCGAGGACGCGTTCGTCTGCGGCGAGCTCGCCAACGCATGAGCCGCGCGCGGGTCGCCGTCCTGATTTCCGGACGCGGCTCGAACATGACCGCGCTGGTCGAGGCCGCGCGCGCGCCGGACTGTCCGTTCGAGGTTGTCCTCGTGCTGTCGAACAAGCCCGACGCGGAGGGCCTTCAGCTGGCCTCCGACGCGGGCGTCCCAACCCTCGCCATCGACCACCGTCCGTTCGGCGCCGACCGCGAAGCTCACGAGCGGGCGCTCGACGCGGCGCTGCGCGACGCCGGCGCGGAGTATGTCGCGCTCGCCGGCTACATGCGCGTGCTGACGCCCTTCCTGGTCGAGGCCTGGGCCGGGCGGATGATCAACATCCATCCCTCGCTGCTGCCGAAATACCCCGGACTGGACACCCATCGCCGGGCCATCGACGCAGGCGATGCGGAGGCGGGCTGCTCGGTGCATCTGGTGACGACCGGCGTGGATGAAGGACCCATCCTCGACCAGGCCCGCGTGCCGGTGCTGGCCGGCGACACGCCCGAAGCCCTTGCAGCGCGCGTCCTCGAGGCCGAGCACCGCCTCTACCCGATGGCGCTGGCCCGGCTGGTCGTCCGATGACCCCCAGTCGCGGCTGCGAGACCTGCCGGCGCCAGTGGCTGGTGGACGGCCGCCTGCCGGATCGCCTGGGCGCCAACGCCGGCGGGGCGGTGCTCTACCGCTGTGACGCCTGCCGAACCTGGTGGGAGGAAACCCCGCGCGGCACGCAGGTGATCACCGACGATGAGGCGCGCGAAAGCTATCCTGACCAGTTCGGGCTCCGCTAGGAGACGCGTCATGGCCCGAGCAAGTCGGGCCATGACGCCGGTTTGGGGTGAATGCCGATTGGACCTAGACTGATTTCGACAGAGGAGCCCGCCATGGCCGCCGAGAAGGTCGAGATCGAGAACGTCCTGCAGCCGGGGAAGACCTATCGGGTCGACGCCGCCAAATTCTCGGCCGTCCGGGCCGCGATGCTCGGCTTCCTGCCGAAGACCGCGCCGGGAATGACCCAGTCGGAGATGTCCGCCGCCTTGCGCGCGGCCCTGTCGCCGGAACAGTTTCCCGGCACGACAAGCGGCTGGTGGATGAAGGCCGTGCAGCTGGATCTGGAAGCCAAGGGCCTCCTCGTCCGCGACAAGGGCAAGCCGCTGCGCTGGCGTCTAGGCTGATCGGCGGGCGACCGGAAAGGAAGAATCAACGTATACGGGAGCTTCATGGCCGCCTGCCAGGCCCGGTCCTTGTGATCAGGCGTGTTCGCGTCGAGACCCAAGCTGCAGTGACCAGCAATCCACCCCGTCCGGAGCTTGCCGACGACGATGCCGACGGCGCGCGGGCGGTCGTGGATTTTCAGCAAGTCTTCGAGGCTGCGCCGGCGCCCTATCTGTTGCTCTCGCCCGATGCGCCGCGTTTCACCATCGTCGGCGTGAATGCGGCCTATCTGGCGGCGACCGGAACCCGCCGCGACGCGATCCTCGGCGAGCCGCTGTTCGTTGTCTTCCCTGACAATCCGCACGATCCCGCCGCGTCCGGTGTCAGCGACCTGCGCGCCTCGCTGGACCGGGTCCTGCGGGAAAAGGCCGCCGATGTCATGGGCGTGCAGAAGTACGACATCCCGCTGCCGGATGATCCGGCGACCTTCGAGACCCGCTACTGGAGCCCGATCAACACGCCGGTGCTCGGGGCTGATGGCCAGGTCATCCAGATCATTCACCGGGTGGAGGACGTCACCGAGTTCATCCTGGCCCAGCAGAGCGCCGAACGGGTCGAGGCCCTCGCCGACCGCCGCCAGGCCGAGGTGCTGCGCAACGGCGCCGAGCTCAAGGAAGCCAATCGCCAGCTGAAGGACGTCACCCAGCGGCTGGCCGAGCTCAACGCCCTGCAGGCCGCGCAATCCCAGGCCCGGCTGAGTTTCGCCCTGAACGCCGCGGGCATGGGCGAGCTGATCCTCGATCCCGCGACGGACCGCACCGTGCACTCCCCGGGGCTGGCCAAGCTGCTGGGCTTTCCCGGCGACCACGTGCTGACGCGCGAGGAGATCCGGCTCGGCGTTCATCCGGACGACCGGGCGGCCGTCGCCGCCTGGCGGGACGCCGCCATCGCCGGTCCCGGCGACGGCTTCGAGTTGGAGCACCGGGTGGTCTGGCCGGATGGAACGCTGCGATGGGTCGTCAACCGCGGACGCGTGGTCCGAGACGGCGCCGGGGTGGCCACCGAGGTCACCGCCGTCATCATGGACATCAGCGAGCGCAAGCAGGCCGAGGATCGCCAGGCGCTGCTGCTGGCCGAACTGAATCACCGGATGAAGAACACCCTGGCCACGGTGATGGCGGTCGCCGGCCAGACCCGCCGCGGATCGCCCGACCCGGAGACTTTCAGCCGGACGTTCGAGGCGCGCCTGGGCGCTTTGTCGAACGCACATGACCTGCTGAGCGAAGGATCATGGAACGGCGCCTCGCTGGCCGATGTGATGCACCGGACCCTGTCGCCCCACACCACGGGGCCGGACCGGGTGCGGATCGAGGGCCCCCCGATCCGGCTCAGCCCGAACGCGGCGGTGACGATGAACATGGCGGTGCACGAACTGGCGACCAACGCGGTGAAGTACGGCGCGCTGTCGACCGCCCGGGGCTCGCTGGACATTCGCTGGAGCGTCGATGGGACGGTCAGTCCGGCGCGGCTGGACATTCTCTGGCGGGAGACCGGTGGTCCGCCGGTCAGGCCGCCCGGAGATCGTGGCTTTGGCTCCCGCCTGATCGAGCAGGGGCTATCACGAGAACTTGGTGGCGAGGTCAGGCTGCACTTTCCGCCGAAGGGCGTAGAGTGCGAAATCCACCTGCCTCTGTCGCGTAAGGTGTTTATCGGATGACGACCGGATCGCTCGAAGGTCTGCGACTGTTTCTCGTCGAGGACGAAGCCCTGGTGGCCATGCTGCTGGAGGACATGCTGTCGGATCTGGGCTGCGTGGTCGTTGATATCGCCGGCAGCCTCAGCGAGGCGCTCGGGCGCCTGGACGGCATCGGCGACAGGGCGGACGGCGCGATCCTCGACGTCAATCTGGGCGGCGAACAGGTCTATCCGTTCGCCGACGCCCTCGCCGACTGCAAGTTGCCGTTCCTGTTCGCGACGGGATACGGCCGAATGGGCGTGTCGGCCCGCTACCCGTCGACGCCGGTGCTGGCCAAGCCGTACGGCGCGGAGGAACTGGCGGCGGCGCTGTCCACGATCTCGGGCCGCCAGTAGCGGTCAGCCGTTCGCCCGGCTGTCGCGCGCCAGCAGAACCGCGCCGACGCCCGCGCTGGCGCCCGCCGCGACCCACAGGGCGACGCCGCCGATCGCGCCGTAGGTCGCCGCGCCCAGAACAGCGCCCGTCGTCAGCGAGACCCACAGCATCGCGAAGGGCGCGAAGTCCCAGACCGGTCCGCCGCGCAGCGCGGCGGCGATCCGCTGCCCCATCCGCACGAGCGCGCCGGTCATGTAGGTGACGCCGATGGCGATGTCGCCGTCGCGCTGGAACACGGCGTTCAGCGCGCCCATGGCCAGGGCGGTGAAGGCGGCCGAGGCGGGACTGCCCTGCCCGGCCAGCCAGGCGGCGACGGCGAGCAGGGTCGTCACCAGCGCCAGCACCGAAACACGGCGCCATCGCCACCACTCCGGCGCGGCGAGCACCCCGGCGATGACGCCGAGCACAAACAGTCCGATCAGACCGCCGGCCGTCGTGACAATGGTCAGGTCGCCGAGCGCCGCGCCAACGCCGAGGCGGGTCGAGTTGCCGCTCATGAAGGAAACAAAGAAGCCGCCGAGTTGCAGGAACCCGACGGCGTCAATGTAGCCGGCCAGCAGGGCCAGCGACGCCGCCAGCAGCAGGGATGTTCTGCTGTAGCGGCGCAATGTGCGGCTCTCCGCTCTAGCCGACGATGTCGGCGTCGGTGAAGAACTGGGCGATCTCGATGCCCGCGTTCTCCAGGCTGTCGGAGCCGTGGACCGAGTTCTCGCCGATCGACAGGGCGAACAGCTTGCGGATCGTGCCTTCAGCGGCCTGTTCCGGGTTGGTGGCGCCCATGACTTCGCGATAGCGGGCCACGGCGTTGTCGCCTTCCAGCACCTGGACGACCACCGGCTCGGCGGTCATCTGGCCGACCAGCTCGCCGTAGAACGGGCGGGCGGCGTGGACTTCGTAGAATTTCTTCGCCTGGGCGTCGGTCAGCTTGATGCGCTTCTGCGCAACAATGCGCAGGCCGGCGCCTTCGATGACGGCGTTCACGGCGCCCGTGAGGTTCCGGCGGGTCGCGTCCGGCTTGATGATCGAGAAGGTGCGTTCAGTCATGGCTAGTTTGAAGCCTTACACAGGAGGTGGCGTTTGGGAGGTCGCGGGCTTATAGCGGCGGGCCCCCGATCCGCCAACACCTGTCGCGAAGTCCTTTTCCAGTCCCGCCATGCTCCAGATCAACGACCTGACCTTTGACGCCTGGGGGCGGCGCTTCTTCGACAAGGCCGGCGTGTCCCTGCCGCCCGGCTCCAAGGTGGGCCTCGTCGGCCGAAATGGCGTGGGCAAGTCGACGCTGTTCAAGCTGATCATGGGTGAGCTGGTCGCCGGCGGTGACGAGATCAACCTGCCGAAGAACACCCGCATCGGCCAGGTGGCGCAGGAGCATCCTGCGACGCCCGTCTCGCTGATCGACACCATCCTGGAAGCCGACGACGAGCGGCACGAGCTGCTGACCCGGCTGGAGACCGCCGATCCGGAAGAGATGGGCGACATCTGGACCCGTCTGATCGAGATCGACGCCGACTCCGCGCCTTCCCGGGCTGCGGAAATCCTCGCCGGCCTCGGGTTCAGCACCGAAGACCTCGAGCGGCCGATGTCGGAGTTCTCGGGCGGCTGGCGGATGCGCGTGGCGCTGGCCGCGGCGCTGTTCAGCGAGCCGGACCTGCTGCTGCTCGACGAACCGACCAACTACCTCGACCTCGAAGGCGCCCTGTGGCTCGAGGCGCGGCTGAAGAAGTACCCGCACACCGCCCTGATCATCAGCCACGACCGGGAACTGCTGAACAACAGCTGCACCCACATCCTGCATCTGGCGGCGGCGAAGCTGGAAATCTACACCGGCGGCTACGACGACTTCGAAAAGCTCCGGGCGGAGAAGTCGCGCCTGCAGCTGTCCGCCAAGGCCAAGCAGGACGCCGAGCGCGCCCACCTGCAGGCCTTCGTCGACCGCTTCAAGGCCAAGGCCTCCAAGGCCGCCCAGGCCCAGTCGCGGATGAAGCGGCTGGCCAAGATGCAGCCGGTGGCCACGACCATCGAGGAGCGGGTCGCCGCCTTCACCCTGCCCTCGCCGCCGCGCCCGCTGGCGCCGCCGCTGATCCGGCTGGAGAAGGCCAATGTCGGCTACGAGGACGGCAAGCCGATCCTGCGCAACCTCAACCTGCGCATGGACCTGGACGACCGCATCGGCCTGCTGGGCGTCAACGGCGCGGGCAAGTCGACCTTCGCCAAGCTGATCGCCGGGGCCCTGGGCGTCCAGACCGGCGAGTTCCACCGCGACCGCAAGATGAAGGTCGGCTGGTTCCACCAGCACCAGATCGAGGCGATGGATCCTGTGGACACGCCGCTGGAGATCATCCGCCGGGCCATGCCCGATGCGTCGGAGTCCTCGCGGCGCTCGAAGCTGGCGCAGTTCGGCCTCGGCTTCGAAAAGCAGGAAACCACCGTCGCCAACCTCTCCGGCGGCGAGCGCGCGCGGCTGCTGCTCAACATGGTGGCGATGGAAGCGCCGCACATGCTGATCCTCGATGAACCGACCAATCACCTGGACATCGACTCGCGCCGGGCCCTGCTCGACGCGCTGAACGACTACGAGGGTGCGGTGATCCTGATCACCCACGACCGCTCACTGATGGAACTGGTCGCGGACCGGCTGTGGCTGGCGGCGGACGGCACGATCAAGCCGTTCAACGGCGACATGGACGACTACGCGAAGTTCGTCATCGACAAGGCCCGCGTCGCGGCCCGCGCGCCGTCGCAGGTCAAGACGCCGGCGCCCGAGCCCGTGAAGGTCGCCCCCCCGCCGCCGCGTCCGTCCGCCGCCCAGGCCGGGCCGCTGAAGCGCAAACTGGAAGCTGCCGAGGCCGTGCTGGCCCGCACGACCAAGGCGCTGGAAGAGATCGACAGGGTGCTGGCCGATCCGGCCATCTATGTGAAGAACCCGGGCCAGGCCGCCGACCTCGGCCAGAAGCGCATCAAGGCCCAGGCGTCCGTCGACAAGGCCGAGGCCGAGTGGATGGGCATCGCCGAGCAACTGGCGGCGGTGGAGGCGTAGGGGACATGTACCTTCAGGTACGTGTCCCCCAATCGAGCGGCCACGGTTTAGGGGACACGTACCTGCGGTACATGTCCCCGGCGCTCAGCCGCACTTCACCTCTTTGACCAGACCGGTGTCGGCGTCGAAGAAGATGTTCAGGCGCGCGGGGTTGTAGTCCATCGTCACCGGACAGGTGGTGCAGGCGACGCGGCGCTTGCCGGGATCGGTCGGGATCGGGATCCTGGTCTTCGGCTGACCGACCAGCCACTGCAACTGCCCCGCGCCGCAGCTGTCGGGCGGAGGCGGCGGCGGCAGCGGGATCGTCGGCAGCTCGGCCACCGGCGGTGGAGCCGGCGTCGGCGCGGGCGGCGAGGCGCAGGCTGACAGGGCCAGAACCGCCAGGATAATCAGTCGCTTCATGCAATCTTCTCCCAGCCGCGTTGTTCGCCCTGACGCCAGTAGCTGACGGGATGACCGCCGGCCTTGAACATCTTCCACCGGGTGCGGGCGCCGGCCAGCGCCGCCTCGTCCCGGCCGTCGAACAGCACGATGCACCGCTCATGCGGCGAAAGATCGCCCGGCTCGGCCCCGTCGATCAGAAACAGCGCCTGAGCCCCGTTGGGTATGTCCATGGCGCTGGTCAGCACGACGGGCTGATGCTCGGCGAACGGCTCGCTGGCCAGGCCGTGCGGCAGGAAGCTCTCATCGCGAAAGCTCCAGAGCCAGCCGTCGAGATGCTCCAGCCGCTCTGCGTCGCCCGTGCGGACAACGGCTTTCCAGCCCTTCTTCAGGGTCTTGTCCAGCAGGTCAGGCAGCACCTGATCGAGCGACGAGCGCTCGAGATGGTAGAACCAGACGTCGCAGGCGGGGTTGCTCAAGCTCGGTGCGTCCTTCGAGACGCCCGCTTTCGCGGGCTCCTCAGGATGACGGAAATTGGTGGGCAACAACAGGGCTCGTCATGGTGAGGAGCGGACCCTCAGGTCCGCGTCTCGAACCACCCACCCTGCATCACCCCTCGTACTTGTCCGCCACCATCCGGTTCAGCAGACGCACGCCGAAGCCGACAGCGCCGTCCGGAATGGTCGGCACGGTCGAGGGCTTCTTCCAGGCGGTCGAGGCGATATCGAGGTGCGCCCAGGGCAGGCCGTTGACGAAGCGCTGCAGGAACAGCGCCGCGGTGATCGACCCACCGGCCCGGCCGTTGCCGACGTTCTTCATGTCGGCAATCGCGCTGTCGATGTGCTTGTCGTAGATGGCCGGGACCGGCATCCGCCACAGCGGCTCGCCGGTCGCCTTCGACGCCGCCAGAAGGTTGTCAGCCAGTTCGTCGTTGTTGCTGAACAGGCCGGCGAAGTCGTTGCCCAGCGAGATGATGATCGCGCCGGTCAGGGTGGCCAGATCGACCATGAACTTCGGCTTGAAACGGTCCTGGGTGTACCAGAGGGCGTCGGCCAGAACGAGCCGGCCCTCGGCGTCGGTGTTGATGACCTCGATGGTCTGGCCGGACATCGAGGTGACCACGTCGCCGGGACGCTGGGCGTTGCCGTCGGGCATGTTCTCGACCAGGCCGAGGACACCGACCGCGTTCACCTTCGCCTTGCGGGCCGCCAGCACGTGCATGAGGCCGGCCACGGCCGCCGAGCCGCCCATGTCCCATTTCATGTCTTCCATGCCGTCGGCCGGCTTGATGCTGATGCCGCCGGTGTCGAACGTCACGCCCTTGCCGACGAAGGCGACCGGCTGGCTGTCGCCACCACCCTTCCACTGGATCACGACCAGCTGGCTGTCGCGACGGCTGCCCTGGCCGACGCCCAGCAGGCTGCCCATGCCAAGCTTGGCCATCTCGGCCTCGCCGAGGATCTCGACCTCCAGGCCGAGCGACTCGAGCGCCTTCACCCGGCGGGCGTACTCGGCCGGATACAGGACGTTGGGCGGTTCGGAGACCAGGTCGCGGGAGAAGTAGACCGCCTCGCCCAGCGCCTTGAGCGGTGCATACGCGGCTTCGGCCGCCGCGACGTCGTCGACGGCGATGGCGACGGTGGTGACCGAGGGCTTCTTTTCGGCCTTCTCGGTGGTGCGATACTTGTCGAAACGATAGGCGGCGAGCACGACGCCGAGCGCCGCGTGGGCGGCCAGTTCGGCGCCGGCGCCCGGCAACAGGATGCTGAGGGTTTCAACACCCGACGTCTTCACGGCGGCGTAGGCTTGGGCCGCGAAGGTCTCGGCGGCCTCGCCGTTCAGGCTGTCCTGCGGACCCGAGCCCACGATGACCAGGCGCTGGACGTCGACGCCGCCCGGCGCGACCAGTTCGACGGTCTGCCCGGCCTTGCCGTTGAACCGGTTGGAGGCGGCGATGGCGCGGGTCACCGCACCGGCTGTCGCCTTGTCCATATCCTCGGCCGCCGCGGAGAGTTTGCCCCCCTCGAAGGCCATAACGGCGACCGCGCCGCCGGTGGGTGCGGCCGTTCTGTCGGAGGCGACGAATTCGATGCGCATGGATCACTCCTGAAACCTGTCCGGCGGGCATAGTCCAACGCGCGACCGTAGGAAAGCGCGGGGGATGGTCTGGGCGGTTGTATCGGTGTTGGACGGGCGTATAGAACGGTCGGCCCCTGTTTTGGGGTTTTCCCTGCCTCCGAACGGGTTCAGCTTCCCCCGCGATGCGTCTTATCGAGCGCTATCTGTTCCGCCAGCTTTTGGCCCC
Organism: Caulobacter sp.; assembly: GCA_021741355.1. Taxonomy (GTDB): domain Bacteria; phylum Pseudomonadota; class Alphaproteobacteria; order Caulobacterales; family Caulobacteraceae; genus Caulobacter. Next base: position 21,126 of record JAIOXZ010000005.1, read on the forward strand.
GACGCTGCTCGCAGCGGCGGCGCTGGGCGCTGTCGGCCTGCTCAGCCAGAGTCTGGGCCAGCTCGACATCATCATCGAGCAACGCCAGACGGCCTGGGTGTTCGTCAAGGTCATCATCCTGGCGATGCCGCAGCTGCTGAACCTGATCCTGCCGATCGCGGTGTTTGTCGCGGCGCTGGTCGGCCTCAACCGCCTGCACGCCGAGCATGAGCTGGTGGTCTGCTACGCCGCCGGCATGAGCCGCTGGCGCGTGGTTTCGCCGGGTCTTCGGCTGGCGGTGATGGCGACCCTGGTCGGCCTGACGATCAACCTCTGGGTCCAGCCCGCCGCCTACCGGGCGATGCGCGAGATCTTCTACGCCGCCAAGACCGATCTGGCCGCGACGCTGGTGCGCGAGGGAGAGTTCACCGAGCCGGCGCCACGCCTGACGGTCTATGGTCAGACCGTCGAGAGCGACGGCCTGATCAAGAACCTGTTCATCCACCACCGGACGGAAAAGGGCGGCGCGACCACCTACACGGCCCGGGAAGGCCGGATCACCTATCGCGAAGGCCGCCCCGTGCTGGTCATGCGCAGCGGCTCGAATCAGGAGTTTTCCACCACCGGCGTGCTGAACTACCTGTCGTTCGAGGAGTACGCCCTCGACCTGACGCCGTTCCTGAACACCCGCAGCGGCGTGACCTACGAGGCGTCCGACCGCTACCTGCACGAGCTGCTGTTCCCCGACCTGTCACGATCCTACGAGCGCAAGAACCAGGACAAGCTGCTCGCCGAGGGGCATGCCAGGCTGGCCTCGCCGCTCTACAGCATCGCCTTCATGGCGATGGCCTGCGCGGCCGTGCTGGGGTCAAGTTTCAGCCGTCTCGGCTATGGCCGACGGATCGCCGTGGCCGGCGCCGCCGCGGCGCTGATCCGCATCGTCGGCTTCGCGGTGCAGTCGGCCTGCGAGGATACACCCTGGCTGAACGTGGCGCAGTACCTCATCCCTGCGCTCACCGCGGTCTGGGCATTCGGCCAGCTGTTCCGGCGGGTCGAGCGCCGCTCGGGCTGGCGGGAATGGCTGCCGTTCGTCGGCGCCCGGGCCCGGAGCGCGACCGCATGAGCCAGGGGATCGGACGCCTCGAGCGCTATGTCCTCAGCCGCACCCTCGCCGGGGTGGCCGGGGCGCTGGCCGTCATCGGCGCGGTGATCCTGCTGATCGACTTCGTGGAGGTCTCACGCACGGTCGGCGGCCGGGGCGACGCGGGCTTTCCCCGCCTGCTGTGGCTGACTTTGCTAAAGGCGCCGTCGACCATCCTGACCCTGCTGCCGTTCGCCTTCCTGTTCGGCACCCTGGCGGCCTTCGTCGGCCTCAACCGGCGCAGCGAGCTGATCGCGATGCGGGCGGCCGGCGTGTCCGCCTGGCGGTTCATCCTGCCGGCCGCCGCAGCGGCCTTCGTGGTCGGCGCGGTGACCGTCTCGGCGCTGAACCCCCTGGCGGCAATGCTCGGGGCGGCGTTCGAGCAGTCCCGCACGGCGATCACCTCGGAATTCCAGACCTCGGCGGCCAAGAACACCTGGCTGCGGCAAGGCGACGCGACCTCGCAGGTGGTGATCCGCGCCCGCTCGCACGACCAGGTCAACGGAACGGTGCGCCTCAAAGACGTCTCGATGTTCATCTACCGGGTCACGCCCAACGGCGGGCTGGAGTTTTCGCGCCGTCTCGAGGCTGAGGAGGCGCGTCTGATGCCCGGCTACTGGCGTCTGAGCGGCGTGCGCGAGGCGGCGCCGGGCGCAGGCTCGGTGCGATCCGAAACCCTGTCGATTCCCTCGACCCTCGACGAACAGGCCGCGATCGAACGGTTCACGACCCCCGACGCGATCGCCTTCTGGCGGCTTCCGGCGACGATCCGCGCCTCCGAGGCGGCCGGTTTCTCCGCCCTGCCCTACCGGCTGCGCCTGCATCAGCTGCTGGCCACGCCCCTACTCTATGCGGCGCTGTCGGTGCTGGCGGCGGCCTTCTCCCTGCGCCTGATGCGGCTGGGCGGACTGGCGGCGCTGGCCGCGTCCGGCGTGGCGCTCGGGTTCATCTTCTTCTTCTTCAACCAGTTCTGCGGCGCGCTCGGCAAGGCGGACATCCTGCCGGCCTTCGCCGCCGCCTGGGCGCCGCCGATGCTGGCGCTGTTATCCGGCCTGACCCTGCTTTGCTATACGGAGGACGGGGGAATCGTCCGAGGCCGCACCGTCGTGAGAAAGAACGCCACATGAGCCCTGTCCGTCGCCATGCGGGACGCGCCGGCCTGTTGGCCGGCGGCGCGCTGATGGCTCTGGCTGTCTCGGCGCCGGCGATGGCCCAGGACGCCGCGACGACGACGGCTCCGGTCGCCGCACCGGTCGAGGACGACGGCCTCGGCGAGCAGGGCTTCTACCTGGAGGCCGATCTGCTGGTGCAGGACGACGCCGCCAACACGGTGACGGCGACCGGCGACGTCGAGGTCCGCTATCGCGGCCGGACCCTGCGCGCCGGCAACCTGCTTTACGACATCAATTCCGGCGTCATCACGGCGCGCGAGAAGGTCGTGGTGATCGATCCCTCCGGCGCGGTCACTTTCGCCGACGTCATGATCCTCGATAAGGAGCTGCGGTCCGGCGTGGCCCAGGGCTTCTCGGCGCGTCTGGCCAACGATGTGAAGATCGCCGCCGCCACCGCCGTTCGCCGCAGCGACGCGGTCAACGAGCTGGACAAGGCGATCTACACGCCGTGCGAAATCTGCGCCGAGGATCCGGAGCGTCCGCCGTCCTGGTCGATCCGTGCCGACAAGGTGGTCCAGGATCGCGACAAGCAGATTATCTACTACCGCAACGCCGTCATCGAGATGTTCGGCGTGCCGGTCTTCTACGCGCCGGTGTTCTGGCACCCGGATCCCAGCGCCGAGCGCAAGTCGGGCCTGCTGCCGCCGAAAATCGTCGCCTCGGACCGCCGGGGTCTCTCCTACGAACAGCCCTACGCCTGGATCATTTCGCCGTCTGAAGACCTGGTCATCAGCCCGCAGCTGAACACCCGGGTGAACCCGTTCCTGAACCTCCAGTGGCGTCGGCGCTTCACCTCGGGCCAGATCAACGCCCGGTTCGGCTATACCTACGAGAACGACCTCGACGGCGATGGCGACCGGGTCGGCGATCTGACCTCGCGCAGCTACATCCTCGCCGACGGCGCGTTCGATCTGTCCGAGGACTGGCGCTGGGGCTTCGCCGCGGAGCGGGCGTCCGAAGACCTGATCTTCGACAAGTACGACATCAGCGACATCTACTCGCAGCGAGGCCTGGTCCAGACCGGCGACCGACGGCTGACCTCGCAGATCTATGCTGTGCGACAGGACGAGCGGTCCTACTTCAGCATCGCGGCGGTCAGCGTCCAGGGCCTCCGCCCGGGCGACAACGATCGCACCTTCCCGACGATCGCCCCGCTGGTCGAAGGGTACTGGGAGCCTGCCGGACCGGTCTTCGGCGGCCGCCTGCGCGCACGGGGACGCGCTGTCGGCCTGACCCGGGAGCAGTCACAGTTCGTGGCCACGCAACCCGGCGAGGACAGCGCCCGGGCATCGGCGGGAGTCGACTGGCGCGCCACCTTCACCATGCCGGGCGGCCTGCGCCTGTCACCGTTCGCCGAGGCCCGCGCGGACCTCTTCAACGCCAGCGACCTGCCGCCGCCGAATCCGGGCGAGGACGCCAGCATCAGCCGCGCCGTCGGCGTGGTCGGGGTGGATGTCAGCTACCCGCTCTATCGTCGGGACGGCGACCGGACCATCGTCCTGGAACCGCTGCTGCAGGTGGCGCTGTCCCCGGAAAGCGATCCCAATCCGTTGATCGCCAACGAAGACAGCTCGGTGCTCGAGTTCGACGAGACCAACCTGCTGACCGCCAACAAGTTCCCAGGCTTCGACCTCTATGAAGGCGGCCAGCGGGTCAATGTCGGCGCGCGGGCGACCCTGCTCTACGACGATGGACGCAATCTGAGCCTGCTGGTCGGGCGCAGTTTCCGTCGCGAGCCTGACCTTCAGTTCCCGGCGCGCAGCGGCCTGCAGCCGAAGGCCTCCGACTGGGTCGTGGCCGCTGACGGCGCCCCGATCGACGGCCTGAACTTCTTTACCCGCGCCCGGTTCGACGCGAGCAACTGGGACCTGCGTCGGATGGAATTGGGCGTGAACGTCGACTTCAACCGGGCGACAGGCTTTGTTCGCTACCTGCGCGACAACCAGGACATTACCGGTGTCCAGCGCGAGGACGTCGACTTCGCCGGCGAAGTGATGATCGCCGGCAACTGGGGCGTGACCTTCGCCGGGGTGCGCGACGTCGAAAACGACGTCTGGCGGCGGCAGGAATTCGGCGCGCTTTACCGTGACGACTGCATCGACCTGGCGATCGTCTGGGTGCACGAGGAAACCTACAATCGCACGCTGGGTCCGACGGACTCGGTGATCCTGCGCCTAACGCTCGCCACATTGGGCGATAAAGGCTACAGGCAATGAAATTCGGCCAGGCCCTTGCATTTTCGGCGGGCCAGACACTCAAGGGAACGACCAGATTGATGAAGCCGGCGAGCAGCATGACAGGCTTGGCTATGGCGGCGGCTGCCGTTCTCAGCCTGAGCCTCGCTCCCGTAGCGTACGGACAGGACGCGCCCTCGCCTGCGGCGCCCGCGGCGCCCGCCGTGCCGGCCGCCCCCCTCCCGACGGTGTCCGAAAGCGTCGCGGCCATCGTCAACGACGACATCGTTTCGACCTATGACCTGGTCCAGCGCATGCGGCTTCTGGTCCTCACGGCCGGCATGCAGCCGACCCAGGAGAACCTGCCGCAGCTGCAGCGCGAGGCGCTGCGCGGGCTGATCGAGGAGCGGCTGGAACTCCAGGAGCTTCGCCGGGTCGAGGTCGAGAACAAAATCGAGATCATCGCGTCGGACGAGGAAGTCGACGAAGCGATCGCCGACATGGCCCGCGGCGCCAACAACATGACCGCCGAGCAGCTGTTGGCGCAGCTGCGCGCCGCCGGCATCGGACCCGAGACGCTGCGGGCGCAACTCCGCGCCGAGATCAGCTGGCAGGGCTACATCAGCGGCCGCTTCCGCAGCCGCCTGCGGATCGGCCGCGACCAGATCAAGGCGACGCTGGATCGCCTGGCCGCCCAGGCGAGCAAGCCGCAGTACCAGATCAGCGAAGTCTATATCGAAGCCAGCCGCGTCGGCGGGATGCAGGTCGCCTATCAGGGCGCCCAGACGCTGATTGACCAGATGCAGCAGGGCGCGCCGTTCGCGGCCGTCGCCCGCCAGTTCTCGTCCTCACCGACCGCCGCCAGTGGCGGCGCCGCCGGCTGGATCGGCGCCGGCGAGATGCCGACCGAGGTCGACAGCGTGCTCGAGCAGATGGGCCCCGGCCAGCTGTCGCCCCCGATCGCCACGCGCGACGGCGTCTACATCATCTTCCTGCATGAGAAGCGCTCCGGTTCCAGCGTGCAGATGGTCACGCTGAAGCAGATCGCCGTGCCCATGCCGGAGGACGCCTCCGCCGAACAGGTCCAGTCGGCCGCCAATACGCTCGAAGGCCTGCGGTCAAAGGTGACCGGCTGCGCGGACCTGGAAGCCAAGGCCGGCGCCGACCCCGCCGTCCTGGCCGGTGATCTGGGCGAGGCCGAGATCACCAGCCTGGCCGAAGGATTCCAGCAGGCGATCGCCGCCACGCCGGACGGCCAGCTGTCGCAGGCGATCCGCACGCCGCTCGGACTTCACCTGGTGATGGTCTGCGGCCGCCGCGCCAGCGGCGAGCGACTGCCCACGCCGGAGCAGGTTGAAGCGCGTTTGATGGGCGTCCAGCTGTCGAACATCTCCAAGCGGATCCTGCGCGACCTGCGCACCAGCGCGACCATCGAGACACGGTGACGACAGCGCCTCTGGCCCTGAGTCTGGGCGACCCCGCCGGGATCGGTCCGGAAATCACGGTCAAGGCGTGGCGCGCCCTGCGCGAGCAGGGGCCGGCCTTCATGGTCGTCGGCGACGCCCAGGCCCTGGCCTCGGCCCCCGGAACCCCGGTTCCGATCCGCACTGTCACGGGACCGGATGAAGCCCTGCAGGCGTTCTCCTCCGCGATCCCGGTGCTCGACATTCCCCTGGCCGCGTCGGTCGTCGCCGGACAGCCCAATCCAGCCAACGGCGGGAATGTCATCCGTTGGATCGAGACCGGCGCGGCACTGGCCCTGACCGGAGCCGTCAGCGGCCTGGTCACCGCCCCCATCGCCAAGGCGCCGCTCTATGCGGCCGGCTTCCGCTTTCCGGGCCATACCGAATTCCTCGCCGACCTGACGGCCGCGAGCCAGCACGACGGTCCCAAAGGGCCGGTGATGATGCTGGTCGCCGCGGACCTGCGGGTGGCGCTGGTGACCATTCACGCGCCGCTGTCGGCGGTGCCCGGCCTGTTGTCGGTCGAGGGCGTGGTCAACGCGGGTCTGGTGACGGCCGCTGCGCTGAGGAACGACTTCGGCATCGCCGCGCCCCGCCTGGTGCTGTGCGGCCTCAATCCGCATGCCGGCGAGTCGGGCGAGATCGGCCGCGAGGAGATCGACATCCTGCAACCCGCCGTGCGGGCGCTGACGGAGCTCGGCGTCGATGTCCGGGGCCCCCTGCCCGCCGACACCCTGTTCCATGCCGAGGCGCGCGCCAGCTACGACGCGGCCCTCTGCATGTACCACGACCAGGCGCTGATCCCGGTGAAGATGCTGGACTTCTGGGGCGGGGTGAACGTCACCCTCGGCCTGCCGATCGTGCGGACCTCGCCGGACCACGGCACCGGGTTCGACATCGCCGGACGCGGCCTGGCCCGGGCCGACAGCATGATCGCGGCGATCCGGCTGGCGGCGCAGATCGCGGAGCGGCGCGCCAGCTGAGACGATCCAATGGCGCACATAAACCGTCATCGTCGGACTTGTTCCGACGCCCCAAGCGTGATGTGTCGGGGCCTTGGGTGCGGTTGGGCAACCCGGACTACACAGCCATCGACGGTGTCCATGGGTCGTCGGAACAAGTCCGACGATGACGGACAGGGGAAGCCATGAACGATCTCGCGTCCCTGCCCCCCCTGCGCGACAGCCTTAGCGAGCACGGCCTGCTGGCGGACAAGAGCTTCGGCCAGCACTTCCTGCTGGACCTCAACATCACCCGCAAGATCGCCCGGCTGGCCGGGCCGCTGGACGGCGAGACGGTCATCGAGGTCGGTCCGGGCCCCGGCGGCCTGACCCGCGCCCTGCTGGAAGCCGGCGCGAGGGTGATCGCCGTCGAGAAGGACGCCCGCTTCCTGCCGCTGCTGAGCGAACTGGCCGACGCCGCCGACGGACGCCTGACGCTGGTCGAGGCCGACGCCCTGAAGGTCGACGAGGCGGTCCTGGCCGCCGGACCCGGCCATGTGGTCTCCAACCTGCCCTACAACGTCGGCACGCCGCTGCTGATCAAGTGGCTGACCGGACCCTGGCGGCCGGTCTCCATGACGCTGATGTTCCAGAAGGAAGTCGCCGACCGCATCGCCGCCCCGGTCAACGACGACGCCTACGGACGGCTGGGCGTCATCTGCCAGGCGCTGTGCCAGGCCAAGGTGGTCATGGACCTGCCCCCCCGCGCCTTTACGCCGCCGCCCAAGGTATCCTCGGCGGTGGTGCGGCTGGACCCGCTGGCGACGCCGCCGTCGCCGGCCGAGATCGCCGCGCTGGAAAAGGTCACCGCCGCCGCCTTCGGCCAGCGCCGCAAGATGCTGCGCTCCAGCCTCAAGGTGCTCGGCGGCGAGGCGCTGTGCGTGAAGGCGGGGATTGATCCGAACGTCCGCGCGGAAACGGTGCCGGTGGAAGGGTTCCTGGCGCTGGCGCGGGCCTTGTAACCGGGTGCGTGGTTCGAGACGCTCGCTTGAAGCTCGCGCCCCACCATGACGATTGTCGTTGAAATACAATACTCTGCGTCATCCTGAGGAGCGATCCCTCAGGATCGCGTCTCGAAGGACGCACTCGCATTCAAAGCTCCGGCAGTTCCTCGGCCAGCAGCTCGTCCACGAACGGCGCGATCCACAGGTTGCGGACGGCCTTGCGACGTTCGGCGTGGTAGATGTGCGCCAGGTCCGCATACGCGCGGTCAAAGTCCTCGTTGAGCACGACGTAGTCGAACGTCTCCCACTGGACCAGCTCGTCCTTGGCGCGGGAAATCCGCTCGCGGATGACCTCCTGGCTGTCCTGGGAGCGCGCCAGCAGGCGGCGACTCATCTCGGCCAGCGACGGCGGCAGGATGTAGACCAGCACCGAGTCTTCCGGCGCCTGGGCGTGGATCTTCATTGCGCCCTGGTAGTCGATGTCGAACAGCGCGCTCTCGCCGCGGGCCAGGGCGTCCATGATCGGCGCGCGCGGGCTGCCGTAGCGGTTCCCGTAAACTTCGGCCCATTCGAGGAAGGCATCGTCCTGAACCATGCCGTCGAAGTCGTCGCGCGAGACGAAATGATAGTCACGCCCCTCGTGTTCGCCGGGACGCGGCTGGCGCGTGGTGGCCGAGATCGACAGATGCAGGTCCGAATGATCAGCCACCAGGCGGCGTGTCAGCGAGGTTTTGCCCACACCGGACGGGGCCACGATCATCAGCATAAGACCGCGCGTCCTGCGGGGTTCTTCACTCGACATTCTGCACCTGCTCGCGGAACTGCTCGATCACCGCTTTGAGGTCGAGGCCAATGCCGGTCAAGGCCGGCGTGGCAGATTTCGAACAGAGGGTGTTGGCTTCGCGCATGAATTCCTGGGTCAGGAAGTCGAGGCGCCGGCCGGACGCGGCGTCAGCGGCCAGCAGGCCCCGCGCCGAGGCCACATGGGCGGCGAGCCGGTCGAGCTCCTCGCGGACGTCGGCTTTCACGGCCTGGGCGGCGGCCTCCTGGATGATGCGCTCCTCGGACGCGGCCTCCCCGGCCAGCTCCTTCAGGCGGCGGGCGAAGCGGTCGCGGATCACGGCGGGCTGGCCAGCGGCCACGGCCTCCGCGGCGGCCACTAGCTCGGCGATCCGGTCGACCTGTCCGGTCAGCACCGGGGTCAGCGCCGCGCCTTCGGACAGGCGTGAGGCGCGCAGCGCGTCGAGCGCCGCCAGCAGGCTCGTCGCCATGGCCTGTTCCACCGCCGCGCGGACGGCGGGATCATCCTCCGCGTCGACGGCCTCCAGCACCCCGCGCAGGGCCAGCAGCCCGTCCGCTGTCGGCGGTTGGGCCCGGCCGGACTTCACCAGCGGTTCGAGCAGGGCGAGATAGCGGTCCATCTGTTCGAGATTGACTGACACGGCGACCGCGGACTCGGCGCGTTTGGCCTGCAGACCGACAGTGACCTGACCCCGCTGGAACCGGGCCTGGGCGCCGTCGCGCACGCCCTTCTCCAGCAGATCAAACCCCGGCGGGCCCCGGAAGCGGACGTCGAGATTGCGGCCGTTCACGGAACGGGCCTCGACAGCCCAGGACCAGGCCCCTTCTGACCCTTCGACGCGGGCGAACCCGGTCATGCCCGACAGCGCCACCTACTTGCCCGTCCGGGCGCGCCAGGCGCGCCACTTCTCGACATTGCGCTGGTGCTCTTCATAGGTGGCGGCGAAGGCGTGGCCGCCGCTGCCATCGGCGACGAAGAAGATGTAGTCGGTGGCCGGCGGATCGAGCACGGCGGCCAGCGAGGCGCGGCCCGGATTGGCGATCGGCGTCGGCGGCAGGCCCTCGATGGCGTAGGTGTTGTAGGGCGTCGGCGCCTTCAGTTCGGACAGGAAGATGCGGCGCCCCAGCGGCCGGCCCTTGGTGATGCCGTAGATGATCGTCGGATCGCTCTCCAGCCGCATGCCCTTCATCAGCCGGTTGACGAACACCGAGGCGACCTGCGGCCGTTCGCTGGCCACCCCGGTCTCCTTCTCGACGATCGAGGCGAGAATCACGGCCTCTTCCGGTGTGGTGATCGGCAGCCCCGCCTTGCGCTTCTCCCAGAGGGTCGCCAGCAGCTTGTCGCGGGCGTCCATCATCCGTTGCAGCACCGCCGCACGATCCTCGCCGCGCTGGTAGTCGTAGGTTTCGGGCAGGATCGAGCCCTCGGGCGGTGTCGGCGCGACGCCGGTCAGCGCGTCTTCCTTGTTGAGGATATCGATCGCCATCTCGACGGTGATCCCCTCGGGGATGGTCACCTGGTGGCGGATGATCCTGCCGGCGCGGATGTCGCCGAGCACGCGCGACATCGGCGCCTTTGACGGAAACTCGTATTCGCCGGCCTTCAGGCCACGGGCCGAGCCGGTGACCTGGGCCGCGGCGATGAAGATCGCGCTGGAGCGCACCACCTTCGCCCGTTCGAGCGAGGCGGCGATCTCATTGAGGCCGGCGCCCTTGCGCAGCATGACGACCGCCGGCTGGCCGTCCGTCGTCTCCGGCCCGGGTCCGCGATAGCTCCAGACCGCCCAGATCGCCACGACGACCAGCGCCAGCGACAGGGTGGCGAAGGCGCTCATGGCCATGATCAGCAGACGGCGCATGAGGCTCAGGCCGGCAGGTCTGGACGCTTTACGGCTCACGACGCCTTCTTGAAGATCACGCAGGCGTTGGTGCCGCCGAAGCCGAAGCTGTTGGACATCGCAGCGTTGATGACCATCGGTTTCGCCTTGTGCGGGACAAGGTCGATCGGGGTGTCGAACTCGGGATTGTCGAGGTTGATCGTCGGCGGCGCGATCTGGTCGCGCATGGCCAGGATCGAGAAGATCCCCTCCACCGCGCCGGCGGCGCCGAGCAGGTGTCCGGTCATCGACTTGGTCGAGGACATGGCCACGTTCTTCGCATGATCGCCGAGCAGGCGCGTGACCGCGCCGAGCTCCAGACCGTCGGCCATGGTCGAGGTGCCGTGGGCGTTGACGTAGTCGATGTCGCTGGCGGCCAGACCGGAGTCCTTCAGCGCAGCGGTCATGGCGCGGAAGCCGCCTTCGCCGTCCTCGGAGGGGGCGGTGATGTGGTAGGCGTCGCCGGACAGGCCATAGCCCGCCACCTCGGCGTAGATCTTCGCCCCGCGCGCCTTGGCGTGCTCGTACTCTTCCAGCACCAGGATGCCGGCGCCCTCGCCCATGACGAACCCGCCGCGATCCTTGTCATAGGGACGCGAGGCCGCCTCGGGCCGGTCGTTGAAGTCCGTGGCCATGGCGCGGCAGGCGATGAAGCCGGCGATGCCGATCGGGCAGATCGCCGCCTCGGCGCCGCCGGCGACCATGATGTCGGCGTCGCCGTACTTGATCATCCGGGCCGCGTCGCCGATTGCGTGCGCGCCGGTGGCGCAGGCGGTGACCACCGAGTGGTTCGGGCCCTTGAAGCCGTAGCGGATCGAGACCTGGCCCGAGGCCAGGTTGATCAGCGCCGAGGGGATGAAGAACGGGCTGATCCGGCGCGGGCCCTTGTCGCGCAGTTCAAGCGAGGTCTCGGCGATCCGCGCGAGGCCGCCGATGCCCGAGCCGATGATCACGCCGGTGCGCAACTTCGTCTCTTCGTCGGTATCGTCCAGCCCGGCGTCCTTCACGGCCTCATCCGCCGCGGCCATGGCGTAGAGGATGAAGTCGTCGACCTTGCGCTGGTCCTTGGGGGCCATGGTGTCGTCGGGGTTGAACGAGCCCTCGATGTCGGGCCCGCCGCCGCCGCGGCCATCGACGCGCGGCACCTCGAAGGCGATCTGGCAGCCGTATTCCTCGGGATCGAAGGTGGTGATCCGCCCGGCGCCGGACTTGCCGGCCAGAATGGCCTTCCAGGAAACCTCTACGCCGTTCCCCAGGGGGGTCAGGAGGCCAAGGCCAGTGACGACGACACGCCGCATGGGATCAACTCCTTACCCCGCTATCGGGGGGTCAGCTCAAAACGAAGCCGCCGCGCGCGTCGGGCGGACCCGACACCGCGCGGCGGTGATATCGACCGGAAAAGGGTCTGCGGATCAACCGCCGACTTTTTCCGAGATGAACTTCACGGCGTCGCCGACCGTCTGAATGTGTTCAGCGGCGTCGTCGGGAATTTCGATATCGAATTCTTCCTCGAAAGCCATCACCAGCTCGACGTTGTCGAGGCTGTCGGCGCCCAGGTCATCGATGAAGCTCGCCTTCTCGGTGACCTTCTCGGGATCGGCGTCGAGATGCTCGATGACGATCTTACGCACACGCTCGAGAATGTCGGACATTCGTTCTGGTCCTCTTTAGGTCTTTAGTGGTCCCGCCGCCGAAGCGGTCACGGGAAATCGGTGGCTTCGCTACCATGTTCCATTCGGGGAGGCCAGCGGCCAGCCGACGAACCATGGCGGTCGTCAGATCATCGCCATGCCGCCGTTCACGTGCAAGGTCTGACCGGTGACATAGGCGCCTTCCTGGCTGGCCAGATAGACGCAGGCGGCGGCGACGTCGTCGCCCGAGCCGAGCCGGCCCGTGGGGATTTTCCCAAGGATGGCCTCACGTTGAGCCTCATTGAGCTCGTCGGTCATCGGACTGGCGATAAAACCGGGAGCGACAGTGTTCACCGTCACGTTACGGCTGGCGACTTCCTGGGCCAGAGCCTTGGAGAAGCCGATCATGCCGGCCTTGGACGCGGCATAGTTGGCCTGGCCGGGGTTTCCGGTGACGCCGACGACCGAGGTGATTCCGATGATCCGGCCCCAGCGGCGCTTCATCATCCCCCGCAGCGCGGCGCGCGACAGGCGGAAATAGGACTCGAGGTTCACCTTGATGACCTGTTCCCAGTCCTCGTCCTTCATCCGCAGCATCAGCCCGTCACGGGTGATCCCGGCGTTGGCGACGAGGATGTCGAGATCCTTGCCCGACGCGGCCTCGGCGGCGGCGATCAGACCGTCGACGCTGGCCGAGTCTGACAGGTTGGCGGTCACGGCGCTGGTGCGCTCGCCGAGCTCGGCGGAGAGACTCTCCAGCGCGGCCTCGCGGGTGCCCGACAGAATCACATGCGCGCCCTGGGCATGCAGGGCGCGGGCGATGGACCCGCCGATGCCGCCCGTGGCGCCGGTGACGAGGGCGGTCTTGCCGGTAAGGTCGAACATGGCTGGCATTTCCCTTGGTGCGTCCTTCGAGACGGCGCTTCGCGCCTCCTCAGGATGACGCAGATTGTGGACTGCAACTGAATTTCGTCATGGTGAGGAGCGGCGCGCAAGCGGCGCGTCTCGAACCACGCAAACATTCAAAGCGATTTGGCGAACGCTTCCAGGTCCGCCGGAGTGTTCAGCGGCGTGGCTTCGGCGTCGGGGGCGATGCGCTTGGCCATGCCGGACAGGACCTTGCCGGCGCCGGCCTCGGCGAAGCGGGTCACGCCGCCCTCCCCGGCCATCCATTCCATGCTCTCGCGCCAGCGGACGCGGCCAGTGACCTGCTCCACCAGCATCTTGCGGATCGCCTCGGGGTCGAGGGTCGGGCGGGCGGTGACATTGGCCACCAGCGGCGCGCGCGGCGCGATGATGGTCGCGGCGGCCAGGGCGGCGGCCATCTCGTCGGCCGCCGGCTGCATCAGCGGGCAGTGGAACGGCGCGGAGACGTTCAGCGGAATGGCGCGGGCGCCCAGCTCCTTGGCCTTCTCGATCGCGCGGTCGACGCCGGCCCGGTCGCCGGAGATCACGACATTGCCGTTGTTGTTGTCGTTGGCCACGACGCAGACGCCGACCTCGGCGCCGGCGGCCGCGGCGGCCTCGGCCAGGGCGACGTCCGTCTTCGGTCCGATCAGCGAGGCCATCGCGCCCTGTCCCACGGGAACGGCGCGCTGCATGGCCTGGCCGCGCAGCTTCAGCAGGCGCGCTGTGTCCGACAGGCTGATCGCGCCGGCGGCGGCCAGCGCCGCGTACTCGCCCAGCGAGTGGCCGGCGACGAAGGCGGCCTTCTCGACCGGCACGCCCATTTCCCTCTCCAGCGTGCGCATTACGGCCATGCTGACGGCCATCAGGGCGGGCTGGGCGTTCTCGGTCAGGGTAAGGTCCGTATCCGGACCTTCGCGCATCAGCACCGAGAGTTTCTGCGACAGCGCGTCGTCGACTTCCTGGAACACTTCGCGGGCGCTGGCGAAGGCTTCCGCCAGCTCGGCGCCCATGCCGACGGCCTGACTGCCCTGGCCGGGAAAGATAAAGGCGAGGCTCATGGCCGCTCCTGTCGGTTCGATTACGGCGGGCACGGTTAGGCGAAAGGCTGGCGGCGGGCAACCTTCCCGGTCTATCTCAGGGCATCGGTTCAGGACTCACTGCGTGCCAGCCTACAAACTCGTGATCTTCGACTTCGACGGAACCCTTGGCGACACCATGGGCTGGTTCCTCGACACGTCCGACGCCATGGCCGACAAATTCGGCTACCTGAAGATCGACCGGAGCCGGCTCGACACCCTGCGCCACCTGAGCGCGCGCGAGCTGATGAAGATCCAGAAGCTGCCGGCGCTGAAGATGCCGATGATCGCGGCGCACTTTCACAAGCTGATGGCGCAGGACGCCGGCTCGATCCGCATGTTCGACGGCGCGGCCGAGGTTCTGCGCGGCCTGCACGCGGCCGGCGTGAAGCTGGCTGTGGTCAGCTCCAACACGGAAGCCAACATCCGCGTGGTGCTCGGCGAAGACCTGAGCGGCCTCATCTCGCAATTTGACTGCGGCGCCTCGGTGTTCGGCAAGGCCAGCAAGTTCAGGCGCGTGCTCAAGAGCCTCGGCGTCACCGCGGCGCAGACCCTCAGCATCGGCGACGAGATCCGCGACATCGACGCGGCCCGCGACGTCGGGCTCGGTGTCGGCGTCGTCTGCTGGGGCTACACCGCGCCCGAGGCTCTCAAGGCCCAGACACCGGATCATGTGTTCGCCTCGCCCGCCGACATCGTCGCGCAGCTGACCTGACGTCCGGCGCCTCTGGCGTTGCCGCTGCGGCATCCCCTAGGCTGACAAAAAACCCAGGGAGAACGGTCATGCGGGCGGTCATCAGGCGTAACGGAGCACTGGTCTGTGACGTGGTCGAGGAGCGCGATCCCGGCCCCGGTCAGGTGCGGGTGAAGACTCTCGCCTGCGGCATCTGCGGATCGGACCTGCACGCCCTCCACTATCTGGACCACATGGTCGAGATGGGCCGGCGCGCCGGCGCCACCGGCGGGATGGACCCCAAGAAGGACATCGTCTTCGGCCACGAGTTCTGCGCCGAGGTGCTTGAAGGCGGCCCCGGCGCGAACCGGTTCAAGGCCGGGACGCGGGTCGTCTCGATGCCGATCAACATGGGCCCGGACGGGTTTGACGCGATCGGCTACTCCAACAAGTACGTCGGCGGCTTCGCCGAGCGGATGATCCTGACCGAAGGCCTGCTGCTGGAGGTGCCGAACGGGCTCTCCACCGACCATGCCGCCCTGACCGAACCGATGGCCGTGGGCGTGCACGCCGTCGCCAGCGCCGCGCTGGACCAGAATTCGGTTTCGCTGGTGCTCGGGTGCGGCCCGGTCGGCCTGGCCGTCATCGCCGCCCTCAAGGCGCGCGGGCACGGCCCGATCATCGCGGCGGACTTCTCGCCCCGCCGCCGGGCGGCTGCCGAAGCGATGGGCGCCGATGTGGTCGTCGACCCGGCGCTGACCGGTCCGCACACGAAATGGGGCGATTTCGGCGTCCCCGCGACGATGGACGGCATGCGCGCAGCGATCTTCGGCGGCGTATCGTTTGGTCGCCCCGTCGTCTTTGAATGTGTCGGCGCGCCCGGCGTGCTGCAGAGCGTGATCGAGGGCTGCCCGCCCAAGGCGCAGATCATCGTCGCCGGCGTTTGCATGGAGCCGGACAAGATCGAGCCGTCGCTGGCGATCAACAAGCAACTCGATTTGCGGTTCGTGCTCGGCTACCAGCCCGACGAGTTTGCCCAGACGCTGAATGATATCGCTGAAGGGCGGCTGAATGTGGCCCCCCTGATCACCGCCAAGGTTGGTCTGGACGGCGTCGCCCAGGCCTTCAGCGATCTGGGCAACCCCGAAACCAATGTGAAGATCCTGGTCCAGCCCGACCTCTGACCAGCCCCCCTTGTGTAGGGTTGCAGCAGGCCGGCCAGGGTCCATCCTGTCGGCCGGTCGCGGGGATCGTCCGCGCGGCCGGCTGTCAGATCCTTGAGGAAACGGCTTTGAAACGGACCGGCTACGCACTGATCCTGGCGCTGGCGTTCGGGGGCGCGGCCCTGGCGGCGACGCAGCCGCCGGACGCGGTGCGTGCGCCAATCCAGGCCGAGATCGACGAGATCATGGCGCCCGACCCCGAAGAGCCGAACGCCCCGCCAGTCCCCAAGGCCGGCCCGAAGATGTTCAAACGGGTCAACATCAACGACGACGGCGTGGCGGACTGGCACGTCGACTTCGAGGAAGCGCCCAATCCGTCCTATTTCTGCGGCACCGGGGGCTGTCGGCAGCGGATCTATGTGTCCAACGCCCAGGGCGGCTACGACCTGGCCATGGACCGCACGGCCCGGCTGTTCAAGCTGCGCCGAAGCCGCGGTCAGACCCTGCTCGACCTCGACTTCCACGGGTCGGCCTGCAGCGGGTTCGGCGTCGACGACTGCCCCCGCAACTTCGTCTGGTCGGCGGCCAGGGCGCGGTTCGTCATCCGTCTGACGCCCAGGGGCGAGACCTTCTTCATCGGCGGACCGACGCAGCTGATGACCCCGCCCCTCGCCAGCCTGCCACCACCGGTCCAGGCCGCCTTCGCCGAGCGGACCGCCCTGTGCAAGGCCGCGGGCCGGACCAATCCCTATGAAGACGCCTATCTGACCGAGGTCGATGATCTAAACGCTGACGGCCGGCCGGACTGGGTCATCGGCGGCGCCTATGACGGCTGCGCGTACAGTGAGGGGACCGGCGAGGCGCCGAAGTTCGACCTGACGGTGCTGGTCAGCAGTCCGACGGGCTATCGCCTGGCCCTGCGCAGCGACGTCACCACCTGGGGTCTCGATCTGGCCGGTGGCAAGGCGACCTTCGTGACCCTGGAGGGGGCAGACGACTGCGGTCTGAACGGCAAGGACTGCCGCAAGATCCGCTGGCGCTGGACCGGGGAGGCCCTGAGCCGCGAGGCCGCGCCCTGAGCTCTACTGGACGCTGGCGCTGGACGGCCTAACTATCGGCGGAACCTGGAGACCCGCCATGAAACGCCTTGCCGCCGCCGTCATCGCCCTGAGCCTCGTCGCCGCGCCGGCGTTCGCCGCCCTGAAGGTCGGCGCCCAGGCGCCCGAGATCGTCACGACGGCGTTCCTCGCCGGCAAGCCGATCCCCTACAAGCTGTCGACGGCGCTGAAGAAGGGGCCGGTGGTGCTGTATTTCTTCCCGGCGGCCTTTACCTCCGGCTGCACCGCCGAGGCGCATGAGTTTGCTGTCGCCACCCCTGAATTCGCCGCCATGGGCGCTTCGGTGATCGGCGTCACGGCCGGCCGGGTCGCTGACCTGGCCGCTTTCTCGAAGACCGAATGCCGCGACGCCTTCCCGGTGGCCGGCGTCAGCAAGGAAACGATCAAGGCCTACGACGCCGTCATGGCCCTGAAGCCCGACCTGTCCGACCGCACCACCTACGTCATCGCGCCCGACGGCAAGATCCTGCTCGCCTACACAGACCTGATGAACCCGGTCTCGCACATCGCCAGGGCCAAGGCCGCGGTGGCCGCCTGGCGCAAGGCCAACCCGAAGTAGCGCCTCAGGACGCCTGCGCCGCCGGCTTTTTCGCCGCATCGCAGCCCATCTTGCGGCAAACCCGCGCTTCCATGTCGCGCTGCAGGCGCGGGATCATCCCCTGCATCGCGACCGCCGACGCGGCGGAGAAGGCGGGCATCTTGGCGACGATGCTCTGGCCGTCCTTGCTGCCGTAGAAGTCCGCCAGGCCGCATAGCTCGCTCTCGGTGAAGGACGCGGCCATCAGGGGTGTGATCGTCTCCATCATCTCCGGGACCATCGCCGCGATGCCCTCGCCGATCGCCTCGCTCATCAGTCGCTTCTGCTCGGCCGTCAGGGTCGCGCCGGTCCGACGCCGCTCCTGCTCCATCATCGCCGGCAGCATGCCGTTGATCATCCCGACCATGGTGTCCTCCATGTGCATCGCGTCGCTGTAGCGTTGCGCGCACTCGAGCGCCCGGGCGGAAGGCGGCGCCTTTTCCGCGGCGACGGCCGTCGACGTCACGGGCTGCAGGATAGCGGCGGCGCACAGGAGCGCGCTGATGGTCCGGATCATGTTACTCACTCCCCCAGAAGACGCCGGCAGGCTGACACGACCTTCGCGCGGACTTCAATCCCTCGCCGCGCTTGCCTTTGCGGCCGATCTGACCTATTAGCGCGCCCTTTCACGGAAGGCGGTCTCTCGCGGAGCCTTTCAGGTCGGGAAACTCCCGGCCGCCGCGAACAGACCCATCGTGATCCCGGGATCTTCCGCCCGAGGTTGCGCCGCCTTCCACAAGGAAGAAGGAAACCATGGCGCTTTACGAACACGTGCTTATCGCACGCCAGGACATCTCGCCCCAACAGGCTGAGCAACTCAACGAGGACATGAAGGCCATCATCGAAGGTCTCGGCGGTCACATCGCCAAGATCGAGTACTGGGGCCTGCGTAACCTCACCTACCGCATCAAGAAGAACCGCAAGGGTCACTATTCCCTGATGGCCATCGACGCTCCGGCGCCGGCCGTGAAGGAAATGGAACGCCAGCTGTCGATCAACGAAGACGTGCTGCGCTACATGACCGTCCGCGTCGAGGAACTCGACCTGGAACTGTCCCCGGTTCTGGCCCGCCGCGATCGCGATCGCAGCGACCGTCCCGAACGTCCCGAGCGCGGCGATCGCCCGCGTGAAGACTTCGCCGCGGCGTAAGGGAGAAAAAGATCATGAGCGACACTGATATCGACTCGGGCGCTGAAGCCCCCGCCGCGGCTCCGTCCGCCGGCGCCCGCCGCCCGTTCTATCGCCGCCGCAAGGTTTGCCCGTTCTCGGGCGCCGGCGCGCCGAAGATCGACTACAAGGACGTCAAGCTGCTGCAGCGTTACGTCTCCGAGCGGGGCAAGATCGTCCCCTCGCGCATCACCGCCGTCTCGGCCAAGAAGCAGCGTGAGCTGGCCCGCGCCATCAAGCGCGCCCGCTTCCTCGCCCTGCTCCCCTACGTCGTGAAGTAAGGGAACCGGACCGATGAAAGTTATCCTGCTCGAACGCGTGGAGGGCCGCGGCGCCCTCGGCGACGTCGTCACCGTCAAGGACGGCTTCGCGCGCAACTACCTCCTGCCCCGCCACAAGGCGCTGCGGGCCACCTCGGCCAACATGAAGGTCTTCGACGCCCAGCGCGCCGAGATCGAAGTGCGCAATGCCAAGGCCAAGGACGCCGCCGGCGAAGCCGGCACGGCCCTGGACGGCACGTCCTACATCCTGATCCGTCAGGCGGGCGAAACCGGCCAGCTGTACGGTTCGGTCTCGGGCCGTGACGTCTCGGACATGGTCAATGCGGCCGGCGGCAAGATCGACCGGTCGATGGTCATCCTCGACAAGCCGATCAAGACCCTGGGCGTTCACCCGGTGAAGGTGAAGCTGCACGCTGAAGTCACCGTCACGGTGAACATCAACATCGCCCGCTCCGCGGACGAGGCCGAGCGTCAGGCCAAGGGCGAGAACGTCATCACCTCGCAGTTCGACGAAGACGCGGCCCTGGCGGCCGAGTCGGCGGCCGACATGGTCGAGGGCGGCGCCGGTTCGCACGACGGCGGCTTCGGCGACGACCGCTAGGTCTTCTCCGAGGTCTGAAAATCAGGGCGGTCCGGATCTCCGGGCCGCCCTTTTTCGTGCCGCGAATGTGAGGCGCTCAGCCCCGGCGCCTGTGCGAACATACATGGAACCTCACAGATGAATCGCGGGTGCGACGGATCGGTCCGCGCGCGCGCAAATCACATTCGTTAACTAGGCGCATGGCTCTCGTTCCCGCTCTCGACCTTCGTCCGGTTTCCCACGATGCCCCGCTCGCCGTCGCGCCGTCGAACATCGAGGCCGAACAGGCCTTGCTGGGCGCGCTGCTGTACGACAACGCCGCCTACGAGCGGCTGAGCGACCGGCTGCAAGCGCGTCACTTCTACGAGCCCTTCCACCAGCGCCTGTTCGCGGCGCTGGAGAGCCACATCCGCAAGGGCCAGCTGGCCGAGCCGATCCTGCTGGCCGACGAGTTCAAGCGCGATCCGGCGTTCGAGGAACTGGGCGGGCTGCGCTATCTGGCCGACCTCGTCGACCGCGCCCCGCCGGCAGCCAACGCCCCGGACTACGCCCGCGCCATCTATGACCTAGCCCTTCGCCGGGACCTGATCCGCATCGGCGGCGAGATCACCGTCGAGGCCCAGGCCCACGACGCCGACATCTCGGCCCGCGACCAGATCGAGGCCGCCGAACAGAAGCTCTACACCCTGGCCGAGAGCGGCACCTCCTCGACCGGCTTCGTCAACTTCGCCGACGCCCTGACCGGGGCCGTGCAGATGGCCGCCGAGGCCTACAGCCGCGACGGCGGCCTGGCCGGCGTCTCGACCGGCCTGACCGACCTCGACAAGCAGCTGGGCGGCCTGCACCCGTCCGATCTCTTGATCCTCGCCGGCCGTCCGTCGATGGGAAAGACGGCGCTGGCCACAAACATCGCCTTCAGCGTGGCCCGCGCCTACGCCTGGGAGCCGCAGCCGGACGGCTCGCGCAAGACCGTCAACGGCGGGGTCGTGGCCTTCTTCTCGCTGGAAATGAGCGCCGAGCAGCTGGCCATGCGTCTGCTCGCCGATGTCTCGGGCGTGTCGTCTGACCGCCTGCGCAAGGGCGAGATCGACGCCAGCGAGTTCGGCCGCGTCCGCGACGGGGCTATCGAGGTGCAGGAAGCGCCGCTGTTCATCGACGCCACCGGCGGCCTGTCGATCTCCAAACTGACCGCCCGGGCCCGTCGCCTGAAGCGGCAGCACGGTCTGGACCTGATCGTGGTCGACTACCTGCAGCTGGTGACCACCGACGCCGGCGGCAAGGAGGGCAACCGGGTGCAGGAGGTCTCGGCCATCACCGGTGGTCTCAAGGCCCTCGCCAAGGACCTCGGCGTGCCGGTCATCGCCCTCTCCCAGCTGTCGCGCCAGGTCGAAAACCGCGAGGACAAGCGGCCGCAGCTGTCAGACCTGCGGGAATCGGGCTCGATCGAGCAGGACGCCGACGTGGTCATGTTCGTCTATCGCGAAGCCTACTACCTGAGCCGCGCCGAGCCGCGCGAGGGCACGCCCGAGCACATGACCTGGCAGGAAGACCTCGAGAAGATCAACAACGTCGCCGAAGTGATCATCGGCAAGCAGCGTCACGGTCCGATCGGCACGGTGAAGCTGCACTTCCACGGCGACACCACCAAGTTCGGCAACCTCGCCCGCGAGGGCCGGTTCGACGTGCGGTAGGCTTCCGTCCTCTCCGCGTAGCGGGGAGGAACGACGCGGCGCCCTTGACCCATCTCCCCTCGCCGCTTAGCCGCAGCGGATGACCGTCACCCGCCTGACCCTCGACCTGGACGCGCTGGCCCGCAACTATGCGGTCCTGCGCGACACGGCGGGCGTGGAGGCGGCGCCGGCGATCAAGGCCGACGGCTATGGCGTCGGCGCGCTGGAGGCCGCGCTGCGGCTGTGGGACGAGGGCGCGCGCAGCTTTCACGTCGCGCGGCTGACCGAGGGCGAGACGCTGCGCGCGGCGCTGGGTGAGCGAACGGCGACGATCTACGTGCTGGACGGCCCGACGCCCGGATCGCAGGACCGCCTGCGCGCGGCCCGGCTGACGCCGGTGATCAACAGCCTGGAGCAGGCCGCCGCCTGGGACGGCGCCGCGGCGATCCACATCGACACCGGCATGAACCGTCTCGGCCTCACCGCCGCGGAGGCCGCCACGCTGTCGGACCGACCGGACGTGGTGCTTGTGATGAGCCATCTGGCCTGCGCCGGGAAGCCGGCCGATCCGATGAACGCCCTGCAGCTGGAGCGCTTTCGCGCCGTCCGCGCACTCTTCCCGCAGGCCCCGGCCAGCCTCGCCAGTTCGGGCGGCATCTTTCTCGGTCGCGACTACGCCTTCGATCAGGTCCGTCCCGGCATCAGCCTGTTCGGCGGGGGGCCGCACGACCGGCCCGACGCGCGGATCTCGACCGTGGTGACCCTGGAAGCCGCCATCCTGCAGGTGCGCGAGGTCCCGGCGGGCGAGACGATCGGCTACGCCGGCGCCTTCACCGCCGAGCACGACCTGACCGTCGGCATCCTGGCGGCTGGCTACGCGGACGGCGTGCCCTGGTCAGCCCATCCGGGCGGCGTGGTCTGGTTCGAAGGCGCGCTTCGGCGAATGGTCGGCCGGATTTCCATGGACATGATCGCCGTCGACCTGACCGGCTGCGAAACCGCCCGGCCGGGCGAGATGGTCGAACTGCTCGGCGCCAACCTGCCGGTTGATAACGCCGCCAGGGCGGCCGGGACGACCGCCTATGAGTTGCTGACCCGGCTTTCGACGCGGGCGGAGCGCCGCTACGTCGTCGGACGGTAACAACGATCCGCGAACGAATGAAGAACACCCGCGCGAGCCCGCGCGGAAGTCGCTATTGTGTCGCCTGTTCCCGAATCAGGAGTCCGCATGGCCCGCGACGGCGCCGTCTATGTCTGCCAGTCCTGCGGCGCGGCGCAGTCCAAGTGGGCGGGTCAGTGCCCGGCCTGCAACGCCTGGAACAGCCTGGTTGAAGAGGTCACCTCCCGGGCGCCGGGCTCGATGGCAGCGAGCAAGGCGACCAAGACGCGCGGCCTGGCGTTCGAGGGCCTCCAGAGCGACACCCCCGCCCCGCCCCGCATCGCCACGGGCGTCGACGAGTTCGATCGCGTCTGCGGCGGCGGCGTGGTGCCCGGCAGCGCCATCCTGATCGGCGGCGACCCCGGTGTCGGCAAGTCGACCCTGATGCTGCAGGTGGTCGCCCAGGCGTCCCTGCGCGGCGTGAAGTGCGCGTACATCTCCGGCGAAGAGGCGGTCGAACAGGTGCGTGGCCGCGCCGCCCGCATGGGCCTGGCCCACGCCCCGGTGAAGCTGGCCGCCGAGACCGCCCTGCGCGACATCATGGACGGGCTGAAGAAGGAGCATTTCGACCTGGTCGTGATCGACTCGATCCAGACCATGTGGAGCGACGCCCATGAGGCCGGCCCCGGCTCGGTGACCCAGGTGCGCAACTGCGCCTCGGAACTGGTGCGGCTGGCCAAGAAGCGCGGCGTGGCCGTGATCCTCGTCGGTCATGTGACAAAGGACGGCCAGATCGCCGGCCCGCGTGTGGTCGAGCACATGGTCGATGCGGTGCTGAGTTTCGAGGGCGAGCGGGGCTATCCGTTCCGCATCCTGCGCGGGGCCAAGAACCGCTTCGGCGCGACCGACGAGATCGGGGTGTTCGAGATGGGCGACGCGGGCCTGAGCCAGGTGATCAACCCGTCGGCCCTGTTCCTCAACGAGGGCGGGGAGCGGGCCGCGGGGGCGGCGGTGTTCGCCGGGATCGAGGGCTCGCGGCCGGTGCTGGTGGAGTTCCAGGCGCTGGTGGCCCCGTCAGCCTACGGCACACCGCGGCGGGCGGTGGTCGGCTGGGATACGGGCCGTCTGGCCATGGTGCTGGCCGTACTGGAGTCGCGCTGCGGCCTCGCCTTCGGCAACAAGGACGTCTACCTCAATGTCGCCGGCGGCCTGCGGATCACCGAGCCGGCGGCGGATCTGGCCGCGGCGGCCGCCCTGGCGTCTTCGGCGCTCGACGAGGCCCTGCCCCAGGATTGCGTGGTGTTCGGCGAAGTCAGCCTGTCGGGCGAGGTTCGGCCGGTGGGCCGGGCGGAGACTCGCCTCAAGGAGGCCGCAAAGCTGGGGTTCAGACGCGCCCTCGCCCCCATGGGCGCCGGGGACAGCCTGGCGGTCACGGGCGTGTCCCGGCTGGTCGACGCGGTCACCCGGATCGGAGAGCAGCGATGGAACTGACCCAGTTCGACTTCATCGCCGGGCCGCTGCTGCTGG
The DNA here is from genome assembly GCA_021741355.1 of Caulobacter sp. Lineage (GTDB taxonomy): Bacteria > Pseudomonadota > Alphaproteobacteria > Caulobacterales > Caulobacteraceae > Caulobacter. Next base: position 45,149 of record JAIOXZ010000005.1, read on the forward strand.
TCTCGGCGATCATCGGCTTCACGCGCGGCGCGACCAAGGAACTGATGACGGTGCTGGCCTTCCTGCTGGCGGTGATCCTGGCGATCGTCTGCCTGCGGTTCACCGCGCCGCTGGGAAAATCGCTGATCGATCCGGACTGGGCCGGCGTGGGCATCGCCCTGCTGTTCGTATTCGGTCTCGCCTATATCGCGTTCAGGATGCTGGGCTCGAGCCTTGAGCGGCAGGTCCGCGAAACCCAGACGATGGGCATGCTGGACCGGGCTGTCGGCACCGGCTTCGGCTTCGTTCGCGCCCTGGTGCTGCTGGGCGGGTTCAGCCTGCTGTTCAACATGGCCACGCCCGCCGAGTCGGCCCCGCGGTGGGTCACCAGCGGCGTCTTCTATCCGCTGGCCGAAGCATCAGGGCGAATCCTCAAGGCGTTCGCCCCTGAAGGCTTCGATGTGGCCCGAACCGTGGCGCCCCGCGTGGAAAAGGCGGTGCGTGACGGTGTTATGTCGCCCAAACCCGGCGAAAAGGGGTATGAGGCCGCCGAACGCGACGCCGTTGACGATCTGGTGGAGAAGACGCGATGACCGCTAGCCGGACCAGCGACCGACAGGTGCAGCCTCCCGCCCGCGATCCGGACGACGACACGCTACGGCTCGAATGTGGCGTCTTCGGCGTCTTTGACGTCAGCGATGCGGCCGCCGTGGTGGCCCTGGGCCTCCACGCCCTGCAGCATCGCGGTCAGGAAGCCTGCGGCATCGCCGCCTTCGACGGCCAGAGCTTCACCACCGAACGCCATCTCGGCCACGTCGGCGAGGCCTTCACCGGCGCCGACCTGGTCGACCGCCTGCCCGGGACCTACGCCATCGGCCACACCCGCTACGCCACCGCCGGCGGCAGCGGCATCCGCAACGTACAGCCGATGTTCGCCGATCTCGAGGCCGGCGGCGTCGCCCTGGCCCACAACGGCAACCTGACCAATTTCCTGACCCTGCGCGAGCAGCTGGTCTCCGACGGCGCCATCTTCCAGTCGACCTCGGACAGCGAGGTGATCCTCCACCTGATCGCCCGCTCGCGGAAGGCCCGCGTCGTTGACCGGTTCATCGACGCCATCAGCCAGATCGAGGGCGGCTACGCCCTGGTGGCCCTGACCAACAAGAAGCTGATCGGCGTTCGCGATCCGCTCGGCATTCGCCCGCTGGTGCTCGGCGACCTGGACGGCAAGCCGATCCTGGCGTCAGAGACCTGCGCGCTGGACATGATCGGCGCCCGGTTCGTGCGCGACGTCGAGCACGGCGAGATGGTGGTCATTTCCGAAACCGGCGTGGAGAGCCTCAAGCCGTTCCAGACCGGCGAGGCCCGGCCCTGCGTGTTCGAGTACGTCTACTTCGCCCGCCCCGACAGCGTCGTGAACGGCCGCTCGGTCTATGACGTGCGCAAACGCATGGGCATGCGACTGGCGGAAGAGACGCCCTGCAGCGCCGATGTGGTCGTCCCCGTGCCCGACAGCGGCGTTCCCGCCGCGCTCGGCTACGCCAAGGCCAGCGGCATCCCCTACGAGCTGGGCATCATCCGTAGCCACTTCATCGGCCGCACCTTCATCCAGCCGACCCAGGGCGTGCGCGAGCTCGGCGTGCGCATGAAGCACAGCCCCAACCGCGCGGTGCTCGAGGGCAAGCGCGTGGTGCTGATCGACGACTCGATCGTCCGCGGCACCACCAGCCGCAAGATCGTGCGCATGGTCCGCGAAGCCGGCGCGACCGAAGTCCACCTTCGCTCCGCCAGCCCGCCGATCATGTGGCCGGACTTCTACGGCATCGACATGCCTGACCGGGACAAGCTACTGGCCGCGCGCAAGTCTCTGGCCGAAATGACCGCCTTCCTCGAGGTCGACAGCCTGGGCTTCCTGTCGGTCGAGGGCCTCTACTGGGCGCTTGAGGCAGGGCCGCGCAATCCGGCCTGTCCGCAGTTCACAGACCACTATTTCACCGGCGACTACCCGACCCGCCTGCTGGATCGCGAGATCGCCGAGGGCGGCCACGATAGCGGCCGGCAGTTGTCCTTCCTGGTCAGCGCGTGAGCCAGAAGGACTCGGGCTGGCTGAAGAGCCTCAAGCCCGACCCTTACATCATCGCCATCCTGCTGATGGTCGTGATCGCCAGTCTCCTGCCTGTGCATGGCCAGGGCGCCGTCTGGTTCGGCTGGCTGACCAAGGCGGCCATCGCGCTGCTGTTCTTCCTGCATGGTGCGCGTCTGCCGCGCGAGGCGGTGGTGGCCGGGCTGGTGCACTGGCGGCTGCACCTGACGGTGCTGGCCTCGACCTTCGTGCTGTTTCCGCTGCTGGGCCTGCTGTTCGTCCAGCTGCCCGAGAACCTCCTGCCGGCGCAGCTGGCGGCGGGCGTGCTGTACCTCTGCCTGCTGCCCTCCACCGTGCAGTCGTCGATCGCCTTCACCTCCCAGGCGCGCGGCAATGTCGCCGCCGCTGTCGTGGCGGCCTCGACCTCGAACCTGATCGGCGTGGTGCTGACGCCGGTGCTGGTCGGCGTCTTCCTCCACACCCAGACGGGCGGGCTGTCGCTGAAGGCCGTGCAGGACGTGGCGGTGCAGATCCTGCTGCCGTTCGCGCTGGGCCAGCTCGCCCGGCCGTTCGTCGGCGGCTGGGTGACCCGGCATGCGAAGCTGGTCAGTTACACCGACCGGGGCTCGATCCTGCTGGTGGTCTATGGCGCGTTCAGCGCGGCCGTGGTGGGTGGTCTCTGGAAGCAGGTAAGCGGGCTGGAGCTCGCCGTGCTGCTGGCGATCTGCGTGGTGCTGCTGGCGGTGGTCCTCGCGGCGACGCTGATGGCGGCCCGCGCCTGGAAATTCTCCACCGAGGACGAGATCGTCTCCGTCTTCTGCGGCTCCAAGAAGGGCCTGGCCACTGGCGTGCCGATGGCCAGCATCCTCTTCCCTGCCGCCAGCGTCGGCTTCATCGTCCTGCCGGTGATGCTGTTCCACCAGATCCAGCTGATGGCCTGTGCGGTGATCGCGCAAAGGTATGCGGCGAGGGTTCAAGAACCGACGACGAGCGGCTAGAAGCCCCGCATGGATTCCCTTCCCCTCAAGGACCGCGTCGCCCTGGTCACGGGCGCGACCCGCGGCATCGGCTTTCAGGCCGCGCTGGGCCTGGCCCGCGCCGGCGCCCACGTCATCGCGCTGGGCCGCACCCAGGGCGCGCTGGAAGCGCTCGACGACGCCATCTTCGCCGAGACCGGGCAACACGCGACGCTGGTGCCGATCGACCTGAAGGCCCCCGAGGGGCTCGACCCGCTGGGCGCGCATATCTTCGAGCGCTGTGGCCGGCTGGACGTTCTGGTCCATTCCGCAGCCGTGCTCGGCGGCATCACGCCGGCAGGCCATATCGACCTGAAGCGCTGGGACGAGGCCGTTGCGGTGAACCTGACCGCGAGCTGGCGGCTGATCCGGTCGTTCGAGCCACTGCTGAGGGCCTCTGACGCCGGCCGGGCGATCTTCCTGACCACCGGCCGCGTGCAGCGTCCCAAGGCCTTCTGGGGGGCCTACGCGGCCACCAAGGCGGGGATGGAGGCGCTGGTGCGCTGCTGGGCCGACGAACTCGAGTCCACCTCCGTGCGCGCCGTGCTGCTCGACCCGAACTCTATGCGGACAAAGATGCGCGCCGAGGCCTACCCCGGCGAGGATCCCGCCACCGTCACCGACCCGGCCGAGATCGCGCCGCTGATCGTGCAACTGGCGCTGGCGGACCTCGGCCAGCCGACGTCGGCGGTGGTGTTCAGCGACTGGAAGGCGGCCGGCGGGCGCCTCTGATCCTTCTCCCGGAGGGAGAAGGTGGCCTGCGGAGCAGGTCGGATGAGGGTTTACGGCGCAGGGCGGCTCACACCGTAACCCCTCACCCTCCCAGCGCTTCGCGCCGGGCCCCTCCCTCTCCCGTTGGGAGAGGGCTTCCTACTTCTTCCCGGTCCGGGTCGTCGGCCTCGGCGGACGGCCCTTGACCGAGCCGCCGCCGCGCAGCTTCTGGATGCCCGGGCGAGAGCCCTTGGCGCCCTTGACCTTGGTGAACTTGAGGGCCACTGCGGCGCGCGCCTTGGCGGCCTTGACCCCGGTCAGCTTGACGGCGGTTTTCTTCACCGGCTTGGGCTTTTCGATGCCCGCCTCGGCGTTGGCGATCTCCTCGGCGCGGGCGGCCTTGGCCTCGGCGGCGAGCGCCATGGCCTTTTCCTTCTTGATCAGCCCGCCCGACTGGTAGGACGGCGCCCCGCCCTTGGCCTCGCCCTCGGCATAGGGGTTCTTGTTGCTCTTCAGCGTCAGCCGGATCGGCACGCCGGGCAGGTCGAAGCTCTCGCGCATCGAGTTCACGAGATAGCGGCGGTACTGCTCGGGCATCTGCTCGGCGCGGCTGGAGAACAGCACGAACGTCGGCGGACGGGCCTTGGTCTGGGCCATGTATTTCGGCTTGATCCGCTTGCCGCCGACGGCGGGAGGCGGGTGTCGCTGGATCGCCATGGCCAGCCAGTCGTTGAGGTCGCGGGTCTTCACCTTGGTCGACCAGTTCTCATAGACCTTGGCCAGGGCCGGCATCAGCCGCTCGACGCCGCGGCCGGTCTCGGCCGACAGCGCCACGACGGGCGTGCCGCGCACCTGCGGCAACATGCGCTCGGCGTGTTCCTGGAAAGCCTTCAGGCGCGCCTGCGGGTCCTCGACCAGGTCCCACTTGGCCAGCACGAAGACCAGGGCCCGCCCTTCCCGCTCGACCAGGTCGGCGATCTGCAGGTCCTGGATCTCGAAGGGGTGGGTGGCGTCCATGACCAGCAGCACGACCTCGGCGAAGGTGATCGCGCGGATCGAGTCCGAGGTGGAGAGCTTTTCCAGCTTCTCCTGCACCTTGGCCTTGCGGCGCAGGCCGGCGGTGTCGACCAGCCGGATCTTGCGGTCATTCCATTCCCACTCGACGGAGATGGCGTCGCGGGTGATGCCGGCCTCGGGGCCGGTCAGCATGCGGTCCTCGCCGATGAGACGGTTGACCAGGGTCGACTTGCCGGCGTTGGGGCGGCCGACGATGGCGATCAGGATCGGCTTGTCGGCCGCATCCTCATCCTCTTCCTGAAAGCCGATCTCGGCGTCATAGCCGGCCAGCAGGGCGTAGAGGTCGGCCATGCCCTCCCCGTGCTCGCCGGAGATGGCCAGCGGCTCGCCGAAACCCAGCGACCAGGCCTCGGCGATGCCGGTGTCGCCGGCGCGGCCCTCGGCCTTGTTGGCGGCCAGGATCACCGGCCGCTGATAGCGGCGCAGGATGCCGGCGAAGATTTCGTCCCCCGGCGTGATGCCCTCGCGGGCGTCGACCAGGAACAGGACCACGTCGGCTTCCTGGATCGCCAGCTCGGTCTGGGCGCGCATCCGCGCCTCCAGGCTGTCGTCGTCGACATCCTCGAAGCCGGCGGTGTCGATCAGGATCAGGTCCAGGTCGCCCAGGCTGCCGCTGGCGAAGCGGCGGTCGCGCGTGACGCCGGGACGGTCATCGACGATGGCGAGCTTCTTGCCCGCCAGCCGGTTGAACAGCGTGGACTTGCCGACGTTCGGTCTGCCGACGATGGCGAGTTTGAGAGGCATGCGGACTTCTGAACGACATCGACCGCGCTCCGGGACGGAGCGCGGTCAGAGGATAGCAGACCTGACGCTGAAAAGGGGCGCGGCCTGCGGGGCCGCGCCCATAACACGAATTGCTAGCGGATCGCCACCAGATCACCGTCGTCGGTGATCAGATAGATCATGCCGTTGACCGCCACCGGCGAGGTCAGCAGCGAGGATCCGATCTTCAGCGTCTTGAGCACTTCACCCGTCTTGGGGTTCAGGGCGATGGCGCGACCGTCGCTGGACAGGACGACCAGGCGATCCGAGGCGAGGACCGGACCGGTGAACAGCGCGCGGTCCTTGCTCTTCTTCAGACCGGCGTTGAGGTCCTTGATCCAGTAGACCTGACCGCTTTCGCGGGAGGCGCAGATCACTTCACCGGCCTGGGAGATGACATAGACCACGTCGCCGGCGGGCCAGGGCGTGCCGATCGAGGCGACGGGCAGAGACCAGCGCGCCTGACCGGTGCGCAGGTCCGTGGCGGCGAAGATGCCGCCGTGGCTGGCGGCGTAGACGTCGCCCTGGTGGATCACCGGCCGGCCGGCCACGTCGCGGATTTCGGACAGGGCCGTGGTGCGGCTGGCCTTGGACAGGGTGTTGTTCCACAGGTCGTTGCCGTTGGCGGTGCGCAGGGCCACCACTTCGCCGGACGCGAAGGCGGCGACCACGGTGTCTCCCGACAGAGCGGGGCTGGGCGAGGCCAGGATGCGCGCCGGCTCAACCAGCGCCTGGAAGGTCCAGCCGGGCGCGCCCGTTTCGGTGTCGAACGTCAGAAGTTCGTTGTCGGTGCTGACCACGAACATGCGGCCGTGGCTGACCACAGGGGCGCCATGGATCGGCGCGTCGGTCATCCGCTTCCAGCCCGGCTCGCCGGTGGCGGCGTCGACCTGGGCGACCATGCGGAAGCCCGACGAGACGTAGAGCTTGCCATCGGCGAAGGCGATGCCGCCACCGAAGCCGTCCTTGTCACGCTTGACGCGCGGACGAACCGACTTCTTCCAGATAATCGCGCCCGTCTGGGCGTCGATCGCGGCCAGATCGGTCTCGGCGTCCATCACATAGACCCGGCCGCCGGCGATGATCGGCGGCGTGGTGATGTGGAACGAACGGGCCGAACCTTTGCCGAAGCCGCGACGCCAGGCGATCTCGAAGGCCGGGGCGGCCTCGATGTTCTCGACGTTCTGCTCGCCCAGACCACCCGGTTGCGGCCACTCGGCCTGCGGCAGCGCGGGGGGCAGGAAGAAGTCGGCGCCCTTGAGCGCTTCGGCGGCCTCGACGCGCTGATCGAAGGCGATGATCGAAATGCGCCGACCGTCGCCGGCCACTTCCTGGGGTTTGTCCTTCTTGCCGAAGGACGGAACCAGCTTGCCGGCCGCATCGCCGACAGCGCTTACGGTGGAGCAGCCGCCAAGCGCCATGGCGCCGGCGACAAGAACGGCGACGCCGACGTTACGCGAGATCATTGCGGAATTCCCTGGGCTTGCGGGCCGCCGGGACCCATCAGGCCCCCCGGCATCTGCGGCGGAGGCGGCGGCAGCAAGGCGGCGGCCTTGGCGGCGACCGGAATGGCTCCGGCCGAACCGGATTCGATCAGGGCGAGCGCGGCCTGGGCGCGCTGGCGCATCCCGTCGCTGGCGCCGAGAACCTGGGACAGGTAGGTGAAGTCGGCCTTCGCCTCGGCGGTCTTGCCCGCCATCACCTTGGCGAACGCGAGGGCCTCGCGCGCCGGAAGGCGGTAGGGTCGCTTCTCTTCCATCAACGGTGTCAGCCTCCCCTCAAGGTCCTTGTAGGGAGCGGTATCCAGAAGCGCCAAGGCGGATTTGAGGCGAGCCAGATCGCCGAGCACGGGATCGGTCGAGGCCTTCGCAGCCTCGTCCCAGAGCTTCACCGCTTCGTCGGTCTTGCCCGCTTCCATGCGCATGCCGCCCTGGGCCATCAGGGCCAGGCCCTTGTAGCCACGGGCGCCGGAGTTGACGACCTCGCTGAGCTTGGCGTAGCCGCCGGCCTGGTCGCCTGCGGCGGTCGCCTCAAGGGCGGCCATGTAGGTCTCGGACGCCTTGTCGGCCCGGGAGCGGTTGTAGGAGTCCCAGCCCCAGAACGCGAGGGCGGCGATCAGCGCCGCCGCGGCCACGCCCAACGCCCAGGGCAGGGCCTTTATCGCAAGGGCCTTGTACCGCTCGGTGCGGATCTCGCCCTCGACCTCTTCAAAAACATCGACCACGAACGGGCGCTCCGGGAAATCCGCTGATTGAGGCTGCGGAACCTATAGGGTGAGCCGCGCCGCTGCAACGCGGCGTGACGCCAAGGTCCTCAGGACTTCTTCGAGAAGTAGGTCTCCGCCTCGCCGGGGAAGCGGCGGGCCCGCACATCGGCGGCGTAGGCCGAGGCCGCGCGGCCGATTTCACCGCGAAGATCGGCGTAGCGCCGGACGAACTTCGGCGTCCAGTCGAACAGGCCCAGCATGTCGTCGCTGACCAGAATCTGGCCGTCGCAGCCTGCGCTGGCGCCGATGCCGATGGTCGGCTGGGCGATGGCGGCGGTGATGTCGCGGGCCAGCGGCTCGGCCACCCCCTCGACGACGACCGCGAAGGCGCCGGCGTCGGCCGTGGCGTGCGCCTCGGCGAGGATGCGGGTGCGCTCGTCCTCGGTGCGGCCCTTGGCCTTGAAGCCGCCGTCGACCAGCACTGCCTGCGGCCGCAGGCCGACATGGCCCATCACCGGGATGCCGCGCTGGACCAGATAGTGGATCGTGTCGGGCACGGTGGGACCGCTCTCGACCTTCACGGCCTGACAGCCGGTCTCCTTCATGATCCGGGCGGCGTTGTCATAGGCCACACGAGGATCGCCCTCGTAGGAGCCAAAGGGCATGTCGACCACCACCATGGCCCGGCGCGAGGTGCGCATCACCGCCTGGCCGTGCAGGATCATCATCTCCAGCGTGACGCCGACGGTGTTGGGCAGGCCGTGGACGACCATCCCGACCGAGTCGCCGACCAGCAGCAGGTCGCAGACATCATCGAAGATGGCCGCGACCGGAGCCGTGTAGGCGGTCAGGCAGACGATCGGTTCGCCGCCCTTGCGGGCGGCGATGTCCGGCGCGGCGATGCGGCGGACGGACTCTTCACGTTGGGCGGACAGGAAGGCCTCCTGCGGATTACTGGAACTCTTCCACCGCCCGGGTGACGGCGAACGCCAGCGCCATAACACCCAGCGCCGCCGCCAGCCACAAAACCTCGCCGCCGAACGGCAGCGCCGAAATGTTTTCGCTCGTCTGCACCAGGCCGTTGACGCTGCTGGTGAAGGCGACGGCGTTGCGCTGGGTCGCCTCGCCGGCGTCGAACAGCAGGCGTGAGCCGAGCAACTGGCTGACTCCCACCAGGCCCGCGACGAGGCCGGCGGCCCCGATCCCGACCTGGCGCAGGTTCCAGCCCCGGTCGAGACGCATCTCGACCAGACGGGCGAAGGCTTCCGCATCCATCATGACCGGGGGTTCATTGAACATCCGGTCCAGCTTCATCTCGAAATCGAGCTCAGCCATGACCCTTACTCCCCGCCGGCTCGCCCGTTGCGCCTTCAGGCGGCGCAAGTCGGAGTCGGAGCTTATCCAGACCACGTTTGACATGGGATTTGACCGTTCCCAGAGGCGCATTCAAGGCCTCGGCTGCTTCGGCGTGTGAAACCCCCGCTCCGTAACAGAGCGAGACGCACATCCGTTCCGCGGGCGAGAGCGACTTCATCGCCTCGTCCAGATCGATGCGGGCGGCTGCGGAGATCTCCCCGCCGTGACTGTCCTCAAGTTCCTCGGCCTCCACATCGAAGCGGGACTCCTTGCGCCATCGGCGCACATAGAGCCTTGCCGCGATCTTGCGGACCCAGGCCGAGAAGGTGCCCTCGCCCCGAAACTCCGAGACACGCTCGAAGGCGGCGAGGAAGGCGTCCTGCGCGATATCGTCGGCCAGCGACGGCTCGGCGCCCATGCGCCGCAGCAGCCCCCGAACCGCCGACCCGTGTCGGCGAACCAGTTCGCCAAAGGCCGGCCGGTCGCCCGCCGCCGCAAGGGCGGCGAGCTCGACATCGTGCAGACTGGCGGGTGTTCTGACCCCGGCCATGTGCTTGCGCTCCCCTTCCAGTCCCGATCAGATCAGGGTTGCTTGGCTTTGTTCGGGTTGAAGAAGCTGAGTGCGATGTAGGCCAGGCCGATCACGGACGGGATCACGGCGATGCCCAGCATCGGGTGGAAAGCTTCCGCTTCCTCGTAGCCGACCAGGAAGCCGAAGGCGGCCAGGCCCAGGCCGACGGCCAGCCAGATGATGCCGGTCCGCATGTCGCTCAGCGACGTCGGGGCGACCTTCACGTTCCGGGTCAGGGCGTCGATGACTTCAGGCGGCACCGGCTGGCCCTTGTCGATGGCCGCGCGCAGCGTGGACTGCATCTCGCGGCGTTCGCGGCTCTTGAGAATGGCCGGGACCACGACGATGGCGATCACCATGATGAACGGCATGCTCACGGCGACGAGGGGAATGAGGTCTTGCATGAAACGCTCCTCGAACTCTGGGCGATGCGTGTTTGCGTTCGCCTTCTGACTAGTAAGAGGCGCCGGTGAGGGCCAACGGATGCGGTTCGCCGGATGAAATCTTCGTAACGCGAACTACCGGCGAATGCCGTCGGGCCTCAGACCGTGACCGAACACCACAAAGGCCGCCGTCAGGGTCAGCAGGACGGCCGCCGGAAGAAGGGTTTGGGCCAGCGGTTCGATGATCGCGCTCAGCGCCGGCGCGCAGGCCCACAGGCCCGCGGCGGCGGCGGCCGCGAAGACCGCGCTGGTCGAGAGGCGCGTGGCCAGTTCGCGGCGGGCGACCCGCCCCATCACGGCGCCGACGAAGGCGAGGTCCTGTCGCGGCGCGGCCTCTTCCCCGAGGAAGGCGGCGAGGCGTTGTTCAGCCGTCATGGCCTGTCTCCCAACACACTGAGCAGTTTATCCCGTCCGCGCGCGACATGCGACTTGATCGTGCCGAGCGGCAGGCCCAGCGCCTCGGCCGCCTCGGCGTGCGTCCAGGCCTGGGCCATGCAGAGCGCCACGGCCGCCCGCTGGTCCGGCGGCAGGCCGGCCATGGCCGCCTCCAGCGCCATCCGGTCCGCCGGATCAAGACCGCTGCCGCCCTCCCCCTCCCGGTCCTGCGTCCAGTCATGGTCGCGGCGCGCGGACCGGGCGGCGGAGCGGACATGGGTCAGAGCCTTGCGCCAGGCGATGCCGTAGAGCCAGGGCCGGAAGCCCTCGTCGTCCCGCAGGCGGTCCATGCTGGACCAGGCGGTCACCAGCGCCTCCTGCGCCAGGTCGTCGGCGTCCGCCCCGGCCGTGCGGCGCAGAAAGGCGCGCAGGCCCTGCTGGTGCCGCTCCACAAGCCGTCCGAAGGCGATCTGCGAGCCGGCCCGGGCCGCCCTGACCAGGGGCGCGTCCATCCGTCAGTCCTTCGGGGTCCGCATCGTCAGCGTCGCGACCAGCGAAGCCAGGCACAGGGCGCCCATCACGAAGGTCACGATCACGAAGGCGGGGCCTGCCTCGTAGATGTCCGTCGCCGCCGCGTAGCCGAAACCGGCCGCAAGCGACCCGAACAGGACTACCTGGTACCAGCCGCCGTAGCCGCGGCGGCCCCGGGATTCCCGGTAGTTGTAGCCATAGGCGTCGTCGTGCGCGGACGGGGCGTTGAGCTTGTCCAGCAGTCCGGCCGGCGGCTCGCGGCCGCTTGCGGCATAGGACTTGATGATGTCGATGTTGTCGCGGTGCTTGCGGTAGTTCAGCCAGCTCTGCCAGCCGCCCATGATGAACCAGGCCAGCGGGAACATCAGCCACCAGTAGGAGCGGAACAGGTCTTCCATGGCGATCAGGCCTCCGTCTTGTTGCGGCCGCCGAGCTTGTCGAGCAGGCCCGCGGGAATCTCCTTGCCGCTGGCGGCGTAGGACTTGACCAGATCGACCACGTCACGACGGCTCTGGTGGCGCAGCCACGCGCGCCAGCCGGCGATGATGAACCAGGCCAGCGGGAACAGCAGCCACCAGTAGGAACGGAACAGGTCTTCCATGATTTGCCTCCAGCCCCGGCGCGATCATCGCGCCTTTCTGTGAGGTAGTCGCCGCCCACCCGGGAACTGGATGCAGCCCGGCGAAACTTTTTTCAGGCCGGCGGTCAAACCACCGCGATCCACTGCCTCAGCACCGCCTTGAACGCCGGCAGGTTCGCCCGGAACGCGTCCCCGGCGCCGAGCGTGGCCATGCAGCGATCCTTGCCGAGCCATTTGAGCAGGCCCTCTGGATCTTCGATCATCGGCTTTTGCAGGTCCGGCCGCACCTTGGCGCCCAGGTGCAGGATCACCTGAAGGCTGCCGGTCGAGCGCAGGTTGATCGTGGCGAAGTCGTCAGTGGTGCGGAAGGTCGGCGACTTCCACTTGATCCCTTCCCCGATCTCGGGCCCCAGTCCGAGGATGAGCGCGCGCACGCTCTCGATCTCGGCCTTCATCGGGTGGTCGAGATCGGCGATGAAGGCGGCGACCACAGAGTCCATCAAGGTCTCCGGCAGAAGGACAACCTGGCCAGTCTATCCCGCTTTCAGACCGCCGTTCATCCCGTCAGACTCGAGCCCGGTCCTGATCGTCAGGCCCTGTCGAAAAGGGCGGCGTAGATATCCGGCTTGAACCCCACCGTCAGGACGCCGTCCACGTCCAGAACCGGGCGTTTGATCATCGAGGGCTGGGCCAGCATCAGGGCGATGGCCTTCGCCTGATCGAGGCCGGTCTTGTCTGCGTCGGGCAGCTTGCGGAACGTCGTACCGGCGCGGTTGAGCAGCACCTCCCAGCCCACCTGTCCGGCCCAGTGCTCAAGGGTCGCGCGGTCGATCCCGGCGACCTTGTAGTCGTGGAAGGCATAGGCCACGCCAGCGCTATCCAGCCAGTCACGGGCCTTCTTCATGGTGTCACAGGCCTTGATGCCGTGAAGGGTGGTGGTCATGGAGCCTCAGCTGAACTCGAAGGTGGAACGCACAGGTCGAGTATGATCACCGTCGGCGCTCGCGGTCAGGTCTGATCAGGCGCCGCGTCGACGCGGGCGAAGAAGACGGTCACCCGCATACCCTGACCGGCGCGCGACTCCACTTCAACCGTCGCCCGGGCGTTCTGCCGCAACGACTGCACGATCAGAACTCCCAGCCGGCCGGGCTTGGGCCAGACAGCGCCTTCGGCGAGGCCAATGCCATCGTCGGAGATGATCACCCGGCAGCCGGTCTCGTCGATCAGACTATGAAGGCTGATCGTGCCGCCGTCCCTGCCGACGAAGGCGTGCTTGAGCGAGTTGGTCAGCACCTCGTTGACGACCAGCCCCGCCGGCATGGCGACGTTGATGGACACCGGCCAGGTGTCGACCTGCAGATTGAGGTGGATCCCCTCGATCGCATGCGCCTGCATCACTGCCGACGCGATCTGGCTCAGATAGACGCCCAGGTCGACGCTCTCGCCGAAGGAGTCCGCCGACAGGGTCTGGTAGAGGATCGCCAGCGCGCCGACCCGTCCGGCAAGGCGATCGAACGGCTCCCCTGCATCCCGATCGGGCGTGTTGCGCGCCTCCAGCCGGATCAGCGCCGTGATCATCTGGAGATTGTTCTTCACCCGGTGCTGCAGCTCCTGCAGCAGGACGTCCTTCTCCTGGACCAGCAGTTCGAGTTCGGCCCGGTCGCGCGGACCGATCTCCGCCAGGGCGACCAGCCGGAACATCGGTCGGCCGGCGTCGTCCTGGATGATGTTGGACCAGGCGTCCACGGCGACCGGGCCGTCCTCGCCGTCGAGGTTGAAGGCCCCGATGTAGTCCTCGTCAGCGGCGATCGCGTCGCTGAGATTGCGGCCGGCTGCGGCTGACGCAATCGCGTTCAGGACGCCCCAGGGACGGCCCTGCACCGACGCAGCGGCCTGTCCGGTAAGACGCTCGAATTCGATGTTGGCGTAGGTGACCCGCTCCGACGGATGCAGTTCGGCCACCGCCACCGCCAGCGGCATGTGGTCGAGGAACTGCTTGAACCGGTCGCTTTCCAGCGCCTCGGCAAGGTTCGGGGTGTCGAGAAGGGAACCGGGCGCGGGCTTGTCTTCGTCGGCAGACATCGTCGCTGGAGCCTCTGGAGTCCGACAAGACGGGATTTCAACGCACCGGACCCGTTTCGGGTATGCGCCGCTTTGCCGCTGCAAAGAAGTCCCTTGCCCGTTTGCGACGACCACAAGGCAGTGTCGCGCCTGAACGCCGCGTGAACCCGATCTACCGCCGCGAGGGGAACTGCCGGCGGGCGGTCAGCCGGGTGACGAACGCCTCGTGGCTCTCGATGCCGTCCAGGTCACCGATCCGGCGGGCCAGAGCCTCGGCCTCGTCCGCCAGCGGCTCGGCGTCGTCGCGGGTGCGGTGGTCGCTCCACAAGAGGGTGATCGCCGTCCGCAGCAACACCAGCGCCGCGCGGGGATAGCGGCCCTCCAGACGCGCGGACCATTCCGCCAGGTCGGCGGGGCCGCCGGCGACCTCGTCCCGCCGCGCCATGATCATGGCCGCCGCCTCAGGCAGGGCCGGCCAGCCCATCAGAAACGCCAGACCATCGCCGAAGGACGGGTATCGCGCGGCGACCTCGAACGCCCGGTCCATCGCCTCGACGTCATCAAAGTCTGGCAACGCCTTCAAAAACCGGCGCAGCTGGGCGTCTGACAAGGTGCGCTCGAACGTCGCCCAGCGCTCCTCATGGGCGGCCTTCGTCTCGCCGGCCTTGTCCAGGGTTTCGATCCAGACCGCGTACCAGGGCTCGGCGGCGGGATCGGGACGACCGTCGAGGCCGCGCGCCCGATTGCGCGGGTCGGCCGCCTGAAGGGTCGCCAGCGCCTCGTCGACCCGGCCGGCCGTCAGCAGACGCCGCCCCACCGCCGCCGCGGTTCCCGGATCGTGGCGCAGGGTGGCGGGGACCGTCTCCAGAAAGGCGTCCACGTCACCGGCGGCATCCGCCACCGCGCGGATGACCCGCGCCGAAGGCTTGAACGCCGGGCGCGCGGCGATACGGGCGTTCAGCTCGGCCAGCACGGCCGCGCCGAAGCCTGGACCGAAGGCCGTCAGCGCCAACCCCAGCCGCTCGCCCCAGGCCGTTGTCGCGCGGAACAGCATGTCGGCCACCTCCCCCGCTAAGGCGATGTCAGCCGGTGCGCGCGGCGCGAGGAGGGCCATGTCGCCGGCCGCCTCGACAAAGACCTGGTCCAGCTCGCCCTTCGGATCCTTGACCCGGGCGAACAGGTCGTCGGCGAGGCCAAGGAACGCCCAGAGCCGCCGCGTGGCGATGCCGGCGTCGAGATCGCCCAGGCGACCCGCGATCATCCGGCGCAGCACGTGCAGATCGAGGATGAACTCCGGCCGCTTGCGCCAGGAGATCTTCGCCCGGCTCCCGGCGATCATCGCCAGTCGCTTGTCGACCTCCTCGGCCAGGGCTTCGGCGCCGCTCTCGGCGGCCAGCTCCATGCGCAGCCGCCGCTTGAGCGCCGGCTGGCTGTCGCTGAGTTCGAGCAACAGCGCCGCCAGGGCCTCGGCGCCCAGCGCCTCGAGGTTGGCCGCCGTCAGTCGCCGGCTCGAGGCGGGAGCCTTCCTGGCCTTGGCGCCCGCGCGGACGACGGCTTCAGCCATGCGGCCGCCGGGGACCCGGGATGACGCGCATCACGGTGCGACGACGCGGAAATTCAGCGCCTGCAGCGCCGGGGACGGGGTCGGCGCCAGCAGCAGCACACCCTCGATCCGGCCCTTCGCGCAGGTCCAGGTGAACGTCCCCTGCATGGCGGTGACAGCGGTGATCGGCTCGGCGGCCGGACAGTCGCCGACCTCAGCCTTCAGCCTCGCCAGTTCGGCGGCCCAGTGCGCCTCGTCACGATCCATCAGGAAGTTCATCGCCAGCCCGTCCTTCGACCCGGACACCGAGCCGGTCGCCCAGACCGCGCGGGCGATCTCATAGCCGGCCGCGACGCCCTGGCTTGTCGCCGCCCCCCGGTCAGGGAAGGCCCCGGTCGCCTGCAGCGTCAGCGCGACCTTCCAGACGGCGGACGACGGACCGGCGTAGGTCCGGTTGGAGAAGGCGAAGATGCCGATCCCCTTGTCGGGCAGCAGCATCACGTTCGAGCCGTAGCCCGGATAGCCGCCGCCGTGCTGGAGCGCGCGGCCCAGCTCGCAATCGCTGATCACGGTCCAGCCCATGCCGTAGGCGCGCGCCGCCCGGCAGGGTGTTCCTTCCGGGAGCGTGGGCCGCATGCCGCCGCTGGGGAAGTTGGAGCCCTCGACGATCTCCCGCACGGTCGCGCGCGCCACCGGTCCGGTCTGCGCCTCGTCCCGCGCCGGCCAGGCCGAGAGCAGGAAGGCGACCCAGCGCGCATAGTCGTTGGCGCTGGTCTCCACGCCGCCCATGGCGCCGAACACGCCGTCGGCCATGTCCGGCTCGCGAAGCCAGCCCGCGTCCTGCCAGCGATAGCCGAGCGCCCGGCGGTCGGCGGGCGACCGGCTGACGTCGTAGCCGGTCGACGCCATGCCGAGCGGGGCCATGACGCTGTCGCGGATGTAGGCCTGATAGGGCTTGCCGGAGACATTGCCGATGATCCGCCCAAGCAGGGCGTAGCCGAAGTTGGAATACTCCATCGCCACGCCAGGCGGCCGCGAGAAGGGCACGCCGGCCTTGAGCATCCGCGTGAACGCCGCTTCCGGCAGGGGCTGCTGGCGATCGCCCCAGGGGTCGTCGGTCACCAGGCCGGCGGTGTGATTGAGCAGGTCGCGGACCCGGATCTTGCGGCTGTCGCCGGTCGGATAGGTCCAGCCGCGCATCTCCGGCACATAGGTCTCCGCCGGCGCGTCCAGTGACAGCCTGCCCTCGTCCGCCAGCTTCAGGATCGCCAGCGCCGTAAACGCCTTGCTCATCGAGGCGATGCGGAACAGCGAGTCGGCGGTGACCGGTCTCTTCGAGTCGAGGTCCTGGACCCCCTGCCCCCGCACGACGACCAGCTTCCCGTCGATGACGATCCCGTAGACCAGGCCGGGGACATGGTTCTCCAGCCGCCAGTCCGCGAAGATGCGGTCAACAGCCGCGAGGGTCGCCGCGTCGGGCTCTGCCGCAAGCGCGGTCGCGGGCGCGCCGAGGAGGAAGAGGGCCGTCAGGGCCAGGGCCGATATCCGCTTCAGCATACGCCGCTTCCCGACTGGACTTCAGGGTGCCTGTCCAACGGGCTATCATCCCGCTGGCCCAGCGTCGAGGAACCCCGGGACAGGCGGGCGCAAACCCGGCTGAGCAGCGACAGATCCACCCTGCCATCCTGACGACGGCAATGACGCCCTACATTTCATTGAAGGACCGGTCGGTCGGCGGCGGGCGGCGATTGCAGACGGAGGCGCTTGCTGGCGCGGCGGCGAGGCGTCAGGATTTGGACGCCTTTGAAGTGCGACAGCCGGCCGGGACAGACGGAGCCATGACAGATCAAGACTGGCCTGCCATGCGCGAGGCCTTCGCCCGCGACGGCGTCGTGCCCCTGCCCGGCGCCCTCGACCCCGGCCAGCTCGCCGCAGCGCTCAAGGCCTACGACTGGAGTCTGGCCAACCCCAGCCCCCGCGCCTCGCGCATCCGGCAGGCGACCGAGGGGACCTTTTTCAACGATCTGTTCAATCCCGACTGCCTGACCGGCTATCGCGACATGCTGCAGGCCTCGCCCCTGCCCGCCCTGGTCGCCCGGCTCTGGGGCCATGGCCCGGTCTGGTTCATGTACGAGCAGGTGTTCCTCAAGGAAGGCGCGGAAGCGCGCCGCACGCCGTGGCATCAGGACTCGTCCTATCTGACGATCGCCGGGCCTGACCTCGCCGTGGTCTGGATCCCGTTCGAGCCGCTGCCCGCCTCGGCCTCCCTGGAGTTCGTCCGGGGATCACACAGAGGACCGCTCTACAACGGCTCCAGCTTCGCGCTGGGCGACGACACCGCGCCGCTGCATCCCCATGCGTCCCTGCCCCGCCTGCCCGACATCGAGGCGCAGCGGGACACCCACGACATCGTCTCCTGGGCTGTCGAGCCGGGGGACGTTATCGTCTTCCACCCGCAAATCCTGCACGGCGGCGCCCCGACCCACGGCGGCGCCCGGCGCCGGACCCTGACCCTGCGCTTCTTCGGCGAGAACAGTGTCTACGACCCGCGCGAAGGCGGCGCCGGCCCGCCGATCTCCGGCTTCCACAAGCGCATGAAGGCCGGCGACCGGTTCAGGGACCCGTCGTTCCTGCAGCTGGCGGGGACCTGAAAGCGGGGAAGGCGTCGGACATTGGACGACGCTGGGCGCTCAGTTTGCCGCAGGAACCAACGTATAGGTGCTCTCCTCGCCCGCCCCGTCTGGCCCCCAGTAGATTTCCGTGCGCGAAACGGACCCGTCCGGATTGCGCTTGAACGCCAGGTCATGCTGGTAGGACTCGCCCGGATCGAGGTCGGTTGCATCGAGAAAGGCAAAGCGTATCTCGCCGTCGACAGCAGCGGTGGCGGCAAGGCGCGGCTGGTTCCCTTGCGGGCAGTAGTGCGTGGCAATCAGGCGCTCGCCATCGCGGTGATAGATCGTAAGCGAGTGCGTCCGCTCGCCGAGCATCCATCGCTCGACAATTACGCTCCCCCGGGCGGTCGACTCGAACACGATCCGCAGCGAAGCCTCTTCCCGAACCTGCCATTTGCCCGTCAGGGCGGCGATCCGCTCGAACGGCGTGGCGGAAGGAGACTGAACTTCCCCTGCTGTCGCCGACGCGCTGCCGGCCAGCGAACAGAACAGGATCGTCGCCGCGACGGCCGCGTGCCGGATCAGTGATTGCTTCGCCATGGCGATTCCTCCGCTGGCATCCGCCATTCGCCGCCCTTCGCCGCCGGTTTTGCGCCCCCTATTCCCACTCGATCGTGCCGGGCGGCTTGCTGGTGACGTCGTAGACGACGCGGTTGACGCCACGGACCTCATTGATGATCCGGGTGGCGGTCTTGCCCAGGACCTCCCAGGGGAATTCGAAGAAGTCGGCGGTCATGCCGTCTGTGCTGGTCACCGCGCGCAGGGCCAGGACGTTCTCATAGGTGCGGGCGTCGCCCATCACCCCGACCGTCTTGACCGGCAGCAGCACGGCGAAGGCCTGCCAGATCTTGTCGTAGAGCCCGGCCTTGCGGATCTCGTCGAGATAGATGGCGTCGGCCTGCTGCAGCACGGCGACCTTCTCGCGGGTGATCTCGCCGGGGATGCGGATGGCCAGGCCAGGCCCGGGGAACGGGTGACGGCCGACGAAGTCCGGGTGCAGGCCCAGCTCGACGCCGAGGACGCGGACCTCGTCCTTGAACAGCTCGCGCAGCGGCTCGACCAGCTTGAGCTTCATGTAGTCCGGCAGGCCGCCGACGTTGTGGTGACTCTTGATGACGGCCGACGGGCCGCCGCGCGCCGAGACGCTCTCCACCACGTCCGGATAGAGGGTGCCCTGGGCGAGGAACTCGGCGCCCTCGATCTTGGCGGACTCGACGTCGAACACGTCGATGAACAGCTTGCCGATGGTCTTGCGCTTGGTTTCCGGGTCGCTGACGCCTTCGAGCGCATCGAGGAAAAGATCAGCCGCATCAACGTGGATCAGCGGGATGTTGTAGTGGTTCTTGAACAGCGAGACGACCTGCTCGCTCTCGCCCTTCCGCATCAGGCCGGTGTCGACATAGACGCAGGTCAGCTGGTCGCCGATCGCCTCGTGGATCAGCACGGCCGCTACCGAGCTGTCGACCCCGCCGCTGAGGCCGCAGATCACCCGGCCCTTGCCGACCTGGGCGCGGATCTTGGCGATCATCTCCTGGCGGAAGGCCGCCATCGTCCAGTCGCCCTTGAGGCCGGCGATGTTGAACAGGAAGTTGCGGTAGATCTTCGCGCCATTGACCGTGTGAACGACCTCCGGGTGGAACTGCACGCCGTAGATCTTTCGCGCGTCGTTCGCGATCGCCGCGAACGGCGCGCCGGTCGAGGTTGCGATGATCTCGAAGCCGTCGGGGATGGCGGTGACCCGGTCTCCGTGGCTCATCCAGACGGTTTCCAGCTCGCCGACGCCCGCCAGGCCCTGGAACAGGGCGTGGTCCTTGGCGATGGTCAGCTCGGCGCGGCCGAACTCGCCGGCATGCCCCCCCTCGACCGTGCCGCCCAGCACGTCGCACAGCAGCTGCTCGCCGTAGCAGACGCACAGCATCGGGACACCCAGCTCAAACAGCTTGGTCCCGATGCGGGGGCTGTCGGCCTCCAGCACGCTGGCGGGGCCGCCCGACAGGATGATGGCGGCTGGCTGAAAGGTGTCGACCAGCGCCTCGACCTTGTCGAAGGGATGGATCTCGCAATAGACGCCCGCCTCCCGCACCCGGCGGGCGATCAGCTGCGTCACCTGGCTGCCGAAGTCGACGATCAGGATGGGCTGGTGAGCGGGGGCGGTCATGCAATGCGTTCCATAAGGGCGACGAAGAAACCGTCGGTGGCGGCGGTAAGCGGGGTGAGGCGCAGGAAGCCTTCCGGGGTCCCGTGCTCCGCGACCGCCCCGAAGGCGGCGGGCCGCACGGCGAAGCCCGGATGGCGCGCGAGGAAGGCGGCGATGCGGTCCTCGTTCTCCTCGGCGAAGATCGAGCAGGTCACGTAGATCAGGCGACCGCCGGGCTTCACGTAGGCGCAGGCCTGGTCCAGCACCTGGTCCTGCTCGGCCATGCGGCGTTCGAGCTGTTCGGGCGACAGCCGCCACTTGGAGTCCGGATGCCGCCGCCAGGTGCCGGCGCCGGTGCAGGGGGCGTCGACGAACACCAGGTCCATTTTGCCATCCATGCCCTTCAAGGGCTCGGGCTCGACCGGTGAACGGATCTGCAGGTTGCGCACCCCGGCGCGGGTGGCGCGCGGGATGATGTCGGCCATCCGGCGGGCGTCGCTGTCGTGGGCATAGAGCTGGCCGGTGTTGCCCATGGCCGCGGCGAGGGCGAGCGTCTTGCCCCCGCCCCCGGCGCAGAAATCGAGCACCTGCTTGCCCTTGATGTCTCCGGCGCAGGCGGCTGCGATCTGGCTGCCCAGGTCCTGGACCTCGAACCAGCCCTTGCCGAACTGCGGGATCGTCTCGACCGAGCCGGCGCGATCGGTGGCGGCGGGCGCGTGAATGCGGAACGCGTCGGGCAGGATCCCGGCCGGGACCGCGTGCAGCGGGTTCAGCGCCTTCGCCGCGCGATCCGCATCGGTCTTGAGCGTATTGGCCCGCAGGTCGACCGGCGCGCGGTCGGTCAGAGCGGCCATTTCGGCCGCGCGTCCCTCGCCGAAGACGCGCGTGATGTGCGGCTCCAGCCAGTCCGGATAGTCCCCGGCGACGGGCGCGGGCGCGGCGGCGGCGTTCGGCGCGGTCAGGGCGGAAAGCTCAGCCTCGGTCAGCCCGCCGATGCCGTGCTCGCTGTCGCCGGCGGCTTCGGCGACCCGTTCGACCGGCCAGCCCCAGCCGAACCGGACGGCGGCGAGGACGGCCGCGCGCGCGGTATCCTCACCCATCATCCAGCCCAGCGACCGCCGCTTGCGCAGCACGTCGAGGGTCAGGCCGGACACAAAGGCGCGGTCTTTCGAGCCCGCATACCGCGCGGACTCGCCCCAGCCCTTGAGCGCCATACGGGCAGGTTTGTGACGCGTCTCGATATCCTCGAGGACCTGGATCGCCGCCGCTAACCGCCCGCCGTCACGCAATCAAACACCCAATGTCAGGTGGCCAGAATGGCCCAGAAAATCATCAGAAGACCGGCCGTGCTGACCAGCCAGACCAGCGAGCGGATCTGCTTCACGCCGAAGGCGTAGAGCGGAACATAGGCGACCCGGCCGACCAGATAGATCAGCGCGCCGTAGTGCGTCAGGTCGCTGTTCTTGCCCGCCACATGGGCGATCAGGACAGCGGCGATGAACAGCGGCAGGGTCTCGTACAGGTTAGCCTGAGCGCGCGACAGCCGGTTGGCGATGGGCGACAGCGGCGGCATCTCCTCGTCGCGGGCGCCGGTGTTCCACTTCAGGCCGTACTGGCCCGTGCGGGCGATGTCGAAGGCGAGAATCTGGACAAACGCCAGGACCAGCGTCCAGGCCAGCATGCAAAGCTCGAACGTCATACTCTAGTCCCCCCTGGTGGCCCGAGCCTCAGACGTTGCTCGGGTAGTTGGGCGCTTCCCGCGTGATCATCACGTCATGGACGTGGCTCTCGCGCAGGCCGGCGCCGGTGATGCGGATGAACTTCGCCCGCGACTGGAACTCGGCGATGTCAGGGGCCCCGACATAGCCCATGGCGGCGCGAAGACCGCCGACCAGCTGGTGGATGACCGGGGCGATCGGCCCCTTGTAGGGCGTCTGGCCCTCGATCCCTTCCGGCACCAGCTTGAAGGTGTCGGTGATGTCCTTCTGGAAGTAGCGGTCGGCCGAGCCGCGGGCCATGGCCCCCAGCGAACCCATGCCGCGATAGGATTTGTAGGACCGGCCCTGGTAGAGGAAGACCTCGCCGGGCGCTTCCTCGGTGCCGGCGAACATCGAGCCCATCATGGCCACGCTGGCGCCGGCGGCGATCGCCTTGGCCAGGTCGCCCGAATACTTGATGCCGCCGTCGGCGATGACCGGCACGCCGCTGTCTCGCGCGGCGCGGTAGGCCTCGGAGATGGCCGTCAGCTGCGGAACGCCCACGCCGGCGACGATCCGGGTGGTGCAGATCGAGCCCGGACCGATCCCGACCTTCACCGCGTCGGCGCCGGCGTCGATCAGGGCGCGGGCGGCGTCGTAGGTGGCGATATTGCCGGCGACGATCTGCACGCGGTTGGTCTCGCGCTTAAGGCGGGCGACGGCGTCGGCGACCTGTTTCGAATGGCCGTGGGCGGTGTCGATGACCACCACGTCCACACCGGCCTCAACCAGCGCCAGGGACCGCTCGAAGCCGGCGTCGCCGACCGTGGAGGCGGCGCCGACGCGCAGCCGGCCCTTCTCGTCCTTGGCCGCGTGCGGGTGCTCGGTCGCCTTGTCGATGTCCTTGACGGTGATCAGGCCGACGGCCCGGCCCTCGTCATCGACGACGATCAGCCGCTCGATCTTGTTGGTCTTGAGCAGGCTCAGCGCGTCGCCGGAATCGATGCCCTCGCGGACCGTGATCAGCCCCTCGCGGGTCATCAGCGAAGACGCCTTGAGCCGGTCGTCGGTCTCGAAGCGCATGTCGCGGTTGGTCAGGATGCCGACCAGCTTGCCGCTGCCCGGCTCGACCACCGGGAAGCCGGAAATCTTGCGCCGCGCCTTGATCTCGCGGATCTCGGCCAGCGTCGTGTCCGGGTTGATGGTCAGCGGGTTGATGACCATCCCGCTTTCGTACCGCTTGACCTCGCGGACCTGGTCGGCCTGCTCCTCGATGGTCAGGTTGCGGTGCAGGATGCCCATGCCGCCGGCCTGCGCCATGGCGATGGCCAGCCGGCTTTCGGTCACCGTGTCCATGGCGGCGGACACGAGCGGTATGTTCAGACTGATCTCACGCGTGAACCTGGAGGTCGTTGAGACCTGCGTCGGCATGACTTCCGACGGACCGGGTTCGAGCAAAACATCGTCGAAGGTGAGCCCTTCGCGAATCTCCATGGGAGTCTCCGTTTTGCGGGCGCGGTATCGTGGCAAAGGGGGGCGCTGTCAACGGTTGAGGGCGGGACGACTGCCTATTGCGGTGGCTTCACCGCAAGAGATAGCTGCTCGGCCGCCTCGTGGAGCCGCCGATCACGACTCCAGAGGCGGGCGGAGGGGGTCAATCTGCAACTGGCCAGCAGATGGGCGTCGATGAAGCCGATACCCAGCCCATGGAGACGATAGCGCTCGATCAGGCCCCGAACCTCGATGTCACTGGCGGCGACACTCTTGGGCAACTCGTCGAGAAACTGGAGCGTGCCGGCCCTGCGGCCCAGGTTTCCCATCGCCAGTTCGCCGATGACAAACGGATGGGCCAGGATTTCTCCCGCATTCAGCCGCGCTGTGAACAGAGGATCGGCGACCCGAAGATGGGCCACCCAGACGGACGTGTCCGCCAGGATCATGCGGGTTCTGATCGCCGACGCGGAATGTTCCGCAAGTTGGGCTCGCTTCCACCCAACAGGGCGAGACGCCGGGCGGCTTCACGCTGGATCAGGGCCGTGAGCGCTTCACGAACGAGCGCCGACTTTTCTGAAATGCCCGTTAGTTCCGTCGCTCTTGCGAGCAAGTCATCGTCGAGCGTCAGGGTTGTGCGCATGGCGGCGGCCTCCGGAGCACGGAAAGTAGCATCAAATGATGCTGAAATCCATGCCTCGACTAGATGCCTCGCCCTATCCAACGTACGGTTCGACGAATCCGGTTCGGCAGGGCGTCATGACCAATATCGACATTCGCATCGCGCCGCCGGCCGTCGGGCCTGTCGAGCGTGACCCCGTGATGGACATTCTGGCGCTGGCCTTCAGCACCGATCCGGCGGTCCGCTACATGTTCCCGAATGCGGCGACCTATCTCGCAAGCTTCAACCGACTGGCCACGGCGATGGCGGGCAGCGCGCTGGCGGCCGGGACCGCCTGGGTCGCCGATGGCGGCTCGGCGGCGGCCTTGTGGCTGGCGCCCGGCGTCCATGCCGACGGCGAAGCCATCGGCGCCCTCGTCGGCGAGACGGTCAGCGAGGACAGGCTGGAGACACTCGGTCAGCTCGGCGAGCTGATGGGCCAGTTTCACCCGGAAGAACCACACTGGTACCTGTCGATGATCGGCGTCGATCCCTCCCGGCAGGGCCAGGGTCTGGGCGCCGCGCTCCTCAAGGAAGGCCTGAAACGCTGCGACGCCGACGGCCTGCCGGCCTATCTCGAAAGCTCCAGCCCGAAAAACGTCCCGCTCTACGAACGCCACGGGTTCGAGGTCATCGGCCTGATCAAGCCGGGGGATCATCCTGGGCTCATTCCGATGTACCGGCCGGCGCGCGGCTGACCCTCGGCGCCGCACGTCGCCACTTCACCTTCGTTGCGTTGCGTGAAGTTGTCGGGGGTTGCCGCTTATCCCCCCCCAAGGAGAGGGCGGGTTTTCAATGGATGGGGACTGGCTCGCGAGCAGGGCCTCTACCAATCCATGTCCAGCAGACGGCCTTATCCCCCCCCCCGGCTGTCTCTCCCCACAATCACCGTGCGTTGATTGATTCTGGTCGGGACGGCGTCCTGCACGCCAACGCCGCAACGCGTTGCGCGCTCCCAAGGTGTGATTCTTGGAGTGCCTCAATGACTTGATGGAGGCGGCTGTGAAGCGCCAACGGGAAGAGAAGTCCAGCGACCGCAACAACACCCAGACGGATGCCTGGCTCGTGGCAACCGCGCGCCTCGCCAAGCGCGTCAGAGGTGTCACTGACATCTGGGAAGAAGTTAGCTACCTGATGTTCCGGAGGCATGTGTCTGTGGCAAGTGCCATCGTACTTGTTGGCGGACTGATCGGCTCATTCCATGTTGCCAAACCAATGGCCGCCCTATTCTCGGCCATCGCGAAATTCACCCCTTGAACCCCGTCGCCACCAGAAACACCTCCGAGCTGTCCGCCCGGCTGGCCTTGGGCTTCACGTGCTGGACCTTGTCGAAGTGCTTCTTCAGGTCGCGGATAATCTGGGCAGTCTCCCCGCCCTGGAAGGCTTTCGCCACAAACGACCCGCCCGGCTTGAGCGTCTCGATGGCGAAGGCCGCGGCCAGCTCGATCAGGCCGACGATGCGCAGGTGATCGGTCTCGCGGTGACCGACGGTGTTGGGGGCCATGTCCGACAGGACGATGTCCGGCGGGCCGCCGAGCATCTCGATCAGCAGCGGCCCGGCCGCCGGATCGGTGAAATCCATCTGGATCATCTCGGCCGGCGGCAGCGGATCGACCGGCAACAGGTCGATGCCGACAATCTTGCCGGCCCCGCGCTTGATCGCCATCTGCACCCAGCCGCCGGGTGCGCAGCCCAGGTCGATGATGCGGCAGCCCGGCTTGACCAGTTTGAACCGGTCATCGATCTCGGTGAACTTGAACGCCGCGCGGCTGCGATAGCCCATGGCGCGGGCCTCGGCCGAGAAGGGGTCGTTGATCTGCCGCTCCAGCCACGCCTGGGAGGAGGGCCGACGGCCCTTGGCGGTCTTCAGGCGGGCCGGCTTGCCGCGGCCGACGCCGTCATTGCCGCCGGTGGGCAGGCGAACCATGCGGCGTTTGGGGGGCTCTTCGTCACTCATGCGGGGGCTTGTACAGGTTTCCGCGCCGCTCCGCCCCGTTTGCGTCGCCGGCGGCGCGGTTGTTCGTCGCTCATCAGGCCCATGAGCAGCCCTTCGCGGAGGCCGCGGTCGGCGACCCGCACCCGTTCGCACGGCCACATCTCCTGCACGGCCTGCAGGATCGCTGCGCCGGCGAGCACCAGATCGGCGCGATCGGCGCCGATGCAGGGCTGATCGGCGCGTTCCTGCGGCGTCCAGGCCAGGAGCTTGTCGGTGGTCGCCTCGCACTCGCCGCGGGTCATCCAGAGACCGTCGACGCGGGTGCGGTCATAGCGGGGCAGATCGAGGTGCAGACCCGCCAGGCTGGTGATCGCGCCCGAGGTGCCGACCATGTGCGCCCGCCCCGTGACAAACACCTCGCGGAAGGGCTCGGCGTGCGGGAAGGCGGCGATCCGTTCCTTGACCGCCTCAACCATCGCCCGGAACCAGCCCTGGACGTCGTCGCCGGCCTCGGGAAAGCGCTCGGCCAGGGTGACGACGCCGATCGGCACCGACAGCCACGCCTTGATCGGCAGCTTCCACGGCGCGAACTGGCGCGGCCGGGCGTCGAGCCCCTGCCCCTTCAGGTCGACCCAGGACAGCTCTGTCGAGCCGCCGCCGACATCGACCACCAGCGCGGCCTCGGCCTGGCGGTCCAGAAGGTTGACGCAGCCGGCCACCGACAGTTGGGCCTCTTCCTTGGGGGTGATGATCTGCAGCCGCAGCCCTGTCTCGCTGGCCACGCGGGCGATGAATTCCTCGCCGTTCTCCGCCTGGCGGCAGGCCTGGGTGGCGATGGCCTTGATCCGTACGCACTTCCGCCGCCGCACCTTCTCGGCGCAGACGGTCAGGGCGGCCAGGGCGCGGTCCATGGCTTCGTCGGACATCCGGCCGGTCAGGGTCAGCCCCTCGCCCAGCCGGACGATCCGGGAATAGGCCTCGACCACGCGAAAGCCGCCCTGGGTGGGGGTGGCGACGAGCAGCCGGCAGTTGTTAGTGCCAAGATCCAGCGCCGCGTAAGCGGGTGGCGGGCCGCCATGGGACCCCCGGCGATCCCCGCGGGGACCACCTTGCGCGCTGGGCGCCTCCGACATGGTGTCGTACCTGTCTGCGCAGGCGCTCATGATCGGGCGCCTCGTTTCACCGGCGACTGTAGCGGCCCATTTCGCGCAACGGAAGGCATGGACTTGCCTAACGGCAGTCGGCGTCTACGTTCATCTTCCAGTCAGGGGCGACACGCTAGAATCTCGGATTATGAACGCCAGACTCGCCAAATTTGCTATCGGCCAGGTGGTCAGACACCGGATCTTTCCGTTCCGGGGCGTCATCTTTGACGTCGACCCCGAGTTCGCCAACACCGACGAATGGTGGAACTCGATCCCGGAGGACATCCGTCCCCGCAAGGATCAGCCGTTTTATCACCTGCTGGCCGAGAACAACGAGAACACCTACGTCGCCTATGTGTCCGAGCAAAACCTGCTGCCCGACGACACCGGCGAGCCGGTGGGCCACCCGCACGCCTCGCTGATCTTCGAGGGTTTCGAGGACGGCCACTACAACATGCGGCCCCGGATCGCCCATTAGGGCGGTCGTGCGTCCTTCGAGACGCTCGCCTGAAGCTCGCTCCTCAGGATGACGCACAGGGGGCGCCTGGAAGATGTTCGTCATGGTGAGGAGCGGACCATCAGGTCCGCGTCTCGAACCACGCAACTTCCTGCCGCGAAACCTCCAAAACCGGGGCGCCTTCGAACGGACTTTGCGCGTCGAACGCCCTATATCATCCCCATGAGCGCAGACGGCTTCAACAGCGGCCCGCCCCCCGGCGCGGCGGCGGACTGGACCATCGACCAGGGGTGGGACGCCTATACGCCCGCCGAGCACGCTGTATGGGACCTGCTCTACGAGCGGCAAGCGGCGCTGCTGCCCGGCTACGCCTGCGACGCCTTCCTGCATGGCCTGGACGCGCTGGACCTGCACCGTGGCGGCATTCCCGACTTCCGCAAGATCAATGAGGATCTGCGCCGCCTGACCGGCTGGACGGTGGTCGCCGTGCCGGGCCTGGTTCCGGACGAGGTGTTCTTCGACCATCTGGCGAACCGTCGCTTCCCCGCCGGCCAGTTCATCCGCCGCGCCGACCAGCTCGACTACCTGCAGGAGCCGGACATCTTCCACGATGTCTTCGGCCATGTGCCCATGCTGACCGACCCGACCTTCGCCGACTACATGCAGGCCTATGGCGAGGGCGGCCTGCGCGCCGCCGGCCGCGGTCAGCTGCACAATCTGGCGCGGCTCTACTGGTACACGGTGGAATTTGGCCTGCTCGAGACGCCGGACGGCCTGCGGATCTACGGCGCGGGCATCGTGTCCTCGCGGGCCGAGTCGATCTTCTCGCTCGATGACCCCTCCCCCAACCGGATCGGATTCGATCTGGAGCGTCTGATGCGGACGCCCTACCGGATCGACGACTTCCAGCAGGTCTATTTCGTGATCCCGTCGCTGCAGGCCCTGCTCGACGCGACCCTGCAGGACTTCGCCCCGATCTATGAGCGTCTCGACGGGGCCAGCGATATCCCGATCGACGCCGTGCTGGACACCGACCGGGTGTTCACGAAGGGCACCCAGGCTTACGCGCTGGGCCGTTAGGGGACATGTACCCGCTTGGGTACGTGTCCCCCAATCGAGCCGCGTGATTAGGGGACACGTACCTGCGGTACATGTCCCCGAGCGTGTCCCTCAGGCAGGCTTTGTCCGATACTTCAGCCCGAACAGCGGCCGCAGGAGCGGGACCCGGCGTGCGACCTCATACGTCAGGAGGCAGGCGCCGAAGGTCGCCGCGATCAGGATCGCCGCTTCCAGCGCCTGGTTCATCCCGACCTTCGCCAGGTGATGGCCGACCACGACGATCACCGTCTGGTGCACGATGTAGAACGGGAAGACGCCGAGGGTCAGCCAGGTCAGCACCGGACCGCCGCGCGTCAGGTGTCTCGCGCCAAAGCCGAGGATCGCGGCGATCGCGCACCATTGGTCCACGGCGTAGACCACGCGCATGACCTGCCGCAGGACCTCGGGCGGCTCGGCGCCGTCCGCGCGGTACTGCCAGGCGTAGGTCGCGAACAACGCCCAGGCGAGAAGCGCCAGCGTGAGCGCCGGCCAGCGCAGCCGGATGTACGCGTCGCGCAGGGTCAGGGACCTGGCGGTCAGGAAGCCGAACAGGAAAGCAGACAGGCTGACCGCGTGATTGTACCAGTCGTCGACGAGGGCGTGGGTCACCTCGAACATCGGCATCAGGACGATGCGGAAGGCCGCCAGCACAACGATCGGCCAGAGCAGCAGGCCCCAGCCCCTGAGCCCCTCGCCCAACCACTCGCCCAGCCGCCGCAGCGGCTCGCGGGCGACGGCCCAGACCACCGCCAGCAGCAGGCTATAGACCAGCAGATAGGCGACGAACCACATGTGGTTCCAGGTCGGGGTGATCAGGCAGCCGTCGGCGTCGCACCAGTTCCCGGAGGCCGTGGCGTACTTGCCGTAGAAGCTCCAGAACGGCTCGGCCAGCTGCGGCGCCTGCTCGAGGATCTCGTAGTAGCTCTGGGGCGGAACGATCACGAACATGGCGAAGACCAGCGGCGGCAGCAGCCGCCAGGTCCGCGCGCCGGCCAGGCCGCCGGCGCTCATCTTGTCGGCCATGAACCGGGTCGCCGCGCCGCTGACCAGGAACAGCAGCGTCAGCCGCCAGGGATTGGTCAGCTGCATGACGGGCTCGAGCCACTCAACCGGCCGGGGCGTCTTCACATGCCAGTCCCAGGGCACGTAGAACATGCCGACGTGGTACAGGATCAGCAGGAAAAAGGCGCCCACGCGGATCCAGTCGAGGTCGGGGCGGCGGTCGGAGGTCTGGGACACGGCATGCACTCGCGAAGGGATGACGCCTCTCCATCGCCGGATCTCGCCTGCCGGCGCCACGACCGGGTCACGTCCGGCGCGACCGGCGTGATGAACGGAAACGCCCGGTGACGAACGGCGAACCTTCAGGGACGAACGGAACCGACCTGCGGGCCTTCCTGTGGGGCGCAGGCGCCACGGCGGCCATCGTCTCCGGCGTCACCCTGGTCAATGTGGCCACCATCCAGCATGACATGCCCCACCTTGATCCGCGCGAGCCATGGATCTGGGAGGCGAGCAGCGCCCTGGCCATCTTCGCCCTGCTCTGGCTGCCCTGGGTCGCGCAGCGCATCGCACCGCTGGAGGAGTGGCGCAGCCCGCGCACCTGGGCGGTGCACGCCGGCGCCATCCTGCTGTGGTCGGCCGCGCATGTGGCCGGCTTCCTGCTGCTGCGCCACGGCGCCTACGCCCTCGCCGGCGAGCCCTACCAGTACGGCGACCTGCGCGAGGAGTTTCCCTATGAGCTGCGCAAGGACATCCTCAGCTACGCCCTGACGTCCTGCGCCTTCTGGGCTTCCCGGCGGCTGGCGCTACAGTCGACCGCCACCGCGCCTGACCAGACGGCGACCTTCGATATCCGCGACGGGGCGAAGGTGATCCGCGTCGCGATCACCGACATCCTCGCCGTGGCTTCGGCCGGAAACTACGTCGAGGTCCATCTGGCCGACGGGCGCAAACCGCTGATGCGTTCGTCCCTTGCCGCCGTCGAGGCGCAGCTGTCGCCGTTCGGCTTTGTCCGCACCCACCGCTCCTGGCTGGTCAGCGCCGCCCGGGTGACCGGCCTGACGCCGGCGGGATCCGGCGACTACACCGTGCAGATCGGCGCGCTCGAAGCGCCGCTGTCGCGGCGGTTTCCGGCCGCGCTGATGCGATTGAGGGGCGGGTAGTCCGGGGACATGTACCGCAGGTACGTGTCCCCTAAATCCTCAGACGCTCGATTAGGGGACACGTACCTGCGGTACATGTCCCCTTCGGCTAGCGTTGGAACGGATAGAAGCCGGGTCCGAGATCCAGGATTCCCGTCAACTCATCCAGCGCGCGGCGGCTCTCGACGAGCAGTTGCGGATCGGCGAGGTCGGCGGGATGCAGGCGGTCGCGGTAGTGGGCGTTGGCCCAGGCCGTCAGCCGGTCATGCAGGGTCGCATCGAACCGCTGGGCCGGGTTCGTCGCGGCCAGCTCGGCGTCCGTCAGCACCACCCGCAGCCGCAGGCAGGCCGGACCGCCGCCGTTGCGCATGCTCTGCCGGACATCGACGTATTCCACCCGCCCGATCGGACCGTTGGAGGCGATGGCGCGATCCACAGCGGCCTTCGCGCGCGGCGTATCCCGCGTCTCGCCCGGCGCGATCAGCGTCAGCCGGTCCTCGCCGGGCAAGGCCACCAGCATCGAGTTGAACAGGTAGCTGCGGATCGCGTCGTCCAGTGGCAGGTCGGCCGTGGCGACCTCGACGAACTGCGGCTCGAACCGGCCTGCCGCCGCGGCGCGGATGTCGGCCTGCAGGGCGGCGGAATCCTCGAAGGCCGCCTCATGGTAAAACAGGCAGGACTTGGCCCCGACGCAGACCACGTCGTTGTGGAACACCCCGGCCTCGATGGCCGTGCGGGCCTGGCGGGCGAACACCGCGCCGCCCGCGCCGTGACGGCGCGCGACGGCTTCAAACGCCTGCAGCGTCTGACGGGCCGGGAAGCGGCCCTGCCACTGCTCCCAGGCCTCCCGGCCCCAGACGAACAGGTTGACCCCCGCCTCGCCATGGTCGCCGCACAGCCGCACATGGTTGGCCGCGCCCTCGTCGGCGAAGTGCGGCGCGGTCGGCAGCGGGTCGTGGACTGCGAACCGGGTCTGGTCCGGGAACAGGCAGCGCAGGGCGCGGGTGGTCTGGCCACCCTCGAGGCTGCGGTGAAGGTTGGTCAGCAGGTTGGCCGGCGTGAAGTGCACCCGGCCGTCGGCAGCGTCGGCGCTGGGCGTCACGGTCGCAGCGTTGGCGGCCCACATCGGCGAGGCCGAGCAGGCGGTGTTGA
This sequence comes from Caulobacter sp., assembly GCA_021741355.1. Classification (GTDB taxonomy): domain Bacteria; phylum Pseudomonadota; class Alphaproteobacteria; order Caulobacterales; family Caulobacteraceae; genus Caulobacter. Next base: position 77,033 of record JAIOXZ010000005.1, read on the forward strand.
GCAGCTCGGGCGCCTGTTTGGCCGCCGTCTCGATGACGGCCGCGTCCGTTCCGGTGAAGCCGATGGCGCGCAGGAAGCCGACATCCGGCCGCTCGTGCGGCGGCAGGACGAACTGCGGCAGGCCGAGGTCGGCCAGCAGCCGCATCTTCGCCAGCCCCTCCAGCACCGCCGCGCGCGGGTTGGAGGGATCGCCCTTGTTGTGCTCGCTGGCCAGATTGCCCGGCGCCAGGCCCGCAAAGCTGTGGGTCGGCCCGACCAGCCCGTCGCAATTGGCTTCGACGGCTTTCATGGCCTAGCTCGGAAAGCCCTTCCCCCTCGATGGGGGAAGGGTTGGGATGGGGGTGAAGCGGCGTGTCCGAAGGAGGCACAGTCCAGGTTGGCGGCCGTCAGTTGGAGCGAAGCCAATCGGCGCCGCCAAAGCACCCCCATCCCCGACCCTTCCCCCATCGAGGGGGAAGGGAGATGACGTTGCCCCCTCACCCCCTCAGCCCCTTGATCTCACCGATCGTCTGCAACACCGCGTCGGCCTCGAAGCTGGCCACCGGGTAGGCGCAGTAGTCGGCCGCGTAGTAGGCGCTGGGGCGATGGTTGCCCGACGCGCCCAGACCGCCGAACGGCGCCGAGCCGGCAGCGCCGGTGGTCGGGCGGTTCCAGTTCACGACGCCGGCGCGGATGCGCTGCTGGAAACGCTCCCAGCGGGCGGGATCATCGCTGATCAGGCCGGCGCTGAGGCCGTAGCGGGTGGCGTTGGCCAGGGCGATCGCGCCGTCGAAAGTCGCCGCGCGGCGGACCTGCAGGACCGGCGCGAAGATCTCCTCGTCGGGCGTCTCGTGGTGGCTGACGTCGATGATGCCCGGCGTGATGAAGGCCTCGCTGAGGCCCTCGATGGCCCGGGCCTCGCGGATCACCTGTCCCTCGAACAGGGCTGCGGCGTCGCGGGCCATGCGGCCGGCGCGGGCCGAGATCAGCGGCCCCATGAAGGGCTCGGGCGTGCTGCTCCACGCGCCGGCGATCAGCCGGTCGGACAGGGCCGCGACCGCCTCGATGATGGCCTCCCCCGCATGGCCTTCCGGCACGATCAGGCGCCGGGCGCAGGAACAGCGCTGGCCGGTAGTGATGAAGGCCGACTGGATGATCAGGGCGGCGGCGGCCTCCGGATCGGTCGTGTCCCAGACCACCAGCGGGTTATTGCCGCCGAGTTCCAAGGCCAGGATCACGTCCGGCCGGTCGGCGAAGGCGCGGCGGAAGTGGCTGCCCGCGGCGGCCGAGCCGGTGAACAGCAGACCGTCGATCTCCTGCTCGATCAGGGCGGCGCCCGTCTCGCGTCCGCCCTGGACCAGGTTGACCACGCCGGCGGGAACACCGGCGGCTTCCAGCGCCTCGACCAGCAGCTCGCCGGCCATCGGCGTCTCTTCGGACGGCTTGAAGACGATGGTGTCGCCGGCCAGCAGCGCCGGGACGATGTGGCCGTTCGGCAGATGGCCGGGGAAGTTGAACGGACCCAGCACCGCCATTACGCCATGGGCGCGGTGACGCAGCACGGCGCGTCCGAACGGCATCGCGGTTTCCCGCACCCCCGTCCGCTCCTCATAGGCGGTGATCGAGACGTCGACCTTGGCCATCATCGAGCCGAGCTCGGCCTTGGTCTCCCACAGCGCCTTGCCGGTTTCACGGCTGAGCGCCTCGGCGAAGGCGTCCTTGCGGGCATCCAGCGCGGCCTTGTAGCGGCGCATGACCGCGATCCGGGCCTCGCGCGGCTGGTCGGCCCAGTCCTGGAAGGCGTGGCGCGCGGCGGAAACCGCCCGGACGACGTCATCGACGGTCGCGGTGGCCGCTTCCCACACCGGTTGGCCGGTCGCGGGATCGATGGAGGTCAGGGCGGGGCCGTGACCGGAGGACCACTGACCGTTGATGTAGAGACCGCGGCTCATAGGTTCGCTCCGGATGTCGACGCCAGGAAAGACTTTCCTCTCCCTCTTGGGAGAGGGGGACCACCCGCAGGGTGGTGGAGTGGGAGGCGCGGTGGAAGTCGGGAGATCCGGATCGAAGGCGCTTCAACGGCGGCCACCACCGCGCATCCCCCTCCACCATGCTTCGCATGGTCCCCCTCCCCCAAGAGGGGGAGGACGGAGCGTGGTCGGCTCATGCCTTCACCTTCACCAGATCGCCTTCCCGAACGCCCAGCACGTCAGCCGCCTGACGCGACAGCACGGCCGCCTCGCCATCGACCAGCACCGGAGCGCGGACGGCGCGGAACCGCGCGATGTCATGGGTCGATATCAGCGCGTCCTCGCCAAAGGCGTCCTCGCCGAGCCGGACCGTCAGACGCTTCGCCTCCTTGACCGTACGGATATCGTCACGCGGCGCGCCCATGGTCGGGCCAGCATCGAACAGGTCGACCAGACCCTGATAGCGGAAGCCCTCGCGCTCGAGCATTGCCCGGGCGGCCTCTCCGTCGCGGTGCACCCGGCCGACGGCCTTGCGCGCCGCCTCGGGCAGCAGGCCGGTGTAGATCGGATGGCGCGGCGCCAGGTCGAGGATGAACTGGCCGTTGGTCGAGGCGCTCATCAGGTCGGCCTCATCGAAGGCCAGCGGGAAGAAGCGGTGCGCGACATGTTCCCAGAACGGGCAGCTGCCGTCCTCGTCGAACCAGCCACGAAGCTCCGCCAACACCATCTCGGCGAAGCGCTGCGGCTCGATGCCGATCAGCATGTAGCGCGACTGGGCCAGCAGCCTTCCGGCGCCGCCCTTGCGCTTCTCGGGGCGCAGGAACAACGAGCCGACCTCGGACCAGCCGGCGCATTCGTTGACCAGCACCAGGGCCTGGTGATCGAAACGCATGTCCAGGGTCGGCGACGACTGCGCCAGAGTCACCACCCGGAACGAGAAGAATGGCCGCTTCAGACCCACGCTGGCCTTGACCCCCGCGACGCCGTCGACGCCGCCAGTGTCGGTGTCTTCCAGCATCAGAGTGAACCAGGACTCCGGCGCGGCGACCTCGCCGGCGAAGCTGGCGGCGGACAGGTCGAGGCGCGACCGCAGGGTCGGCTCGTCTTCCGGGAGGCTGGTGAAGCCGCGCCCCGACAGCACGGCCAGCTCCATCAGCTGGTCGTAGTCGGCGGGAACGGCGGGACGAACAACCAGCATCAACGGGACTCCATCAGGGCGCGAATGCCCCGGGCGTCGATTTCACCCGACGCCAGTTTCATGAGGATCAGGGCCGACAGTTGCGCCCGCTCGGCGAAGCTGTCCGGCCAGGCGAATTCGGCCTCGCTGTGGATGTCGCCGCCGCGCACGCCGAGGGTGTCGACATTGGGCAGGCCGACGGCGAACAGGTTGTTGCCCTCGCACACGCCGCCGGAGGGCTTCCACGCGATCTGCTGGCCGAGCAGGCCGCCGACTTCCTTCACCTTGCCGAACAGTTCGGTCTGGGCGGCGTTGAACGGCTTGGCCGGGCGGGTGAAGCCGCCATGCAGGCTGACGTCGAGCCCCTCTCCCTCCCCGACCGTCATCGCCTCGGCGATGCCGGCCTCGAGCCAGGCGGCGGCGACGGCGTCGGGAAAGCGGACGTTGAAGCGCAACACCGCGATGTCCGGCACCACGTTCAGCGGCGAGCCGCCGTCGATCCTGGCGATGTTCAGGGTGACCCCGTCGCGCCGGTTGTTGAGGGCGTCCAGCGCGCCGGCGATGCGTGCGGCGGCTGTGATGGCGTTGCGGCCTTCGTTGAACGCCCGGCCGGCGTGGGCCGCCCGGCCGACGACCCGGATGTGGAAGTTGCCGGACCCCTTGCGTTCGCTGGCCAGGGTGCCATCCGGCAGCATGGAGGGCTCATAGGTCAGACCGACATGGCCCAGCCGACCGAACTCGGCCAGCACGGGACCCGAGGCCAGCGATCCGATTTCCTCGTCCGGCGAGAGCAGCACGCGATAGCCCACCTTCTGAGCGTCCGGGTGGGTCTCGAACGCCTGGAGGGCCGCGAGAATCACGCTGATCCCGCCCTTCATGTCGGCGATGCCGGGGCCGTTCAACGCGCCGTCGGCGCGGGTGACCACGGTCTGGAAGGGGCTGCCGGCCGGAAAGACCGTGTCGTAGTGGCCGGTCAGGATGACCTGCACCGGCGCTTCCGGGCGCACGGTGACGGCGATCGCGGGCGTGTGCGGCTGCTCGATCTCCCGGCCGTCCGCGGCGATCTCGATCGACGGCGCCAGCTGGCGCTGGACCAGGTCTCCCGGCAGGACGGCGAAGGCCTCGCTGAGGAGGCCCACCGTGGTCTCCAGGCCCGCCAGGTTGCGGCTGCCTGAGTTGATGGCGCACCAGCCGACGGCGCGGCTGACGACGACAGACCCCTGTTCGCCGAGCGCACTCAGGACAGACGATTCTTCCGGTGACAGGCGCATCGGCGGGGTCAATCCAGCTTTACCGACGCCATTGCCGCGGACGAGTGTCGACGCGTGTTTCGGATGAGCGACCCGCCGGAATGGCGCAAGACGGGGATCGCCGTTGCCCCTTGATAGCCGCGCGTTGCCCGAAGGTGAACCCCCTGCAGCGCGCCTAGTAATCCCGCCGCCAGCGGACCGACAGCTTGCCGCCGCCCTCGCCCTGCAGGCGGGAGATGATCGACAGGTTGCGCTGGACGCGCCATTCGACCTGGGCCGCCGGGCCGTCCCGCCCGCCGCCGATGATCTCGATATAGACGTCGTCGGTCAGGTACTTGCCGCCGGCGACCGTCATCGCTCCCGTCGCACCGCCTCCGGCAAAGACCAGGCGATCGAGACCGGCGAAGCTCTTCAGGTTGCCGATGACGTCGAAGCCGCCGCCGCCCGCCAGGGCCGCCAGGGCCGAAGCCAGCTGGGCGGCCTCCAGCGGCGACAGTTGCGACGCCGATGCCCCGAACAGGATCCGCGACAGGACTTCGTCATTGGGCAGGGCCGGCGACGAGGTCAGGGTGATCTCGGGCTTGGCGGCCGTGCCGCGCACGCGGATCACGGCGGTCAGCGAGGGATCTTCGCGGGTGGCGGTCAGGTCGAGCCGGATCCGGTCAGGCGTCGTGGCGAGATAGACCGCGCCCCGCTGATCGAATTCGAACCGCTTGCCGGCGAAGTCGTACTCGCCCCGCACGACCCGGGCGACGCCCTCCAGCACCGGCTTCGCGGTCGTCCCGCCGACATGGGCGTCCAGCGACAGTTCGGCGTCCAGCCCGCGGCCTTCAACAAAGATGCCGCGCGCGGCCTTCAGCGTGACATCCAGGGCGACCACGAGCCCGCGTGTCGGCTCGGCCAGCACCTCGGCCTCGCCACGGTCCGGGCGATTGATTTCGGTCACCTCCATCGGCACCACGCCGCTCGGCGTCGGTGGATTGGCGGCGACGGTCGCGCGGTCGATAGTCAGGGCGCCAGAGACCTGCACCTTGCCGTCCGCCGCGCGGTTGATGGTCGTTTCGCCCGAAGCGATGGCCGTCACGGCGTCGTTCTTGATCAGCTGGAAGTCCTTGAGGATGACCTTGAAGGTGCTGATCCCGTCGCGCAGGAGGCTGATCCGCCCGACCCCCTCCAGCTTGCCGCCCCGGCCGTCCTCCGAGGTGAAACCGGACACATCGATCGCCCGGTCCGCCATGTAGGCCGTCAGGCTGACGTTCTGCAGCTTCAGGCCGATGACGCCGTCCTCGAACTCGCCCCCGCGCAGGCTGGCGCCGCCCTCGAGGCGTGGATCGGCGAGCGTGCCGCCGATCGTACCGGCCATCATGACGTTGCCCGACACGCTGCGCTCGCCGCCGACCAGCAGGTCCCACAGCGGCTTGATCTCCCCGTTTGCGAGGAAGTCGCCCCGCATCGGCTTCTGCCGCGCGATGGCCAGCCGGAACGGAACGGCGGACGACTCCACCGGAAGCGTGAGATTGACGGCGGACTTGAGTCCGCCGGCGTTGGTCGCCGTGCCCTTGATCGCCAGAACCTGGTCGTCGAGGGTCGCCTTCACCTCGCCGTTCACCGAGAGCGCCTTGCCGGAACCGCGCGCCCGCGCGTCCCGCAGCGTGGCGTCGAGGCTGCCGGTCAACCGCCCTCCCTTGCCCTGCAGGCTGAGCTCGCCGTCGAACTGTCCGGCCAGATCCTCGTTCAGAGCGCCCAGGGAGACCCCTGCAAGGCTGGCGCGAAGACTGGCGACATCAGCATCCGTTCGCAGGGTGATTGTCGCCTTGCCGCCTTCGAGGTCGAGATTGAGGTCGGCGAAGCGCTGCCCGCCGCCGAAGCCAATCCGGGCGGCTTCCAGGGTCCGGAACTCCGCCGTGCCGAACCGGCCAGCCCCCTCGAGGGCCAGGCCCGTATTGCCGCCGCGTTGAGCGAAGAAGCCGGAGCCTTTGAAGCGCCAGGGATTGGCCCCGTAGGACCCGCGCCCGTCGATCACCAGCGGCAGCCGCTCGAGCGGACCGTCGGCGCTGATCGTGGCCTGGGCGAACCTCAGACCGCTGGCGCCGCGCAGGGCCGCGCTCCGCGCTATGAGGTTGAGGGTCGCGCGCGGTCCGCCGCCGGCGTCGACGATGCGGGCCGAGCCGTTGATCGTACCCTCGGTCAGGAGGGCGCCCGGGCTGATCGCCAACTGGAGATCCGCCGTGGATGGCCGACCTCGCCGTAGCGCCAGGGCGCCGGTCGCCTTGACGCCGCCCGCGTCCGCGTCGAGCGCCGTCAGGTCGAGGCCACCTTCAGCAAAGCGGAAGGCCGTGCGCGCCCGGGCCGGGCCGTACTGGCTGTCGGCCGTCACCGCCACGGCGCCGTCCGTTCCCCCCGCCCCGCGCACGAAGCTGAGCGTCACATGGGTGTTGGCCAGGCTGAGGCGTGGAATCTCGACCGTCGCGAAGTCGGCGACGAGGTCGGCGCGAGGAGCGCTGATCGTGCCGGTAACGGCGCCAGTCCCCTTGGCGTCGCCCGCGAATTCCAGCGGACCGGCGCGGAAGGGCCCCTTGGCGCTCCAGCCCAACGACAGCTTCAGCGCTCCGGCGGGGCCGACAAGTCCGGCGGCGCGCGCGTTGGCAAGGGCGCCGGTCAGTTCAACGGACTGAACCGCGAACTGTCCCTTGGCGTAGTCCGCCTTGCCCTTGAAGCGCGGCGCGGCGCCGAGCAGCCGGTCGAGTTCAGCGTAGCCCGTGGCGAAGCCGACGCCCTTGCCGTCCACCGACAGTGTCCAGGGCTTGCCGGTTCCCGACTGTGAGGCTGTCCAGGCCGTGGACGCGGTTCCCTTCGAGCCGGGCCCTGCTGCGCGAAGGTTGGTGAGTTGCGCGTCACCCTTGAACGACAGGCCGCCGAGCAATGTCCGCTCGCCGGTCGCGTCGAGCTTGAGGCCCGTGCCGACCGCCTTGAGCTTGCGGATCAGCTGGCGACCGTCCGGCAGCCGGACATACTGGATTTCAGCAACCGGTCGGGCGCCCAGAAGCGCCGCGAGATAGCCGGAGCCGCCGCCGCCCGCGCCGGTGAGGGTCGACTGGACGGTGAGTTCGCGCTTCTTTCGGGCGACGACCACGGGGCCGGACACCCGGGCGGCGGTGAAGCCGACGGCCTTGAAGTTCGAGCCGGTCAGCGCGCCGGTGTAGGTCCAGGCCGAGGCGCCGCCGGTCAGTCGTCCCTGCGACTGGGCGGAGCCGGCGATGAAGCGCGTCGCGACGCGATCCAGTGTGTTTGTCGCCAGTGTGATCGCAAGGCCATCGCGGCCGATCACCCGCTTCGCCGGATCAGCCTGACCCTTGAAGGTCACCGAGAGGGTGGCGCTGTCAGCACGCCCCGAGACATTGTAGAAGCCGCCCCTGGCCCTGGTTCCGGCGGCGTTAAACCGAACGGTCTCGCCGAAGCGCGGCGCGTAGCGGCTCGTCAGGCTTGAGGCGATCAGGGAGATCCGGCCGCCGGCCGAACCGCCCGCCTTCGTCCAGGCGCCCGACGCCTCCACCGGCGTCTCGGCGCCCGAAACCGCCAGCAGGGTGAACCGGCCCGCCCCGGGCTTGCCGCCGGCCCTGACTTTCAGCTTGAACGGCCGATCCGCCGCCAGACCCAGTGAGCCGGCGATTGCGCCGCCCTGCGCCTCGGCGGCGTCAGCGATGATCACCAGCGGCTGACCCTTGCCGGTGTCAATGGCCAGCCCGATCCGGTCGCCGGCATGCAGGCGACTGCCGACTCCCATCCGGACGTGGGCGGGGCCCCGTCGAACCACGTCCAGCGACCCGACCACGTCGAAGAGGCCACGGCTGTAGCTGAAGGCCGGCAGCGTCTCGACAACCAGCCGCGCCCTGTCGATGCGGATGGACACCGGCAGGCTGCGGGACACGGTCTTGGGCGTCAGCGTCGGTCGCCGCAGCACCCTTACGCGTCCGGCGGCCAGGCGCTCGGCGTGGAATCGCCGCCGGAGGAGCTCCTGGGAGCGCCAGACGACCACGACATTGTCGGCGTCGAGCCAGATGCCCTTTTCGTCGCTGATCGTCAGCCGCCGGACCGTGAACTCGCTCCAGAGGTCGCCGTGCAGACCTTCGATCTTCAGCTTGCCGTACCGGCCGAGCTTCAGCCCGTTCGCCTGGGCCTCCACGAACATCAGGCCGGGGACAGTGTTGATGCCGTAACGCGCGAGCAATCCCAGGCCGCCGACCAGCAGCACGGCCAGGAGCGACACGCGCATGATCCAGCCGGGTCCGCTCTTCGGCAGCCAGCGGCGCCGGAGCCTGTCCTGTGCGGGAGGCGCGGGTTCGCTCAAAACGCCTGTCCGATGCTGATGTAGATCTGGAACTCGGGGTCGCCCTCGCGCTTGTCCAGCGGCACCGCGATATCGGCGCGGATCGGTCCGAAGCCGAGGTCGTACCGCACGCCGATGCCGACACCGGCGCTGAAATCCTCGCCGCGCGGATAGGCGTCCGTGCCGATCGCCCCCGCGTCGACGAAGGCCGCGAGCCCCCAGCGCTCGGTCAACTTCTGGCGCACCTCAAGCGACGCCTCGAACAGCGAAAGACCGCCCTGGGGCGTGTTGTCGGCGAGCCTCGGCCCGATCGCCTGCCAGGCGTAGCCGCGCACCGATCCGCCGCCGCCGGCGAAAAACCTGCGCGGCGCGGCGACATCGCCCAGGTCGGCGCCGAAGATCGATCCCAGCTTGACCCGCGTGGCCAGGACCGTCCGCGCCTCCTCGTCGAACGAGAAATAGGCCGAGCCCTGGCCCTGAACGCGGAAATACAGCGCCTGAACGTCTCCAACGGCCGCGGTGGGCTCGGCCGTCGCGGTCAGTCGCCACCCGCGGGTCGGGTCGAGCGGGTCGTCCGACCGGTCCAGGGCGAAGGCGGTGAGGATCGCCGTCGTCAGGATGTTGCGGTCCTCGCCCCGGATGGTGGTGTTATTGAGCTGGATCTTCTCGGCGCTTCGGCTGGCGTCCAGCGACAGGCCGAGCGTGATGAACGAGGTCTTCCCGAAGCGCCGGGTGACGTCGCCCGTCGCGAGGAAGCCTGCCGCGTCATAGGCCTCTGTGAGTTCATTGTAGACGCCCGCGACGAGGGTCAGCGTCTGCTGCGGGCGGCGCCAGTGCGGCAGGGCGAGCCGCGCCTCGAACCGCTGCTCAAGTTGCGCCAGCCGCAGGGTGTAGGTGGTGGTGTCGGCGCGTCCGAGCCGGTTGTAGCGCGTGCGCCGGACATCGAGACCCGGCCCCTCGCTGGTCGAATAGCCGGCGCTGACCTCGAGGGTCCGCATCGGCCGGTCATCCAGGGCCACAAGCACCGGCCGCCTGCCCTGCGCGTCAGCCTTGTCCGCCGGCTGGAGCGACACCGACACCGAGTCGTAGGCGCCTGTGTCCAGCAACCGGCGTTCCAGTTCCGCGAGATGTTCCGGGTTGTAGACCTCGCCGGGCTTCCAGGGCGCGAGCGCGACGACCCACTGCGGCCGGCTGCGACCGGCCGGATCAACCGTCACGCCGTCGAGCGTCACGAGGGGACCCGCAACAATGCGAAAGGTGGGACGGACCGTCAGCGTCTCGTGATCAACGATGACCTCCCGCACGCCCGGCGTGGCGTCAGCGTAGCCCCGCTTCTGGATCGCGGCGATGATGCGGCCCTCGGCGGCGAGGACGTCAGTCGCCTTGCCGGCGGCGCCGCGGCGGATGGCCATGGCCTGCTCCGCCGAGATGATCACTTCGGGCAGAGGTTCGTCGCCGACCCAGGCTACGCCCGCTCCGGCGAAACGGAACCGTGGCCCGGGCTTGATGAGCAGCACAGGCCGGGGCGGCTGACCGCCCTCATCCGAGTCGGGATCGACCACATCGGGCGCAACGTCATAGCCGTAGTAGCCCTGGGTCCGCAGCGCAGCGATGGCGTCGTCGGCGGCCTCGCGGGCCCGGCGGCGGGCTTCGAAACGGCTGCCTGGCGTGGACTTGGCCTCACCGACGGCGCGCTCGATCTGTTCACGCAGTTCAGCGTCCGTGACGCCCTGGACCGCGGCCTTCGGGGACTGCGCCAGCACCGGCCCGGCCATCGCGGCGAGCGCGACGGCGGCTGAAACGGCGAAGACGATGCGCGCAGGCGCCAAACTGTGTTCCTCTGTCTGCGCCCCACACCCGTTTAGTCGGGCCCGTCGCGGCTGTCACGCCATCCAGCCCTTTGCATGGACGGCTAAAGTTGCACAAATGCAGGGCAGTCGGGACTTCGCCGGGCGACTCAGCCCGAAACGCTCCCGACCGTTCAGGAAGAGCGTTAGGAATGAAGCGTGAAGAGGCCGTTCAGGCTGAAAAAGAAACGGACCCCGACGTGACCGCGACGAGCCTCGTGACCGACGACATCTCCGCGGGGCTTCCCCTGACCGAGGCCGCCTATCTCCCGGGACAGGCCTTCGACGAAATGTACGGGCCCGGCGGCGAGGTGCGCGATCACTACAACGCCGTCCACGCCCGGCTGACGACCCTTTCGGCCGAAGCCCTTGCCGACCGGCAGAAGACGCTCGAGCGCTCCTTCCTGCTGCAGGGCATCACGTTCACGGTCTACGGGGCGGAAACCACCACCGAGCGGATCATCCCGACCGATCTGGTGCCGCGGATCATCCCCTCGACCGAGTGGGACCACATCGAGGCCGGACTGATCCAGCGCCTGCGCGCGCTGAACATGTTCCTCGACGACATCTACGGCGAACAGCAGATCCTGATGGACGGGATCGTGCCGCGGGACCTGGTGCTCGGGGCGCCGTCCTATCGGCGGGAAATGCAGCACCTCTATGTGCCACACAAGGCCTACGCCAACGTCTGCGGCTCCGACCTGATCCGGGATCAGGACGGCGCCTTCGCGGTGCTGGAAGACAACCTGCGGGTCCCGTCCGGCGTCTCCTACATGCTGGCCAATCGCGACGCCGCCAAGCGGACGTTTCCGGGCACCTTCCGCGCGGCCAACGTCCGGCCGGTCGAGCGCTATCCTGACCTGCTGCTGGCGACGCTGAAGAGCATGGCGCCCGACTGGCGGCCCGACCCGCAGGTCGTGGTGCTGACGCCCGGCGTCTACAACAGCGCCTATTATGAGCATGCCTATCTCGCCCGGCTGATGGGCGCGCCGCTGGTCGAGGGGCGCGACCTCGTGGTGCACGAGAACATGGTCTACATGCGCACCACGACGGGCCTGCGCCGGGTGGATGTGATCTATCGCCGGGTCGACGATGACTTCATCGACCCCCTCACCTTCCGCCGTGACTCAGGCCTCGGCGTCGCCGGGCTGTTCAACGCCTATCGCGCCGGCAACGTCGTCATGTGCAACGCGCCCGGCACCGGCGTCGCGGACGACAAGGCGGTCTACGCCTACGTGCCCGAGATCATTAAATACTACCTGGGCGAGGATGCGATCCTGCCCAACATCGAGACCTTCCTGTGCCGCGAGCCGGCGCAGCTGAGCCATGTGCTGGGCAACCTCGACAAGCTGGTCGTCAAGGCGGTCGGCGCCTCGGGCGGCTATGGCATGCTGGTCGGGCCGCACGCGTCGCGCAAGGAACGCGAGGCCTTTGCCGAGGCCCTGAAGGCCGATCCCGCCAACTACATCGCGCAGCCAACGATCCAGCTGTCGACCGCGCCCTGCCTGATCGACGGGAGGATCGAGCCGCGTCACGTGGATCTGCGGCCGTTCATCCTGTCCGGCGAGAAGATCGTCGTGACCCCGGGCGCCCTGACGCGGGTGGCGCTGCGGCGCGGGTCGCTGGTGGTCAACTCCAGCCAGGGCGGAGGGTCGAAGGACACCTGGATCCTCGCCGACGACGCCGCCCGGGAGCCCCAGCCATGATGCTCGCGCGGGTGGCGGACAGCCTCTACTGGATCGGCCGCTATCTGGAGCGCGCCGAGCACTTCTCGCGTCTGGCCGACGTGATGCTCAACGCGACGCTGGACCGGTCAGACGCGGCGGCCCAGACCGCCTATATCGCCCTGTCCGCCGTCGGCGATCCCGACATGGCGCGCGCGGCCCGCACCTATGAAGCCGCCAAGGCGCTGGTGCTGGATCGCGAGGACCCCAACTCGGTGGTGATCTCGCTGTCGCTGGCGCGGGAGAACGCCCGGCAGGTGCGCGACCAGATCACCACGGAGACCTGGGAGCGGCTGAACCTGCTCTATCTGCGGATCACGAGCGACAACGCGTCCCAGGCGTTCGAGAGCGGCTCGTCGGCCTATATCCACGAGATCATCGCCGACCTGCACCAGTTCAAGGGCGCCGCGGACGCCACCATGAGCCACGGCGAAGGCTGGCGGTTCCTGATGCTCGGCGCCTATCTCGAGCGGGCGCAGCTGATCGCAAGGTTGCTGGAGGTCTGCTTCGGCGACGGCCGCGACGGCAACGTCACCGACCGCATCGCCCTGATGAGCCTGCTGCGGATGGGCTGCGCGCTGGAGCCCTACCTGCGGCGCTACACCGCCGAGATCGAGACGCGGCACATCCTGGAATTCCTGGTGTTTGACGAGGAGTTCCCGCGCTCGATCCGGTTCGCGACCACGCTGATCGAGGAGCATCTGGTCGGCGTCTCGCGGCATGTGGAGGGCGGCCTGGCGACGCCGGAACGGCTGGCCGGCCGGCTCAAGGCCCGCCTGCAGTACGCCGATGTCGATGAACTGGAGTCGGTCGGCGCCAGTGCGTTGCTGGCCACCGTCACCAGCGAATGCGCCCGCATCCACGACGCGATCTTCGACACCTTCGTGGCCTATTCCCTCGAGATGAAGTTGCCCGCCTGATGTTGCTCGAAGTGCGCCATGTCACCCAGTACCACTACGAGCGCCCCGTTCGGGAAAGCGTGATGGAGCTGCGCATGCAGCCCCAGAAGAGCGCCCGGCAGCGGCTGATCAGCTTCGAGCTGGACCTCGACCCCCGCGCGCAGGTCTTTTCCTACGCCGACAGCTTCGGCAACGCGGTCTACCATTTTGACGTGCCGCAGTCGCATGACACGCTGCGGATCGAGGCGCGGTCGGCGGTGGAGACCCAGCCAGACCCTATCCTGCCGGACGCCCTGGACATGGGCGAATGGGACCGCCTGCGCAGCGACTTCGTGCGCGGAGAGTGCTTCGACTTCCTCAAGCCGCACGGCTTCGCCACGCCGTCCGCGGCCCTGGATGTCTTCGTCCAGGAGAAGAATCTCGACGTCCTGCGTCATCGCGATCCGCTGACCGCCATGCGGTCGCTGAACGAGGCGCTCTACGCGGCCTTCGACTACGCGCCGGGCGTGACTACGGCCGACAGCCCGATCGACCTAGCGCTGGGCGTCGGGCGCGGAGTCTGCCAGGACTTCGCCCACATCATGATCGCCATCTGCCGGGGCTGGGGCATCCCGGCCCGCTATGTCTCGGGCTACCTGTTCACTGACCGCCAGCACGGCGACCGGTCCGATCCGGACGCGACCCACGCCTGGGTCGAGGTGTTCCTGCCGACCCTGCGCTGGACCGGCTTCGACCCGACCAACAACAGCCTCACCGGCGAGCGCCATATCGCCGTGGCCGTGGGCCGCGACTACGCCGACGTGCCGCCGTCGCTGGGGGTCTACAAGGGTGAGGCCGACAGCCATCTGTCGGTCGCCGTCGCCGTGGGCCGCGCCAAGGCGGCGATCGCCGAGCCGGAATTCCTGCGCATGGCCCGCCCGACCTTCCCGGGCGGACGCCGTCGCGGCGGCGAGGACGCGCGCCGCCAGCAGGAACAGCAGCAGCAACAGTAGGCGTCAGGCCGGGAAGACGTGCGCCATGCGGGCAGAGACGCTGACCCCGGCGCCGACGACCAGCGCCCGGCCCTGCTCGCGTGACACCTGGGCCTCAAGCCGCAGACCATCGGCCGTCACCAGATCAACATGGGCGACCGCGCCCTCGATGCCGATACGGGTGACACCGGCCGCGAACCCCTGGTCGCCGAGCAGAAGATCATAGGGCCGGACAAAGGCTACGGCCGCGCCGTCGGCCACGCCGGGCGCCGGCGTTTCAAACAGTCCTGCGACGAATCGTCCGGCCGTCACGACGCCCTCCAGCCGGTTGGCCTCTCCGACGAAGCCGCAGACAAAGGCGTTGACGGGATGATCCTGCAGTTCAGCCGGCGCGCCGACCTGCTCGATCCGGCCGTGGTTCAGGATCGCCACCCGATCGGCGAGACCGAGCGCCTCTTCCTGGTCGTGGGTAACCAGGATGGTCGTGACGCCCGTGGCGTCGTGGATGCGGCGCAGTTCCTTTCGCAACGACTTGCGGACGGTGGCGTCCAGCGCGCCGAACGGCTCGTCCAGCAGCAGCACCCGGGGCGACACCGCCAGGGCCCGCGCCAGAGCCACCCGCTGTCGCTGGCCGCCAGACAGCTGTGACGGATACCGGTTCGCCAAACCGCCGAGCTCGACGAGGTTCAGCAACTCCTCGACCCGGGCGTTGATCCGGGCGCGGGGCGGCTTGTCCTTGCCCTTGCGTACGTCCAGGCCGAAGGCGACGTTGCGCGCCACGGTCATGTGCCTGAACAGGGCGTACTGCTGGAACACGAAGCCAACCCGCCGGCCGGCGGCGCTGGCGCGGGTGACATCCTCGCCGTCGAACAGGATCTGGCCCGCATCCGGATAGTCCAGGCCCGCGATGGTTCGCAGCAGGGTGGTCTTGCCCGACCCCGACGGCCCGAGCAGCGCCAGCAGCTCGCCCGGCGCGATGTCGAGACTGACGTCATTCAGCGCCGGAAAGCGGCTGAAGGACTTCTCCACCGAGCGGATCGAGATGGTCATGGCGCAGGTTGAATCCCACCTCGGGTGCCCGCCACTATCGACGCGAAGAGTGGTAGGCCGGGTGGGGGTCGAACCCACGACCATTCGATTAAAAGTCGAATGCTCTACCACTGAGCTACCGGCCCGCTTGCGCGGCACCGTGAAGCGCCTTCTGAAGCGGCGCGGACCATACGGGCGGGGCCACCGCGCCGCAAGCGCCGAACGCTTGGCGTGAACCATCCGCCGGGGTTAGCATCACACCATGCGCACGTTCGTCCTCGCCGCCACAATCCTGGTTCCCTGTTTCGTCGCTACCGGGGCATCCGGTCAGCAGACGCAGCAGACGCCGCCGCAGGTGCAGACCACCGACCAGATCAACCGCGGCAGCGTCACCGGCGCCGTCTCCGCGCCGATGCGCGATCTCAATCTTCTCCGCTCGAAGATCCCGCCGGTGCTGCTCGCGGCGCTGGAAGATCCCTACAAGCGGCCCAGGCCGGCCACCTGCAGCGAGCTGATCTCGCTCCTGCGGCCGCTGAACGAGGCTCTGGGCGCCGATATCGACGAGCCGGACTCGGCCGACGACCGGGCGCTGATCGCCAAGGGCAAGGACGCCGCCGGCGACACGGCGCTGGGCCTGGTGGCCTCCGCGGCCCAGGACCTGATCCCGCTGCGGGGCTGGGTGCGCAAGCTGACCGGCGCCGAACAGCACGACAAGCTGGTGCGTTCGGCAATCATCGCCGGCGGGATTCGCCGGGCCTATCTGAAGGGTCTGGGCGAGGCCAGGGGCTGTAACCCGCCAGCCACGCCCACGCATGTGAAGTCCGAGATTCCGCCCGCGCCGCCCAAGCGGAAGGGGCCGAGGTTCCCGATTCGCTAGGGACCCGAGGGGACATGTACCGCAGGTACGTGTCCCCTAACCGCGTCACCTCTGACTCTGGATTGGGGGGCACGTACCTGCGGTACATGTCCCCTATTGCAGGCCCGCCTTGAAATCGCGGCGGAAGGCCTCGAACCGACCCTCGGCGATGGCCGCGCGCATGGCGGCGGTCAGGGCCTGGAAGAAGGCGATGTTGTGCCAGCTCAGCAGCACCTGGCCGAGGATCTCCTCGGACCGGATCAGGTGGTGCAGATAGGCCTTCGAGTAGCCGCTGCTGGCCGGACAGGCGCTGGTCTCGTCCAGCGGCGTGTCGTCCTCGGCGAAGCGGGCATTCTTCATGTTCAGCGGCCCTGACCAGGTCCAGGCCTGGCCATGGCGGCCCGAACGGGTCGGCAGGACACAGTCGAACATGTCCACGCCCCGCGCCACCGCCTCGACCAGGTCGATCGGCTTTCCGACGCCCATCAGGTAGCGCGGACGGTCGGCAGGCAGCATGGCGGGCGCGTAGTCGAGCACCTCACACATCGCCTCATGCCCCTCGCCCACCGCCAGGCCGCCGATGGCGTAGCCGTCAAAGCCTGTCTCGGTCAGGCGTTCCGACGACTCGCGCCGCAGGTTCTCGAAGGTCGAACCCTGCTGGATGCCGAACAGGGCCTGGCTTTCACGCTCGCCGAAGGCGGCCTTTGACCGCGCGCCCCAGCGGGCCGAGAGCTCCATGCCCTGCCGGGCGCGCGCTTCCTCGGCCGGCCAGGCGACGCATTCGTCCAGCTGCATGACGATGTCGCTACCCAGCAGGTCGGCCTGGATCTCCATCGACCGCTCGGGAGTCAGGACATGCTTGCTGCCATCCAGATGGCTGGCGAAGGTCACCGCCTCCTCGGTGACCTTGCTGATCCCCGACAGGCTCATGACCTGGAAGCCGCCGCTGTCGGTGAGGATCGGTTTGTCCCAGCGCATGAAGCGGTGCAGGCCGCCCAGCCGCTTCACCCGCTCGGCGCTCGGCCGAAGCATCAGGTGATAGGTGTTGCCCAGCAGGATGTCGGCGCCGGTCTGGGCGACCTGGTCGACCGTCAGGGCCTTCACCGTTCCCGCCGTGCCGACGGGCATGAAGGCCGGCGTGCGGATGTCGCCACGCGGCGTCTTCAGGACGCCGGTGCGGGCCGCGCCGTCTGTGGCGGAGATGTCGAAGGGAAAGGTCGCCAATTTTGTTCCAGCAACAACCTTGTCATCCCGGACGGCCCGCAGGGGCGATCCGGGACCCAGATATGATCCAAGCCGAATCTGGGTCCCGGCTCTCCGCTACGCTGCGGCCGGGATGACAGTGAGAGTGAATTCAGTCGGCGCGGAATAGCAGGCTTGAATCCCCGTAGGAATAGAAGCGGTAGCCGGTGGCGACCGCATGCGCGTAGGCGGCCTTCATCGTCTCGAACCCGCTGAAGGCGCTGACCAGCATGAACAGCGTCGATTTCGGCAGGTGGAAGTTGGTCATCAGCACGTCCGCCGCGCGGAAGCGATAGCCAGGCGTTATGAAGATCGCCGTCTCCCCGGTCCAGGGCTTGATCACCCCTTCCGGCGTTGCGGCGCTCTCCAGCAGACGCAGCGAGGTGGTGCCGACGCAGACGATCCGGCCGCCCGCGGCGCGCACCGCATTCAGCGCTGCGGCGGTCTGCACGGACACTTCCCCGTACTCGGCGTGCATCCGATGGTCGTCGGTGTCCTCGACCTTCATCGGCAGGAAGGTGCCGGCGCCGACGTGCAGGGTGACGAAGTGCTGCGACACGCCTGCCGCCGTCAGCCGCGCCAAAAGGTCCGGCGTGAAGTGCAGCCCCGCCGTCGGCGCCGCGACCGAGCCGTCCTCGCGCGCGTAGACGGTCTGGTAGTCGGCCCGGTCCTGCTCGTCCTCGGGCCTCTTCGCGGCGATGTAGGGCGGCAGGGGCATATGGCCCCGGGTGTTGATGGCGATGTCGAGATCGGGGCCCGACAGGTCGAAGGCCAGCTCGACCTCGCCGCCCTCGGCCTTGGCCACCAGGGTCGCGTCGAGCGCGGCACCCTCGCAGGCCCGGTCGGCCGACGTTCCGAAGCGCACGCGGTCGCCGACCTTCAAACGCTTGCCGGGGCGCATGAAGGCGCTCCAGCGATCCGGTCCAAGACGTTTGTGCAGGGTCGCCTCGACCGCCACGGCATGACCGTCGCCGCCGCCCTCCGCGCGCGCCTCGCGCAGACCGTCGAGCCGCGCCGGGATCACCCGCGTATCGTTGAACACCAGCGCGTCGCCCGCCCGCAGCAGCGACGGAAGGTCGCCGACGGTCAGGTCCGCCAGCCCCTCCCCGGGCCGCACCACGAGCAGCTTCGCCGCCTCTCGGGGCGTGACGGGCCGCAGGGCGATGAGGTCTTCGGGCAGGTCAAAGTCGAAATCGGCGACGCGCATGGTGGCGGAAGCGCCACGCCCGCGCCTTCCCGTCAAGCGCCCGATGGACAAACCCGGTTCGGCGTGGCGTTGATGCGCCGAGCAATTCAGGGGATTTCCATGCGCCACCGGACCCTCGTCCTGGCCGCCGCCGTGCTGGCCGTGACCGCCGCAGGCTGTAACCGCAAGCCTGAGCAGCAGGCCGAGGCCCCGGCCGCGCCGGTCGCGCCAGCGCCGCCGCCCGCGCCCGTCGCGCCGCCTCTGGCCGTCGCGGACGGCTATCGCCACCAGGCGGGACTTGACGCCTCCGGCTACTATCTCAGCCCTTCCAACTTCAAGGTCGGGGCCTACCAGTTCTCGCACCTGGCCATCGGCGCCCCGAGCGACTTCCAGACCTGGGAGAAGGGCGATCGCGCGTCGACTTTCGGCCCGATCCTGATCTCGTTTGACGACACCACCAGCCCGCTGGTCTCCAACGAACTGGGCGGCGAGGGCCACGCCGTCTCGGTGCGCGTGCTGCCCGACGCCTACAGTTTCGACGCCGGCAAACTGACCTTCCGCGGCCGCGATCCGAAGCTGGGTGACGTGGTGTTCGTCGGCGCCTTCGACCAGGCCGCCCTGGCCAGGGCCCGCGCGGAGGGATCCACCCAGGCGACCGTGCTGACCGGCGACCTGAAGGTCGGCGACCAGCCGGCGCGTAAGGTCGCCCTTACCTATTTCGTTGGTGACTGAACCTGCACAGGGCCTGCATGGGGCTCGTGCTAGATCAGGGACGTGACAACGATTCTCCGCGTTCTTGCCGAGCTCCTGCGCGCCTTCGCCCTGCTGATGGCGGCGGGTCTGTCCCTGCCTGCGCTGGCGGCGCAGGGCGGGCGGTTCAGTGACCGGCTGGATGTCCTGACCCATTTCACGCCGATCTGGCTGGCCGGTCTGATCGTTGCGGCCGTGCTCTGGGCGATCACGGGGCGGCAAGGACGGACGACGCCGGTGCTGGCCCTGATCGGCACGCTATCGGCCCTGACCCTGATGATCCCGGAATGGAGTGCGGCAAGCGCCAGGACCGGCGGCAAGGTCGATGGCGAGACGCTGAAGATCGTTCAGTTCAACCTCTGGGGTCTCAACCGCGATCCCGGCGCCACGGCCCGCTGGATCCTCGCGACCGATCCCGACATCGTGGTCATCGAGGAGGGCTCCGGCCGCCCGCAGGTCGTGCTGCGGGCGCTCAAGACTCGATACCCCCATCAGACGACCTGCGCTGAACCTTCACCCTGCTCGACGATGATACTGGCGAAGCGGCGCCCGATTTCCGAGGGAGGCCTGTCCACGGCCCTCTCCGGCGCCGAGCTCCCCGGGGCCTGGGCGACCTTTGCGGACTCCAGGGGGCCGTTCACCGTCGTCGGGGTCCACTACACCTGGCCCTGGCCGGCCGGTCCGCAACAGCAGCAGACGCTCCGGCTGGCGAAGGTGATCGAGGGCTTTCCCAAGGATCGGTTGATCGTCGCGGGGGATTTCAATTCGACGCCGTGGTCGTTCTCCCTCCGGCGTCAGGATCGTCTCTTCGGCCTGGAACGGCGAACGCGGGCAATCGCCAGCTGGCCGGCAGGCGATTTCACGCGCCTGCACTTCGCGATTCCCGTGCCGCTGCTGCCGATTGACCACGTCTACGCCGGGACGGCCTGGCGGACGGTGGATGTCCGTCGGGGACCGTTGCTGGGATCGGATCACTATCCGGTCGTGATCACCCTGGCGCCGGCGGGCTGACTCCTCGATCAGCCCCGACAAGCCCGGCGATCTCGCGGGCGATGTTGGCGCGCGCGCGACCTTCCAGCCGGGCGCGGAAGGCCGGTTCCGGATAGATGACATCGGCATCGAGGAAGGCCTGCATCACCCGGGCCCGGCCGGCGCGGAAGGCCGGCTCGGGAACGAAGCCGTACTCCTCCCGCACGCCCGCTGCGTAGGCGTCATAGGCCTCCGGGTCGCCCCCCAGCACGGCCAGATCGATTGAGACCAGCAACGCGCCGAGGCGGTCGTCCGGGGAAACCGTGTGCCCCTTGGTCAGCAGGATCAGCCGCGCGACCTCGTCCGCGACCGCCGCCGGCTCGCCCAGCGCAGCGAGGTCCTGCTGCGCCATCCGGGCGCTGACGGCCTCGTTGTCAGGGCGCGTCGGATCGTAGACGGCGTCGTGCCACCAGATGGCGTACTCCAGCAGCCGCCGATCCTGGGCCGACAGGCCTTCGACGCCCGCCAGGATCTCCAGACAGGCTTCGATATGCGCCCGCGAATGATAGCGCCGGTGCGGTTCCGCATAGGCTGCTTCAAGCGCGGGCGTCATCGCCTCACGCGTCCGCGGCGACCTTCATCGAGACGATCTTGCCCGGCTGGCGGGGCGGTTCGCCCTTGGGCAGGGCGTCGACGTGATCCATGCCGTCCACGACTTCGCCCCAGACCGTGTACTGGTTGTCCAGGAAGGTGGAGTCGTCGAGGCAGATGAAGAACTGGCTGTTGGCCGAGTTCGGCGCGCTGGTGCGGGCCATCGAGCAGACGCCGCGCACATGCGGCTCGCGCGAGAATTCCGCCTTCAGGTCCGGCTTCTTCGAGCCGCCCGAGCCGGTGCCGGTGGGGTCGCCGCCCTGGGCCATGAAGCCCGCGATCACGCGGTGGAAGACCACGCCGTCATAGAAGCCCTCCCGCGCCAGTTCCTTGATCCGTGCGACGTGGCCGGGAGCCAGATCGGGGCGCAGCTTGATGGTGACCGTTCCGGTTTCGGTGGTCAGCAACAGGGTGTTTTCGGCGTCGGTCGTCATGGTTTCAGTTCACTTCCACAGGGATGTTGACGTCGCAGAGCGAGAAATCCGCGCCCTTCAGCTTGCGGACCCGCTTGATCTCGGCCTTGAACCAGGCTCCGGCGGGGTCGATCACCCGCACCGTCGGTCGTTCGGCGGCGGGTATATCGGCCAGAACGCGCACGCGGTCCATCCGATCCTGCGGCGCGGCCACCGGTTCACCGGTCTTGATCGCCCGGATCGCGTCCAGGCCGCTGATCACGCGACCAAAGGCGGTGTAGCGCTTGTCGAGCGACTGATAGGGCTGGCGCATCAGGAAGAACTGGCTGTTGGCGCTGTCGGGATTGTCGTCACGCGCCATGCCGACCACGCCCGGACAGTAGCTGCCCCAGGTCGCGACCTTTCCGTCCTGGGTCATGTCGTGCCAGCTCCAGCCCTGGCCGACCACCGGCAGCGACTTGAGGAAGCCCTCGTCCGTGCCCCAGGGGCTGGCGGCGACCACCACGCCCGAAGCGGCGTCGCGGCGGAAGGTGAACTCGGCCTTCAGGTCGGGCAGGTCCGTAGCGCCCTCCCCCGTATCCTTGGGATCACCGGTCTGGGCCATGAAGCGGTCGATGACGCGGAAGAAGGTCCGGCCATCATACGTTCCCTTGCGCGCCAGCACCTTGAGCCGCTCGACGTGGCCGGGCGCGACCTCCGGAACCAGCTCGACGATGACCCGGCCCCGGCTGGTGTCGATAACCAGGACGTTCTCTGCGTCCGGCGTACGCCAGTCGGTGGCGGCCGGCGTCCTGGGCTTGGCCAGCGCCGCCGGCGCGGCGGCCGACAGCAGGGCGGCCAGAACGATCATTGAGCGCATGGTCGAGGTCTCCTCAGCCGATCTTTACGGGGACGGCGATATCGCAGGCTGTCTGGGGGCCCGCGCCGCCCGCCCTGGCGGTCTCGAGCAACGATTTGAACGACGGGCTGGCGGTGTCCAGCACCTGGACCTTTGGCCGCTCCCCCGCCGGAATGTCAGCCAGCACCCGAACCTTGAGCATCGTATCGCGCGGCGGCGTCACCGGCTCGCCGGTCTTGATCGCACGCACCGCCTCCAGACCGCTCAACACCCGGCCGAAGGCGGTGTAGTTGGCGTCGAGCAGCGGATAGGTCTGGCGCATCAGATAAAACTGGCTGTTGGCGGAATCCGGCGGAGCCGCGCGGGCCATGCCCAGGACCCCCGCGCAGAACAGCGGCCAGCTGACGACCTTGCCGTCGGCCGAGGCCATCATCATCATCTCGGGCGAGCCGCGCACGGCGAAGCCGTTGATGAACCCGACCTCGGTCGCCGACATCACCTTCTCGTCCGGGGCCAGGCGGCCGACCGAGGTGAAGCGCAATTCCCTGCCGCGGCGGAAGAGGAACTCCGCCTTCAGGTCCGGCAGGGCGTCGTTGCCGCCGGTGCCGTCATTCTTCGGATCCCCGGTCTGGGCCATGAAGTCGTCGATGACCCGGAAGAACGTCAGGCCATCATAGAAGCCTTGCCGCGCAAGGCCACGCACACGCTCGACGTGACCCGGCGCCGCCCAGGGCGCCAACTCCGCGATCACCCGGCCCCGACTGGTGTCGATGACCAGGATGTTCTCCGCATCCGGCGTGCGCCAGTCCCCGGCGGGAAAAGCCGGCGTGGTCGTGGCGGCGACGACCGGAGTCGCGACGGAGAGCAGAAGGGCGGCGAGCGCGATCGGCGCGGATTTCATGCGGTGTCCACTTCCTCGATAGCCCCGTCAGCCCGCGTAGAACGCCGCGGCCCGGGCGACAAGCCCCGAGGCATCGAAGCTGAACACCTCGATCACCTCACAGCCGCGCGCGTGACTGAAATAGCGGATCGCGCCGCCGTCGACGCCGGCCAGAACGTCCAGCAGTTCAAACCGCAGGTCCGGGTACGCCTTGAAGGCGCCCGACCAGTAGGTCCGCAGCTCGTCCAGCCCTCTGACCTCGCCCGAGGCCTTGCCGAACCGGGCCCGGATGACAGGGCTCTGGAACACCACATCCGCCGCGTAGTGCGACAGGATCCGGTCAAGATCGTGAGCGTTCCAGGCTGCGATCCACTCGGCCGCGAAGGCGTGGAGATCAGAGGTCGCCGGACCGGTCAGGCGCGCCCGACCTTGTCCAGCAGCCGCGTGGCCACGCCCGGCGTGACGAATTTGGTGATGTCGCCGCCGAGGATCGCGATTTCCTTGACCAGGCGGGAGGCCACGGCCTGGTGGCGCGGATCGGCCATCAGGAACACCGTCTCGATCTCCCGATCGAGCTGCTGGTTCATGGCGGTCATCTGGAATTCGTATTCGAAGTCAGCGACGGCGCGCAGACCGCGCACGATGATGCCGGCATGGACCTCGCGGGCGAAGTGCATCAGCAGCCCCTTGAAGGGCACCACCTCGATCTCGGCGATCTTCTGGAGATGCGCGGTCTCGTCGCGGACGATCGCCACGCGCTCATCGAGCGAGAACAGCGGCCCCTTGCCTTCATTGATCGCGACGCCGATCACCAGCTTGTCCACCAGCTTCACGGCCCGGCCAATGATATCCAGATGACCGTTGGTCATCGGATCAAACGTGCCCGGATAGAGCCCGACTCTCGCCACGCAGTCCCCTTTGCGCCCTATTCGGCGGGGGTCTGATCGCCCCCGTCGTCGTCCGTCGCGTCGACGTCTCCGCCGGTCGCCTCCAGGCGCTCCACGCTCACAACGTGCTCATCGTCCGCGGTGCGGAACACGATCACGCCCTGGGTGTTGCGCCCCGCGATGCGGATATTCGCGACGGGGCACCGTATCAACTGCCCCGCATCCGTCACCAACAAGATTTCGTCAGTTTGCTCCACAGGGAAACTGGCGACGAGGCGGCCACCCTTGCGGGTCAGGTCCTGCGCGAGCAGACCCTGGCCCCCGCGGCCCGTACGACGGAAGTCGTAGGCGCTGGTGCGTTTGCCGATGCCCTCGGACGACAGCGTGAGGATGTACTCCTCCGCGGCGCCGAGTTCGATGATGCGTTCGGGCGTCAGGTCGGCTTCACCGTCGACGTCGTCCTCGTCATCGAGGACGGCGGCCGTGTCGTCACCCTCCTCGTCCGACTGGGCGCGCAGGCGGGCGCGTTCGTACTTCAGGTAGGCGGTGCGCTCGGCGGGACTCGCCGCGACGCCGTTGAGGATGGCCATCGACAGGACCGCGTCGCCGTCCTGCAGCCGGATGCCGCGCACGCCGGTGGAATCCCGGCCGGCGAACACCCGGACCTCATTGGCCTGGAAGCGGATCGCGCGGCCGAGCGCCGTCGTCAGCAGGATATCGTTCTCGGCATTGCACAGGCCGACGCCGACGATGGAGTCGCCCTCGTCCAGCTTCATGGCGATCTTGCCGTTGCGGTTGATCTGCACGAAGTCGCTGAGCTTATTGCGGCGCACGTTGCCCGAGCGGGTGGCGAACATCACGTCCAGCCGTTCCCACTGGGCCTCGTCCTCCGGCAACGGCAGGATCGAGGTGATGCTCTCGCCGGACTCGATCGGCAGCAGGTTCACGAACGCCTTGCCGCGCGAGGTCGGGGTGCCCAGCGGCAGACGCCAGACCTTCAGCTTGTAGACCTTGCCGCCCGAGCTGAAGAACAGCACCGGCGCATGGGTCGAGGCGGAGAAGACGCGGGTGACCGCATCCTCGTCCTTGGTCGACATGCCCGACCGGCCTTTGCCGCCGTGCTTCTGGCTGCGGTAGGTCGAGAGCGCCGTGCGCTTCACATAGCCGCCGTGCGTGACGGTGATGACCATGTCCTCACGCGGGATCAGGTCCTCGTCGTCCATGTCGGCGCCGCCTTCACCGAAGACGGTGCGTCGCGGCGACGAAAACTTGGCGCGAACCTCGACCAGTTCCTCGCGGACCACGGCCATGATGTTGTTGCGATCCGACAGCAGCTCCAGCAGCTCGGCGATCGAGCCGGCCAGGGTGCGGGCCTCGCCCATGATCTCGTCGTGACCCAGGCCGGTGAGGCGGCTGAGGGTCAGGGCCAGGATGGCGCGGGCCTGTTCGTCGGACAGCCGGACCTGGTCGCCGCTGGTGATCACCGTCCGCGGATCGGCAATCAGCGCGATCAGGGGCATCATGTCGCCGGTCGGCCAGTCCCGGGCGCACAGGCGCTCGCGCGCCTCCGCCGGATCAACTGACGAGCGGATGATGCGGATGAACTCGTCGATGTTGGCAACCGCGATCGCCAGACCGACCAGCACATGGCCACGGTCGCGGGCCTTGCCCAGTTCGAACCGGGTGCGCCGGACGACCACTTCCTCGCGGAAATCCACGAAGGCCTGGAGCATCTCGCGCAGGCCCATCTGCTCGGGCCGTCCGCGGTTGAGCGCCAGCATGTTGTAGCTGAAGCTGCTCTGCAGCGCGGTGAAGCGGTAGAGCTGGTTCAGGATCACGTCGCCCTGGGCGTCGCGCTTGAGTTCGACGACGACGCGCATACCGGTGCGGTCGCTCTCGTCGCGGATGTCGCTGATGCCCTCGAGCTTCTTCTCGCGCACCAGATCGGCGATGTGCTCGACCAGGTTGGCCTTGTTGACCTGGTAGGGCAGCGCCGTGATGACGATGCCTTCGCGGTCCTTGCGCAGCTCTTCGACGGTGGCCACGCCGCGCATGATCACCGAACCGCGGCCCGTCATCAGGGCCTGACGCGCCGCGCTGCGGCCGATCAGTTCACCGCCGGTCGGGAAATCCGGTCCGGGCACGATGTCGAGCAGAGCGTCGGTGCCGACGTCGGGGTCGTCGACCAGCGCCAGACAGGCGTCGACGATTTCACCCAGATTGTGCGGCGGAATGTTGGTGGCCATGCCGACGGCGATGCCGCCCGCGCCGTTGACCAGCAGGTTCGGGAAGCGCGCCGGCAGGACGGTCGGCTCGGTTTCCTTGCCGTCGTAGTTTTCCTGGAAGTCGACCGTGTCCTTGTCGATATCCGCCAGCAGGGCCATGGCCGAGGAGGCCATGCGGCACTCGGTGTATCGCATGGCCGCAGGCATATCGCCGTCGACCGAGCCGAAGTTGCCCTGGCCGTCGATCAGCACCAGGCCCATCGAGAAGGACTGAACCATCCGCGCCAGGGCGAAATAGACCGACTGGTCGCCATGCGGGTGGAACCGGCCCAGCACGTCACCGACCACGCGGGCGCACTTGGAGTAGGTCTTGTCCGGCGTCATGCCCAGGTCGTGCATCGAATAGAAGATGCGGCGGTGCACGGGCTTGAGGCCGTCACGGACGTCCGGCAGGGCGCGGCTGACGATCACGCTCATGGCGTAGTCGAGATAGCTGCGCTTCAGCTCATCCTCGATGGCGATGGGGGCGATCGCCCCGCGCCGGGAGTCGTCCGGAGGGGTTTTGGTTTCGTCGGTCAAGTGCGGGAATTTGCTGTCAGAATCGGACAGGAAGCGTCCATCCCTTTGTTAACATTCGAGGTTGACCGGCGCCATCTTTCGGGCAGCTTTTTCAGGTCTCGAACGTTGGGTTTTCGACGAATTTCCCGGATTTCCAGTCCCGTCAGGAGCTTTTGCATGCGCCGTTTCATTCCTGCCCTCGCCGTCGCCGTGATCGCCCTGCCTGCCCTGGCGGGGCCGGCGTCCGTCACGGTCCCGATCCTGGGCCCCAAGGGCGAGGCGATGGGCTCCGCGACCCTCACCGAGGGGCCGCGCGGCGTGCTGATGCGCGTCGAGGCCAAAGGGCTCACGCCGGGCTGGCACGGCCTGCACTTCCACGAGAAGGCCGACTGTTCGAGCAGCGATTTCAAATCAGCGGGCGGGCACATGCACGACGCCGCGCCGGTCGCGCACGGCCTGCTGAACCCCGATGCAAACGAGACCGGGGACCTGCCCAACCTGTTCGCCGGCGCCGACGGTGTGGCCAATGCCGAGGTGTTCAGCACGCTGGTCTCGCTGTCCGCCGAGGGGCGGGGCCGCCTGCTCGATGCGGACGGCTCGGCGCTGGTGATCCACGCCTCGCCCGATGATCATCTGACCCAGCCGATCGGCGGGGCCGGCGCCCGGGTCGCCTGCGCGGTGATCAAGGCGCCATGACCTTGCCCGCGGTCCGGCGTTTGGCATCGTCGGCCATGCCTCTCCTGCCCGGCGACCTCGCCCCGACCTTTTTCGCGCCCAGCTCCGGCAACCCGCGCCACGATTTCGTGACTGTGGCCGGTCGTCAGGTCCTCGTGGCCTTCACGCCGCAGCTGCCGCGGCGCGGTGCTCCGAGAGGGCCACCAGGGCTACGCCGACCAGCGTCGCGGCGCCGCCGAGCATCAGTTGCGGCGTCAGTTCATCCCCCATCAGGCTGATGCCGATGCCGCAGGACAGCAGCGGCGTCAGCAGGAACCAGGGTGTCACCCGGCCGGGTTCGCGCCGTTGCACCAGCCAGAACAGCAGCGCCGAGGCGCCGACCGTCGAGGCCAGCGCCGCCCAGACCACGGTCGCCCAGATCGCCCAGCCGGCCGAGGCCGCCCGTTCCGGCAGGTTGGGCTCGAACATCACCGCGGCCAGCAGCAGCACAGGCGCCCCCACGAGAGAGGTCAGGGCCTGCATCTTCAGCGGCGTCACGGCCGGTGATCGGCGCACCAGCACCGTGCCCAGCGCCCACATGGCGCTGGCGATCACCCCGATGACGATGCCCGGCAGGTCGCCGACGGCGTGGGGATCAAGGCTCATCCAGGCGACGCCGGCAAAGGCGACCGCCATCCCGGCGAGCCCCGAGCGCGGCATCGTCTCGCCGAGCACCCGCCAGGCGAAGAAGGCCGTCATCGGGATCCACAGCTGCAGCGACACCACCAGCGGGCTGAGGTTCTTCACGATGGAAAAGCCGAAGTAGATCAGCCCGAAATGCAGCGGCCCCAGCAGCAGCAGGATCGGAACGGTCTGGCGCCAGGGCGGAAACGGCGGTCGCAGAAACGGGATCAGCACGACCAGGGCGATGGCGAACCGCACCCCGCCGACAAAGAACGGCGGCAGCACGTCGGTCGCGATCTTCGCCGCGGCGTTGTTCACGCCCCAGATGAAGATGATGGCCGCGATGGCCGCCCATTCGGCGGCGGCGAACGGCGATTTGTCCGATGGCGAGGTCACGGGGACCTCCTCGCACGGGACGCCGGGCGGATGGAACCCCGCGCCGGGTCAATCCGGGTTACGGACTGTTGGCGGTCCCCGTCAGGACAGCAAAGTCTCGATCACTTCGGCGACTCCGTCCGCCTCGTTGCTGGACGTGATCTGGTCTGCAGCCGCGAGCAGGTCAGGATGGGCGTTCGCCACGGCGACTCCGCAGCCGGCGAAAGTCAGCATGGGCAGGTCATTGGGCATGTCGCCGAAGGCTATGACCTCGGCCGCGGTAAGTCCCAGGTCACCGCAATAGGCCGCCAGGCCGGCGCCCTTGGACACGCCCATCGGCGCGATCTCGACGAACGGCGCGCCCGACCAGATGACCTCGAACCGGTCCCGGGCGTAACCACGCAAGCGGCTCAGCAGGACTTCCACGGCGTGGTCGGGATGATGAACCAGGAGCTTGGTGAGCGCCTCGATCAGCAAGGCCTCGGCCCGATCAACGCGCGGTGCGTGATGATGCACCGTGTCGGCGAAGAAATCCGGAAAGCGCGGCTCCAGACCCAGCTTGTGCCCGTGCTCGGTGGCGAAGCTGATCCCGGGCTCGAGCTGACGGAATTCTGCGACCAACTCCCCGGCGAGAATTGAGCACAACCGCTCGTGACGATGAGTCTCGCCCGTCGCCTAGTCATGGACGATCGCCCCATTGGAGCAGACCGCCATGCCGGTGATCCCCAGATGGGACGCGATCGCCGCGACATCGCGGGGCGGCCTGGCCGTAACGAAGACGACCTGCAACCCCGCCGCCTGCGCGTCGGCGATGGCGTTGCGGGTCCGGCCCGAGATGCTGCCGTCGTTGCGTAGAAGCGTGCCGTCCAGATCCGTCGCGATCAGCCTGACGCGGCTCACCGGCTAGAACGGGATTTCGTCGTCGAGGTCGGCGCTGAAGCTTTCCTTCGGGCCGCTGGGCTGGGCGCGGTCGCCGCCGGAGTAGCCACCGAAGTCGCCGCCCTCGTCGCGCATGCCGCCGCCGCTGTCGCCGCGTCCGCCGAGCATCGTCAGTTCACCGCGGAACTTCTGCAGCACCACTTCGGTCGAGAACTTCTCGACGCCCTGCTGATCGGTCCACTTGCGCGTCTGCAGCGCGCCTTCGATATAAATGGTCGAGCCCTTCTTCAGGTACTGCTCGGCGACCTTCACGAGGTTGTCGTTGAAGATCACCACGCGGTGCCATTCGGTGCGCTCCTTCTTCTCGCCGCTGGCGCGGTCGCGCCAGGACTCCGAGGTCGCCAGGCTGAGATTGGCCACCCGGTCGCCCGAGTTGAGGGTGCGGATCTCCGGGTCCTTGCCCAGATTGCCGACGAGAATGACCTTGTTGACGCTGCCCGCCATGGAAGTGCTCCCTGCAACACGCCCGGCGACCAGAATGCGCGCCGGAATCTGACGCCCAGACTAGCGGGCGTTAACCATTAGTTAAACCCATGTGTTCACACTTTGTTCTCGCCCGCAAGGGCTTATGCACAGCAAATTTGTCGCGTCTGGAAGACGGTCTCGCCGCTATTCGGACTGGACGGCGCCGGGGATCACCAGGCGGCCGTCGCCGCTGCGGACCAGCATCAGGTACTGGTTGCCTTCCCAGCGCTGGGACCGGAAGATTCCCGCGCTGCGCAGGTGAATGAAGTTGCCCTGGTAGGCCCCTGAAATCTCGCGGGTCTGGCCGCCCATGCGCAGGA
This sequence comes from Caulobacter sp., assembly GCA_021741355.1. Classification (GTDB taxonomy): domain Bacteria; phylum Pseudomonadota; class Alphaproteobacteria; order Caulobacterales; family Caulobacteraceae; genus Caulobacter. The sequence continues at coordinate 107,098 of JAIOXZ010000005.1, forward strand.
ACCTAAGGCGTACGCCCTCGAGCTGCGCGGCGCAGTTCTCGATGTTCGGGACGTTGCGGGCGACCACATTGAACTTGATCTCGCCCTTGGGGCCGACGCCAATGGCGTAGCAGACACCCTTGTCCAAAGGCGCCTGGACGGTTTCCTGACAGGCGCCGAGCAGGGCGGCCGCTGCGGTCAGGGCGGTGATGGCGACGAGCCTGGACATGGTGTGGAGACCCTTGCTCTAGCCGACCGGCGGGATGGAACAGTTGGCGCCCTGTTCCACCAGCGTGCGGAAACGGCGATTGTCGGACGAAATCTCGACCTTGTCCCGCACCAGCCGCAGCGTCTGCTCGCCCCAGCGGCCGTACGACGCGGCGCCGCGCCCTTCGCACTTGCCGGCATAAAGCGTCTGGACGCAGGCGTTCAGGTCCATTGCGCCGACTTTTGACCAGCCACCGCCGGCGTAACGCCAGCACTCGTCGCCGGAAGCGGGTGTCGGCGTAGGCTGGCTGGTCGCGGGATCGATCGACACCGGAGTCTGCGGCGCCGATTGCGGCGGCGGCAGCGGGGCGAGGACCGTGCCGGCCTGGTTGGCGGCCGCAAGGGCGCCGGTCTCGTCGACGCCGACATCGAGCGCATCGGTGGCCACGCCATTGCGCTTTGCACACTCGGTCAGGGTGATCTCGCCGGCGAAGACGCCGTTGACGAAACAGCGGATCGGCCGGGCCGGATCGAGCTTCGTGTCGTCATCCCTGCCGGTTTCGACGACCAGTCCGCCGGTGGCCGCCGGCGGCGGCGTGTCGGGGCCCTTGTCGCCGCGCATGATCGTTGCGGCGATCAGGATGCCGAGCAGCAATGCGACGCCGCCCCCGATGGCCAGAACGATCCGGCGGTCCTTGAGAAATTCCATGCCGCAATCGCTATCGCGCGACCGTGCCCCTTTCAAGTCCGCGTGAACGGCCGGGAAGGACTATCCGCCGCCGGTCAGGCGATCGAGCGCGGCCTGGTAGTTGGAAATCTGGCTGGTCAGGTAGGCCGGGACCGGTCCGTTCAGGCCCTTGGCGGCCGTCGTTTCCGGCTTCGCGGCCGCTTCCAGCTGGCGATAGGCGTCCCGCACCTTGCCGAGCGACTTGGAGATCACCGCCAGCGCGTTCTTGACCGCCGTCTCGCTGCCCACATCCAGCGACGCCGGCAGGCTCAGGCCAAACACCGGGCCGCCGCCGTCCGCCGAGGCGCTCTTGCCGTTCTTGTCGACGATCGTGTTGCGCACCACGCCGGGGGTCAGGCCGAGGGCGCCCAGGAAATCCTCGCCGCCCTTGCCAGGAAGCACCTCGACCGACGCGTTCTGGGTCGCCGGCGTGATCTTGATACGGCGGAAGTCGCCGTCGCTGACGACCTCGATCTTGGCCTTCGATCCGGCCGCCCGGCGCAGCTTGATCGCCAGAGTGTCGAGGGTGTCGTTTGCGTCGAGGGTGACGGTCGCGAGGCGACCGCCTTCGCTGGTGCGGATCTGGAAGGTGTCCCCTGCCCGGGCCGAGGTCGCCGACGCGACCTTCGCCGAGTCGGCATAGAGCAGCGTACCCTTGGGCAGGCCGAGCCGGTCCAGCGCGCTGGCGCCGGTCGCGTCGACCGCGATGGAGGTGGCGGTGGCGATGCCGTCCTTGCCCGTCACGCGCTGGACCTGCGACGTGCCGGCGACGACGTCGAGTTCGGCCAGATAGCCGTCCTTTGTCGAGATCGCCGAGGCGCCAGGCTGGTCCGCCGCGGCGAGGCCCGCCACCCAGACCTTGCCGCCGGAGACGGCCATCGCGGTGACGCTGTCGTCCGTCGAGCCGCCGAAATAGGTGAGCTTGTCCGCACTTGCACTGGAGAGATCAGCAGAAATCCGGGCGGCGAAGGCATCCAGACCGCCATTGTAGGCGTGCGTCGTGTCGGCCACCGACAGGCTCGCGTTGCGCGTTGTTCCGGCAACCCAGATGTCGCCGCCGTCGAGGCCGATGCCGGCGATCTGGCCGCCCAGCAGGTCGCCCAGATCGCGTGTGGCGCCGGCGGTGAAACTGGCCGCCGAGGTGTGCACCGTGGTCGTGGTCGCAGCGCTGTTGGAACCGTCCGGCGCGCCATAGACGTTGGTGGTTGTCGTCGACGAGCCGTTGGTGGTGTCGGTCACATTGATCGTCGTGACGCCGTTGTTGAGCACCCGCTCGGTCGTCGTGGTCGTCGGCGTGACATCGAAGCTGCGCAGCATGCCCCGGCCGTTCTCGACCCCGGCCAGTGTCACGGTGTCGCCGTCGACGACGATCCCGCTGACCGTGTCCGCGCCCGTGGTCCCGAACTGCGTTGTGAACATAGCCTTGGGCGCACCCTTGGCGTCCGCGGCGAAAGCCGTCAGGTAGCCGTCCCAGTCCCCCTGGGTCGCGCCGCCGCCGGGCAGCGTGGATTTGGTCCGGCCGGCGACATAGACCAGCCCGTCCTCGCCGAACGCCACGGCGGTCGCCTCGTCGTCCTTCAGCGCGCCGCGCCGCGCGGTCCAGGCCTCATCGCCCTTGGCGTCGAACACCGTGACGAAACTGTCGGTGAGGCCGGTGTCGTCGCCCGAATTGATCGGACCGTCAGCCGCACCCGACAGATTGCCCGTGACCTTGCCGGCGATGGCGACCCGACCGTCGTCGGATACCGTCATGGCCATGCCCTGGGCGTCGTCCGCAGCGCCAAGCGTGCGGGCGTACATCAGCTGGCCGGTGCTGTCGTATTTCAGCAGCGCGACGTCGCGCTCGCCCTTGACGGTCTGGCCGTCGACCGACGTCTCGACATCCGCCAGCACGTAGAGGGATCCGTCCGCGCCGACTTTCGAGCCGCGCACGGCGCTGATCGTGCCTTCCAGCGTTTCGGAGAACACCCGCGCCCCCTCGGTCCCGATCGCGGTTCCATCAACCTTGACCAGGGCGGTCTCGAACTTGCCGTCGTCGGTCTTGATGTCCTTGTCCGGGTCCGGATTGCCGGCATAGGTCGTGACATAGACGGCGGGCTTGGTCGTGGCGGCCGAGAAGGTCGCTGTCTCGGTCGTGTCGCCGGTGATCTTGAAGGCGTAGTCGTCCGCGACCGCAGGCAGGGTCACGGTGGTGCCGCCTGTCGTGACCTTGCGCGGCTCGCCTGGCGTTCGCACGACGCTGAAGCGGGTCTGGAGACCTTCGGCTTCAAGCTTGCCGTTGATGAACGAGGTGACCGCACCCATCGAGCGCGGCGTCGATCCCATATCCGCCAGATCAACGTTGACAGTGTGTGTGACGGCGCCGCGCTTGACCGAAATGGTGAAGGCCGTGTCGCCGGCGAAGGCTGGAACCGCGCCATGGGGCACGCCGGTGTAGACGGTCCCGGTCAGGTACTGCGCCTTGGTGCGCGGGACCCCGACGGCGGACTTGTTCGAGATCATCGTGTCGCCACGGGTGATCCGCATCTGCTCGAGCTTGGCCTTGTCGGTGAAGCTGGCCACCTCGGTCATGCCACGCGCGAAGATGCCGGCCAGACGGCTCTTTTCGGTCGTCGAAAGGCCCTTGGTCTGCATGCGCTCGGCCAACCCGCTGAGCGCATTCAGACCCTGATACAGGGCGAAGAGTTTCTTGTAGTCGGCGCTGGCGCCGTCGAGGTCCAGCTTGGCGGCGCCCTCGTCGATGAACCGGCGGCCGGCCATGACCGTCTTGACCAGCTCGCTCGACCGGGCAGCGCCCGACGTCGTCGACCAGGGCGGTGTCGGCGCGTACTTTTTCGCGACTCCGGGCGCGCCAGAGCCGACCGTGGAGGCGGTCGTCTGGCCCTGCCTGGCCTGGTAGTAGCTGAGCAGGCTGCTGGTATCGAAGCTGACGACCATGGGGTTCCGGCGGAGTTTCGCAGCCGCACCTTGCCAGACAAGGGATGACGGGACGTTAAGAGCCCGTCGTTATGCCGCGATCAGCCCCGCGTCGGTCAGTGTGCGGCGTGCGGCCGGCGCCAGGATCGCCCACTCTTCGGCGAGGATGCCCAGCATGACCACGTCGCGTGGCTCGCCGTCCTTCAGCACGTGACCGCGCAGATAGCCCTCGCGGCGAAAGCCGGCGCCGGTCTGGAGCTTCAGCGCCGCGTCGTTGTCGGCCATCACCTCGGCCCAGACCTTGTGCAGCCCGAGGACCCCGAACGCCTGGTCGAGACCCAGAACCTGGGCGGCCCGCCCTACCCCGCGGCCACGCGCCTCGCGATCACCGATGAACCAGTTCCAGGCGGCACGACGATGGTGTCCGGCCAGCCCGGTAAGCGTCAGCAGGCCTGAAGGTCGGCCGTTGCTCTGGATCATCCAGCCACGAAGGTCAGGATCCGAATGGAGCTGATCGAACCAGGCGCGATGCGCCTCCCGCCCGGAGACGTCCGCATCCGACATCCATCGGGCGACGTCCGGCTCGGCGCGCCAGTCGAACAGGCGCTCCTCGTCTTCCGGAAGCAGGTCGCGAAGCTCGATCATGCAAGCGCTCCCGATGCCCCCGGCGTGGCGTCAGCCGCCAACGCCGGCGACATCTGGATCATCCCCCCTGGAAGAGCGACAGGATGATCTGCGGCGCGGAGTTGGCGATCGACAGCGCCTGGGCGCCGAGCTGCTGCTGGACCTGCAAGGCCTGCAGCCGCGCGCTTTCCTTGGCCAGGTCCGCGTCGACCAGGTTGCCGATGCCCGAGTTCAGCGTGTCGGTCAGCTTGGAGACGAACTTGTTGTGCGCCTCGACCTGGCGCGCCTGGGCGCCCATGTCGCCCAGCGCCTGGTTGACGTTGGAGATGGAGGTGGAGAGCAGGCCCTGGATCGTCGTGGCCAGGGTGGCCGTGGTGATCGAGGTCGCCCCGCCCATGGTGATGATCGACCCGCCCAGCGCCATGCCCTTGGCGGACAGGGTGATGAACGAGTTGGCGTCAGCGTTCGCAAGGAAGCGGATGCCGGCGCCCAGTGAGCCGTCCAGCAGGTTCGCGCCGTCGAACTCGGCGTCGTTGATGACCTGGGTGATCTGGCGGAGCAGCGACTTGTAGTCGGCGTCGAGGGCCGTGCGGGACACCGAGTCCAGCGAGGGATCCATCGCCGCGGTGACCTTCTCCTTCATGGAGAGCAGCAGGTCTGAAATGGTCTCGCCGGCGGAGATGGCGACGTCGGAAATCGACTGAGCCCGGTCGAGGCTCATCTTGACCGCCCCGAGGGCGCCGATATCCGCGCGCTGGGACTGGGCGATACCCCACACCGAGGCATTGTCCTTGGGACCCTGAACCTTCAGCCCGGTGCTGATCCGGTTCTGGGCGCTGGCGAGCTGGTCGTTGGTCTTGTTGAGATTCTGAAGCGCGACCAGCGCGGATTGATTGGTATGGACGCTGATCGACATGAGCTTTTTCCTCGCACGGCGCTTCTCGACGTGAAGCGACTCATCGAGCCGCCCCGTCAGAAGCTAGGCGGGAGAACGTTCGCTTATGGTTAACGACGGTAAACCATGAAGGCCGCCGTCGCGGCGAGACGTCGGTGAGGATGGTCGGTGCGGCCCGTCGGGCCGTCAGGGGAAACCGTCAGGACTGCGCGTCGATCACGTCGCCGGGCTCATAACCGGGGGTCTCCCTCAGACGCATGACCTGTTCCCGCGGGAACTGCTTGACGATTTCACCCGTCCGGCGGTCGAGGGTCTTGTAGACGAAGGTTCCGGTCGCCTGGTCTTCTTCGATGATCAGGCGGAGGTCGGCGTTCTGGCGCGAGGCTACTGGCGGTTGAGGGGCGGTGGCGCGATCTACGGACGGCGGCGCCTGATAGGCGCCGGAATCCTGGATCGACAACACGGGTGCGATGGTAGCTTTCATGTCTCCTGGCGCTGACCTTTTCTGGACAACGCCCCTCCTGTTGGCGACCGACGAGGACATTTCGGCCCTCGCCGCCGCGACAGGGGACGGGCGCTAGGCGCCCGCCCCCACGCTTGCCTAGCGGAACAGCCCGAGCAGGGCCGACGACGAGGAGTTGGCGATCGACAGCGCCTGGATGCCGAGCTGCTGCTTGGTTTGCAGGGCTTGCAGCTTGGCGCTTTCCTTGGCGAGGTCGGCGTCGACCAGGTTACCCACACCGGCGTCGAGGCTGTCTTGCAGCTTGCCGACGAAGTTCAGGTGGGCTTCCAGCGACTTCGAACCCGTGCCGAGCTTGGCCAGGGCCGCGCCGACGTTGGTGATCGAGGTGCTGACCGTGGTGACCAGCGCCGCCGCGATCGTGGCGGTGCTGAGCGAGGCCGTGGCGGCCACGGTCACGTTGGCGCCGCCCAGAGCGAGCGACTGCGCCGCGACCGTGATCTTCGACGTGCCGTCCGCGTTGGCCACAGCCGTCACGGTGGCGCCCGACGCCTTGATCATGTTCGAGCCGTTGAAGTCGGCGTTCGTCACCGACTTCGCGATCTGGTCGCGCAGGGCCTTGAAGTCTTCGCTCAGGGCCGTGCGGCTGGCGGTGTCCAGGGTCGTGTCCGACGCGGCCAGGGCCTTTTCCCTCATCTGCACGAGCAGATCGGAAACGGTCTCGCCCGCGGCGATCGCCACGTCGATGGTGGATTGGCCGCGCTGGAGCGAGTCCTTCACGGCGTTCAGGGCGTTGGAGGTGCCGCGCTGGGTCTGGGCGATGGCCCAAACGGCGCCGTTGTCCTTGGCCGTCGCAACCCGCTTGCCCGTGTTGATGCGGGTCTGGACGACGTCCAGTTCGCGGTTCGTGGCATTGAGGTTTTGCAGAGCGACGAGCGCGCCGGTGTTCGTGTTAACGCTGTTCAGCGCCATGACGATATTCCCTTTTCCAGGTGTCCGGCGTCATTTTGACGGCCGGGGGCATTTTGCCCGACTGGGTAGGAAGCAATCGCCGGGCCAGTTTGGCCACCCGGGACAGGCTCAATAAACTACTGTTTTTGCTGGGTTATATGTCTGTTAGGGACGTTCTGGCCCGGCATTTTCTGCCGGGCGGCGCCCATGGTAAGCAACTTCTGCCGGGTGACCCGGCAAAAGACTGCCGGGCGGAGGGGGACTCCGCCCGGCGTCGCGGCCTTACTGGAACAGCGACAGAAGCGACTGGGTCGACGAATTCGCGATCGAGAGCGCCTGGATGCCGAGTTGCTGCTTTGTCTGCAGCGCCTGAAGCTTTGCGCTTTCCTTCGCGAGATCCGCGTCCACCAGATTGCCCACACCCGCATCGAGGCTGTCCTGCAGCTTGCCGATGAAGGACGTGTGCAGATCGAACGCCTTGGACTTGGTGCCAAGACGGGCGAGCGCCGCGTTCGTGTTGGTGATGGAGGTGTTGACCGTCGTGATCATGGCCGCAGCCAGGGTCGACGTTCCGATGGACCCCGCAGCAGCGACGGTCACAATGGATCCACCCAGCGCCATGACTTCTGCGGCCACGGTCAGCTTGGACGATCCATCCGCATTGGCGATGGCTGCGAGTGCCGTGGCGCCGGTCTTAATGAGATTGGTCCCATTGAAATCGGCGTTCGACACGGCCTTGGCGATTTGGTCGCGCAGGGCCTTGAAGTCCTCGTTCAGTGCAGATCGGCTGGTGGTGTCGAGGGTCGTATCCGACGCCGCCAGGGCCTTTTCCTTCATCTGTATCAACAGGTCAGAGACCGATTCCCCCGCCGCAACGGCCACGTCGATGGTGGAGCGTCCGCGATCGAGAGAGTCCCGCACGGCGTTCAGGGCCTGCGAAGTGCCACGTTGGGTCTGGGCGATGGCCCAGACGGCCCCGTTGTCCTTCGCGCTGGCGACCTTCTTGCCGGTGTTGATGCGGGATTGGGCCTGCGACAGTTCCATGTTGGTCGCGTTGAGGTTCTGGAGCGCAACCATTGCGCCCACGTTGGTATTCACCGAATTGCTGAGCATCGGCGGTCCTTCCATTCTGGTCGGGGAGCTCGGCCTTTTGGCCGGGTGGGCGTTCTTGCCCACAGACCACATCGCAAGGCGCGGGCCAAACGAACGGCGTTTGGCCACATCGTGAGTATTGATTTTATTGGTGTTTTTCTACCCGAAACGGGGTCATTGATGCGCTTTCGCCATCAACGGTCGCCGCCCGGAAACATTTGCCGGACCGATCCGGCCCAACCGGGCAAATGCTGTCAGGCGGCCTCGGACTGACCCGACAGCCCCTGCATCATGATGCGGTTGATATCGATCAGCGGATCGATCTCCTCCTCGCGGCGGATCACGGCGCTGGTGTACCGGCTGACCCACAGGCTGAGCGAGATGATCTGGGCGCGAAGCGCCTCCGGCAGCACGTTCTGTGGATCGGCACAGTCACTCGCCAGGACCGACCACAGGCGCCGGTTCCAGTCGAGCGCGTCGATACGGCCGCGAATGTCCTCCGGTGGCACTTCGGCCGCCTGAAGCAGCGCCCGCGTGACCTGGCCAAAGAGGCGATACTCGGCGTCGCGCGGGTTTTCAGTCCGCGCCGCGGCCTGCTGATACGCCTGCAGCCCCATTACCCAACCTCTCGTCTTCGTACTCAATCAGTTTCCGGCACAGCATAAGCGCCTTGTAGTACTCGCGGGCCATGGCATGCCGGGAAATGGCGACACAGTCGGCGAGCACGTCAGGGTTCCGGATGACCCCCATGAATTCGGACAGTCGCCGCACGAACTCGTCGTAATAGCGAAGGGCGTTGGCCTCATCGAGGTACATCATCATCACCGGGAAGTAGACGCGACGCGCCGGCGTGGTGACCTCCTCCTCCTGCATGATGTCTTTCTCGCGCAGGACCGAGGCCTTGTTCTGCAGGATGAGAACGCCCCGGCGATCGCCGTTCTGGACCACGGCGCCGTTCAGGACGAACCGCTCTCCAGGCTTGAGGGACAGTTTCAGCGGCACGGCAGACATTCTCCGGTATGGCGTGCGGCGCGGCTGCCAACATCCGTGGAGAATCCGCCCGCCCTGTTGAACGAAGGCTAAAGCGGCATGGTTAACGGGATGTTGTGCGCCATTCGGTCGCGGCGCGGCCCTTAAGCCGGGATTAAGCATAATCGGGCGATCTGGGGGCCTGTTCTCAGCGCCCGAGGGTCCGCCCGCATGCCGCCGCACCCCGCCAGAAAATCCGCCACCTCGGCGACGGCGCTCGGGTTTCCCGAAACGACCGCCGTTCCGACCCGTCCGCGCATGGCCGGCGAGACCAGCGGTCAGGCCGGATCGCGCGACGCCCTCGCCCGGCTGACCGAGGCCCTTCAGGAGCTCAAGGCCCTGTCGGCGCAGCCGCTGTTGCAGGACGCCGTGCAGGCGCTGCAGGCGGACGACTACCAGCGCGGTGGCGATCTTGCGATCAAGGCGCTGGAACTGGACGAGAAGAACGGGTTCGGCTGGTACCTGCTGGCCATCGCGCGCGAGCGGGCCGGCGATTTCGCCACTTCGGTGCGCTGTTACGAGTCGGCGCTGACCCTGATTCCCGACCACGCCGAGGTCGCCAATGACATGGGCCGCCTCGCCTACCGGATGGGGATGATCGAAACGGCCGAAAAGCTGTTCAGCCATTATGTCGCCAGCCATCCGACCTCGCATGAGGGCGCAAACAACCTGGCCTGCACCCTGCGCGACCAGGGCCGGTTCGCCGAAGCCATCGATATCCTCAAGCCCGCCATCGCCGCCCATCCCGAGCATGCCCTGCTGTGGAACACGCTCGGCACGGTGGTGGGGGAGGAAGGCGATCCCCAGACCTCGATAACCTTTTTCGACGAGGCGTTGCGGCACGACGCCGGCTTCGCGAAGGCCCGCTACAATCGGGGCAACGCGCGCCTGGTGCTCGGCGACCTCGGCGGCGCGCTCGATGACTGTCAGACGGCGCTCAGCGGCGTGATGAGCGAGGACGAGCGGCTGATGATGCTGCTGGCCCGCTCGACCATCCGCATCGCCGGTGGCCAGGTCGGCGAGGGCTGGGACGACTACGAGGCCCGGCTGGAGCCGAAGTTCGCTGACGTCACCCATTTCATGATCGACGCGCCCCGCTGGACGCCGAACAGCGACCTGGCAGGCAAGACGCTGCTGGTCATGGGCGAGCAGGGCCTCGGCGACGAGGTGATGTTCGCCAATCTGATCCCCGACGTGGTCGCGGCCCTCGGCCCGTCCGGCAAGCTGTTTATCGCGGTAGAGCCGCGCCTGGTGACCCTGTTCCAGCGCTCGTTCCCGGGCGCCACGGTCGGCGCGCACAGCACCTGGAACGTCGATGGCCACACGGTCCGCGGCGCGCCGTTCATCGGCGACCACGGGGATCTGGACCTGTGGGCTCCCGTCGCCTCGCTGCTGCGGCGGTTTCGGCGAAGCGCGGACGCCTACCCGGCGCGCGAGGGCTTTTTGACGCCTGATCCGGAGCGCGTCGCCTGGTGGCGCTCGCAGCTTCCGGGAGGGCCAGTCGTCGGCCTGTTGTGGAAGAGCCTGATCAAGGCCGGGGCGCGTCACCGCTTCTATTCGCCGTTCGAGCAGTGGAAGCCCGTTCTGGCGATCCCGGGCGTAACCTTCATCAACCTGCAGTACGGCGACTGCGGCGAGGAGCTCGAGGCTGCCCGGCGCGAGCTGGGCGTCGAGATCTGGCAGCCGCCCGGCGTCGACCTGAAGCAGGACCTCGACGATGTCGCGGCGCTTTGCTGTGCCCTAGACCTCGTCATGGGGCCATCGAACGCCAGCAGTTGCCTGGCCGGCGCCTGCGGCGCGCCGCTGTGGCTGTTGTCGACGCCGGGCGCCTGGCCGCTGCTGGGGACCCGGCGCTATCCTTGGTATCCGCAGGCCCGCGTCTTCCTGCCGCCGACCTTCGGGCAGTGGGAACCGGCCATAGCGGAGATTGCGCAGGCGCTGGGCGAACGGCTCGCAGCAGGAACCAAGACCGCCGGCAGGGATTGATTCCGGGACTGGCGAACACTCTCGCCTGCCCTGCCGGAGTTACTCCATGTCTCATGACAAAACCGCCGACCCCAAGGGCAAGCCCGCCGACAAGCCGGTAGATCCGTCCGAGAAGATCGACGACGACGCGGACGCCCATGTCGACAAGCAGCTCGACAAGGGCCTGAAGGAAACCTTCCCCGCCAGCGACCCCGTATCGATCAACCCCGGCGCTGACTGACGGCCATGGCGGATCGGTCGCGGCCGATCCGCCGAAACCGGCTTGAATGTCGCGGATTGCGCTTTAGGCTGACCCCTGAATTGAACGTTTGTTCGAATGCGCGAAAACGCGCCAGGGGAAGACATGAGCTCGCGTTTTGAAGGCACGAAAAACTATATCGCCACCGAGGACCTGAAGGTCGCGGTGAACGCCGCCGTGGCGCTCGAACGTCCATTGCTGATCAAGGGCGAGCCGGGCACCGGCAAGACCGTGCTGGCCTACGAAGTGGCCAAGGCCATGGGCGCACCGCTGATTACCTGGCACATCAAGTCGACCACCAAGGCCAGCCAGGGCCTCTACGAGTACGACGCCGTGACCCGCCTGCGCGACAGCCAGCTGGGCGACGAGCGCGTCAAGGACGTCACGAACTACATCAAGAAGGGCAAGCTCTGGGAGGCGTTCACCAGCGACGTCCGCCCCGTGCTGCTGATCGACGAGATCGACAAGGCCGACATCGAGTTCCCGAACGACCTCCTGCAGGAGCTCGATCGGATGGAATTCTATGTCTACGAAACCGGCGAAACGATCTCGGCCAAGATCCGGCCGATCATCATCATCACCTCGAACAACGAGAAGGAGCTGCCGGACGCCTTCCTGCGCCGCTGCTTCTTCCACTACATCCGCTTCCCTGAAGCCGAGGTGATGCAGGAAATCGTCGACGTCCACTTCCCCGGCATCAAGGAGAAGCTGGTCGCCGAGGCGATGCGCATCTTCTACGACATGCGCAAGGTGCCGGGCCTGAAGAAGAAGCCGTCGACCAGCGAACTGCTCGACTGGCTCAAGCTGCTGATGGTCGAGGACATCGACGAGGCGATCCTGCGCGAAAAGGATCCGACCAAGCTGATCCCGCCGCTGCACGGCGCCCTGCTGAAGAACGAACAGGACGTCCACCTGTTCGAGCGCCTGGCCTTCCTGGCCCGCCGCGAAGGCAGCGGCAGCACGCGCCCGGGGCAGTAGCCGAAAAAGGGGGACATGTACTTCAGTACGTGTCCCCGGCTGCTACATCATCGCGGACTGAAGCCCCATGTGTTCGACGAACGGATCGAAGTCACGATCGCTGAAGAGCAGCGCGTGTCCGTCCTGAATGCAGCGGGTTGCGATCAGGGTGTCGATTGTCTTGCGAACCGTGACGCCCCGGGCCCGTAGCAGGCGGAAATTCCGCGCCGCCTGAACCGCGACCGTCTCGCCGCCGATCTGGATCACGTCCAGCGATGTCAGCAGTCGCAGGGCCTGGTGGAAGTCACGATCGCTCGCGAAGCCTTGCAGCACCTCGGTCAGAACCACATCGCCCGTCGCCAGAGGCTCTCGGCCAAGCAAGGCGTCCAGCCGGTCGGTCTGAGGCGCTGCAACGCCCCGGAAGTAATCAATCCAGACGCTGGAATCGACCAGGATCACGTGTCGGTTCGCATGGCCTCAAGGTCGCCCTCCCAGGCGAGTCGACCTCGGAACCGGCGAATGGCTTCCTGTTCGCCGAGCCGAACCAGCGTCTCCAAACCCAGTTCGACGACTTCCCGCTTGGTGCTCAGTCCAGTGGCCTTGAGCGCTTTGGCCATGAGTTGGTCGTCAATGACGATGTTCGTACGCATGATGTGTATCTTAGCATAGAGCCATACACATAGCGCTAATGGGGCTCCAAGACAAGCAAGGCAACCGTTACCGCGATTTCACTGGACCCTTCTGACGTCCCGCCGCACCCTTGCATTGCAAGAGAGCACACGAGGGACTGCCCAATGAACCGTATCGCCCTGCTGGCCGCCGGCTGCGCCGCCCTGGCGCTGGCCGCCTGCGATCATCCCGACGCCAAGCGCCAGCACGCGGCGCGCGCCCTGAAGGTGATCAGCAAGCTCGATTGCCCGGACAAGCAGGGGCATCTGTCACGCCTCAGCGTTGCTGCCGACGGCCTGTCCTGCAACTACGGCGCGGACGGCGTTGAGGTGACCCTCAGGCTGGTCAAGCTGGCTGATGGCGGAGCGGTCGGCGCCCTGACGCCCATCGAGGCAGAGTTGCGGGCGCTGATGCCGGCGGTTGAGCCGAAGGCGGCCGCCGCCGCTGACACCGACGCCGGCAAGGACGAGGTCGACATCCGGCTGCCCGGCGTAACAATCAAGGCGGGAAGCTCCGGCGCGGACGTAAACGTCGGCGGCCCCGACGGCGCACAGATCAACGCCAATGACGACGGCGCTGAAATCCGCGTGCAGCGGAACGTCGAGATCGACGGCAAGACGGTCGAGAGCGAATCCCGTCGGCGCAAGCACGGCGACGACGGGGTCTATTCGCGCTTCATCCTCGCCAGCGACAAGGCGACCGACGGCTGGGCCGTTGTCGGCTACGAAGCCCGCGGCCCCAAGGGTGGCCCGCTGGTTGTCGCGACACTGAAGGCCAAGCGGGGCCATGACAGCGACGACGACAGCTTCTCGGACGCCAGCGATCTGGTGCGCCACAATGTCGGCGGCCGGCGCAGCCGCGGGATCGTTATTGGGCCGGACTGACCTCGGTCACCTTGTAGGCCAGCATCCGGCCGTTCTCGTCGGCCACCGAGACGTACTCTCCGACGACGAAATGGTGCTCGCCGAGGCGATGGACCGGCTCGTCGTCGGCGTCATCGCCGGCGTCATAGTCGAAATACCAGGTCTGTCCGCGCCGCTTGAGCACGCCGGTCACGGCCTCCTCGTCCGGCGCGAAGCGGCGGACAGAACAGGCGGCGCGCTGCGCCTGGAATCCCTCGACGTCGAGCTTGCCGTCCGCCTGCAACGGAGCAACGAGGCTGTAACCCCGGTGGTCATCGCCGTCGGCAAACTCGGTGCCTGGGTTGCGCGCAAGGCGCATCACGATGCGCGAAAGCGTCATGTTTTCCTCGTTTCTGTCGGTCAGTGCGAAAGGAACAGCGACGGTCCGTCGCTGTTCAGCAAGGTGCGGGTCGTACCGCCGAAGATGTATTCCTGCAGCCGCGGGTGACCGAAGGCGCCGGCCACCAGGATGTCGGCCGACACTTGCTGTGCGGCCCCGAGCAGCAGCGGGGCGGCGTCGCCGGATCCCGTCAGCACCTCGATTTCGGCCTTCACGCCGCGCGCCGCAAAGAAGTCCTTCAAGCGATCGGCGTCGAAGGTTCTCGATGATGCGGCAGGCGCGGCGAGGATCACCACCCGGGCTGCCTTCTGGAGCAACGGCAGGGCCGTGCGCGCGGCGCGGCTGGCTTCCTTGCCGCCATCCCAGGCGACGACGGCGACACCGCCGGCCTTCAGACCCGGTCGCGCCACGATGACAGGCCGCTGTTCGTCCGCGACAATCTGCTGAAAGGCCTCGGCCAGCGGGCCACGGCCGCGGGCGGCCTCAGTGTCGAAGAGCACCACGTCCGACAGGCGTCCTTCCATCGACAGGCCTGCCCAGACGGGCGTTTCCAGCGACTGGAATTTGACGTTGTCGTAGCCGCAGCTTTCGGCGGCGGCCCGAGCCGCGCGTTCGCCCTCGGCGGCCGCTTCCTTCAGACTGTCCATGGCCGTGATCTGCACGCCGCCCATGAAGCCCTCGCCCATCCAGGGCATCAGGTCCGCAATGTCGGCCGGCGCATGCACTGCAGCCACTTCCGCCCCGAACGGCGCGGCCAGTGCGGCAGCCGCCTTCAGGATTTCCACATCGTGGGCGCCGCCCGCGAGTGGCGCCATGATCCTTGCCCAGCTCATTGCAGTTCTCCCTCTAAACCGAACCGTGATCCGCAGACCACGCGCAGACATTGATCTTTATCAACCGATGCGCCAGTTGAAGCGCCCTGCACAAGATAAGGAACGAACGGGTGGCGAAAGGGCTGCGAAGCGCGCGTTCGGTGAAGACTACACCACGCGCGTGGCAAAGGATGTTGTCCGGGAGGCGGCTGGATCTGCTTGATCCCTCGCCGGTCGATATCGAGATCGAGGACATCGCCCACGGTCTGGCGCGGGTCGCGCGCTGGAACGGGCAGACGATCGGCGAGCACGGTTTCTCGGTCGCGCAGCACTCGATGGTCGTCGAGGAACTGGTGGCGCACATCCAGCCGACCGTCGATCCCAAATGGCGGCTTGCCGCCCTGCTGCACGACGCCTCGGAATACGTGATCGGCGACATGATCAGCCCGTTCAAGGCTGCGCTGGGCGTCAGCTACAAGGATTTCGAGGAGCGACTGGAGCACGCCATCCACGCCAGGTTCGGTCTGCCCGCGAAGACCCCGGTGGCGATCAAGAAGCTGATCAAGCAGGCCGATCGCGCCTGCGCCTTCTTCGAGGCGACGCAATTGGCGGGGTTTGGCCACGATGAAGCCCTGGCGATCTTCGGCGCGCCGCCGCCGGGCTATCGGCTGACGATCGATCCGCAGGCGCCCAGCGAAGCGCAAAAGCGCTACGTTCATCGCTTCCACGTTCTGTCGGAAGCGGCCGGGTTTGAACCTGCCCAGGCCGCCTTCAACACCGAGTGAGCCGCCCGTGACCTTGATCGTCAGCCCCCTGCGCGATGTCGGGACCGGCGCCTGAAGCCCTCGACGACATGCTCGGCCGCAAGGGCCGGATGGCCGACGCCGTCGCGGGCATCGGCAAGGGCGAATACGCCTGTCCCAGCGCGCCGTTCGAGCTGTCGCTGAAGGCCTGACAACAGAACGCCTCCCGTCATCCGCCCGGGGATGCTAACCAGCAACGGATGTCCCAATCCGTCGTCATCGGCCTGTCAGCCGTCATCATGGCCATTCGCGGCGGCGAGGCGGTCGTGCTGACCGTGCGGCCGCATGATACGGCGACGGACCGTGTCTCGACCCTGGCGGGCCTGCCGTTCGGGCCATTCGACCCGGAAGGTCACCGCACCTTCGAGATCGCCCTGCGGGACTTCGTGACCGAGCAGACCCGGTTCGACCTGGGCTATGTCGAGCAGCTCTACACCTTCGGCAACAAGGGCCGCGACGCGCCACGGGCCGAGATCGGCGCCGGCGCGGCGCGCGTGGTGTCCGTGGGCTACCTGGCCCTGACCCCGACCGCCGTCGACACCGCCGCGCCGGACAGCGCCTGGGCCCCATGGTCGCGGTTCTTTCCGTGGGAAGACTGGCGGCAGGGTCGCCCCGCCCTGATCGACGACGCCATCGCCCCGGCCCTGCGCGCCTGGGCCGGCAAGGATGAGGCTCAACTCGCCCGCGCCCGCCTGCTGTTCGCGCTGGATGATGCGCGCTGGAACGAGGAGCGGGTGCTCGACCGCTATGAGCTGCTCTACGAGGCCGGCCTCGCCCCCGAAGCGGGCCGCGACCAGGCGCGCGAGAGGGGGGAAAGCACCGTCGAGCCCCCTGCCCTTTCCGCAGCGCTCGGCGAGCCGATGCTGTCGGACCACCGGCGCATCCTTGCGACGGGCCTGGGACGCCTGCGCGGCAAGCTGAAGTACCGTCCTGTCGTGTTCGAGCTGATGCCGCCGGAGTTCACCCTTTCAGCGCTGCAGCGCGCGGTCGAAGCGATTGCGGGCGTGCCGCTGCACAAGCAGAACTTCCGCCGCGTGGTCGAGCGTATCGATCTGGTCGAAGGCCTTGGCCGCATGGACACCGAGACGGGTGGTCGCCCCGCCGAACTGTTCCGCTTCCGCCGGGAGCTGCTTACTCAGCGGCCTGCAGGGGGGCTGTCTCTGCCGCTGCTGCGGGACTGACCGCCGCCGCCTCGCGCGCCCGCCATTTCGCCTTCAGGGTCGCCGAGGTGTCGCGTGATCCATCCGGACTCCAGCCTGGCGGGCCGAACAGGTAGCCGAACACTTCGCGGATCGATCGCGACCCGGCCAGATCCTTCCCGATGGCCATCCACTCGTGAAACGCCACGCGGAAGATGTTGAAATCGCCGAGGTTATGCACAACGCCGTAACGGCAGGGTTCGGCGTCGTCCTCGGGGATGTAGGTGCCAAACATCCGGTCCCAGATGATCAGGATGCCGGCGTAGTTGGCGTCGAGGTAGCGCGGGTTGCGCGCATGGTGCACCCGGTGATGCGAGGGCGTGTTGAACACCGCCTCGAACCAGCGCGGGAAGCGCCGGATCGCCTCGGTATGGATCCAGTACTGGTAAACCAGGCTGATGCCCTTCTGGATCACCACCATCGCGGGCGGGAAGCCGATCAGGATGAGCGGCAGCCACAGCAGCCAGGTGCCGGCGACGCCGCCCGTCCAGGTCTGCCGCAGGGCGGTGGCCAGGTTGTAGTGCTGCGAAGTGTGGTGGTTGACGTGGCTGGCCCACCAGAACCGCCGCTCGTGCGACAGGCGATGGAACCAGTAGTAGGTCAGGTCCTCAAGGAAGAAGACCGCCACCCACGCCCAGATCGCGGTCATCGGGATCGTGAACAGCCGGTACTGGTAGGCCCACAGCGTCACGCCGAAGATCGCCGCACCGGTCAGCAGGCCGGCGACCTGGCTGCCCAGACCCATGCCGAGGGAGGTGGCCGTATCGCGGACTTCGTAGACCGCCTTCACCTTGCGGAATCGGCCCAGCAGGATTTCGCCGATGATGGTGATCACAAAGATCGGCACCGCCAGCGCAACCGGATCGAACGCGGCCTTGATCGGGTCGAAGGTCATGCCGCCAGCGCCTCAGCAGGAGATTGGGGGGGCCAGGGCGCCACGCCGCTGACGGCCAGCCTGGCCATCGGCGCGGCGGGGTCGCGAAGCTTGAGCAGCACCTTGCCACGATGCACCGGCGCCAGCAGGGCGAGCCGCCACGGCAGCGTCCGGGCAACCCAGGAGTCGCCCAGCCGGTAGATCACCAGCGCCTCGGCGCCCGCCCGGGCGATCGCGCCGGCGCCGTCGCCGGCGATCCAGATGTAGTCGGGGTTCATGCCGGGAAACTCGCCCGCGAGCAGGTCCCGAGCCGCGGCCTCGTCCAACGGCGCCGTCGGCCGGGCGATCCGCGCCCAGGCGGCCACGCCGATCATTACGGCGATCAGCAGCGCCGATACGGCAAGTCTGATGAGTGTCTCTGTCACTGTGCGCCGTCTCCCCGGCGGGAGTGTCGCCCGGGACGGCGCGACGTCAACAAAAAAGCCCCTCCCGTCGCCGGGAGGGGCCTTCCGTTTATCCCGAAGGATGGACTCAGATCAGAACTTGCGGACGTAGGACACCGACCAGACGTTGGCGTCAGTGCCAAAGTCGTAGCTGGTGTAGTCCAGACGCACGCCGTCATTGGCGGTGAAGAAAGCTTCGACACCGGCGCCGTAGGCGGCGCCTTCTTCGCTCGCGGAGGTGCCGCCAACGTCGACTTCACCAGCGGCGAAGCCGCCGCGGACGAACAGGTTGACGTTCTCGGACACCGGCACGCGGCCGACCAGGAACAGGCCGTAGGTGCTGCTGAGTTCGACGGTGGTGCCGAGGATTTCGTCATCGGCGACGCCGAAGCCGATTTCACCTTCAACACCGACGTGCGGCGTGAAGGTCACACCGAGGCGGCCCTGGACGGCGCCCAAGCTTACCGGATCGATGTCGATGTTGGCGTAGCCGATCGAGGCGTAGACGCCGGTTTCGGCGTGCGCCAGCGCCGGGGCGACGAGGGAAATGGCCGCAACAGACGCGGCAATCATAAGGTTTTTCATGGCTTTATTCTCCCGAGTGCGAATCTTGCTTGTCCGCACTTGCCTGCTCACTTTTCAGGCGCCCGGGGGGCGGTCAACCGAAATGGGCCCCCTCCTGACTGGAGAGGGCCCACCGTTACAATTCAACCACAGGGGTCGAATCTAGAACTTGCGGGTGTAGGCGACCGCCCAGACGTCGGCGTTGCCGGCGTCGTAGTCGTGACGCGTCCAGTCGAGACGCACGCCGTCCTTGTCGGTGAAGTGGTACTGGCCGCCCAGACCCCAGGCCACACCGTCACCGTCCACGTCGCCCAGCGAGGTGTCGAAGCCGGAGCTGGTGTAGCCGACGCGGGCGAACAGATCGGCCTGCGGGCTGACCGGCAGGAAGCCGACGACGAAGGCGCCCACTTCGTGCTTCAGCTCGACGTCGACGCCGCCGACGGTGTCGTCGCTGATTCCGAAGGCGGCTTCGCCTTCGATGCCGACGTAGGGGTTGAACTTGTAGCCGAGGCGGCCCTGCAGGGCGCCCAGGGTCGGGCCGTCGGCGTCGACATTGGCATAGCCGATCGTGCCGTAGGCTTCCTGGGCCTGCGAGACAGCCGGGACGGCGGCCATGGCGAGGGCGGCGGTCGCGACCGTAATCATGAGAGACTTCATCGTCTTGTACTCCTTGACGCTTTTCTTCAGCTCCCCAGCCGGGGGTGAGTTAGGAGCCAAACGCGGCAGGTCCGCGGCGGTTCAACGGGCGGAATGAGGCGGGTTTGTAACGTTGCCCATGCGCCACACGGGCTGACGCGGCCGTACGGCGTGCTATCTATCGCGCCAATCAGAAACAGCGCCGCGCGTCACGCAGGCGCGCGCATCGTCGGGACCCACCATCGTGCATCAGGCCGTCATCGCCGCCACCGGGCTCTACACGCCCGAGCAGAGCATCTCGAACGTGGAGCTGGTCGAGGCCTTCAACGCCTACGTCGAGCAGTTCAACGCAGCCAACGCCGAGGCCATCGCCGCCGGTGAGGTCGAGGCCCTGACGCCCTCTTCCGCCGAGTTCGTCGAGAAGGCTTCGGGAATCAAGGCCCGTTTCGTCATGGACAAGGCCGGCATCCTCGACCCCCGGGTGATGCGGCCCAGCATTCCCGAACGCTCCAATGACGAGATCTCGATCCTCGCCGAGATCGCCGTCGCGGCGGCCCGCGACGCGATCGCCAAATGGGGCAAGCCGGTCAGCGAGATCGGCGCCGTTCTCTGCGCCGCCTCCAACATGCAGCGCGCCTATCCCGCCATGGCGATCGAGGTCCAGCAGGCGCTGGGGATCGAGGGCTTTGCCTTCGACATGAACGTGGCCTGCTCAAGCGCCACCTTCGGGATCAAGACCGCCGCCGACTTTATCGCCGGGGGCTCCGCAAAGGCGGTGCTGATGGTCAATCCCGAGATCTGCTCCGGCCACCTGAACTTCAAGGATCGCGACAGCCACTTCATCTTCGGCGACGTGGCCACCGCGGTGATCATCGAGGCGGCGGATCAGGCTGTCGGCGGCTGGGAAATCCTCGGCACGAAGCTGAAGACCCAGTTTTCCAACAACATCCGCAACAACTTCGGCTTCCTCAACAACGCCGCCCCCGAGGGCATCGGCGCCCGGGACAAACTGTTCGTCCAGGAAGGCCGCAAGGTGTTCCGCGAGGTAGTGCCGATGGTCAGCGAGATGATCGTCACCCACGCCGCCGAGCTGGGCATAGACCCGACAGCCCTCAAGCGCCTGTGGCTTCACCAGGCCAACATCAACATGAACGAGATGATCGGTCGCCGGGTGCTGGGCCGCGACCCGACGCGCGAAGAGAATGTGATCATCCTCGACACCTACGCCAACACCAGCTCCGCCGGCTCGATCATCGCCTTCCACCGCGCCAACAGCGACTTCGTCGCGGGCGATACCGGCCTGATCTGCAGCTTCGGCGCGGGGTACTCGGCCGGCACGGTGTTCGTCAGGAAGCGGTAGAACAAAGGGAGTAGGGCGTAGGGAGTAGGGAGTAGTTAGACCTGCCGCCCTCAGCGACGACGAGGCTACCCTACTCCCTACTCCCTACTTGCCCTCCGGCGTCGCCGGCTCGACCGGCGTCAGATCGATCATGACCGGCTCCGGCTTCAGATGCGCCGCCTTCCAGTCCATGGCGTTGCGAACGCGCCAGCCGACGGACGGGTGGTCGTAGAAGATGATTTCCTCGAGCTTGCCCGGCGTCGCGGCGCGGTATTCGATGGTCTTGACCAGCGCCTTGGCCAGGCCGTCCGGCTCGTTCACCCGTTGCAGGGAGAAGTTGTCGGCGTCCGCTTCCATGGTGCGGATCAGCGTGCTCGTCGCCGGGGTCGCGAGCAGGGCCAGCACCGACAGCACCGCGGTCAGCACCGGCAGACCCGCCGGATCCGATATCCCCTCGACCCCGCGGGCCCTGAGCAGGCGCGTCGCCACCGGGAACAGGCGGTCGACAAGGAAGAAGCCGATCATCGCCAGCAGGCTCAGGACGCCGGCCATCCACAGTGAATGGGTGTGGGCGTAGTGACCCATCTCATGGCCCACGACGCCGCGCACCTCGGCCAGGTCGGCATCCTGCTTGAACATCGTGTCGCTCATGGCGATCCGAGCCGATCCGAACAGGCCCGAGACGTTTGCGGTGTAGCGGTTCGACTGCTTGCTGCCGTCGTAGATGAAGATCTTGTCGGACGGCACGTTGTTGGCCCTGGCCATCTCAACCACCGCGTCGCGCACCGGGCCGGCCGGCGCCGGCGTGTAGGTGTTGAACAGCGGCTCGATCAGCACCGGCGAGATGACAATGGCGATGACCACGAACAGGCTGGTCGCCAGGCCGCCCCATAGCCACCAGCGCCTGGGCGCCCGGCGCATCAGGGCGTAGAGGACGCTGAACAGCACCAGCGACATCACCGTCCCGATGAGCATCTGCAGGCCCCACTCGCCGAGCCATTCCGGCAGCGGCTGGCTGCTCAGACCGTATTTTGTCTCACGAAACCAGCTCGCATAGACGGTCCAGGGCAGGCTAAGCAGCGAGTCCAGCAGCACGCCGACGGGCACGACCACCAGCACGGCCAGCCATGCCGAGTGTGGGCTCCTGAACCGGGATCTCAGGCGGACCAACAGGCCGGACTTCACGATGAGCCACGACACCAGGATCGCGACGAGCGTCCCCCAGAGCAGCAGCCAGTGTCCGCCCTGGGTATAGGCCGTGGCCTTGGCATGGGCCTCTGGCGGCAGGGTCGCCAGATATCTTGCCGTTTCCGCCGCAGCGTCAAACGTCGTTGAACCGGTCGCCATGGCAGCGCTCCCCTTCCCCGAGAAGCCTGCAGGAGGCCACGTCGGCGCGCGCTTGTCAGTTGAAATTGCACCTGCCTTTCAACCTGAGACGGGCGCGAACAGCAATGGAAAGGCGGGGGCGCCCATTTCCGGCATCCGCCAACTGGACTTGCTCGAACACCGGTCTCTTAGTCATTTTGAGTAGCCGTGTGAGAACCGCCCATGGACAACATCCTCCAGTATCCCGGCCCGGGAAAGCGGGTGCGGCGCTCGGCAAAGGTCGATCCGGTTCTGGCCGAGATCATCGACGCGCTTGTTCATTTCCGGGGTCAGGCGCACAGGGACGCGGTGTGTCACCACATCGCCTCCAACCGCTCCGGCGAGGCCCGGCGGGCGTCAGAGGCGCTGAAGCAGGAGATCTTCCAGGCCTTCCAGGCGCACATGGCCCTCGTCCGGGAGTCCGGGCGCGCGCGCTCCCTGCTGTGTCAGCCGTTCGGGGAGGGAAGCCACCGTTGGGGCCTGACGCCGGATGCGATGCAGTTGTTCGGCGCGCGGCTGCAGGTCGCCTCGGCGTGGTAGGACGCTCCCCCAACTCACCCCGGCAGGCATGAACCTTCGCCACATCATCAGGATCAACATCCGACTGAATCTGGACGTCATCCGGGCGACGTCCGACTACTTGAACGGCGACCTCGAGAAGAGTCTGATCTACGCTGCAGTATCGGCCGCCAATGTCGGACAGCTCGACGACGACCCGGTGCTGACCCGGCAATACGCGCATACCGCCGTGCCCGATGACCTGCGGCGTCCCATTCGCATTCAGCGCGTGGCGGACTCTCTGGGCCTCCCGCGAGAGACGACCCGGGTGAAGGTCAATCTGCTGATCGACGAAGGCCTGCTGCAGGCCACCCGCAACGGGCTGTTGATTTCGTCCACGGCGATGAATGCCCCGCGGTTCGAGCCGATGATGCGGCGCTATCTCGGTTCGTTGGACCGCGCAATCGAACGCCTGGCGATCGCGGAATGCGCTGGCCTCGGCCAGCATGAACGGCTGCATCCGGCGCCGTTCCCGGCGATGTGGGGAGCCATCCGCCTCACTACCCAGCATGTCCTGCGCGGGACGGTCGATCTCAGATCCTATACAGGGCCGCTCTCCCTGCTGGGGTCTTACCTGTATCTGGCGATGGCCGACCAGACGGCGTCGCACTTCAGCGACGGCCCCGAGATCGTCTTCGCCGATCACGACGACCCACCGCCCAATTCCGCGCGCCGGACGATCAGCGCCAGCGCCCTGGCGGCGAAGCTGGGAATCCCGCGCGAGACGGTTCGCCGAAATCTGAAGGCCATGGTGAGCGGCGGCTGGCTCTATCAGGACAACACCGGTTTCGGCTTGCCGACAACCGAGACGACGGACGAGCGCCAGCGCGAGCATCGAATGCAGGAGCGCAGCAGCGCAGACCTGAGCCGGCTTGTCCGCAAGCTGCGGCACATCGGGGCAATCGTCGGTGACGGGACGCCGGTGGAGGACCATTCTCCTTCCACGTGAAGGCGCGTGAACATCGGGCGAAACGCGTGACAGTGGCCGTCAGCGGTTGGAGGGGGTCATGCGCAAGCGCGAAACCGGGCTGAGCCGTCGTCGGCTGCTCGCGGGATCGGGCCTGGCCCTCGGCGCCGCGGCGATGGCGCGGGCCGTCGTCGCGCAGGAGACGCCGACCGACGAGCCGCCCACCGATCCCGACTTCCACGAGCCAGACGCCGCCACCGCCGCCCAGGTCCAGCCGCCGCCGGCGCCGGAGCCGATGCTGCCGGGCGGCACGGACTGGACCTGGGTGCGGGGGCAATGGGCGCTGGACTGGAGCCTCGTCGACCTGTCGGCGATGCTGTTCGCCTCCAACCCCCGGATCGTGCGCAACGCCATCGATCGCCACCGGCAGGGCCTCGACGCCAGCCCGGTGACCTACCTGGAGAGTCGGAACCGGCCGCTGCAGAACGCCGCGCGCACCGCGGCCGGCCAGTATTTCGGCGTCGCGGCCGACAATGTCGCCCTCTGCGAAAGCACGACCAGCGGCATCGGCCTGCTCTATGCCGGCCTGGATATCCGCTACGGCCAGGAAGTCCTGACCACCACGCACGACTACTACGTCACCCACGAGTCCCTGCGGCTGACCGCATTGAAGCGCGGCGGTACGGTGCGGAAGATCTCGCTGTTCGACCGCTCGGAAACCGCGACCGCCGCCCAGATCGTCGGTCGGCTGGCGGCCAACATCCGCCCTGAGACCCGCGTGCTGGCCTTGACCTGGGTGCATTCGTCGACCGGGCTGAAGATGCCGATCCGCGCGATCGCCGACATGCTGGCGCCGATCAACGCCGCCCGCCTGCCGCATGAGAAGGTGCTGTTCTGCGTCGACGGCGTACACGGGTTCGGTGTCGAGAACACCACCCTGCCCCAGCTCGGCTGCGACTTCCTGGTCGCGGGCTGCCACAAGTGGCTGTTCGGGCCGCGCGGCACCGGCGTGGTGTTCGGCACACCCTACGGCTGGTCGCGGGTGACGCCGACGGTGCCCAGCTTCCTGGCGCCCAACGCCTACGGAGCCTGGCTCGGCAACTACGATCCGGGCCCGACGACCGGCGCCCGCATGACGCCGGGCGGCTTCAAGGCCTTCGAGCACGTCTGGTCGATCACCGAAGCGTTCCAGTTCCACGGCATGGTCGGCAAGGCGGCCATCGAGGCCCGAACGCACATGCTGGCGACGCGGCTGAAGATGGCGCTCGCGCAGATGCCCCATATCCGGCTGCGCACGCCGATGGACCCGGGGCTGTCGGCCGGCATCGTCGCGTTTGATGTCGAGGGACTCTCGGCTGACGGGGTCGTGCGACGCCTGCGTCGGCTGAACATCATCGGCTCGGCGGCGCCCTACGCGACCCGGCACGTGCGGCTGACGCCCAGCATGCGCAATACGGTCGAGGACGTGGACTACGCGATCGGCGCCCTGGCCCGGATCAAGAGCTGAGGGATCGGATAGCCTGTCCCCGTCACCCAGACTCGTCCGATGATCCGCTCGGCCGCTGATGGCCGGAGATCCCTGCCTTGGCCTTGAACCTCGCTGAAACCATCGGATTTGTCGCCGCGACGATCTCGACCCTGTGCTGGTTTCCCCAGTCGATCCGCACGATCCGCACCCGCGACACGTCAAGCATCTCGCTGGTGTCTCAAGGCGCCTACACCGGCGCCATCGTCCTCTGGGCCGTCTATGGTCTGATGATCGCCAGCTGGCCGCTGATCTTGAGCAATATCATCCAGCTGTTCCCCCTGACGGCCGTACTGTGGATCAAGGTCGCCAACGAACTGGGGGCCCGGAGATCCGCCCCATGAGCCGCCGCTTCAAGTCCCACGCCGAAAGCCACCTGGTCGCCCGCATCGGCTGGCTGCGCGCGGCGGTGCTGGCGCCAACGACGGGATCGTCTCGACCGCCAGCCTGATCGTCGGGGTCGCGGCCGCGGCCGGCGGCAAGCCGGAGGTTCTGATCGCGGGGATCGCCGCCCTTGTCGCCGGCGCCATGTCGATGGCCGCCGGCGAGTACGTCTCCGTCAGCTCGCAATCCGACACGGAAAACGCCGACCTCGCCCGCGAAACCGCCGAACTGGCCACCGATCCGGAAGCCGAACACCGGGAGCTGGCGGCGATCTACGTCGGACGCGGCCTGACGCCTGATCTGGCCGAACAGGTGGCGGCGCAACTCATGGCCGGCGACGCCCTGGCGGCCCACGCGCGGGACGAACTGGGCATCTCGGAAATCACCCAGGCCAGGCCGATCCAGGCGGCCCTGACCTCGGCGGCGACCTTCGCCGTCGGCGCGGCCATGCCCCTGGCGATGGTGTTCCTGTTTCCGCTGGGCAGCCTGACGGTGGCCGTCTCGGTCGCCTCGCTGGCCTTTCTGGCGCTGCTGGGCGCTGTCGGCGCGAAGGCCGGTGGCGCAAACATCTGGAAGGCCACGGCGCGCGTGACCTTCTGGGGCGCCCTGGCCCTGGCCGTCACCGCCGGCATCGGCAAACTGTTCGGGGTGATGGTGTAGGCGGTTTCCTTCTCCCGGAGGGAGAAGGTGGCCTGCGGAGCAGGTCGGATGAGGGATTAGGGACGGGTCCGGCACACACCGTAACCCCTCACCCTCCCATCCCGCTTCGCCAAGGCTTCGCAGGACGGGCCCCTCCCTCTCCCGCTGGGAGAGGGCTTCTACTTGCGCTTGTTCAGCACCGCCTGCGCCGCCGCCAGCCGTGCGATCGGCACGCGGAAGGGGGAGCAGCTGACGTAGTCGAGGCCGATGCTCTCGCAGAAGGCGATGGACGCCGGGTCGCCGCCGTGTTCGCCGCAGATGCCCAGCTTCAGGCCCGGGTTCACGCCCCGGCCGCGCTCGGCGGCGATGCGGATCAGGTCGCCGACGCCGTCCTGGTCGAGCGTGACGAACGGGTCCTGCTCGAAGATGCCCTTCTCGATGTAGGCGTTGAGGAACTTGCCGGCGTCGTCGCGGCTGATGCCGAAGGTCGTCTGGGTCAGGTCGTTGGTGCCGAAGCTGAAGAACTCGGCCCCCGCTTCCGCCAGATCCGCGGCGCGCAGGGCGGCGCGCGGCAACTCGATCATCGTGCCGACCTGATAGGCCAGATCCAGCCCCTGCTCGGCCAGCACGGCCTTGACCGTGCGGTCGGTCAGCTTGCGCAGGAAGGCCATCTCCTCGCCCTTGCCGACCAGCGGATGCATGATTTCCGGCACAGGCGCGGGCTTGCCCGACTTCGCGATCTCGCAGGCGGCCTCCATGATCGCCCGGACCTGCATCTCGTAGATTTCCGGATAGCTGATCCCCAGCCGGCAGCCGCGATGGCCGAGCATCGGGTTGGACTCGTGCAGCACTTCCAGCCGGCTCTCGATCGCCGCCAGGGTGATGCCCAGCGTGTCGGCCACGGCCTTCAGGTCGTCCTCGCCCGTGGGGAAGAACTCGTGCAGCGGCGGGTCGAGCAGCCGGATCGTCACCGGCAGCCCCTCCATGATCGTGAACAGCTCGACGAAGTCGGCCTTCTGGAACGGCGCGATGGTCGCCAGCGCGGCGCGGCGGCCCTTCTCGTCGTCGGCCAGGATCATCTCGCGCACGGCGGTGATCCGGTCCTCGTTGAAGAACATGTGCTCGGTACGGCAGAGGCCGACGCCCTCGGCGCCGAACTGGCGCGCGGTGCGGCCGTCGTTGGGCGTCTCGGCGTTGGCCCGGACCTTCAGGCGACGGATGCCGTCCGCCCAGCTCATCAGGGTGTCGAAGTCGCCGCCGAGCTCGGGCTCGATCATCGGGGTTTCGCCGGCCATCACCTCGCCGGTGGCGCCGTCGATCGTGATCAGGTCGCCTTCCTTGAAGGTGCGGCCGCGCACGGTGAACTGGCCGGCCTCGGCGTCGACGCGGATGTCGGTCGCGCCGCAGACGCAGGGGATGCCCGCCCCCCGCGCCACCACGGCCGCGTGGCTGGTCATGCCGCCGGTGGCGGTGACGATGCCCTGGGCGGCGTACATGCCCTTGATGTCTTCCGGGCTGGTCTCGCGACGCACCAGGATCACCTTCACCGGGACCTTGGCGTTGCCCAGCCGCTCGGCTTCCTCGGAGCTGAACACCACCCGGCCACAGGCCGCGCCGGGCGAGGCCGGCAGGCCCTTGGTCACCACGTCCCTCGTGGCTGAGGGGTCGATGGTCGGGTGCAGCAACTGGTCAAGCTCGGCCGCATCGACGCGCAGGATGGCTTCCTCGCGGGTGATCACGCCATCGGCGGCCATGTCCACGGCGACCTTCAGGGCCGCGCGGGTGGTGCGCTTGCCGTTGCGGGTCTGCAGCATCCACAGCCGGCCCTGCTCGACGGTGAACTCGATGTCCTGCAGGTCGCGATAGTGGTGCTCTAGCTTGCGGGCGACGTCGTGGAACTCGGCGAACACCGCCGGCATGGCTTCTTCCATGCTCGGGTTGCGGTCGCCCATCTCCTCGCGGGCCGCCTTCGTCAGCGACTGCGGCGTGCGGATGCCGGCGACCACGTCCTCGCCCTGGGCGTTGACCAGGAATTCGCCGTACAGCCGGTTCTCGCCGGTCGACGGGTTGCGGGTGAAGGCCACGCCCGTGGCCGAGGTGTCGCCGAGGTTGCCGAACACCATCGCCTGGATGTTGACCGCCGTGCCCCAGCTCTCGGGGATGCCGAAGTTCTGGCGATAGAACTTGGCCCGGTCGTTCATCCAGCTGGCGAACACCGCGCCGACCGCGCCCCACAGCTGCTCCTGCGGGTCCTGCGGGAAGGGCTTGCCCAGCTCCCGCTCGACCGCGGCCTTGTAGTCGGCGACGACGGCTTCCCAGTCGTGGGCCGTCAGGGCCGTGTCGATGGTGACGCCGAGGCGGTCCTTATGGTCGTCGAGGATCTCCTCGAACATGTGGTGGTCGAGGTCGAGGACCACGTTGGAATACATCTGGATGAAGCGGCGATAGCTGTCCAGGGCGAACCTGCGGTCTCCGGACAGCGCGCCAAGGCCCTGAACAGTCTCATCATTCAGGCCGAGGTTCAGGACCGTGTCCATCATCCCGGGCATCGAGGCGCGGGCGCCGGAGCGCACCGACACCAGCAGCGGCGCGGACGGGTCGCCGAAGCGCTTGCCGGTGATCGCCTCGATCTTCGCCAGGCCCGCGGCGACCTGTTCGGCGAGGTCGGCGGGGTAGGAATTGCCATTGGCGTAGTAGTGGACGCAGGCCTCGGTGGTCACGGTAAAGCCCGGAGGCACAGGCAGGCCGATGGAACACATCTCCGCCAGGTTGGCGCCCTTGCCGCCCAGCAGGTTCTTCATCGAGGCGTCGCCATCGGCGGTCCCGCCGCCGAAGCTGTAGACCCAGCGGGTTTTGGTGAGCGCTTCCGACATTACCGGCCTGTCCTCAGTTCCAATTCAACGCACTCTGGTGTGTCCCTGCGTGGTTCGAGACGCTCGGCTAACGCCTCGCTCCTCACCATGACGAACACTTTTGCAGCCCACCCGTCCCGTCATCCTGAGGAGCGATCCCTCAGGATCGCGTCTCGAAGGACGCACCGGATGTCCGCAAGGGCTCCCCTACCCCGTCACCAACGAAAAATCAGCAACCCGGCCCATGGCGTCCCGGACCTGCATCAAAAGCCGCAGGCGGTTGTCGCGTTCCTCGGGAACGTCCGAATTGACCAGCACCTTCTCGAAAAAGGCGTCCACCGGACCGCGCAGGGCGGCCAGCGCCGTCATGGCGCCGGTGAAGTCCTCGGCGGCGAGCGCGGCGTCCAGCTTCGGCGCGGCGGCGGTCAGGGCGTCGAACAGAGCCCCCTCCTCCGCCGGCGCGGCGGCGCGCGACGGCGCGCCGGTCGGGAGCTCGCCCTTCTTCTCCTCGGCGCGCAGGATGTTCACGGCGCGCTTGTAGCCCTGCAGCAGGTTTGTGCCGTCCTCGGTGGCGAGGAAGCCGGACAGAGCTTCGACGCGGGCGACAATACGCACGAGGTCGTCATCGCCGAGCGCGAACACCGCATCGACGAGGTCGTGGCGTTTGCCTTGATCACGGAGAAGGACTTTCAGGCGGTCGGCGAGGAAGGCCGTTAAGCCACCGCTGAATCGTACGGCGGCTCGTTCGCCGGCCGCGCGCAGGTCGTTCCAGTCGGCCCAGCCAAGGCGATTAGCGGCGTATTCACTATCGTACCGCGGCCGCTCCTCTGGCCACAGGGCAACTTCTCTAGATTGCAGATAGAAGCCGAATCGACGCTCAAACTCGACCTGAGACTCAATATCCTCCCAGCGGCCCGCAGCGTCCTCGTCGTAAACGTCCAGCCAAGTCATAATGGACGAGTGCTCTAGCGGCTCGAACACGCCTTCATCAGTGCCAAATGATCTATCTCCGGAATCGAACTCTCCAAGGTTTCTGAAGACGACGTCCAGCACCCGCCAAATACTCTCAATCCGGAAGAGGTGAACCTTGGTCAGCGCCGAGAGCTCCAGGCGCACCCCATTCTCCAGCACCACCCGGATCACCCCCAGCGCCGCTCGCCGCAGCGCGAACGGGTCCTTGCTGCCCGTCGGCTTCTCGTCGATGGCGAAGAAGCCTACCAGCGTGTCCAGCTTGTCGGCCAGCGCCACGGCCACGCTCAGCGGCGCGGTCGGGACGGCGTCGCCGGGGCCCTGCGGGCGGTAGTGGTCGCGGACGGCGTCGGCCACGTCGTCGTCGAGGCCGAAGGCGCGGGCGTAGTAGCCGCCCATGATCCCCTGCAGCTCCGGGAACTCCCCGACCATATCGGAAGCCAAGTCGGCCTTGGCCAGGCGCGCGGCGCGCTCGGCCTTGTCCGGATCGGCGCCGACCAGCGGGGCGATCTCGCGGGCCAGGGCGGTGATCCGCTCGACCCGTTCGGCCATGGTCCCGAGTTTGGCTTGGAAGGTCACGCCGTTGAGCTTCTTCAGCCAGCGGTCGAAGGCTTCGCCCAGGCGGTCCTCGTCCCAGAAGAAGCGCGCATCGCTCAGCCGCGCCGACAGCACCTTGGCGTTGCCCGCCGCGATGGCCTTGCCGCCGTCGGGGGCCTCGATGTTGGCGACCACCAGGAAGTGCGGGGCGAGGCCCGGCTGGCCCGGGGTCTTCACGGCGAAATACTTCTGGTGCGTCCGCATCGAGGTGCGGATCACTTCAGGCGGCAGGTCGAGGAAGGCCGGGTCCATGTCGCCGAGGATCGGCGTCGGCCATTCGGCCAGGCCCGCCACCTCCTCCAGCAGCCCCTCGTCCTCGACCAGCTCCAACCCGCGGGCGAAGCACAGGGTGCGGGCGCCCTCGAGGATGCGCTGCTTGCGCTCCTCGACGTCCAGCACGACGAAGTGGCCGGCCAGCGCCTCGTGGTATTCGTCGAAGTCGCGGGCGCGGAAGACGCGGGTCTCGCTGAGGAAGCGGTGCCCCTCGCTGAGGTCACCGGCGACGATGCCGTCGATCTCCAGCGGCACGACCTCGCGGTTGAACACGCAGAGGATCCGCTGCAGCGGCCGCACCCAGCGCAGCTTGCCCGTTCCCCAGGTCATCGACTTGGGCCAGGCGAAGCCGCGGACGATCTGCTCGACCAGTTCGGCGATGATCTCCGCCGTCGGCCGGCCGGTCTTCTTCACCACGCCGAAATACAGGCCGTCCCGCTCGACCAGCTGGTCGCGGGTGAGGCCGGTCTTGCGCAGGAAGCCGTCCAGGGCCTGGTCCGGCGAGCCGACGCGGGGCCCCTTCATCTCCTCGGCCGTGTCCGGCTGCGCGATCGGCAGGCCCTCGACCACCAGCGTCAGGCGGCGCGGGCCGGCGAAGGCCTTCAAGCCCTCGCTGATCAGCCCGGCCTTGGCCAGGCCATCGCGGGCCATCCGCTCCAGATCACGCGCCGCGTTCCCCTGCATGCGCGCGGGGATTTCCTCGGAGAACAGTTCAAGCAGCAGCTGGGGCATCGACTTACGCGGCCTCTTCCTGCTGATCGACCCAGGCCTGGGCGCACATCTTACAGAGGTCGCGGATGCGGCCGATGTAGCTGGCGCGTTCGGCCACGGCGATCGCGCCGCGGGCGTTCATCAGGTTGAACAGGTGGCTGGCCTTGAGGACCATGTCGTACGCCGGCAGGACCAGCGCCTTGTTCTGGTAGTTGCGGGCGAGCATCAGCGGCACCTGCCGCTCCATGTCCTCGAACTGGCCCTTCAGCACGTCCACGTCATAGCCGTGGAAATTGGCTTCGGAATGCTGCCGCTCGTTCTCGAGGAAGACCTCGCCGTAGCTGATCGCGCCCAGCGGGCTGTCCGGGTCGTTGAACGGCAGGTCGTAGACGTTGTCGACGCCGAACACATACATCGCCAGGCGCTCGAGACCGTAGGTCAGCTCCCCGGCCACCGGCGAGACGTCGAGGCCGCCGACTTGCTGGAAGTAGGTGTACTGCGACACCTCCATGCCGTCGCACCAGACTTCCCAGCCGAGGCCCCAGGCCCCGACCGTCGGGTTCTCCCAGTCGTCCTCGACGAAACGGATGTCGTGCAGCTTCAGGTCCAGACCGATGGCCCGCAGCGAGCCGAGATACAGGTCCTGCATGTTGGCCGGGTTCGGCTTCAGGATCACCTGGTACTGGTAATAGTGCTGCAGCCGATTGGGGTTCTCGCCATAGCGGCCGTCGCCCGGCCGCCGCGAGGGCTGCACATAGGCGGCGTTCCACGGCTTGGGGCCGAGCGCGCGCAGGACCGTGGCCGGGTGCAGCGTCCCCGCCCCCACCTGTTCGTCATGGGGCTGCAGAATCACACAGCCCTGGTCACCCCAGTACTGGTTCAGCCGCATGATCAGGGCCTGAAAGGAACGGGGTTTGGCGTCGGCCGACATGGCTCTCTTCGCAGGTGCAAAAAAGTCGGCGGACCATAGGGCCCGCCGACTTCCGCTTCAAGCGATGAGAGGGAACAAGTCCGTCCGGACCAGGCCTATTGCGGGCTGTCGGGGGGCGAAGTCTCCTTCGGAGCGTCCGGCACCGGCGCGGTCGGCGTGGGGACGGGGGTCGTCGCCTCCGGCGGCGCGGTCGGCTTCGGCGTCGGCGGCGCGGCCGGCGCGGTGGCGGCGGCGTCCGCCGTGGCCCCGGTCGTGGCGGCCAGGCGCGGGGCCGTGGACGGCATCAGCACCTTGTCGACGACATGCACGGTGCCGTTGGTCGCGGCGACGTCGGTCTGCACGATGCCGGCATTGTTGGCCATGAGCGCATCGCCGCTGCCGTCGAGCACCAGTTCGCCGCCGGCCACCGTCTTCACCCCGCCCTTGGCGCCCTTGATCTTGGCCGAATCCACGGTGGCGTTGATCAGGTGATAGGTCATCAGCTTCTGCAGCTCGGCCGGACTCTTCATCAGTCGGTCGAGCTCGCCGGCCGGCAGGGCCGCGAAGGCGGCGTCCGTCGGGGCGAAGATCGTCAGGTTCCTGTTGGTCTTCAGGATGCTGATCATGTTGGCGGTTTCGAGCGCCTTCAGCAGCGTCTTGAACTGGCCGTCGGCCTTGAGGGTTTCGATGATGTCGCCCTTGGCGACCAGCTTGCCGGCGACCGGCGCGACAGGGGGCGTCGGGGCCGTCGGGGTCACGACGGAGGTGGCCGGAGGCGTCGCCGCGTCCGGTGTGGCGATGGGCGGGGTCGGCGCGATGACGGCCGGCGGCGGGGCTTCAGCCGGGGTGGCCGGCGCTTGGGCCCAGGCCGCATTGCTCAGCAGCGCCGCGGCAGCCGCGGCGCCCAGAAGGCGTTTGGTGTTCATGTAACTTTCCTCAGATCAGGGCGCGAGGCGCCTAGTTGCCGGCGGGACGGGTCCTTCGACCGCCGTTGGAGATCGGCGCCCCGTAACGAGCGCGGTTTTCAGCCGTGTCGGGGATCGGACCATTGGTGACGACGGAAGGGTCGCCGGCCTTCAGGCGCCATGCCTGGTCGGCCGGAGTCGGAGAGCTGCCGAGGACGACCGCCGGGGCGTTGGGATCCACGGCTGTGGCCGAGGCCGGAGTCGCCGCCTGGTCGGCGGAGACCGGATTCATCGGCTGCGACCGGGTGGGCGGCTGCTGCTCGACCGACGCGGGATCCGGTCCGGCGAGGGCGGGGCCGGCGAGAAGCGCCGTTGCGGCGGCAGCGGTGATAAGATGGGTCAGGGACATCGTACGAACCTCATGTCGCGACGCGGCTGCGTCGTTCCCCCGACAGGTTCAACTACGCGCCAACCCCGAGTCGGGTTCCCAACACGGGACGACGAGGCGCCCCTCTATTTCCCCAGGAAGACGAATCCCGCGCCGGCCGCGATGAAGGCGAACCCCACCAGCGTCGACCACTTCAGCGGTTCGCCGAGGTAGAGCGCCGAGAAGACCACGAACACCAGAAGCGTGATCACCTCCTGGATGGTCTTGAGCTGCGCGGTGCTCCAGACCGCGGACCCGATGCGGTTTGCGGGCACCGCCAGTGCGTACTCCGGCAGGGCGATCAGCCAGCTGGCCAAGATCACCAGGGGCAACGCCGCGCCCTTGTGCTTGAGGTGTCCGTACCACGCGAACGTCATGAAGACGTTGGACGCCAGCAACAGCAGCACCGGCGCGAGTCTGGGCCAGAGGGTCGAGGTCATGGCGGTCTCCTTGTTGCCTGCCGCACAGGCTGGGCGGAGTCCGAGCCCCGCACCACCGGCGAAAGGCGCCTGTTTTTCGGGCGCCGATACCCCGCCCCGCCCAGGCAATGGGCGAACGGGCAGTTTCACGGCTGTTCATTGTGCGCCGCACACTTCGCGGCAAGCCCCGCCGCTAGCGTGACAGATGGATCGGCAGATCGCGGACAGGCGCCGCGGCGTGACCGATCGCCAGGGAAATTCAGGGGCGCATGTCGGGCAACCGGGGTGTGGGAGCAAGACAGATGAAACTGATCATTGCGGTGGTCAAACCCTTCAAGCTGGACGAGGTGCGCGAAGCGCTCGTCGGCGCCGGTGTCGAGGGTCTGACGGTCTCCGAAGTCAAGGGCTACGGCCGGCAGAAGGGCCAGACGGAAATCTATCGGGGGGCGGAGTACCAGGTGAACTTCGTTCCGAAAGTGAAGCTGGAAGCGGTTGTCGACGACGCCGCGGCCGCCAAGGCGGTCGAGGCCATCACGGCCGCGGCGGCCACGGGCAAGATCGGCGACGGCAAGATCTTCGTCCTGAACGTCGAGGACGCTGTGCGCATCCGTACCGGTGAAACCGGTTCGGCGGCGCTCTGAAACATCATCGGGACAAGGGGATAATAACGATGAAACCGAATTTTCTTGGACGACTTGCGGCGCTGACCGCCGTCGTCGTTCTCGCCGGAGCGCCGCTGGCGGCTCCGGCCTTCGCCCAGGAGGCGGCCCCGGCCGCCGCCGCCGCCACAGAAGCTCCGGCCCCGGCCGCTGAAGCCCCGGCCGCCCCGGCGGCCGTGGAGGCGGCTCCGGCCGCCGCCCCGACCATCACACCGACCGTCGACAAGGGCGACAACGCCTGGATGCTCGTCTCGACCATTCTGGTCCTGCTGATGATCATCCCGGGCCTCGCCCTGTTCTATGGCGGCCTGGTTCGCCAGAAGAACATGCTGTCCATGCTGATGCAGGTCTCGACCGTCACGGTGGTCGGCATGATGACCTGGGTCCTGTGGGGCTACAGCCTGGCCTTCACCGACGGCGGCGCCCTCGACAGCTATGTCGGCGGCCTCGACAAGCTGTTCCTCAAGGGGGTCGACGTGACCACCCTGGTGGGCACCTTCTCGACCGGCGTCTCCATCCCTGAGCTGACCTTCGTCGCCTTCCAGATGACCTTCGCCTGCATCACCGCGGCGCTGGTGCTGGGTGGTCTGGCCGAACGGATCAAGTTCAGCGCCACCGTGCTGTTCGCGGTTCTCTGGCCGATCCTGGTCTACTATCCGATGGCGCACATGGTCTGGTGGTGGGCGGGTCCCGACACCGTCGCCCTGAACCCGACCGATCCGATCCAGGCGGGCAAGATCTGGGCCTGGGGCGCGCTCGACTTCGCCGGCGGCACCGTGGTTCACATCAACGCCGGTATCGCGGCCCTCGTGGGCGCGGTGATCCTCGGCAAGCGCACGGGCTTCCAGAAGGAGCCGATGCCGCCGCACAGCCTGACCCTGACCATGGTCGGCGCGGGCCTGCTGTGGGTGGGCTGGTTCGGCTTCAACGCCGGCTCGAACCTTGAATCCAACGCCTACGCCTCGCTGGCGATGATCAACACCTTCGTGGCCACGGCCGCGGCCGGCTTCAGCTGGGTCGTGGTGGAATGGGTCACGCGCAAGAAGGCCTCCATGCTGGGCATGGCCTCGGGCATCGTGGCCGGCCTGGTCGCCATCACCCCGGCCGCCGGCTTCGCCGGACCTGTCGGGGCGCTGATCCTGGGCCTCATCGTCAGCCCGATCTGCGTGTTCTTCTGCTCGGCCGTGAAGAACGCCCTGAAGTACGACGACAGCCTGGACGCCTTCGGCATCCACGCCATCGGCGGCATCGTGGGCGCCATCGCCACCGGCCTGCTGGTCAACCCTGATTGGGGCGGCGCGGGCATCGTCGACTACACGACCTGCGCGGCGGACGGTGACATCTCGACCTGCGACTCGGCCACCTACGCCATGGGCACGCAGGTGATGGCCCAGGTGAAGGCGGTGCTGATGACCGTCGCCTGGTCCGGCATCGGATCGACCATCGTGTTCTTCGTGATCAAGCTGATCACCGGTCTGCGGGTCGCCCCGGAGACGGAAGAAGACGGCCTGGACATCTCCGAGCACGGCGAACGCGCCTACCACGCCTAGCCTGGACTGAGTGTTGCGTAAGGAGGGCGCGGGACCGCAGGGTTCCGCGCCCTTTCCTTTTGTGGGGCGGGGACATGTACCGAAGGTACGTGTCCCCTAATCGAGGTTCAGAAGCGGTCTGTTTGGGGGACACGTACCTTGCGGTACATGTCCCCTAGATCCCGTCACCCAGTCGGCACCGCTTCACCCACCAGTCGGGCCGCATCTGCTCGATGCGCTCGGCCAGCCCCTCGGCCTGGATGTCATCAGCGCACAGGGCGAAACAGGTCGCGCCCGAGCCGCTCATGCGGGCCAGCAGGGTCTCCGGTTCGTCGCGCAGGGTTTCGAGCACCTCGCCGATGGCGGGCGCCAGGCTGACGGCGGGCGCCTCCAGGTCATTGCGACACCAGGCCATGAACGCCGCCACCTCCTCGGCGCTCTCGAAGGCCGGCGGCAGCGACGGCGGCGAAGCGTCGCCCAGCAACCCGGACTCGTCGAAGGCGCGATAGACGCCGGCCGTCGATGACGGAACGCCGGGATTGACCAGCACCGCGTTCAGCGGCGGCAGGCCAGGCGGCGGCGCGAGCCGGTCTCCCCGCCCGGAGGTCATGGCCGCCCGCCCCCACAGGCAGACCGGTCCGTCGGCGCCCAGTCTGGCGGCGATCGCGGTCAGCATCTCGTCCTGCACAGCCAGATCGAGGGCCGAACGCAGCAGACGCAGCGTCGCCCCCGCGTCCGATGAACCGCCGCCAAGGCCGGCCGCGACCGGCAACTGCTTGTCGAGGATCAGGCGGAACGGCGGCTGCGGTCCCTTTACATGCTCAAACAGCGCCCGGGCGGCCTGGACCACCAGATTGGTCGCACCGTCCTCAACATAGTAGCCGAACGGTCCGGTGACCTCGAACTCGGGCGCCTCGGACGACTGGATCGACAGGGTGTCGCCGACGTCGGCGAAGACCATCAGGCTCGAGAGCGGGTGATAGCCGTCAGCCGCGACGGGCCCCACGTGCAGGAACAGGTTCACCTTGGCCGGCGCGAAGGCTGACAGGGCCATTCCGGTATCCACAGCTTGCCCGAAGGCGGAGAGAGGGCGCGTGGTTCGACACGGACCTTCGCCCCTGCTCACCATGACGTGGTTCTGAATACGTCATCCTGAGCAGCCGGCGAAGCCGGCGTGTCGAAGGACCTGATCGGCGTGACGCCTAGTTCGACGCCGTCACCGGCGCGGCGGCCGGGCCGATGGGGCCGAGACCTGACTTCAGCTTGGCCTCCGCCTCCGCCTTGATCTTGGCGGGCGGGTCCAGGGTCAGGGCGCGTTGCCACTGGAACTCGGCCTCGATCCGGCGGCCGACGCGCCAGTAGGCGTCGCCCAGGTGGTTGTTGATCTCCGGATCGGCAGGCTCCAGCAGCACGGCCGTCTCCAGTTGCTGCACCGCGTTGCGATAATCGCCCAAGCGGTAGTAGGCCCAGCCCAGCGAGTCGACGACCGCGCCGGAGCGGGGGTTGGCCGCGACCGCCCGCTTGACCATGTCGAGGGCCTCGGCGAGCCGCTCGCCGCGGTCGATCCAGCTGTAGCCGAGGTAGTTCAGGAGTTCGGGCTCGTTCGGTTCGCTGGCCAGGGCAGCCTTCAGATCGGCCTCGGCCTCGGGCCAGCGCCCGCTACGCTCCAGCGCCACGCCGCGCATGTAGAGCAGGCGCCAGTCGGGCGTCGGGCCGGCGCGGGTGATGACGCCGTCCATCACCACGACGGCCTCGGCATAGCGCTCGTTGGCCCGCAGCAGGTCGGCGTAGGTCATGGCCGCGTCGTCATCCGCCGGGGCGGCCTCGAAGCCTTCCCTGGCCATCTTGAGCGCTGTTTCGCCGTCCCTGGTCTGCTGATAGGTCCAGGCGAGCTTGGAGCGGGCCAGCGGATACTGGACCGAGCCCGGCTCGACGCTGGCGTAGGCGACGCGGGCGGCCTCGGCTTCCTTGCCGGCCGCCAGGGCGTCGCCGGTGAGGATCTTCGCCTCGTCACGCGTGGGATCGAGGTAGAGCGCCATGCGGAAGTAGGCGATCGCCATCTCGTACTGCCGGTCGCCGAGCATCTGGGCGGCCTGGGCCACGAGACCTCGCGCCGCGCCCTGACGGATGGTCGGCAGCGGCTGGGCGCTCTTGCGGCCGATGGCGCGCGTCCGGGCAGCCAGCAGGGTCCGGTCACCGGGCAGGTCGCTCAGCGCACGATCGTAGACCTTCACAGCGTCCGCCCAGCGGCCGCGCCGCTCGAGGAAGCCGCCGTAGTCGGGTGCGAACAGGCCGCCGGCGCCTTCGATGCCGACGAGCGCCATGTAGTCGGTCTCGGCCTCGTCGAAGCGTTTGGCGCGTTCGAACATCTGGGCCTGGCCGAGCTGACCGAACACCTCGACCAGCCGGTCGCCGCGAATCTCGGGACGGGCGAACGCGCCGGCCTTGTCGCCGGCCAGGGCGGCGGCGAACGGCGCCAGCAGGGCCGCGGCCGAACGGTGGGGACATTGACCTGGCCGCTGGCGAGGGTCTCGACCGCCAGCTTCCCGTCACCCTCGCCGATGCCGGCGACGACCTTGGCCAGGGCCGCCAGGCGCAGGATGACCGGGCGGGTTTCAGGATCGGACGGCGCCAGACGCGCGGCGCGGGCGAGGTCGCCGGACATCACCGCGGCGATGAAGGCCTGTTCGCGGAAGTATGCGCCGTCGAGGCCGGTCTGCTCGGCGCGGGCGAAATACCGCGAGGCCGCCGGGGCGTCGGAGTCGTTCATCGCCGCCTGGCCGGCCAGGTACAGGCCGTAGGGCGACGCGCGCTGGCCGGTTTCGAACGCAACGTCCTGGGACGGCCTCAGACCGGCGGCCGGAGCGGGCGCGCCCGTGGTGGCGCAGGCGGCCAGCAGGGCCAGGGGAGCGAGGGCGGGCAAGGCGAAGCGCAGTTTCATACGCTCACCTTGCCGCAATCTGTGGCGCCCGCAAGGCGCCTCGCCCCACGAGAGGAATTTGTCCTTCGAGACGCTCGCTTGAGGCTCGCTCCTCAGGATGACGAACACCATTGATCGTCATGGTGAGGAGCGGACCCTCAGGTCCGCGTCCCGAACCACGCACCTACATGTTCGGATAGTTCGGCCCGCCGCCGCCCTCGGGGGTCGTCCAGACGATGTTCTGCGACGGGTCCTTGATGTCGCAGGTTTTGCAGTGGACGCAGTTCTGGGCGTTGATCTGGAACTTCGGATTGTTCCCGGCCTCGTCGTACAGCACTTCATAGACGCCCGCCGGACAGTAGAGCCGGGCCGGTTCGCCATAGAGCGGCAGGTTGACGTTGATCGGCACCGAGGGATCCTTCAGCGTCAGGTGCGCCGGCTGGTCTTCCTCGTGATTGGTGGCCGAGAGGAACACCGAGCTCAGCTTGTCGAAGCTGATCACGCCGTCCGGCTTGGGATAGGTGAGCTGCGGATAGTCCTTGGCGAGACCCGTCGAGGCGGCGTCGGTCTTGCCGTGCTTCAGCGTGCCGAAGAACGAGAAGCCACCGGTCAGGTGGGTGCACCACATGTCGAACATGCCGACCGCGCCGCCGAGGAAGGTGCCCAGCTTGCTGAGCAGCGGCTTGGCGTTGCGGACGACCTTCAGCTCCTTCGCCACCCAGCTCTTCTGGAAGGCTTCGGTGTAGCTGGTCAGTTCGTCACCCTCGCGGCCGGCCTGGAGCGCCTTGAAAGCTTCCTCCGCGGCCAGCATCCCCGTCTTCATGGCGTTATGGCTGCCCTTGATGCGGGGCACGTTCACGAAGCCGGCGGAACAACCGATCAGCACGCCGCCCGGGAAGGTCAGTTTGGGGATCGACTGCCAGCCGCCCTCGGTGATCGCCCGCGCGCCATAGGCGATACGGCGGCCGCCCTCGAGATAGGGCTTCACCGACGGGTGGTGCTTGAACTGCTGGAATTCGTCGAACGGCGACAGCCAAGGGTTCTTGTAGTTGAGGTGCACGACGTAACCGATGGTCACGTAATTGTCCCCGAAGTGGTACATGAAGCTGCCGCCGCCGGTGTTGTTGTCCAGCGGCCAGCCGGTGGTGTGCTGCGCAAGGCCGGGGCGGAAATTGGCGTCCGGCACCTGCCAGAGCTCCTTGATCCCGATGCCGAACTTTTGCGGCTCCTTGCCGTCACGCAGGTTGAACTTCGCTTCCAGCTGCTTGGCCAGCGAGCCGCGTACGCCCTCGGCGATGAACACGTACTTGCCGTTCAGCTCCATGCCCGGCTCGTAGCTGCCCTTGTGCTGGCCGTCCTTGCCGATGCCGACGACGCCGACGATGACGCCCTTCACCGAACCGTCCTCACGGAACACCAGGTCGGAGGCGGCGAAGCCCGGGTAGATCTCGACGCCCAGGGCCTCGGCCTGACCGCCCAGCCAGCGGGCGACGTTGGCCAGCGAGCCGATGTAGCAGCCATCGTTGTGCATGAACGGCGGCAAGGCGAACATCGGCAGGCTGAGCTCGCCCTGCGGACCGAGCACGAGGAACTTGTCGTGCGTCACCGGCGTCTCGAGCGGCGCGCCCAGTTCCTTCCAGTTGGGGAACAGTTCCGCCAGCGCCTTGGGATCAAGCACCGCGCCCGACAGGATGTGGGCGCCGACTTCGGAGCCCTTCTCCAGCACGGCCACCGAGACCTCGGTCCCGGCGGCTTCAGCCAGCTGTTTCAGCCGGATCGCCGCCGACAGACCGGCCGGACCGCCGCCGACGATGACGACGTCGTACTCCATGGACTCGCGTTCGACAGCTTCGCTCATGCCGGATTCCCCTTCGCGCTTTGGGACTTAATCAAAGGCGACGCGGGGGCGGTCAAGCAGGAATGGCGAATTACCGTGGCGAGAAGGACGTCGCCTGGAGTTCTCCGCTCTCGGACTGAACCAGAACCTCGGCCACATGTCCTGCCAACAAGGCCTCGCGCGCCAGACCGCCGGCGGCGTTGAGCGCCGCGTCCCGGGTCGTGAAGTGCCCCATGGCGCGTCGCGCACAGACCACCCGCCACTCCGGTCCGATACGGACAACGGCATAGCGGAAGCGCGGAGGCGCGGGGGTCTGGCTCATATTTCGCGCCCTCCCCGGCCGTGAGGGCAGACGCAGATGCCGACCAGATCGAGGTAGTAGGCGTGCAACAGCCGGCCGATCGGCGTCGCCCCCTCCGCCTCGCGCTCGAGGCGGTCGAGACGCT
This sequence comes from Caulobacter sp., assembly GCA_021741355.1. Classification (GTDB taxonomy): domain Bacteria; phylum Pseudomonadota; class Alphaproteobacteria; order Caulobacterales; family Caulobacteraceae; genus Caulobacter. The sequence continues at coordinate 148,572 of JAIOXZ010000005.1, forward strand.
TCCAGACGCATCCCCCTGTCAGACAGGCCATGTGCCGCCCTGACGGGTCGCGCAGGTCAAACGGGCCGGGCTCCGGCCGGTGCGGTGTCGGGGCCACGGTCGGCCTCCCTCTACGCTCGCCACCCGTTATGGGCCGAAAGACTCAACCGACCGTGAAAACCTATGGTTTACACAACTCCCGATGACACTGGCGCTCGGCGCCGCGTCGGGGTTAGATCACCGTGTGAACAGCCCCCACGCCCGTGCCGTCGAAAGCGCCCTCGCCTTCTGGGCGGAAGCCGGCGTGGACGCTTGCTACGGCGAGGAACCCGTCGACCGCCTGGCCGAGGGCGCCGCGCGGCTGAAGGCCAAGGCGGTGACGCCCCGACCGGCCGCCGTCGCCCAGCCCGCAGCCGGCGGACGCCAGGCGGCGCCCGATGTCAGCGGCGCGGTCGAACAGGCCCGCGCGATGGCCGCCGAGGCCCGGACCCTGGAAGCCCTCGCCGCCGCCATCGCCGCCTTCGACGGCTGCGGCCTTAAGTTCGAGGGCGCAAAGCAGGCGGTGTTCTCGCGCGGTAATCCCGAGGGGCCGGTCATGGTCATCGGCGAAGGCCCGGGCGGCGAAGAGGATGCCCGCGGCGAGCCGTTCGTCGGCAAGGCCGGCCAGCTGCTCGACCGGATGCTGGAGGCCGCCGGCCTGAAGGACCGCGTGTTCATCACCAACACCGTCTTCTGGCGCCCGCCCGGCAATCGCACGCCGACGCTCGCCGAACAGGCCGTCTGCGCCCCCTTCCTGCACCGCGCCATCGCGCTGGTTCAGCCCAAGATGCTGCTGCTGGCCGGCGGCGCCTCGGCCAAGTCGGTGCTGCAGCGGGACGAAGGCATCCTGACCCTGCGCGGCCGCTGGTTCGAATGGCATGCCGAGGACGGGACGGCGCTGCCCGCCCTGCCGACCCTGCATCCCGCGTTTCTGCTGCGGCAGCCGGCGGCGAAGAAGAAGGCCTGGCTGGATTTGTTGACGCTGACGGAACGGCTGGATCGTCCGGGGCGGCCGGATTAGGCATCACCCCTACTGTCATCCCGGCCGCAGTGAAGCGGAGAGCCGGGACCTAGATTCGGCCTAGGTTCAATCTGGGTCACCGGATCGGCTGCGCCGTCCGGGATGACAGTGAGGGTTAGGCCGGAACGGTCTCTTCCTCGGCCACGAAGCCCTTCCAGGCCTGCATGTAGGTGACGAACCTGTCGCTGAGCCCCTCGCGGTGGAGGTGCTCGCGGGTCACCGGCAGGGCGATGGGGCGGAAGGCCGGATCCGCCGCCGCCAGTTTGGGCCAGTCATGGTGGATGATGGCGCCGCGGCCGATCAGGACGAAGTCGCAGCCCTGTTCCAGGCACCATTCGGCGTCGGCGGCGGCCATCACCTTGCCCGCGACGCCCAGTCGGACATTGCCCCGGTCGAGGCTGGTGAACACCTCGATCAGGCTCTGGCCGGCGAAGGCCGCGTCCATCGGCGCCTTGCGCACGTCCCACAGGGACATGTCGAGATAGTCGATCATGCCCTGCGTCATCAGCTGTTGCGCCAGGTCGCGGCACTCGGCGAGCACGATGCCGAACCGCTCCGGCGACAGGCGCAAACCGAGCTGGAAGTCTTCGCCGCAGGCCGCGCGGACGCCCTTGAGGATGTCGATGACGATGCGGTTGCGGTTCTCCGCCGAGCCGCCCCACTGGTCGGTGCGCAGGTTCACTTCCGGGCTGAGGAACTGGGCCAGGATGTAGCCGTGTGCGCCGTGGATCTCGACGCCGTCGAAGCCGGCCTTCTGCGCGCGCACGGCGCCGGCAATGAAGTCCTGGATCAGCTGCTCGACCTCGGCGCCGGTCAGGGCGCGGGCCTTGAACTCCTCGTTGTCAGACGGGCAGACGGGCGCCTCGCCGATCAGCTCGGCCGGCGAGCGCATGCCGGCGTGGTGCAGCTGGACCACCGCCACGCTGTCCTGCGCCTTGATGGCCGTTGCCAGGCGGGTCAGGCCTTCCAGATGGTCGTCCGACCAGCAGCCCATCTGGCCGGGAAAGCCCTGCCCGATGCGCTGGACGTGCGCCGCGCAGGTCATGGTCAGGCCGAAGCCGCCCTCGGCGCGCATGGTCAGCCACCTGAACTCCTCGTCCGACATCCGGCCATCGGCGTGGCTCTGGGTGTTGGTCAGCGGCGCCAGCATGAGCCGGTTCTTCATCGCCGGGCCGTGGGCGAAGGTCAGCGGGGCGAACAGGGGAGAGACGGACATGCGCGGTCAGACCTTCATTTTATAGCCGGTGTGGAAAATCCACCGGATGACGAGGAGGCAGGCTATCAGGAAGCCGAGAATGGCGGCCAGGCTGATGCCGATGTTGACGTCGGCCTTGCCGTAGAAGGCCCAGCGGAAGCCGCTGATCAGATAGACGACGGGGTTGAACAGGGTGATCTTCTGCCAGACCGGCGGCAGCATGCTGATCGAGTAGAAACTGCCGCCCAGGAAGGCGAGCGGCGTGATGATCAGGGTCGGCACGATCTGCAGCTTCTGGAAGTCATCCGCCCAGAGGCCGATAATGAAGCCGAACAGGCTGAACGTCACCGCCGTCAGGATCAGGAATCCCAGCATCCAGACCGGATGGGCGATCTCGAACGGGACGAACAGCCGCGCCGTGGCCAGCATCAGCAGACCCAGCAGCACCGACTTGGTCGCCGCGGCGCCGACGTAGCCGATCACCGTCTCCAGCCAGGAGACCGGCGAGGACAGGAGCTCGTAGATCGTCCCCGACCATTTGGGCATGTAGATGCCGAACGAGGCGTTGGAGATGCTCTCGGTCAGGATCGACAGCATGATCAGGCCGGGCACGATAAAGGCGCCGTAGCTGACGCCGTCGATCGCCGTCATCCGGCTGCCAATGGCCGTCCCGAACACCACGAAATAGAGCGAGGTCGAGATGACCGGCGCCAGGATGGACTGCATGAGGGTGCGGAACCAGCGCGCCAGCTCGAAGCGGTAGATGGCCTTCACGCCATGAATGTTCATCACTTCGCCCTCACCAGATTGACGAAGATCTCCTCGAGAGAGCTTTCCTCGGTGTGCAGGTCCTTGAAGTCGACGCCCTGCTCGCCCAGCCGCCGGAGCAGGTCGGCGATGCCGGTCTCCTCGGCCTGGGCGTCGAAGCTGAAGACCAGCTGGGTTCCGTCGGCGGACAGTTCCAGCGCCTCGCCCGCCAGCGCCGCGGGCAACGCGGCCAGCGGCTCGCGCAGCTGCAGGGTCAGCTGCTTCTTGCCCAGCTTGCGCATGAGCACGTCCTTGTCCTCGACCAGGACCAGCTCGCCCTTGTTGATCACCCCAATCCGGTCGGCCATCTCCTCGGCCTCCTCGATGTAATGGGTGGTCAGGATGATGGTCACGCCGCTGTCGCGCAGGGCCCGGACCATCAACCACATGTCGCGCCGCAGCTCGACGTCGACGCCGGCCGAGGGTTCGTCGAGGAACAGGATCTTCGGCTCGTGGCTCAGCGCCTTGGCGATCATCACCCGGCGCTTCATGCCGCCGGACAGCGTCATGATCTTGTTGTCCTTTTTGTCCCACAGACTGAGGTCGCGAAGGATCTTCTCGATGTAGGCGGGGTTGGGCGCCTTGCCGAACAGGCCGCGGCTGAACTTCACCGTGGCAATGACGGTCTCGAAGGCGTCGGTGCTGATCTCCTGCGGCACCAGCCCGATCTTGGTGCGGGCCTCACGATAGTCGCGGGCGATGTCGTGGCCGTCGGCGATCACGGTCCCGGCCGTCGCGTTGACGATGCCGCAGACGATCCCGATCAGGGTGGTCTTGCCGGCCCCGTTGGGCCCCAGCAGCGCGAAGATCTCGCCCTGGCGAATGTCCAGGTCAACGCCCTTCAGCGCCTGGAAGCCGCCGGCATAGGTCTTCGACAATCCGGCGATGGAAATGATCGGCTGCACTCAAGGTCCCCCGGCGATTGTGCGGAGATAAGGGGCCGACGGGCAAAGGACCAGCCCTCCCTGACACGCGAACCGCCTTCCCCCGGGGCGCCCATGCGGCTAGTTTGCGCGCTGCATCGGGTTAGGGACCGCGCCGCCCGCAAGGGATCGCGCGGCAGACAGCATGGCGGCGGGTCCGCGCGCGCTGATCGTGGTTCTGACCATGATGGCGCTGGCGATCTTTTCGGCGGGCGCGGCGCTGGCGGCGGGGCCGCAGGTTCTGTCGCCGATGGAGGAGCGCGCCTGGCGCGACGCCTTCGCCGCCTCGGCGCGGGCCGATTTCGACACCGCCGACACGGCCCTTGCCCGGACCCGCGACCGCAGCCTGGCCGGACACCTGATGCTGCAGCGTTTGATGCATCCGACCGGCTATACCGCCACCTGGTCCGAGTTGAACGCCTGGCTCAAGGCCTATGGCGACCATCCCGGCGCCGAACGGGTTTATGCCCTGGCCCTGAAACGCAAGCCGGCCTCGGCCGCAACGCCAAAGCCGCCGGCCTTCATCGAGGTCTCGCGCGTCTGGGGGCGGGTTGAGACCGCGTCCGGCCTCGCCGGCGGTCCGGCCAGTCCCGATCGCGGCCGCGCCGCGCGCGAAGCCTACTATTCCGGCGACGCCGCGCGGGCCCTGGCGCTCGCGCCCGCCGCCGGCGAGCGGTGGGTGGCGGGCCTCGCGGCCTGGCGGCTGGGCCGGTACGAGGAATCCCGCGCCTTCTTCCGCGCTGTGGCCATCGACGAGGACGTCGACGACTGGCTGCGTTCCGGCGGGGCCTTCTGGGCCGCGCGCGCCTCGACCATGCTGGGTGAAGCGGACCAGGCCCTGGCCTTTCTGCGGATGGCGGCGAGGACCCCGCACACTTTCTACGGCATGGTCGCACTGCGCAGTCTCGAACTACAGGGCGTACGGCTGGTCGAGGCCGGACCCGGCGTGCGTCCGGCAATGCTGGCGGCGATCAGCCGCTATGGCTTCGACCGTGTCGCGACCACGCCGACCCTTCCGGCGCTCGACAGCTTCGTCAAGACCGATCCAAGAGCGCGCCGGGCCGCCGCCCTGATGCAGATCGGCCGCGCCAAGGACGCCGGTCTCGAGCTTCGGGCCGGCCTGACCCTGGCGAAGACGCCCGAGGAGCGACAGCTCTGGCAGGCGCTCATTCTGGCGCTGAACGCCCCGATCACGACGGCCGCGGACGCCGCGCCGCCGCCCTCCCCGCGCCGCGCCGCAGCGCGCCGTCGCGGGGCCGAAGACTATCCGACGCCGGACCTCTGGCCCGAGGGCGGCTTTACGCTCGACAAGGCGCTGGTCTACGCCCTGGTCTGGAAGGAAAGCCGCTTCAACGCCTATGCGGTGTCCGGCGCCGGGGCCATGGGCCTGATGCAGGTGCGGCCGGTGGCGGCGGCCCGCGCGGCGGGCGACGACAAGCTGCTGGTCAATCCCCTGCCGCTGCTGGACGGGCCGACCAACCTGCGGGTCGGGCAGGACTACTTCACCTGGCTGATGGAGCGGGCGCTCGGCGGCGGGCCGGAAGCCTATGATGTGCTGCGCGCGGTGGCGGCCTACAACGCCGGCGCGGGCACGGTTCTCAATACGCTGAAGAAGGTCGGTCCAGGCGCCGACAGCCTGCTGGTGATGGAGAGCATGCCGGCTCTGGAAACGCGCGACTACGTCGAGAAGGTCATGGTCGCCTACTGGACCTACAAGCGCCGCTTCGGCGGCGAGACCAACACCCTGGACGCGGTGGCGCGCGGCGACCGGATCATCGATCTTCGGCTGGACAAATAGCCTTCCTCTCCCACTTGGGAGAGGTCAGGAGACGGTATAAGCCCGGCTATCGAGCCTGCGCATCCTGCCCGGCGCCTTCCCGAACCGGTCTCGCCGGATCAACAACGCCCGCTGATCGTCGAGCCGCAAGGGCCACCACTGCGCCGACCGGAACCGCGCCGCCCTGCCACCCGCGTTCTGCAGATGCGCCGCCGCCTCGGCGTCCCAGCCGGTTGCAAGCCGAAGGTCGGCCGGCAACAGCAGCAGCCAGTCGGCCTTCGCCGCCGCCACAGCAGCCTCGACGGTCGCCGCCCGCTTCGCCCCCGCGTCCTCAACGATCTCCAGCGTGGAGTCCGTCGAGCCGCCGTCGACCACGATCACCTCGGTGACGATGGCGTCCACCGCCGCCGGGACCAGCGCCGCCAGGCAGGCCGACAGGGTGCGTTCGTTGTTCAGGGTCTGGACGATGACGGAGATCATGCCGCCTTGGAGCGCGCCGCATCGCCACGGTCAATAGTTCTTGTTTTGTTCCGCCCGAGTGTGTTCAATTCCGGCATGTCGCCCCCTGCTGCATCGGTGAAGGGCCGTGGCGCGCGCAGCAACGCCACGAGCCGGTTCGTTTCCGCGCAACGCGAGGACTTCGATGACGGCTGGACGCTGGACGATCCACTGCCGGCGCAGATTCACACCGTCGTCCTGCCGGATCGCGCGAAGACCATCATCACCCGCAACACCAGCCCGGACATCCATTTCGACCGGTCGATCAATCCCTATCGCGGCTGCGAGCACGGCTGCATCTACTGTTTCGCCCGGCCCAATCACGCTTACCTCGGCCTGTCGCCGGGTCTGGATTTCGAGAGCCGGCTGTTCTTCAAGCCCGAGGCCGCGCGGCTTCTGAAGGCCGAGCTGTCGCGCAAGGGCTACGAGCCCCGGCATATCCAGATCGGCGCCGACACCGACCCCTATCAGCCGCTGGAGCGCAAGCTGCGGGTGACGCGCCGGGTGCTGGAGGTGCTGCAGGCGTTCAACCATCCGCTGACGATCATCACCAAGTCGAACCTGATCAGCCGAGACGCCGACATCCTCGGCGACATGGGCAAGGCCGGCCTGGCGCGGGCGGCGGTTTCCATCACCACCCTCGACCGCAAGCTGGCTCGCAGCATGGAGCCGCGCGCGGCGACGCCGCAGCGGCGGCTGGATGCGGTGCGCACCCTGACCTCCGCCGGCTGCCCGGTGACGGTGATGTTCGCGCCGGTCATCCCCGGCCTGAACGACCATGAACTGGAGGCGGTGCTGGAAGCCTCGGCGCAGGCCGGGGCGACGACGGCCGGCTATGTGATGATCCGCCTGCCGCTGGAGATCACCGACCTGTTCCAGGAATGGCTCAAGACCGACCATCCCGACCGGGCCGAGCGGGTCATGTCGCTGATCCGCCAGATGCGCCGCGGGAAGACCTACACCGCCGACTGGGGCGTGCGCGGTCGGGGCGAAGGACCGCTGGCCGACCTTGTCGCGGCGCGGTTCCGGGCCGCGCGCAAGCGGTACGGGCTTGAGCGGCCGAAGGAGACGCTGAATGTGGCGGCGTTCCGGGTTCCGCCGAAAGCCGGGGACCAGATGGACCTGTTTGGATAGGGGACATGTACCGCAGGTACGTGTCCCCCAATCGAGATTCAGCGGCGGTTGGATCAGGGGACACGTACCTGCCGTACATGTCCCCGACGGACTACCGTGAAAACACCCCGACCAGCTCCACGTGCGGCGACCAGAGGAACTGGTCCACCGGCAAAAGGCGCTCGAGCGTGAAGCCCGCATCGATGAGGATCCGCGCATCCCGCGCGAAGGTCACCGGGTTGCAGGAGACGCCGACGACGCGGGACACCTTGCTGCGGCCGATCTCGCCGGACTGTTCGAAGGCGCCGGCGCGGGGCGGGTCGAAGACCACCGCGTCCACCTTGGCGAGATCCTGGGCCAGCATCGGCCGTCGGGCCAGGTCGCGCGCTTCGGCAGTGATCGGCTTGAGACCCGGCGCGCTGGCCGTGGCGGCGCGCAGGGCGGCGATGGCGGGCGCCGCAGAGTCGGCGGCCAGCACCGGGGCGACCATCGCCAGCCGGAAGGTGAAGGTGCCCACGCCGCAATAGAGGTCGGCGACCCGGTTTGCGCCCGCAACGGCCTCAACAGCGAACGCCGCCATGGCCGCCTCGGCCTGCGGGACCGCCTGCAGGAAGCTGCCGGCCGGCAGGGCGACCGTCGCGGGGCCCAGCCGCACCATCGGCAGTCGCGCCTGATAGACCATCTCGCCGGCCAGGGTGACGCGCGCGAAATCGCCGGCGGACGCGGCTTCGGCCGCGCGCATGCGGGCGTCAGCCGACAGGCCGCCGCTCTTGCGCTCCACGCCGGTCACGTCGACGTCGATGCCCGTCGCCGTCCAGGTCACATGCAGGGTCGGGGCGGACTTGGGGTGCTCGAGGAAGGGTCTCGCCAGTTGCCGCAGGGCCGGCAACGCCGCGACCAGCCGCGGGTCGGCGATGACGCAGGTGTCCAGCTCGACCAGCGACCAGCTGCGGCGCTCCTTGAAGCCCAGCTTCACCCCGCCCTTGCCGCCGCGGGCGTGCAGCGCCAGCCGGCGCCGTGAACCGGGCGGCGAGGCGAACGTCGGCAGGATCTCGGTGTCGATATGCTCGTGGCTGAGCGCGGTGCGCACGAGCTCGGCCTTCCAGAGCAGATAGGGCGCCGCTTCCCAGTGCTGCAACGCACAGCCGCCGCAGACGCCGAAGTGCGGACAGGGGGGCGTGACCCGCTCGGGACTGGCCTCGACCAGCTCAACCAGTTCGGCGCGCTGGCCGTCGCGGCGCGCGCGCACGCGCTCCCCGCCAAGCGTCAGCGGCACGAACAGGGGGCCTGGCGCCAGGCCGTCGCCCTGGGCCCCCACGCCTGTGACAGTAATGTCGATCAGATCGGTCAACCGAAACTCCAAACGGAACCCACCGCCCCCGATAGCATTGTTGGGGAGCGACACGGCGGGCAATCGGTCCGCCACATGAACGAAGATGAACGGGACGCTCAACGGCCGTTCAGGTTGGCCCCGCCATCTTCTCACCATCAACGGCGAGTCAAACTCGCCTCAGAAGCGAAGGGAGCGCGTCATGCGCACCATCCTGTCAATTTCCGCCGCTATCGCCATCGCCGCCCCGGCGTTCATGGCGCCGACGTTCGCCGACGCGCAATCGGCCCGCAGCTACGGCCGCGGCGACGTCTGCAGCTATCAGCGCAAGCAGGCCGGCAACAAGGGCACGGTCACCGGCGCCCTGATCGGCGGCGTCCTCGGCGCGGCCGTGGCCAGTGAAGGCGTGAAGACCGAAGGCGCCGTGCTCGGCGGCACGGTCGGCGCCGTCGCCGGCAACCAGATCGCCAAGCGCAACTTCAAATGCAGCTCCTATCCCCAGCGGGTCAGCGCCCGTCGCAACAACTGCAAGTGGGTTCAGGAGTACTATGGCGGCCGTTGGCACGGCTTCGAGGTGTGCCGCGCCCGTGACGGCTACTGGCGCCCGAGCGGCCGGGGCTAAACCCGACCGTCGAACGCGCCCATTCTATCGAGGACAAGGGAGAGCTCCATGAAGATCCGTTCCACACTGACCCGCGGCGCCGCCGGCCTGGCCGCCATCGCCATGGTCGCCGGCCTGGCGGTGGTTCCGGCCACCGCGTCGGCCCAGTCCTATTCGCCGGGCGCGAGCGGCTATGATGGCGGCTACCGCTACGACGCCTGTCAGCGGGAGCGGACGGGTCGTGGAACGGGCGGCGCCCTGGTCGGGGCGGGCATCGGCGCGCTGGCGGGCGGCAATATCGCCGCGCGCGGCAACCGCACCGAAGGCGCCGTCCTTGGCGGCCTCCTCGGCGCGGTGATCGGCGCCAATGTCGGCAAGACCGCCGCCGCCTGCGAGCCCGGCCAGCCCGAGTCCTATCAGCAGGGCTATTCGGACGCCCCGGTCCAGAACGGCTACTACGGCTATGACGACGGTCGCGGCGGCTACGCCCAGGGCGCCTACGACCCCCGCTACGGCGATGACGGTTACGGCGATGGCTACGGCTATGGCGACGGTTACGCCCGTCCGGTGGCCGATGGCCCGTCCGCCGACAACTGCTCGCTCGCCGAGAGCCCGATCTATCTGCCCGACGGCCGTGTCCAGAAGCGCTTCGTGCGCGTCTGCCGCGACTCGAGCGGCCGCTACCAGGTCGTCGACTAGGCTTTCAGAAGGTCCTGTGAGGAGGGGCCGTCCGCATCGCGGGCGGCCCTTTCCTTGTTACACCTTCCGCGCCCAGAGCAGGAACTCGTGATTGCCGTCGCCGCCGGTGACCGGGCTGTCGCCCGTCTCCAGGATCGACCAGCCTTCGCTCTCCAGCCAGATCTTCACGGCGTCGAGCGCCGCCCGACGCACAGTCTCGTCCTTGACGATGCCACCCTTGCCGACCCTGTCGCGACCGACCTCGAACTGCGGTTTGACCAGGGCGACGAGATCCGCCCCCTCCCCCGCCAGAGCCAGCGCGGCCGGCAGAGCCTTGGCGAGGCTGATGAAGCTGACATCGGTGACGATCAGGTCCGGCCGGTCGGGGATCAGCTCGGCGGTCAGGGTCCGGGCGTCGGTCCCGGACAGTTCGACGACGCGGGGATTGCTGGCCAGAGTCGGGTGCAGCTGCCCCCGTCCGACATCGACCGCATAGACCTTCGCCGCGCCCCGGCTGAGGCAGACCTGGGTGAATCCGCCGGTCGAGGCGCCGACGTCGACCACGACCCGGCCTTCGACCGGCGCCGGCCAGAGCGTCAGGGCGTGATCCAGCTTGAGACCGCCACGGCCGACCCAGGGATGGGCGGGCTCTGCGAGGAGGACGGCGTCTTCGTCGATGGCTTCCGAGGGTTTGGCGACAGCCCGGCCGTCCGCCGTCACTCGTCCGGCCGCAATAGCCGCCTGGGCCCTGGCCCGGCTGTCGAACAGGCCGCGCTCGACGAGCAGGAGGTCGATTCGCTTCCTCATCCCTCCCTCCCCTTCATGGGGAGGGACAGGCGGCGAAGCCGCCAGGGTGGGGAACGGGATGCTGTGCTGGATGTATCGGGGTGGCGGCAGACTCCCCCACCCGTCCGTCGCTTCGCGCCGTCCACCCTCCCCATGAAGGGGAGGGAGCGATCAAGACCGCACCCTCGGCACGGCGTCGAGCCACCGGGCGTAGGCGGTCTCGCGCATGCGGGAGTCGTCGGTCGGGATGACGGACTCGGTGTCCGGCCGCGCGGCGGCGGCTTCCTCCATCGTGCTGAACAGGCCGGCGCCCAGGCCCGCGAACAGGGCCGCGCCCAGGGCGGTGGTCTCCTGATAGTTGGAGCGACAGACCGGAAAACCCGTCAGGTCGGCCAGCCGCTGGGAGAACCAGGCGCTGCGGGACATGCCGCCGTCGATCCGCAGCTCTGCCTTGGCGCCGAAGGCGTGCGGCGCGTCGGCGCGCATCGCCTCGATCAGGTCGCGGGTCTGCAGCGCGCAGGCATCGAAGGTCGCCGCCGCGATTTCGGCCAGGCCGGAGTCGCGTGTCAGGCCGAAGATCCCGCCCCGCGCTCCGGCGTCCCACCAGGGCGCGCCGAGGCCGGTGAAGGCCGGCACCACCACTACGCCGCTGTCGGCCTTGGCCGTCCTGGCCAGCGCCTCGGCGGCGGCGGGACCGCCCGGAATGCCGAGTTCCTCGCCGAGCCACTGGATTGCCGCGCCCGCGACGAAGATTGACCCCTCCAGGGCATAGGTCGTCCTGCCGTTCACGCGCGCGGCGACCGTCGTCAGTAGCCGTGACCGGCTGAGCGCCTTCTGCTCGCCGGTGTTCAGCAACATGAAGCAGCCGGTGCCGTAGGTGGCCTTCATCTCGCCGGGGCGAACACAGCCCTGCCCCATCAGCGCGGCTTGCTGGTCGCCGGCGACGCCGCGGATCGGCACCGGCTGGCCGAGGATGGACGCGTCGGTCTGGCCATAGTCGTCCGCGCAGTCGAGCACCCGCGGCAGCAGGGCGGCGGGCACCTCGAACAGCTGCAGCATCTCGTCCGACCAGCGCTGGGTTCCGATGTCGAACAACAGGGTGCGCGAGGCGTTGGTGGCGTCGGTGGCGTGCACCTGTCCGCCGGTCAGCTTCCAGATCACCCAGCTGTCCATGGTGCCGCACAGCAGTTGACCCTGCTCGGCGCGCTCGCGGGCGCCCGCCACGTGATCGAGCAGCCAGGCGATCTTGGTGCCCGAGAAATACGGATCAAGCAGCAGGCCGGTGAACTCCGTCACCCGCTCCTCGGCGCCGGCCTTGATCAGCCGCTCGCAGGTCGAGGCCGTGCGCCGGTCCTGCCAGACGATGGCCGGCGCGATGGGCTGGCCGGTCTCGCGATCCCAGATCACCACCGTCTCGCGCTGGTTGGTCACGCCGATCGCGGCAAAATCCGACACCGGCCGGCCGACCTTATCGACCGCCTCGCGCAGCACCTCGACGCTGGCCGTCCAGATTTCGTCGGCGTCATGCTCGACCCAGCCATCGTTCGGATAGCTCTGGCGCAATGGCCGGCTGGCGTCCGCGAGCGCATTGCCCTGAACGTCGAAGACGATGGCGCGGGTGCTGGTCGTTCCCTGGTCAAGCGCCAGAATCAACGGATCGGCCATACGATTCGACTCCCCTGACGATCTTCCAGTCGTTTAAGCATGTTTTCACGCGGTGGGAGCAGGGTCATGCTTCTAGTCCGCGAGCCGGGACGGGGCCTCAAGTGACCATCGCCGCAGACGCCGCCGATCTACTGCTGCTGGCGCGAAGCCGGCATCCGACGGACCGTGAGCGCCTGCTCAATGCCATCATCGCCATTTGCGACAAGGCCGACATCGATGAAGTCGCCCAGCCGCAGGTGCGCGAGTTGATCGGCTCGGTGTTCATGACCCTGGTCGGAGAAGCCGAGCGCGACATCCGCCGCCGCCTCGCCGAGAAGATCGCGCCGGCGCCCTGGGTCCCCGCGGCCCTGGTCAACGTCCTGGCGCTCGACGATATCGAAATCGCCGCGCCGGTCATCGCCGCCAGCCCTGTGTTGCAGGACCACGACCTGATCCGCCTGCTGGTGGAATCGACCCTCGATCACCAGATCGCCATCGCCCGCCGGGGACGGCTCGGCGCACCTGTCGTCGAGGCCATCCTGCGTCAGCAGGAGCCGGCGGTGCTGACCGCCCTCGCCGGCAACGACACGGCCGAGGTGACCCCCTCGGCGATGGATCGCCTGGTCGACCATTCACGAGCCGTCGCGGCCATGCGCTCGCCGCTTGCCCGCCACCCGCGCCTGTCCTCGGACATGGCCCAAAGGCTGTATCTCTGGGTCGGCCAGTCGCTGCGCGCCTCGCTCGTTGAGCGGTTCAGGCTCGATCCCGCCGAACTGGACGCCGCCCTGGCGCTGAGCGTGCGTGAAGCGCACGCCGCCGTCGAAGGCATGCCCCCGGCCCAGGCCAGATCCGACGCCGAGCGGGAAGCGCTGGAAAGCCGACTGGTCGACAAGCTGAGCGACGCCGGACAGCTGCGACCCAGCTTCCTGCTCCGGTCCCTGCGCGAGGGACGGCTGTCCCTGTTCATCGCCGGCATCACCCGGCTGGGGAACTTCGAAGACGATCATATCCGGCGGGCCATCGACAGCGACCGCCCCGAACTGCTGGCGCTGGCCTGCGCCGCGATCGGCGTCGACCGGGGGGCCTTCCCGACCATTCTCGAAGCCGTGCGGGACCTGAACGAGGGGCGCCCCGGCGGCGGGGCCGAAGCCGGGCGCCGCGCGACGGGAGCATTCGGACCCTTTGACGCCGATATCGCCGGCGTCGCCTTCCGCAAGGCTGTCTCCACCGTTTGACAAGCCCTGCGGCATAAGGCCTTGCTCGCGGCCGATGTTCAGCACCAAGCCCCACACCAGCCGCATCACCTTCGTCGCCAGCGATCGGCCCGAGGCGCAGGAGGCACGTACCCGGCTGATTGAACGCTATGGCGACGCCGGCGACAGCGCCCAGGTCATCGTCGCCCTCGGCGGCGACGGCTTCATGCTGGAGACCCTGCATGGGGTGATGGCGGACGGAAAGCCGATCTACGGCATGAACCGCGGTTCCGTCGGTTTCCTGATGAACGAGTACAGCGAGGACAGCCTGCTGGAGCGGATCAACGCCGCCGAGCGGGCCGTGATCCACCCGCTGACCATGGTCGCCATCGACTCAAAGCGAAAGCAGCACCGGGCGCTGGCGATCAACGAGGTGTCGCTGCTGCGCCAGACCCGCCAGACGGCCAAGCTGCGCATCTCCATCGACGGCAAGGTGCGGATGAGCGAGCTGGTCTGCGACGGCGCGCTGGTCGCCACCCCGGCTGGTTCGACGGCCTACAATCTGTCGGCGCACGGTCCGATCATTCCGATCGACGCCCGGGTCATGGCCTTGACGCCGATCAGCGTCTTCCGGCCGAGGCGCTGGCGCGGGGCGCTGCTGTCGCACACGGCGCGGGTGACGTTCGAAGTACTGGAAGCCGACAAGCGTCCCGTCAGCGCCGTGGCCGACAACGTCGAAATTCGTGACGTTCTGGAGGTTCATGTCTCCGAAGACCGGGCGGTCAGCCTGTCGATGCTGTTCGACGCCGGCCGGAGTCTGGAAGAGCGAGTCCTGGCCGAGCAGTTCTCGGCCTGATGCGACCGCAGGCCGCGCATATCGGAAATGCCCGTCTCATCCGTTGTTAACCCAGATCGCCTAGCGTCTCCCTTGTAGAACGCCAAGGGAGGCGACGCGTGAGCGACAATTCGACGGTTCAGGTCATTCAGGCCCCGAACACACTTCGCCTCAAGGTGGGCGGACGGCTGGGGGGCATCGACCCTGCGGCCATCGCCAAGGCGGAGGCAGCGCTGAAGAGTCTGTCCGGCAACTTCGCCGAATGGCTCAATGACGAGCTCGTCAAGCTCGATGCCGCCCGCCAGCGCATTCGCAGCGAAGGCCTGACCACCGAAACGGCCGAGGGGCTCTATCTGCGCGCCCACGACCTGAAGGGTCTCGGGGCCACCTACGAATTTCCGCTGGTCACGCGCATCGCCGGATCGCTGTGCAAGCTGATCGATGACCCTGAGTCCCGCCTCGAAGCCCCGATGTTCCTCGTCGACGCCCATATCGACGGCATCAAGGCGTCCGTGCGCGGCAACATCCGCAGCGAGGACCATCCGATCGGCCGCAAGCTGGTCGAGGAACTGGAAGGCCGCGTCGCCCAGCTGACGCCGGCGGGTTAGCGGAACACCGACTTTGGAATATGGGTGACGCGACAGACGAGGTCCGCCTCGCCTGACAGCGCGATCCAGTGGTCGCCGCCGTCGGCCAGTCCGGTCGTGAACGTCACGCCGTCCAGATACATGCGATCCCGCAGCGGCTCTGTCAGGGCCGGGTTGGGCTCCAACACCGCCACCTGGTCTTCGAGACGCCGGATTCGCGTCGGGTCTGCGGCGTCGAGAAGCGCCCAGAAGGTGCGGTAGGTTCCGACCGGGCCGCCGCCCTCAACCCCGTGATACAGCACCAGCCAGCCGTCGGACGTCAGCACCGGTTGCGCCCCGCCGCCGACCTTTTCGCTGGCGAGGGAGTTCCTGCGCGGCCGGATGCCGCCGGTTTCAACGGGCTTCCAGTGCAGGGCGTCGGGCGAGCGCGCCAGGTTGATCGACGGGCCGCCGCGCCAGTCGCTGTCCGGCGGATAGGCGAAATAGAGCCCGCCGAGCGGTCGGGTCAAAGCCCAGAACGCGCCGTCGATCAGCCCCTCGAACAGCAGCATGTCCTTGTTCTGATGGTCCAGGACCATGCCCCCCAGGTCCCAGTCCAGGCCGTTCGCGGAGGTGTAGAGGCCCGTCGACTGCCGGTCCGCGCTGATGCAGCAGGCGGTCATGTACCAGGTCTGGCCGATCCGGCTGATGCGCGGATCCTCGACGCCGTATTCCTGCCAGCCGACGCGGGGCCCGATGGCGCGGTCATAGTGAACGGCGACCACTGACAGTCCGTCGGGCGACAGCTCTACCGGCAGCAACCAGGACAGCGACGTCAGCCCGACCAGCGGATTGGCCTGCCCCGTCAGGCGGAAGGCCCGCGGGTCGCTGACGTCGACGCCGGCGAGCGGCCGTTCAACGAGATGATAGTCGCGTTCGGGCGTCCAGCGAATGGCGCGGATCACCTGGCCGGTCACGGGCTCACACAGTCCCTCGGCGACCCTGACCATCATCAGCAGGTTGCCGGACGGCAGGACCGCGAGGCCCGGATTGAACGCGCCCAGCACGAAGGTCTCACCGAGCGCCAATCCCCGCCGCAACGGAGAACGCGCCAGATCGACATCATCCGGCGTGAAGATCAGGCGGTCGATTTCATGGCGCATCGTGTGTGAACGGCTGCGCAATGGCGCTGTTCCCCTCCCTCCCCTTTATGGGGAGGGACAGACCGCAAAGCGGTCAGGGTGGGGAAGCCGGATGCCGCGATGGATGCTTCAGGATAGCGGCTGACTCCCCCACCCGTCCGGGCTTCGCCCGTCCACCCTCCCCATGAAGGGGCGGGAGTAAGACCTTACGCCCGGATGTTGCTCATCGGTTCGACGATCGGGCCGTAGCCGGCGTCCGGCGGGATCACCAGCACTGCGCCGGTCTCACGGCGCTCGACGACCGGCAGGACCGGGACCAGCGTACGCGCGCCCGCGCGATCGATGGCGTCCTGGGCGCTCGCAGCTTCGGCCAGCAGCTGCAGGTTCATGCGGGTCGGGAAGATGATCGTCCGTTCGCCGGCCTTTTCCATCTCCAGCGCCCGGGCAGGCGGGATCCATTCGGCGTCGACGGTCTCGTAGCCGTCGCAGACCGCAAGCTGCTCGCCCGTCGCCCGCACAAGGTAGAACCAGGTGTCGAACCGCTTGGGCATCATGTCCGGCGTGATCCAGCGGGCGAAGGTGGTCAGAGCCCCCAGGTCCAGCTTCACATCCAGTTCCCGGATCAGATCGAGGAACGGACGCTCGTCCTTCGACACCGACTCACGGGCCGCGCCGGCCCGGTCGTCGCCGCAGAAGGGCGCGCCCTTCGAATCGTTGGCGATGATGATCGCGGCCTCTTCATAGGCTTCGCGGATCGCGGCGATTCGCAGCGGCCGCTTCTCGGCCGGTGTGGCGTCCCAGCCGGTGACGTAGCCGGCCCAGGCCTCGTCGTGGTCGCCCGCGTGGGTCTTGCCGCCGGGAAACACCAGGGCGCCGGAGGCGAAGTCGATCTGGTGGTGCCGCTTGACCATCAGGACCTCAAAGGTCGGGTCATCGCGGACGAGCAGGATGGTGGCGGCGGGGCGGATAGCGACGGGTTCACTCATGGGCGTGAGGATCGCGCCTCAAACACCCGTTCGGCAAGCCTCACGCCACGTCAACGGTCCGGCGGCTTTCGCGCGAGATGCGGTCCATCTTGTCGATCAGATAGTCGACGTCATCGCGCGCCGTGCCCTGTGGCTGGGTCAAAAAACGCTGCAGCATCCGCTCCTGGAAGCGTTCCCGGTCGCGCAGGCCGCCGTCGAATTCCATCGAATGCCAGGTGTCGACACCGGCCCGGAAGGCGGTGAACAACCGCGCCGGCAGCCCGGCGCGATCATAGATGGCGCGCAGACCCAGCGGCCCGGCGTCATGGATCATCAGCCAGGTCCGGTGATGGGGCACGCCCGCCAGTTCAGCGATCGCGCACTCGAAGAAGGTCATATGGCCGTGCGCCAGCGAGCGCAGCAGCAGCGAGGCCGTCAGCCGCTGGACCTTGTTCAGGTGCGCCGCGAACGCCTTCGGATCGGCGGCGCGCCCGGCCTGGTCAACCAGATCGACCGTCGCCCGCTCCGTCGCGCCGACGGCGATGGTCAGCGCCGTTTCCGGCGACAGGGCGTGGTTGTTCAGCAGGTGGTCGCGGACCTGGTCGCCGACCATGCTGATCAGGCGCTCGGTGACCGCTAGCGGCAGAACGTTGCGGTAGGCAACCGCCGCCAACACCTGCTCGGACTTTTCGAAGCGGTCCAGCGCGCGCTGCAGCGCCGTTTCCGAGAAGGCGGCATTGTCGTTGGCGCAGGCCGTCTCGACCGCAGACTCGCCGCCGAAGTCGACGATCGCCCCGGTGACCTTTTCCGACAGTTGCGGACGCTTGGCGATCGCCACCTGGCGCACCGGTCCGCCGAGCCGGACGATCTCGGCCAGGTCGTCGTCGGTGAAAACCGGCGAGAAGTTGAGCAGCGGCAGGGAGATCGACTCCACGTCCCGCGCGAGCTTCAGCGCCACGTCGTGCGGCAGGACGTCGGACGATTTCAGCGTCACGGCCAGGGCGCGCCGCACCAGCTCCGCGGCGTCGGCCGCCATGACCCGCAGGATGTCGGCGGCGATCACCCGCTCTTCGCCGCTCAGCTCCTCGCGGTCGATGGTCCGGCACAGCTTGTGCGCGGCGACGGCCCGCTCATCAGCCGTCGCGCCCTTCAGAAGGGTGCGCAGATCCACATCCGTAAGTGCCGCCCGTGTCGTGCCCATATCGATCCCCGCCCGGCTTCGCCGACGCTGCGTCGATCATCGATTGTTAGGCTTAACGATTGCTGACCAGGGATTAACTCTCCTCCTTCACGGCCCGCAAACATCCCTCCCCTAGTGTCCGCGCGTGTCCGAGGGGAATTCCGTGTCCGCATCACCCGAACCCGCACGCGCCATTCGCGGCGGAGACGCCGTGACCCTGCAGTCGCTTGAAGCGCAGCGCGGCCTTCTGCCCTACGCCCTGGCGTTGTTCGCGGTCAGCCTGCCGATCTATGTCTGGGCCGGCAGCTTCGCCCCCAACAGCGTGTGGATGGCCGCCAGCTTCGCGGTCTTCGCGATCAACTGGGGCGCCTTTTACGCCGTCGTGAACTGGCTGCGCACCGACGATGGCCGGGACGTGGCGCGCCGGGCGCGGGTCCAGATTCTCGGGGGGCTGCTGTGGTCCGGCGCCTGCGCGCAGATCGCCGCCTTCGCCGAGGGAGCCGGGCCGGCGCGCGAAGCCCTGCTGATGGTCTCGGTGGCCGGCGCCGTGGCCTGCTTCTTCTTCACCGCGCCATCGCTGGCCGGCCTGCTGATCGTCGGGCCGGTGGCAGCCGCCACACCGCTGATCGGCCTGTTCCGCCACGCAGACAGCCGCCCGGAGGGCATGCTGGCCTGGGGCGCCCTGGCGCTGACCATGGCCCTGTGCCTGATCCTAAACCGCCTGCTGCGCGGGCAGTTCGCCCTGGCCGCCGAACGCGAAGCCCTGATCAGCGAGCGGGCGACATCACTGGAAAGGGCCGAGCGGCTGGCCCGCTCCAAGTCGGATATCGTCTCGACCCTGAGCCACGAGATCCGCAACGGCCTGACCGGCGTCACGCACGTGCTGGCCGCGGCGGTCGGTCAGGGCGGTCGCGCCGCGCCGTCCCGCGAGCAGCTGGCCGCGGCGCTCGACGCCGCCCAGGACCTGGTCTCGGTGCTGAATGCAACGCTGGACTCCGAGACCGCCGAAGCCGGACGGCTGGCTCTGGAGCGCGAGCCGTTCGACCCCGTCCGCCTGACCCGCGACCTGGTGCTGTTGAACCGGCCGCATGCCGCCGCCAAGGGCGTGGAACTGGCCCTGCATGTCGAACCTGCGCTCGAGAACGCCGGCGCCGGCGCGGTGATCGGCGACCTGACCCGCACCCGGCAGGTGCTGTCCAATCTGATCGGCAATGCCGTGAAATATACGGTTCGCGGCCGGATCGAGGCGCGCATCGAGCGGCGCGACGGCGTGATCGCCATCGCCATCGCCGACACCGGCCCCGGTCTGTCCGCCGACGAACTGGAGCAGGCCTATGAGCCGTTCCGCAGGGTCGAGCGCACCGGCGCCGGTATTCCCGGCGCCGGTCTGGGCCTGTCGCTGGCCCGCCAGCTGGCCGGCCTGATGGGCGGCGCCCTGACCGGTCAGAGCGCCCTGGGCGTCGGCAGTTGCTTCACGCTGGAACTGCCCTGGAACGAGACCGCGATCGCCCACGGCGAGGATGGCGAGGCCTTCACCGCCCCGGCGCCGCCTTCCCCGCCGGGACGGCCGCTGCGCGTGCTGGTGGCGGAGGACGACGCGCTGAACGCCGCGATGCTGCGGGCCATCCTCGAACAGCTCGGCCACCAGGTCGTCGGCGCCAACAACGGCCGCCGCGCGCTGGAACTGGCCCAGCTGGCCGACTTCGACCTGCTGATGCTCGACGGCCGGATGCCGCAGATGGACGGCCCGGCGACTGCCGCGGCTATCCGCGCCCTGCCGACGCTGATCGCCTCGGCCCCGATCATCGCCGTGATCGGCGGCGACGCCGACGAGGCCCGCGAATGTCTCGCCGCCGGCTGTGACACCGTCTTGCGCAAGCCCGTGACGGTCGCCGGCGTGGCGCGCGCCGTCGCCGACGCGGCGGCGCGGGTGGGCGGTGACTCCAGAACCGTGGCGCGTTCCGTGGCGTGACCCTTTCGCGGTCCGGCGCAGCCCGCCATGATGCCCGCAACAAGAGACCAGGCGGGAGGACGGGCGCTTGCTGGGTGGCCTGAGAGTTGTCGAACTGTCGACCTACATCGCTGCGCCGGGCGCGGCGGGGATCATGGCCGACTGGGGCGCGGAGGTGATCAAGATCGAGCCGCCGGCCGGCGATCCGATGCGCAACTTCTTCGACGGCCTGTCCGGCCCGGAACACGGCAACCCGGTGTTCGAACTCGACAACCGCGGCAAGCGCGGCGTCGTGCTCGACATATCTTCTCCTGACGGTCGCGAAGCGGCCCTGCGCCTGGTGGCGACGGCAGACATTTTCCTGACCAACGTCCGTCCGGGCGCCCTGAAGCGCGCCGGCCTCGACTTCGATTCGTTGCATGCCCGTCAGCCGGCGCTGATCTACTGCAGCCTGACCGGCTACGGTCTGCAAGGCGCTGATGCGGACCGTGCGGGCATGGATGTGGCCGCCTTCTGGTCGCGGGCCGGGGTCGGCGCGATCACCGCGCCCAAGGGCGTCGAGCCCTTCCCCATCCGTACGGCGATGGGCGATCACATCACCTCGCTCAGCACGGTCGCGGCGATCCTGGCGGCCGTGCACGAGCGGCACACGACCGGCGTCGGGCGGCTGGTCGAGACATCCCTGCTGCGGACAGGCGTCTATTCGATCGGCTCGGACATGGCGATCCAGCTGCGCTTCGGGAAGCTGGCCTCGACACGGCCGCGCGCCCAGGCCGTCCAGCCGCTGGCCAACTTCTTCAAGACCGCCGACGGACGCTGGATCTGCCTGCTGGTGCGCACAGGCGGCAAGGACTGGCCGCAGATCGCCGCCGCCGTCGGCCGGTCGGACCTGGTGAACGATCCGCTGTTCGCCTCCAGCCGCGACCGCCGCCACAACGCGCCCGCGCTGGTGGACATTCTCGATCAGGCCTTCGGCGCATTCAGCTACGAGGACATCGCCGCGCGGCTCGACGAGTACGACATCACCTGGGCGCCGTATCAGACGCCAGGCGAACTGACGCGCGACCCGCAGGCGGACGCCGCGGGCTGTTTCGTCCAGACGCCGGACGGCAGAGGCGGCAGCTTCCGCGCGCCCGCCTCGCCGGCCCGGTTCTCCGGCTATGACGACACGCCGCGGTCAGGCCCGCCCGCGCTGGGCGAGCATACGGACGCCGTGCTGGCGGAGCTTGGCTATTCGGAGAGTGACATCGCCGCGCTGCGCGCCAGCAAGGCCGTCGCCTAACGGTCTTTACTGGCGTCGGAGAGGACGCGGAGCATCTCGGCCGTCAGCAGCGAGGAGCCGAGACTGCGTCCGCCGCCGGCGCCGCCACCGCCGCCCAGGCCCCCGCTGTCAACGCCCTGTGACCCGCGCAGGATGAAGTCGACGAGGGCGTCCTGCTGGCGCGCGGCCTGGTCGGTCCGGCGGGCTCCGGCGTACTGGACGAAACCCTGGTCGGGTCGCACCTGCGGCGCGGCGATGCCGTCGCCGGCGTTGCGCGTCAGGTTATTGTAGACCTCCGCCACCGTGACCGGACGGCCGTCGCGATAGAAGATCGACCGGTTGGCGGCGGCGGCTTCCGGGAACAGCGCCGCGGCGCTGGCGCCCGGACTGGTGCGCGTCGCCGAAATCAGCCTCGCGGACCCTTGCGGCCCAAGGAAGTGCGCCGCGTAGAGCTCGCCCGCGGTCGGCTGGCGACCGATCCGGCCCGCGAGATAGGCCGCATGGTCACTGGCCAGTTCGCCGGCCATCAGCGAGGCGGCGTGCGGGTCGAAGCGCAGGTTCATCACCGCCTTGCGGGCTTCGTCGCCGTTGACCCGATAGCGCCCGTCCGACCCGACCGTGATCAGGTCGGCGTAACGAGCGTAGCCGTACTTTGATCCGTGTTTCTTCAGCGTCGACAGCCAGGTCTGTTCGACAAACTGAAACAGGCCGGCGGCCGAAGATGTCGGGGCCTTGGCGGAGGGATTGTAACCGCTCTCACGACTGGCCGTGCGCATCAGGAACGAGAAATCGACGCCCGTCGCCTGCGACGCGCGCTGAATAGCCGCTTCAACGACTCCACGGATTCCCTGAACCGCCATGGGTGGAGTCCTGGGGCGCCATGGTTAACCGCCAGTTAACCATGATTGACCGTCGCGCGCCGGCCCGGCCCAAATAAACGAACGTTTGTTGAAAGTGCTTCGCAGTTACAGTTTTTGGTTGCGGGAGCGCCGGATCGGGATGACGCTGCGTCAACCACAACAAGACCCAGGGAGGGTCGTCATGGTCGCTCAGCAGGTGCTTCCCTTTCACCCCGGGACGGAGCGTCGCCGGCGACTCTCCGCCGGGACCGCGATGGCCATCGGCCTGTCGGTCAGTGTCCATGTCGCCCTCGGCGTCTATCTGGCCGTGGCGGCGTTCAATGCGATGCCCACGCCGATGACGTTCGATGATCCCATCGAGGGGACAATCGAGACCTTCGAACGCGAAAAGCCCAAGCCGGTCGTCGATGAGGTCAAGCCGGTCGAGCGGCAGCAGTCGGCCATCAACATCCATGATCCTGTCGCGTCCGACCCCGTGGGCGTGGAGACGCTCGCCGCGACGCCGTCATCGGGCAACGAGACGACGGCCGATCCGATCACCACGCTCGACCCCGGCCCTATCACGCAAGACGAGGGCGTCACGGTGCCGGAGACGCCGGTGATCAGCCACCCCGAGTGGCTCCGCAAGCCGACCGGCGCGCAGATGGCGCGCGTGTTCCCGGACCGCGCCGAACGGCTGGGCGTCGCGGGCAAGGCAACCCTCGCCTGCATCGTCGCCGCGAACGGCACGGTCGGCGGCTGCCAGGTCGTTTCCGAGGATCCCGGTGACTTCGGGTTCGGCAAGGCCGCGCTCAAGCTGCAGCCCTACTTCCGTATGAAGCCGCAGATGGTCGATGGCCGGGCGGTCGACGGCGCCGTGGTCAAGATCCCGGTCCGCTTCGACCTGCCGGAGTAAGGTGAACGGGGACATGCACTTCAGTGCGTGTCCCCGGCTCGCCGAGGCTGGTGGATAGACGCTGACGTTGGAGTCCCGTTGGGAACGGCTCGGCGAGGGTCCGTTTGCGGGCCTGGAGCCAATGACCGGGTTCTATCCGTTGCGGACCTCCCCCCCTTTTTTTTCCGCTCATCCTCGCGGAAGCGAGGACCCAGGTTTAAGGCCGGTGCACTCACGGTCGGGGATGTCTGGCGCTCAGCAAATCTTCTGATAGCGGTTCCGCCCCTCCGGGATTGGCCTTCTCGATCAGCACGATC
>JAIOXZ010000058.1 GCA_021741355.1 Caulobacter sp.
CAAGATCCTTCACCCTTGGCCAAATGTCCGCTTCGCCGTCAAACACTCAAGGTAGGAGCCGTATGCGGGAATGCCGCACGTACGGATCTGCGCGGGGGGCGCCCAGCAATGGGCGTTCCTACCGCGATCTCAGACCCCGTATTGTGCAGGCGCAGGCCCGCCGAGTCGATGCTCAGCGGCAGACGGTCCAGGGCGGCTTCGATCTCGGCCCTCATGTCATCCTCCTTCTGGTTCGGTCTCGGGCAGGAAGCCGCCGGACTGGCGGGCCCACAGGGCGGCGTAGCGGCCGCCCTGGGCCAGCAGGCGGTCGTGGGGGCCCTCCTCGACGATGCGGCCGGCCTCGAGATAGACCACCCGGTCGGCGTGGCGGATGGTCGAAAGACGGTGGGCGATGGCGATCACCGTCCGCCCCTTCATCAGGTCGCGCAGGGATTCCTGGATCAGGTGCTCGGTCTCGGAATCCAGGGCCGAGGTCGCCTCGTCGAGAATCAGGATCGGCGCGTCGCCCAGGAAGGCCCGGGCGATGGCGACGCGCTGGCGCTCGCCGCCCGACAGCCGCACCCCCTGCTCGCCGACCAGGGTGTCGTAACCCAGGCCGCGGCGCATGACGAAGTCGTGGCAGTGGGCCCGCCGCGCCGCGGCCAGCAATTCGTCCTCGTCCGCCTCGGGGCGGGCATAGGCGATGTTGTCGCGAATCGAGCGGTGGAAAAGGACCGGCGCCTGCGGCACCTCGCCGATGGCCCGCTCGAGGCTGTCCAGGGTCACGGCGCGGATGTCCTGGCCGTCGATCTCGACGCTCCCGCCCTGGGGCTCCCAGTGGCGGCGCAACAGCCGGATCAGGGTGCTCTTGCCGGCTCCCGAGGGCCCGACCAGGGCCACGGTCTCGCCGCCCCGCACCTCGAGATCCAGGCCGTCGAACACCGGCGTGCCGTCGGCGTGGGCGAAGCGCAAGCCGCGAAAGGCGATCCACCCCACGGTGACACGCAGCGGCACGGCGCCGGGCCGGTCGGTGATCTCGTGGGGCCGGGTCAGCAGCGCGATGGCCTCGCCCAGATTGCCCGACTGCTCGAACCAGTTGACCAGTTGTCCCGACAGGTTCCACACGTTCAGGGCCACTAGGTTGGCCAGCGAGAAGACCATGACGAAGTCGCCGATGGTCATCCGGCCCGCCACCACCTCGGCCACCGCCAGCGACACCAGGGCGATCTGGAACGCGAGCGTGGCGTTGTACTGCACCAGGCGCAGCCAGATCAGGAACCAGCGCAGACGCTGCGCGGTTTCGCATTCGGTGCGCAGCAGGTCGGCCAGTTGGCCGCGTTCGCGCTCGCGAGCGGCGAAGGCGCGCACCAGGTCGGCATTGGACACCACGTCCACCAGGCGCCCGCCGACCTGCGAGACGCTGTCCGAGAAGCGCGCCGCCAGCACCAGCAGCCGCCGGGCGAACCAGGCCGAGGCGAGCAGGAACAGCGCCGTCCAGACCACCAGAAGCACGGCGAACAGCCAATGGGCCTGGGACAGGGTCACCAGGCCCATGGCCAGGATGACCAGGATGCGCACCACGTCGTGGGCGGCGATGGTCACCAGGGCCATGCAGGATTCCGGCGCCTGCTTGATCTTCTGTCCCAACCGGCCGGCCAGGTTGTCGTGAAAATAGCGCGGCGCGTGCTCGAGGACGTAGGAAAACAGCCAGGCCTGCACCGCCGCCCGCAGGACCGGGGTGGTGCGCGCCTCGACCGCCTCGGTGGCGCGGTTGAACAGCGCCGAACCGATCCACAAGACCCCCAGCAGCACGGTCCAGCGCGCCACCTCGGGCGGCCAGGCTCCGCCGCCGCCCGCCCCCTCCAGTGCTTCGACGAGTTGCCGCAGGGCGAGCGGCTCCATGCCCATCAGCCCCATCGAGCCCATCGCCGTCAGCGCGTACAGGGTGACGTGCGGCCAGAAACGGCGCCGCAGGAACAGCAGCAAGAAGGCGCCGGCACTCCGCGGAACGCGACCGCCGAAGTCACGCCACGACAGCTTTTCCGGGGGAATGCGGACCATCGGCGGGAAGCCCCTTCACGATCTGCGGCGCAGGCGGTTGAAGGCGGCGGCAAAGGGCGGTAATGTCCCCATGGCGGCCTTCCGGAGGCTCACGGTCTAGCAGCACTCGGACGTCGGCGCCACCGCCTCGGAAAGGCCACGCCCGGAAATGGACTCTCTTCCCTTCGATCTGGTGGTTTACGATTTCGACGGCGTCATGACCGACAACCGCGTCCTGGTGCTCGAGGACGGCCGCGAGGCCGTTTTCGTCAGCCGATCGGACGGCTGGGCGGTGGCCCGGATGCGCGAGGCCGGCCTGCGGCAGATCATCCTGTCCACCGAGGAGAACCCGGTGGTCGCGGCACGCGGACGCAAGCTTCGCATCCCGGTGATCCACGGCTCGACCGACAAGCGCCGGGCGCTGCTGGACTATCTGCACGAGCACGGACTGGATCCGGCGCGAACGGTGTTCGTGGGCAATGACGTCAACGATCTGGGCGCCATGTCGGTGGTCGGCTTCGTGGTGGCGCCGGCGGATTCCCATCCCGACGTCCTGGCCCGCGCCGATCATGTCCTGCACGCCCGGGGCGGCGCCCACGCGGTACGCGCGTTCTACGAGACCTTCGTCCTGAAGGTCACACCGGCCTGAAACCGCGGAAGGTGGCGTCACGCTGGCGGTACAGGCGGTCGATCTGGCGCAGCATGCGTTCGCGGCTCTTGGCGTAGTAGTTCTCGGCCAGCCGGCTGTTCGCCTCGGCCAGCGCCTCGTAGAACTCGTCCTCGGTCAGCTCGGTGAAGTTCACTGCCATCAGGTCCGAGTTCAGGTGCTTGTGCTCGTAGAAGTCCTCGCAGTCCCTCAGCAGGCCGCGGCGGACCGCCTCGTCGTAGAGCGGCGAGCCGGGATAGGGCGTGACCGGACGGATCGTGCGCAGTTCGGCCTGATCGTCGTAGCGGATCAGGAAGTCCACCGCCCGGCGCAGGGTGTCGCGGTTGTCCCCGATATTGCCGAAGATCATGTTCAGACCGGGGCTGATCCCGGCGGCCAGGGTGTTTTCGATACCCGGCACGATCTGTTCATAGCGCAGGGCCTTCTGCATGTTCTTCAGGACGGTGTTGTCCACCGACTCGATGCCGTAATTGATGAACACGCAGCCGGCGCGCTTCATCAAGTCCAGCACCTCGGGCGCGGCGTAGTTGAGGCGCCCGTTGCAGTACCACTTGAACTTCAGGCCCCGGCGCAGAATGGACTCGCAGAACTCCATGGTGCGCTGACGCGAAATCATCAGCAGCTCGTCCATGAAGTCGATATAGGTGATGTTCCAGGTCTTCTGCAGATACTCGATCTCGTCGAGGATGGGCTCGGAGGCGCGGGCGCGGTGCCCGGTGTCCATCCGGTAACAGAAGGTGCAGCGGAAGGTGCAGCCACGCCCCGACAGCACCGGCAGGCAGAAGTCGGCGCTGGTCGCGTGGGGCATGCGCAGCAGCCGGTAATATTCCACCGGGAACAGGTCGCGGGCCGGCCAGGGAATGGCGTCCAGGTCGGCGATCAGCGGCCGCCCCGGGGTGACCGTCACCTCGGGGCCGTCGCGGAGGGCGAGGCCGCGCACATCGGTCAACGGCGTGCGGTTCTCCAGGGCGGCGACCAGTTCCACCACGGTCTCCTCGCCCTCGCCCATCACCACCGCGTCGGCCTGGGTCTTGCGCAGGAAATAGCGCACGTCGGCGGTCGGGCCGTGCCCGCCCAGCAAGAAGAAGGGCCGCCGTCGCGAACGATTCACCGCACCCGCCAGGGACAACAGCTTGCGGTACTGATAATAGCCGCCGATAACGCCGATGCCGACGACGTCGAAAGGGTTTTCGTCCAGATATCCGGTCAGCGACTCGTCCGGAGAATGTGTGCTGTCCTGGTTCCAGACGACGACCTCGTGCCCCTTCTGCCGCAGGGCGGCGGCGATGTAGGCGGCCCCCATGGGAAAGGAATGGATGTGCGAGCCGTTGTCGTAAACGACCAAAAGGACGCGCGATGCCATTCACGGCCCTCCGTCACGTCTGCCGAGAAAGGTCATGTTGTCCGTCTTGCCATGCCGCGCCAGCAGCGCCCGATAGGCGGCGTCGGCCTCTGCGAGCCAGCGGTCCAGATCCTCGCGCAGCGCCGGTTCCAGATCCTCGCGGACATTGGGCAGCCGCGCCGGACCGAGACCCATGGCCCCGGTCGGCTGCGGCTGGTCGGTGTGGATCCAGTTCAGATGGTTGGTCAGGTTGTAGTCCTGGGTGAACACGACCTCGCCGGCGAACCCGGCCCGGGCCATGACCGCGGCCAGCGATTCGCGGGTGAAGTACAAAAGGTGCGCCGAATGATAGAAGAAGCTCTGATAGCGGGGCACGTCGAACACCGACAGCAGCAGATCGTGGAGATTGGGAACCTCGATCATCAGCAGGCCGCCGGGCCGCAAATGGCTGGCCAGAACGCCGACGAAGGCCACCGGATCGGCGACGTGTTCGAGGGTCTGGAAGGCGCAGACCACGTCGAACGAGCCCGACTCGAGCCCGGCCTTCTCCAGCCCCTCGCCGAACGTGCGGCAGCCCAGGCGGGCGGCGGCCCAGGCGGCGTGCTCGGGGTTGTAGTCGACCCCCACCACCTCGGCGACCAGGGGCTTGACGTGATAAAGGAAGTGCCCCGTCGAGCAGCCCACCTCGAGCACCCGAAAGGACGGCCGCAGATGCGGGGCGAGCAGCTTCAGCCGGCCGCCTTGCTGCCCGACATGGGTCTGGAAGGTCTCCTCGGGATCGGAGACGCGGCCCAGGACCGGGCCGTGCAGCTTGCGATACTCGGTGGCGTAGAAGGCCGCCAGAGAGTCCTGGTCCGGCGCCTCGATGAAACCGAGCCGGCACGACTCGCACCAGCGCACCTCGCCGGGACCGCCCCGAAGCTGCCGCGTCAGGACGCCTTCGCCCGGCCGCTCGCACAGGGGACAACGCATGTCCTCAGGCCTGCTGCCAGTAACGCAGCTTTCCGGCCACCGACATCTCGCCCTCGGTGCATGTCTTGTCGCCGCCGCCCAACATCACCGGAATCTTGCGGATCTGCGCCACCAGCGATTCCAGACCGGGACGTTCCAGCGACGCCGCCTGGTCCGAGCCGTACATGGCGCGGTCCAGGGTGACGTGACGCTCCACCGCCACCGCGCCCATCACCGCCGCCACCACCGACGGGGAGACCGAGGCTTCGTGCCCGCTGTAGCCCACCGGGCAGCCGTAACGCTGGCGCAGGGCGTTGATCACGCCGAGATTGAGGATGTCCTCGGAGGCCGGATATTCCGACACGGTGTGCATCAGCACGAAGGGGCAGCCGGCTTCGCGGAACAGGGCGACCACCGCGTCGACCTCGTCCCAGCCGCACATGCCGGTGGAAATGAAGGTCGGCTTCTTCTCGGCGGCGACCGCCTCGACGAAGGCGCGGTGGGTCATCATCGCCGAGGCGATCTTGTTGTAGCGCAGATCGTATGGCCGCATGAACTCCAGGCTGGGAATGTCCCAGGCCGAGGCGAACCATTCGATGCCGGCCGCCTTGCAGTGGGCGTCGATCTCGTCGTATTCGCGGCGGCCGAATTCGAGACCTTCCTTCTGGGCGCGCTGTGTGGTGCCCCACGGACTTTCCCGCGGCGAGTCCAGCATCTGCTCGGTGTAGACGATGTCGATGGTTCGCTTCTGGAACTTGACCGCGTCACAGCCGGCCCGCTTCGCCATGTCGATCAACTGCTTGGCGAGGTCGACACTGCCGTTGTGATTGATACCGATCTCGGCGATCACGAAGACCCGCCGGGGGATGGGCCAGGGTGCTACTTGAGCAAGATCGCCGGCGAGAGCCAGAGCATCGATCATGTTGGAATCACCATGCGGAATTGGAAGGTTCTTTGATTATACCGGCCGGCCGAAGGGCTTATCAACCACATTCCGATCCCCTGTCGGTAGCAAATGAAAATGACCGACGTAGGTAGCACATCAATTGACCGCTCGTTGGTGACCTGCGCTGTGGGTTGGAGCGGCGTCGACCCCAGGCATCCCTTTGTTCGATCGCAAGGACCATCCCTCCGTCCCGACCTGCGCCCCGAAGAGCGCCGCGCGGAGGAGCCGTCAAGGATGGCCGCAGGCCACCGCGCAGCGGCGCGCCAGCGTCCTTGACGGCTCCGAGCACGGTGCTCCGCTTGGGGCAGGTGGGGGCCTGCGGCGAGATCACGCGGCGACCTGGTCGAGCACGACGACGGGATCGGCGATCGGCACGCCGCCGGCATCGAAGCTGGCCAGACGGCGCGGCCCGTGAAAGACGGCGAGCGCGCCGTCGGGGTACTCGTGGACCCGGACCTTGGACTTGACGTAGTGGTGGCGGTGCCGGTCGGCGGGAATCTGCAAAATCCGGTTCAGATAGCGGACGGTGTTGTCGTTGCCGACGGTGCGCTCCTCCTGGATGCAGAGGATGTCGGCCAGGTTGGTGCCGGCCCACGGCACGAAGGCGGTGCCCTCTTCCGCCGGCTTTTCGCGGAAGCGACGGTTGCTCTCGGGGATGAAGACGTCGGCGAGAAAGCGATTGGCCGCCTCCATGTCGGTGATGCCGGCCAGCCGCAATTCCTGCGGCAGGCGACCCTGGATCGTGCCGAACGTCCGCTCCGAGCGGCCACGGGCTTCCGGCGAATAGGCCGGAATCAGCTCGATGCCGAGCTGGTCGAGCGCCCGCTTCACCTGGGTGGGGTTGTCCTTGTCGACCTTGCCGGCCTCGGTGGTGACCCAGTAGTGCGAGCCGCGGTCGGTGTAGAGCGAGCAGAACAGGCCGAACCGGGCGATCACCTCGTGGATGCCCCGCATGCTGCTGGCGGTGCCTTCCTCGGCGACGAAGAAGGCCGAGTAGATCTCGCTGGTGGCGTCGTCCATGGTGACGATCAGATCCCACCATTGCCCAGGCGTCCATTCGTGGCGCGAGCCGTCCTGGTGCAGCATCATGCCCGGCAGCGGCTTGCGGGGCCGCCGCCGCCGATGCGCGCCGCGCTTCTTGGCCTTGGCCACCTTGCCGGCCGCCTGAAGCGTGTTCTTGGTCCAGGTGTAGCCGCGCGCGATGCCGTGGTCGGCAAGCTTCTCGTGGAAGTGGGCGACATTGAGATCGAAATAGCGGGTCTCGTAAAGCTCAAGCATCCGCACAACCTCGTCCACCCCGGCCCGCCGGCCCGACGCCTTCCCGATCCGACCGTCGGCCAACCCCTCCACGCCCTTGGTCTCGAACCGTCGGCGCCAGCGGTAGAACGAACTCACCGATATTCCCAGCACGTCGGCCGCCTCCTCGCACGACAAGCGGCCGCTTTGGTGCCGCCCCATGATCTCGTTGAAACGCATAACGCGAACCTCCGATAGCACTCTGCCCCGACTCATCGCCCCCTCCCTGGAAGGCTTCTAGGATCGGTCAGATCACGTGCTACCTCGACCGGTCACA